>JACKCJ010000014.1 GCA_020634075.1 Dehalococcoidia bacterium | reverse complement strand
CTGGTGGAGGTCTCCGCCGGGGCCCTGCGTCTGGGCCACGAGGTCGCGGTGGACGCGACGGAGCTGGAAGAGGCCGCGCAGGCGATCCTCAGCGGTGGCGCCTCAGACTGGACCGCCGGACAACTGGCGGCGGAGCTCCTGCCGGAGTGGGACGACGACTGGGTGATCCTGGAGCGCGAGCGCCTGCGGGAGCTGTCGCTGCATGCCATCGAGACCCGCTCGGCTCAGCTGAGTAGCGCCGGCCGTCACGCCGACGCGGTCGCGGCAGCGTTCGCGGCCGTCCGGCTGGATCCGCTGCGGGAGAGCGCGACACGGACGCTGATCCAGGCGCAACTCGCGGAAGGGAACCGGGCGCAGGCCGTCCGGACCTTCCTGGAGTTCCGCGGCCGGCTCAATGCTGAGCTGGGGATCGAGCCGTCCGACGCCCTGCTCGCGCTGATGCATGCGCTGCGCTTCGGCGTCGACTAGCGAGGCTCCCGGCCTGACTAGCGTGACTAGCGGAAGAGCGCGCCGACCGACCCGCCCGTGTGGATGCGGTGGATGGCGTCGCCGATGAGCGGTGCGATCGAGAGCACCGTCGACTTCACCGACTTGAACTCGCCGTGCACGAGCGGGAGCGAGTCCGTGAACACGATCTCGTCGAGGTCGGGCGTGTCGAGCACCTGGAACGCCTTCGGCGCGAGCACCGGGTGCACGCAGGCCACGCGGACCGAGTTCGCGCCGCGCGCGCGGAGCAACTTCACGGCGGACGCGACGGTGCCGCCGGTCAGGACCTCGTCATCGACGATCAGGCAGTCCTTGCCGGCCGCCTCGCCGATGAGGGTCATCGCCTCGGCGGCTTCCTTGTTGCCGTCCCGCTTCTTGTCCACGATCGCGATGTCCGCGCCGATGCGCTCGGCGAGGTCACGCGCCAGCTTGGCGCGTCCCACGTCCGGGGCGACGACGCACGGCGCGGGGAGGTGCAACGAAGAGAAGTAGTCCGAGATCAGCGGGAACGCCGTGAGCTCGTCTAGCGGGATGTTGAAGAAGCCCTGGATCTGGCCGGCGTGCATGTCCATGGAGAGCACGCGGTCCGCGCCGGCAACCTCGACGAAGTTCGCCACGAGGCGGGCGGTGACGGGGACGCGCGGCTGGTCCTTCTTGTCGGAGCGGCCGTAGGCGTAATAGGGGACGACGGCGGTGATGCGGCCGGCGGAGGCGCGCTTGGCCGCGTCGATCATGATCAGCAGCTCCATGAGCCGCGTGTTCACCGGCGAGACGACGGGCTGGATGATGAAGACATCCCGCTCGCGGATGTTCTCCTCGTACTTGACGAAGACTTCCTCGTTGGAGAACTGGAAGACCTGCACGTTCCCCAGCGGGATCTCGAGGTGCTTGCAGACCGCCTCCGCGAGCGCGCGGTGCGAGTTGCCCGTGAACACAGCGATCTCACGGTACACATCGACCTCCTGGCGTCTGGGGAATGGTCTACGGGGCATGCGCGGCCAGTTCTACCGGCCTGCCATGGTGCCGACGGGTCGGCGGAGCCGAATCGTAACACCGGCCTCCACTTGGGTCTGTCCCGCTCCGGGGTGGAGTTCGCGAAGGAGGAGGACGGCCGCGCCGGGCGCGTAAGCGACCAGCGTCCGATGATTTTCGGCACCGGCGACTTCGCTCCGCTCACGCCTGCGGCAGCCGCCCTTCACCCGGCCCCTACTAGCGGAGCGTGAATGCTCGCCGTCGTCTGGCTCGTCATCGGCCTCGTGTTGCTCGTCGCCGCGGGCGACCGCCTCGTCACCTCCGCCGGACGCCTCGCCCTCCGCCTCGGGATGTCCACCGTCGTCATCGGCGCCACGGTCGTCGCCTTCGGCACGTCGATGCCGGAGTTCACCGTCAGCCTCCTGAGCGCCCTCAGCGGCTCCGAGGGCGTCGCGGCCGGGAACGTCATCGGCTCGAACATCGCGAACGTGCTGCTCGTGCTCGGGATCGCCTCGATCATCACGCCGCTGGCGATCCACCGGCGCATGCTCCGCTTCGACGTCCCGATCCTGCTCGCCGTCACCGCGTGGGCGCTGGTGGTGTTCGCGGACGGCGAGGTGTCACGCATCGAGGGCATCGCCAGCGTCGTGATGCTCCTCGTCTTCAGCGTCGTGCAGCTCAAGTGGTTCTCCTCGCCGGAGGTGCAGGCGGAGCCCGAGCCCGAGTTCGAGGGCCTTCCCGTCCCCGAGGAGACCGAGCATGTGAACGTCGCCGCCGAGGTGCCCATCCTGGCGGTTGCGATCGGGGCGCTGGCGTTCGGCTCGTGGCTCTTCGTGCGGGGGGCGAGCGAGCTCGCCGAGGCCGTGGGCATCTCCGACTTCGCGATCGGCGCCACCGTGGTCGCCGTCGGCACGAGCCTCCCCGAGGTCGTCACGAGCGCCATCGCCGCGTTCAAGAAGGAAGACGACATCGCCATCGGCAACGTCGTCGGCTCCAACCTGTTCAACGTCCTCGGCGTCCTCGGCGGCGCGGCCGCGGCCTCCCCGATCGCCGTGAGCCAGGACCTCTACGCGTTCGAGCTGCCGGTGCTCGCCGTTAGCGCGCTCATCCTCGTACCGCTCATGTGGCGCCGTGCCCACATCGGTCGCATCGAGGGCGTCCTCCTGCTCGCGGGGTTCGTCGCGTTCACCGCGCTGACGCTCATCCGCGGCGGCAGCTAGCCGCCGGGCGGCGCCACCGGGCGCCGGCGCGAGCGGCTACCCTCCCCACGCACCGAGGAGGGCGTCATGGTCGAGAGCACACCCGGGACGACGATCGTCGAGCTGGCGGACGGCGTGTTCGCGCGGCTCCACGAGGGGCTCACCAACGCCGGCATCATCGTGGGCGACGACGGCGTGCTCGTCATCGACTCGCTGCGGGTGCCCTCCTTCGCGCGTGACCTGATCGCGGACGTGAAGCGACTGACGCCGAAGCCGATCCGCTGGGTGGTCGACACGCACTCGCACTGGGACCACGCGTGGGGCAACGAGGAGTTCCCGGACGCGACGATCATCGGGCACGACAACGCTCGCGCCGAGATGCTCGACGTCGACCTGGTGGAGTGGTGGCGCGAGCGCGCGGCGACGTCCGGCATGCCGTGGTCGGACGAGGCGAAGACCGTCCAGGTGACGCCGCCCTCGCTCACCTTCGACGAGTCGATGCGCCTGTTCCTCGGCAACCGCGAGCTGCACCTGCGCTGGTTCGGCCGCGCGCACACCAGCGGCGACATCTTCATCCACCTGCCGGAGGAGAACCTGCTCTTCACCGGCGACGTGGCCCAGGACGGCGGCGTGCCATTCATCCAGGACGGCTACGTCCGCGACTGGGTCGGCACCGACGGCCGCCTGCTGGAGCTCGAGCCCGAGCGCTTCGTCTCCGGCCACGGCCCGATCGGCAGCTTCGACGCCCTCATCGATGCGCGCGACTTCATCGCGATGCTGGCGATGGGCGTCCAGAACGCGATCGTGGACGGCCAGGACGAGGCGACCGCCGGCGCGCGCGTGACGGAGGCGATGCGCGAGCGCTTCGGCGGCTGGCGCGGATTCGAGCGCGTCGAGGACAGCGCCCGCTACGCCTACCGCCAGATGAAGGCCGCCCCGGACGCGAAGCCCTCGGACCTCCGCTAGCTCGCGCGGTCCCGGTACGCCTCGGCGACATCGACCGTGCGCGCGAACTCGACGTGGTCGAAGGCGCGGATGTAGCGGATCAGACGCTCGAGCATCGAGAGCCGCCCGGCGCGGCCCGTCACCCACGGGTGCATCGTCAGCGCGTAGGCGCGTCCCCGCTCGTACAGCTCGTCGAACGCCGAGGCCCACGTCTCGTAGACCTGCTGCGGGCTCGCCATCACCTCGGTCCGGCCGACCGCGGGGTTGAACGGATAGAACGGCGCGTCGTCGAGCGACCAGTGGACGGGCACCTCGACGAGCCGGCGCCCGTCGCCCGCGTCGACGAAGTACGGTGCGTCGTCGCCCATGAGGCTCGAGTCGTAGACGAAGCCGCGGTCGGCGAGGAGGGAGAGCGACTGGTCGCTCAGCTCCCACGACGGCGAGCGGTACCCCTTCGGCCGCTGCCCGGTGATCCGCTCGAGGATCTCGCTGCCCCGGTCGAGCACCTCGCCCTCCTCGGCGCCCTGGAGCGAGGCCGGCGGCTCGTGGAGGTAGCCGTGGTGCGCGATCTCGTGGCCGTCGGCGGCGACCGCCTCGACCGTCCCGGGCCAGCGCTCGGCGACCCAGCCGGGGATGTAGAACGACGCCGGGATCTCGAAGTCACGCAGCATCGCGAGGATGCGCGGGACGGCGACGTCCGGCCCGAACTCCCCCATCGACCGCGCCGAGGGCATCCGCTCGACCTCGGGATTCCGGCGAATCATCGCCGACGGCCCGTCCATGTCGAAGCTCAGCATCACCACGCACTGGGTGTCGCCCGGCCAGATGCCCGCCATCTCGCACCTCCGAGGTGTGTGTCGCCGCGGACGCTAGCACGCGCGAAGAAGCCCCCGGGGCGGGGACCCGCGGGGGCTTCGGGAGATCGGTGGTGCGAGGGGTGAGGGTTACTCGCCCTTGATCTCGATCTGCTTCGGCTGCTTCTCCTCCGGGAGGGGGATGGTCAGCGTCAGCACGCCGTTCTTCAGTTCCGCCTCGACGTCGGCGTCCTTCACGATGCCCGGGAGGGCGACGCGACGGCTGACCGAGCCCCAGGAGCGCTCGCGGCGGTAGAACTTGCTGCCCTTCGCGCCCTCCTCGTGCTCCTCGGAGCGCTGGGCCTTGATGGACAGGATGCCGTCGTGCACCTGCACGTCGACGTCTTCCTTCTTGTAGCCCGGGAGCGAGGCCTCCACCTTCAGCTTGCCGTCCTTCTCGTACACGTCGAGCGCGAGCGCGCCCTCGTCGTTGAAGGCATTCGCGGCGGAGCGGAAGAACGGGTCGTCGAAGACCCGGTCGAAGACCCGGCGGAACGGGGTCTCGAGCGCCGCGAACGGATCACGGCGAACAACATCGTTGGTCACGGTCATGTCCCTTTCTCTCGGCGTCTCCCCGGTTGATGTGCGTTCTGGGGTGCGAACCCGAGCCAGTACCCAAACTCGATGCAATGCCAGTCTGACGTTTCTGACGGGCCGTCCTCAGTGCCGGTGGTCCCGAAGATTCGCCCCGGGAGTCCCGAACCTGGGCGGCTGGCCGCCTCTCGTCCTGGCGGATCCGATGATGGCACTCTCGCCCGTCCGAGTCAACACATCTTAGTCATACTCACTCATATTTTGTGGACGCGAACCTGCCCGGTGGCTATACTCGGTTCATGGCAACTGACTTCTATGCAGTCCTCGGCGTCCCCAAGACCGCCTCCGAGAAGGAGATCCGGTCCGCCTTCCGTCGCCTCGCGCGGCAGTGGCACCCGGACGTGAACCCCGGCAACCCCGAGGCTGAGGCGAAGTTCAAGGAAATCAACGCGGCCTTCGAGGTCGTCGGCGATCCGGAGAAGCGCAAGAAGTACGACAAGTACGGCGAGAACTGGATGCACGCCGACCAGATCGAAGAGATGCGTCGTCGCCAGGGCGGCGGCGTCGGGTTCGACCCGCGCGGCTTCGGGCAGGGTGGCTTCGGCGGCGGCGCTCCCGGTGGCGGCCAGACCTACCACTTCTCCTCGGACGAGGGGTTCGACATCGGCGACCTGTTCGGCGGGGCTGCCGGCGGCGGCGATCGTCGCGGCGCGGGTGGCATCTTCGGCGACCTCTTCCGTCGCGCGGCCGGCCGCAGCAAGGGCCAGGACGCAGAGGCCGAGGTGCGCGTCACCCTCGAGGAGGCGTACGCCGGGGCGAAGCGCACGATCGAGATCCGCGCGGGCGAGGAGCCCTGTCGCGTCTGTAGCGGCACCGGCCAGATCGCCGGCGCGACGTGCCACGTCTGTCGCGGCACGGGTGTCGCTGCCCCGCTCAAGCGCGTCGAGGTGAGCATCCCGGCGGGCGTGAAGGACGGCCAGCGCATCCGGCTCGCGGGACAGGGCGGCCCCGGCGCCAACGGCGGCGCGGCGGGCGACCTCTTCCTCCGCGTGCACGTGAACTCGCACCCGCGCTTCCGTCGCGAGGGCGACGACCTCCACGTCGAGGTCGACCTGCCCGTGGCGGAGGCGGCGCTGGGCGGCGAGGTGAAGGTGCCGACGCTGAAGGGGAAGACGCTCGCCCTCAAGGTCCCCGCGGGGACGCAGGGCGGCAAGCAGTTCCGTCTCGCGGGGCAGGGCATGCCCCGATCCGGTGGGGGCTACGGCGACCTCTTCGCGCGTGTCCGCATCGTGCTTCCCGAGCCGATGACGGACGAGCAGCGGCGGCTCTTCGAGCAGCTGCGCGACGCGACGACGCCGGCGGCAGCGGGAACGCGTGAGGAGGCATCGTGACCAACGAGATCCCCCACGACGAGCCGGTGTTCCAGATCAGCGTGGTCGCCCGGATGGTCGGCCTGCACCAGCAGACGATCCGCTCGTACGAGCGCATCGGACTCGTGCAGCCGGCGCGATCCGGCGGCAACACGCGGCTCTTCTCGTTCCGCGACGTCGAGCGTCTCCGCCAGGTCGTCCGCCTGGTGAACGACCTCGGCGTGAACCTCGCGGGGGTGGAGGTCATCCTCCGCCTCAGCAACCGCGTCGAGGAGCTCCAGGCGGAGCTGGTGAAGCACCGCCACGACCTCGACGCAGCGCGGGCAGCGCTCGCGCGGCACGGCATCACGCTTCCGTCGCGAGGGAACCCCTCGGCGGGAGACGGGACCGAGCCGAACCACGACAACAACCCGACCGCGGGCTCCCCACCTCAGGGGCGCGGGACCGCCGCCGGTGGAGGTAACGACAGATGATGCGACAGGACCGATTCACCGAGCAGGCCCAGGAAGTCCTCCAGGCCAGCCAGCAGCTGGTGCGCGACCAGCGCCACGCGCAGTGGGACGTGGAGCACGTCCTCTTCGCGCTGGTGCAGCGCAAGGACGGCCTCGCCCGCGAGGTGCTCAACAAGATGGGCGTCGACTCTGACGCGCTGGCGCGGGCGATCAAGGAAGTCCTCGACCGCTCGCCGCGGCTCCAGAGCGACGTCGTCCAGATCTACACCACCCCGCGCATCGTCCAGATGCTCGAGGCCGCCAACAACGAGGCGACCCGGCTGAAGGACGAGTACGTCGGCGTCGAGCACCTGCTGATCGCGATCGCGGACGCCCGCGACGGCGACGCGCAGAAGCTGATGGACGAGTTCCAGATCACGAAGGAGCGCATCTACGCCGCGCTGCGGCAGGTGCGGGGCTCCGCGCGTGTCGACTCGCCCACGGCGGAGTCGCACTACCAGGCGCTCACGAAGTACGCCCGCGACCTCACCGAGTTCGCGAAGCAGGCGAAGCTCGACCCGGTCATCGGCCGCGACGTCGAGGTGGCCCGCGTGATGCAGGTGCTGAACCGGCGCACGAAGAACAACCCGGTGCTCATCGGCGAGGCCGGCGTCGGCAAGACGGCGATCGTCGAGGGGCTCGCGCAGCGCATCGTCGACGGCGACGTGCCGGACCGCCTCAAGGAGAAGCGCGTGCTCGCGCTCGACATGGGCGCGCTGCTCGCCGGCTCGAAGTTCCGAGGTGAGTTCGAGGAGCGCCTCCAGGCGGTGATGAACGAGGTCCGCTCGTCGGACGGCGAGATCATCCTGTTCATCGACGAGCTGCACACCGTCGTCGGCGCGGGTGGCGCGGACGGCGCCATCGACGCCGCGAACATGCTGAAGCCGGCGCTCGCCCGCGGCGAGCTCCGCGTCATCGGCGCGACGACGCTCGACGAGTACCGCCAGCACATCGAGGAAGACCCGGCGCTGGAGCGCCGCTTCTCCCCCGTGTACGTCGACGAGCCGTCCGAGGAGGACGCCATCGCGATCCTCAAGGGACTGCGCCCGCGGTACGAGGAGCACCACGGCGTGAAGATCACGGACGAGGCCGTCGAGGCGGCCGTCCGGCTCGGCGCGCGCTACCTCACCGAGCGGCACCTGCCGGACAAGGCGATCGACCTGATCGACGAGGCGGCGAGCCGCCACGTGATCGAGGCCGAGTCGATCTCGCCGGAGCTGCGTGACCTGAAGCAGCGCCTGGACGCCGCGAACGCGCGCGTCGAGGCGGCCGCCGAGCGCCAGGACTACGAGGAGGCCGCCCGCATCAAGCAGGAGGTCCTCGAGATCCAGCGCGAGTACCAGGACCGCCGCTCCGCGTGGCACGCCGAGCACGGGCTGGCCGAGGAGGTCACCGCCCACGAGATCGCCGCGCTCATCGCGCAGATGACCGGCATCCCGGTGGACCGGATGATGGAGGGCGAAGCCGAGAAGCTGCTGAAGATGGAGGAGTTCCTCCACCAGCAGGTGATCGGCCAGGACCGCGCCATCGCCTCGCTGTCGGACGCGATCCGTCGCGCGCGCTCGGGCCTGAAGGACCCGCGCCGGCCGATCGGCTCGTTCGTCTTCGTCGGCCCCACGGGCGTCGGCAAGACCTACCTCGCGAAGGCGCTCGCCGAGTACATGTTCGACGACCCCGACGCGCTGATCCGGCTCGACATGTCCGAGTACCAGGAGCGGCACACCGCCTCGCGGCTGGTGGGCGCGCCTCCGGGGTACGTGGGCTACGACCAGGCGGGTGAGCTGACCGAGGCGGTCCGACGTCGCCCGTACCAGGTGATCCTCTTCGACGAGATCGAGAAGGCGCACCCGGACATCTGGAACACGCTGCTCCAGGTGATGGACGACGGCCGCCTGACGGACAGCCACGGGCGCACGGTGGACTTCCGGAACACGGTGATCGTGCTGACCTCGAACCTCGGCACGGGCGCGACCCGCGAGTCGGTGGGCTTCCACCGCGCGGCGAGCGACCGCGACGCCGAGACGATGCACCGCGACATCGAGCGGGCGCTGAAGCAGGCGTTCCGGCCGGAGTTCCTGAACCGCCTGGACGAGATCATCGTCTTCGAGCCGCTGACCGAGCCGGAGATCCGGCAGATCGCGGCCCTCGAGGTGGACGAGGTCCGGCAGCGGCTGCTGGAGCGCGGCCTCGACTTCGAGGTCACGCCGGCCGCGCTCGACGTCCTCGCCCGCGAGGGCTACGACCCCGAGTTCGGCGCTCGCCCGCTGCGCCGCCTGATCGAGCGCCGCGTGGAGAACCCGCTCGCGCGGGGCGTCCTCAGCGGCGACTACGAGGAGGGCGACCGCATCACCGTCGACCACGACGGCAGCGAGTTCACCTTCACCCGCCACCCCGGCGCAGCCGCGCCGGAGGTGGTGGAGGCGGAAGTCGCCTCGGTCTAACCGAGCCGCCCTCGGTCGTTACGGATACAGCACAGCCCCTCGGTCGCCCGCCGGCCGAGGGGCTTGTCGTTGCTAGGCCTCGGGGCCGTTACGGCAGCAGGTGCATGTACTCGCTGAGGTCCGCGCCCTCTGGCACAGTGATGTGCACCCGGCCCGCTGCGGCGTCCACCTCGACGATGACGTCGGGGAACCATGACCGCTGGCGCAGCGTGGGGAGGAGAGCACGGGCCTCGTCGATCCATTCGTCCTTCGGCCGGGGCGGGAGGTTCACCACGCCCGCGTCGCCGAGGTCCAGCGTCACGCTCACGACCGAGGGGACGGTGTAGTACGGCGGCAACGGCGGGAGTCTGCCCTTGTCGCTAGCACCGCTGCCATCGGAAAACGTCGTGCAGCTGGGGTCGAGGCACCACGGATCGAAGTCGAAGCTGCCTCCGCCCAACGGACCGCCAGCGGGGGAGCCCCACCAGTTCCGCTCCAGGCCGACGTAGCCGTCAAAGAATCGCGCGCCGCCCAGGATCTGGTTGAACGACACGTCGATGGTGCCGGGCGCCGCCCTGCCGAAGAACGTGATCGCGGGCGCCACCGTGCAGCACGATTCACCGAACCTGTTGCCCACGATCGAGGCAGATCTCGGAGCCGCCCGAACGGCGCCGGCTTCGTCGTCGAAGAATATTCCGCCGACCATCACCGCGGCCTCCGAATAGCGCGAGACGAACACGCCATGCACCTCGGCGTCAATCATCGGGCCGAGTATGATGCCGAAGTCCGGGCCGGAGATGGTGACGTTCGAGACGCTGACGGGTAAGCCGGGGCCCGTGTAGTCGAGTGTGCCGCTTACGTAGCGCTCGAAGAGCAGACCCCAGACGAAGCTGCCGATGACCTCGGACTCTCGGATCTCCACCGTTGATCCGAGGGACCGGAGGCCGGCGCCGGCCTCCCCCCGCGCGACCAATGTGACGTCCTCGATCACGACCCCACTGGAGTCGTTGAGCTCGATTGCGTCGTCGGTCGTGCGCACCTCGAAGCCCCGCAACGTCACGTTGCTCGTGTTCTCGACCACGAGGCCACCATCCACGACGACGGCGCCGACGCCCGTGAACGTGACGCCGCTGGCCGCGATGTGCGCTCGTTCGACGTAGGTGCCCTCGGCGACCTGGACCTCGTCGCCTTCGTCGGCCACGCCGGCCGCGTACTCGATCGTCGCGCAGGGCGCGGCCGCATCAATGCAGTCCCCCGCGTCCGCGCCGGTGGTCGCGACGTACCTCGTCGTGCCTGCAGCGTGCGCCGGCGTCGTGAGGCTCACCAACGCGAGGGTGAGAACCCCGGCGCTCAGAAATGCGCTGAGATGTTTCAGGTTCCGACGAGCGGGGCCAGCTTCGATCCGCATGGGGAATGCTCCATTGTCCTCGCGCACGTAGAGGGCCGAGCCGGCGGACCGCTGCGGCGACGCTAGACACGTCCGCCGTGAGAAGGCGTGGAGAGCCAGTACGTCTGCGCCTCCGCCTCCGCGAGGTCTACCATCCGCTGCGGGTCGGCTCCGAACGGATCGCCACATGCTGCACCCCAACGACGTCACCGAGGTCGCCCTCCGCGCGGGGGAGCGTGAGCGGGTGGATCCCGAGGCGTATCCCGTCGAGACGATGCGGGAGCTGCACGAGTGCGGGCTCATCGCGGCGCCGTTCGCCGAGGCGGATGGCGGGAGCGGGTGGAGCTGCCTCGACGCCGCGAGGGCGATCGAGGGGCTGGCGCGGCAGTCGCCGTCGGCGGCGCTGATCGCGGCGATGCCGCTCGGGTTCGCCGGGGTGACCTCGGCGATCGGGGCCGTCGTCCCGGCCGCGTCCGAGGCCGACTGGCGCGACCAGGTGGACCTCATCACCTCGGACTTCCGGGCGCACCGGCACTACGCGGCGTGCAACTCCGAGGCCGGCGCGGGCGGGTCGCTGGACGCGACGAAGACCGTCGCCACCCGGACCGCGGACGGTGGGTGGCGCCTCAGCGGCGCGAAGATCCTCGCGACCGGCGGCGCGCACGCCGACGTCTTCTTCTCGACCGGCAAGGTGACGCAGGAGGACCTCCCGGGCGCGGGCGTCGTCGAGGAGTTCCTCGTCCGCACGGACGCGCCCGGCGTGACGATCGCGAGCGACTGGGACGGCTTCGGGATGCGGAGCACCGAGAGCCAGAGCGTCCGCTACGAGGACGCCGAGGCGATCCGGATGTGGGGCTACCCGAACCTCATCGCCCATTCGCAGGCGTTCGGCTACTGGTACCTGCTGTTCGCGGCGGTCCCCCTCGGCGCGGCCTGGGGCATCTACGACCTCATGAGCACGCCCGCCCCCTCCTCGCCGGCGATGCGGCTGCGGCTCTCCGAGGCGCGGATGCGCCTCGAGGCGCTCAGCGCCTACCTCCACGAGAGCGCCCGCGAGTGGCGTCCCGCCGCCGGCGCGGGGTACGTCGGGCGCGTGCTGCGGACGAAGACGCACGTGAGCGCGGAGGCGACCAAGCTCTGCGCGGAGCTGTTCGCGCTGTCCGGCGGCCGGCAGTACCGGCGGGGTGGCCCGGCGGCGCGGCTGCTCGCGGATGCGTTCGCGGGGACGGCGCTCCGGCCGCCGCTCGCGCTCGCCCTCGACCAGCTCGTGGACCAGTTCGAGGACTGAGGCGCCGCCCGGGCCCGGCAGCCGCGTGCCCACGAAACGTGATGGATTTTCATCACTTTCGTTACGCGGTCTGCCTTGAAAGGCCGTGAATGCGATGCCTATTCTCACGCGGGATTCCACCGAGCGTCGGCCTCGCGCCAACTCACCGGCAGAATCACCGGGCGGCTAATTGCACCTCGGCGGGTGCGACCTCGTGGATCGCGTCGCGGTAGCGACGGCCTCCCCTGGTCCACCCCGGCGTCCGCGCACGCGCGTGGACAGGATGGAGCTGGCCCGTGACCTCCGACAACGAACGCCCCGACGAGCGCATCCGGCGGCTGGAGGAGAGCCTCTCCAACCTCGCCCGCAACTTCGACCTCGTCACGCGGTCGCCCTCGCTGACGCCGTCGCCGGAGCCCGACCCGCAGCCGGGCGGTGGGAGTGGTGGCGGCACGCCGCCGCGCCCCGACCCGATCGGCCCCGGCCCGCGGCCGGATCCCTCGAGCATCGCCGGGATCCGCAACCCACTGGAGCGCCCCTCCGACTTCAAGCGCGCCCTCACCCGGCTCGCCACCGACGTCGAGTACCGCAAGGAGACGATGTCGCGCCCGGAGGTGATCCTCCAGGACTACCGGCTGACGGTGCGTGAGCTGGAGAACCTGAAGGACGTGGCGAAGCTCTCCGGCGCGGACATCACGGCGGTGAACCGCCTCCGGGCCTCCGAGATCACCCGCGGCATCGGCACCGCCGCCGACGTCGACGTCAGCTGCTGCTCGTGCTGCTGCTGCTGCTGTGGTGAGACGTCCGTGGTGACGGCGAGCGGAATGGTCACCGCCGGCTAGTCCGTCGGTCCTCCCGTGTCGACAACGCCTCGCTGGTCCATCCCCGCGTGGCGAGCCTCAGCGCCGGCGCTGCCGGCGTTGCATGAGCTCTACCACGAAAACTCCAAGCTCTTCCCGGAGCTTGCGAGGGAACTCGCGCGCTCGTTCAGCGGCGCGGACGATGCCGCCGCGCGCCTCACGGGGCGCGCGTTCCGGCAGTACCCGCGCGCGGAAGCGGTGCCGCTACCCGACGCCGACGTCCCGAGCACGGCGCTCGCGGACGTCCTCCTCGCGCGGCGCTCGCGGCGCGAGCTGTCGGCCCCGATCGGACTCGGCGACCTCGGGGTGCTGCTCCGGCTCGCCCTCGGCCCGTCGGCCGTGATCGAGGACGAGGAAGGACTCCCCGTCCAGGCGCTCCGGACCTGGCCGTCCGGCGGCGGCCTGTACCCGATCGAGGCGTATGTCGTGGCGCAACGCGTCGAGGGCCTCGATCCGGGCGTCTACCACTTCAATCCGATCGCCGAGGCGCTCGAGCGGCTGGCTCCGGCCGGGGACGTGGACGCCGTGCTGCGGGACGGCTTCTTCTGGCAGGACTTCCTCGTCGATGCGTCGGCGATCGTCGTCCTCGGCGCGGTCTTCCACCGCACGGTCTCGAAGTACGGGGAGCGCGGCTACCGGCTCGTCCTCCTCGACGCGGGGCACGTCGGGCAGAACCTGGTCCTCGTCGCCGAGCTGCTCGGACTGCCCTCGCTCCCGATCTCGGGCTACTGCGACGACGCGCTCGGCGAAGCGCTGGGCCTCGACGGTGTCGACGAAGCCGTCGTGCACACGGTCGCGCTCGGAGGTCGCCCATGACGGTGCCATACGAGCGGAAGGACAACGAGTTCATCGCCTGGTACCCGCCGGCCGTCACGCGCGAAGCGGCGCCGTCCGTGTGGGAGCCGGCGGAGGCCGCGTTCTACATCCACATCCCGTTCTGCACGGCAATCTGCGACTACTGCGGGTTCGCCGTCGCGCGGGTCAAGGACTCGCAACCCCTGACTTACATGGATGCCCTGCGTCGCGAGATCGAGCACTACGCGGACGCGGGCGTGCTCGGGAACTACCGCTTCACGTGCGGGCACTTCGGTGGCGGGACGCCCTCGGCCGTCGATCCGGCCGCCCTGACGGGTGTCCTCGACCTCGTCCGCGAACGCTTCGAGGTGACCGCCGACGCGGAGATCACGATCGAGGTGAACCCGATCTCCTTCACGCTCGAAGGCGCCCACCAGTACCTCGATGCAGGCATCAACCGGCTGAGCTTCGGCGTGCAGTCGTTCAACGACGAGACGCTGAAGACGATCGGCCGTCCGCACCGGCGCGGCGATGTCGAGGCGACGCTGGGGATCATCCACGAGGTCGGCTGGGAGAACTTCTCGATCGACCTCATCTACGGCGTCCCCGGCCAGAGCCTCGCCGACCTGCGCGCCGACCTCGAGCGCGTGATCGCGGCCGGGCCCGCGCACGTCTCCTGCTTCCGCCTCGAGATCATTCCGTTCACGGCGCTCCACCTGAAGGAGCGTGCGGAGATGCTCCCGGAACGACTCCCGGTCGAGCTGCTCAACGAGATGGACGCGCTTGTCAGCGAGACGCTGCACGATGCCGGCTACGACGACTACGGGTCCTTCAACTTCGCCCGCCCGGGCTTCAAGAGCCGCCACAACGACATCGCGTTCGTCGCGCCGCAGGCGGAATACATCGGCTGGGGCAACAGCAGCTACTCCTTCATCCGCGACCACGTCTTCACGAACCACGCGGACATCTACGACTACGTCGAGGCCGTGCAGGACGGCCGCTACCCGATCGCCCTCGCGCGCCGCGCGAACGCGCTCGAGTTGATGTCCCGGTACTTCGTGCTCGGCCTGAAGTTCTTCGATGTCCCGCGCGGCCCGTTCATCGAGCGCTTCGGGATGGAGCCGGAGCAGGTCTTCGGCGACGTGCTGGAGCGCCTGGTGGCGCAGGGGCTCCTCGCGCGCGAGGCGGACAGCTACCACCTCACGCCGCTGGGACGTCCCTACGTGAACAACATCGCGAAGGAGTTCTACGTCGGCGAGAACGTGGGCGCGCGCCAGCACGTCCAGTTCGTGCCGACGCTGACCCCCGAGCAGATCGAGCAGTACGCGCACAGCGCGCGATGACAGGCACCCCATGACCGCACCTGCTGCCGTCCGCGAAACGATTGTCTCGAGGACTCCCGGGGCGGAGGTCTTCGTGCTGGCCGAGGATCGCCTCGCGGTGATGTTCCCGAACTTCAGCGTCACCATCCGGGGCGCCGAGCACGTCGCCCGGAGCACCGCGGTGATCGACGCGGTGGGCGAGGGACGCACTCCGGACGAGCTGGTCGAGCGCATCGTCGAGGCGGGCTCGCTGCCGGAAGATCGAGCGCGCGCCACGCTGGCCGAACTCGTCGAGCTCGGCGTGCTCTGCGAGCACGCATCCGACCTGGACGTGGACGACCCGGTCACCGCCTACTACGCCTACTCGGAGCCGGACCCGGCCTCGGTCCTCGCGCTGCTGGCGCAGGCCCCGGTCGCGCTCTGTGCTCCCGCGTCGGTCGCCACCGAGGTGCGCGAAGCCATGGCGCGCGCCGGCGTCGTCGGCGATGTCCTGCCCGTCGAGACGGGCGCGGAGCTCTCCCGCATCTCCTCTGAGCTCCGGGCGCTGATCGATGCGACCTCGCCCGAGGTGATCGCCTGCTGGGGCTTCTCGTACCGCAGCCCCCTGGCGCTCGAGGTGAACGCGCTGGCGATCGAGCACGGCAAGCGTGCCCTGTTCGGGACCGTCGAGGGGGCCATCGCTCGCATCGGGCCGTTCGTGATCCCGGGCAACACGGCCTGCCTGGTCTGCGCCGAGTCCCGCATCCTCTCGAACGCGGGGCCGGACGAGGTCGACATCGCGGCCGCGTACGGTCGGCGGTACGCCGGTCGCGTAGCGCCGGACGGCCCGGCGCATCCGCTGTTCGCGGAGGCGGCCTCGCGCCTCTTCTTGCTCGAGCTCACGTCCGTGCTCACCCACTACGGGGCGAGGACGGTCAACGGGTTCGTCGAGCTGGACACGAGCGGCGCCGACCGACGCTTCCATCGCGTCCTGCGCGTCCCGCGCTGTCCCGGCTGCAGCCGCGAGGCGCCACCGAGGATTCCCTGGGACCTCACGTTCGAGCCACCTCGGCGGACCACGTGATCGCGACCGCGGGGGCCGTGGCCGAACGGCAAGAACTCGAGCAGGCGGTCGCCCGCTTTGCCTCGCTCGTGGACGCGCGCACCGGCCTCATCAGCCGCGTCGACTCGATCGCGCTCACGGCGCGCGACCCGCAACTGCATCTCGTGTACGCCGAACCCTGCGATACGACCTCGATGGCCGGCCTGGCCGCCGCCAACGCCGGTGCGGCCGCCAGCCCGGACCCGAGACGTGCCTTCGTCCGAGCCTGCGGCGAGTCCATCGAGCGGTACTGCGGCGCGTTCTTCGACTTCGGCGCGATGCGTCTTGCGACCGAAGAGGAGCTCAACGCCGCGGGTGAGACGTTCGAGCCCATCGGCTCCTTCTACCCGTTCGCGGAGGAGCAGTACGCGCAGGACGGCTTTCCGTTTGAACGCCCCACCGTGCGACCGACGCGGTGGCTTCCCGCGATTCGCTGGCGGGAAGATGCGCGCGACCTCGGCGCCGCGGGCGGCGAGACCATCCTCGTGCCGGCGAGCGCCGTGTACGTGCCCTACCTCTTCGACCGCGACGTCGAGCCGTTCACCCACATGCCGATCTCGACGGGGCTCGCGGCCGGGCCGACTCGGGCCCGCGCGATCACGAAGGGGATCTTCGAGATCCTCGAGCGCGACGCCTTCATGGTCTCCTGGCACGCGCAGCTGTCCGGCGACGTCATCGACCCGGCCTCCTGCGCCGGCCGGCATCCGCTGGTCGACGAGATGCTGGCCTATGCCGGCCAGACGTCGCGCTGGCACATCAACGGCCTCAGGACAGACGTCGACGTGCCGATCGTGAGCGCGGCCCTCGTCGATGAGGACGATCCCCCGATGACGTCGTTCGGGATCGCGGCGCACACCGATGCCTCCCATGCGCTGCTCCTCGCGATGGAGGAAGCGATGCTGACGCGCGTCCTCCTGAACCGCTCCCCCCAGACGCTCGTCCCGTGGACGGACATGACCACGGTGAATGACCTCCGCGCGCACATGCTCGCCCACGCCTCGACGCCGTCCTTGCGCGAGGCCCTCGCATTCCTCGATGCGGGCCCCGTGCGTGCGTTCGGCGACTACGTGGCGAGTTTCGACCGCGCACCGGCGTCGCTGCACGGCGCGCTCGCCGCGGCCGGATTCGAGGCCCTCTGGGTGGACGTCACCACGCCCGATGTCGCCGAGGTGGGACTGCACGTCGTGCGCTCGCTCGTCCCGGGCATGCAGCCGCTCGACAACGACCACACCCACCGCTACCTGGGCGGCCACCGCGTGCGCGACGTCGCTCGGCGCTTTGGTCGCGACATCCACGACGCCTCGGCGTACCACGCCGCGCCCCATCCGTTCCCTTGAGCCACGACATGGAGGTCCACGAGTGAGACTGCTCGACCAGGTTGTCATCGTCACCGGAGGCGGGTCCGGAATCGGACGCGCCTACGCGGAGCGCCTCGTCCTCGAAGGCGCGAAGGTCGTGGTCGCCGACCGCGACGGCCCGGCGGTCGAGGAGTTCGCACGCGTGGTCAACGAGTCCACCGAGGACGAGCGCGCGATGGCCGTGACGGCAGACGTCACCGATGAGTCCGAGGTCCAGAACCTCGTCTCCTGCGCCCGTGAGCGCTTCGGCCGCATCGATGGACTCGTGAACAACGTCGGGCTCTACCCGCACACGGCCTTCGAGGATGTCAGTCCGGACGAGTGGGACCGGATCATGCGGGTGAACATCCGCAGCACGTTCCTCTGCTCGCAGGCCGCGGTTCCCGCGATGCGGGAGGCCGGACGCGGCAAGATCGTGAACATCGCGACGAACCTGATCTGGATCGGGCTGCCGGGCATGGTGCCGTACGTCACGGCGAAGGCAGCCATCCTCGGCTTCACGCGCTCGCTGGCGAAGGAGATCGGGCCGCACGGCATCACCGTGAACGCGATCGCCCCCGGCGCCGTCATCGGCGAACCCGACGCGCTCGAGGGACAGAGCGCCGACACGCTGCACCGCATCGTCGGCTTCCAGGCGATCCGCCGCCCCCAGTCGCAGCGGGACCTGCTTGGAACGCTCGTGTTCCTGCTCTCGGAAGACTCGGACTTCATGACCGGCCAGGTGCTGACGGTCGACGGCGGGCTCACCGTGCACTGATCGAAGGGCGGTCGGCCCGACGGCCCGACCGCGCGAAGAGCCGCCCGCCCGGGAGGTGTGACGATGACGACGACGAATGACAGCCGCGCCGGCGTCGGGGGGACGAGCCTCGCGTCGCTGATCGAGCCGCTGAGCCTCGCCGAGCTATGCGCGGGCTGGGGGCGCTCGGTCCACCACCTCACCGCGCACCGCGGAGACTGCCCGTTCCAGGCGTCCGATGTCTGGGGCGTCCTCGACGATGGGCTCGCGCACGACGAGTTCCAGGTGCTGCCGACGGCGCGCGACGCGATACCGCGGTCGAGCTACGTGACGCGCGCCGAGGTCGAAGAGGCGCTCGACGGCCAACGGACCGTGTGCCTCCCGCACCTGGACCGGCATGGCGCCCCCTGGGCCGAGCTGCATGCCAGCATCCGCCGCGACCTGCTCTTCGTGGGCACGCTCGACATGCGTGCGTACGTGTCGAGGCCCGGCAGTCACACCTCCACGCACTTCGACGCACAGCTGGCGATCATCACGCAGGTCAGTGGCAGCAAGACGTGGCGCGTCGGTCGGCAGCCGTTGGCGCCGTGGCCCCCCGCCAACGCGATCCTCCTCCCGGACGGACAGACGCAATGGTCCGATCCGCTCCTGGCCGCGGCGGCACCGCCGCCGGCGCCCGACGAGTCAGAGATGGACGAGATCACGCTCCGGCGCGGCGACGTCCTCGTGCTCCCCGCGGGCACCTGGCACGAGGTCATCGGTGACGAGGAGAGCGTGGCCGTGAACCTCGTCTTCAAGCCCGCGTCATTCGCCTCCGTCCTCGGCACGCTGACGGCGAACACGCTGGAAGACGGTCCCGAGTGGCGCGGCGGCATTCCGCCCGTGGATGGGGAGGGTGTCGGGACGGCGCTGTCCTACCTGGCAGAACGGTTCGACGACCTCCGACTGCTCGGCGAGCGACTCGGCGACGAGGAGCGGGGAGCCGCGCTGCTGGCGTCGATGGCCGCCTACCTCGACGGCAACCGCACTCGCTGACCAGCGGCGGACGTCCGGCGCACGGTCAGCGCTCCCCAGCGCGATGTCGTCGGTGCTACCGGCGCACGCTCAGGCGGAGCGTGAGCGGGATCTCCCACTCGACCGGCTCGGTGCTCCCGTCCTCCTGGAGCGGCGTCGCG
Organism: Dehalococcoidia bacterium; assembly: GCA_020634075.1. Classification (GTDB taxonomy): domain Bacteria; phylum Chloroflexota; class Dehalococcoidia; order UBA2979; family UBA2979; genus W-Chloroflexi-9. The sequence goes on along the minus strand of JACKCJ010000014.1, from coordinate 41,874 downwards.
ACTGCCGGGACGGGTGCGGGGTTCAGCAGGTCCGACCGGAACTGGCCCTGCCCGCTGGTCGAGGCCTCCTCGGAGAACAGCTCGGTGAGACGCGCGACGATGGAACTGATGCGCACACCCTCGTTCAGGAGGTGTGGTCCGTCCCCGCTGCCGCCCCCGTCGTCACCGCCGGCGGCATCGTCGAGGCTGACCGCGGCGTGGTGCAGGGCCGCGAGCTCCCAGTTGTTGTTGAAGACGGGAGCACCGGAGGAGCCGGCCTGGGTGTCCGTCGTGTAGTGCACCCACGAGTCGAACACGTCGACGACCAGGTTCTCGTGGATCGCGACCTCCTGCGGGCGTCCGTCCGGGTGCTGCAGGATGTTCACCCGCTCCCCAACGATCGCCTTCCCCGTCTGACCGAACAGCGGGTGCCAGCCCCAGCTGGAAGCGGGGATGCCGCCCGTCGACATCTCCTCGATCGCGACGATGGAGAAGTCGAGCTCCTCGTCGGTCACGAAGAACTCATCGCCTCGGAGCGCGTACTCGGACACGGTCCCGATCGAGCCGTCCCGTTGCTCGACGTAGTTGAACTGCACGCGTCCGGAGACCGCCTCCTCCTCGTTGGCGATGACGTGGTGGTTCGTCATGACCAGCCGTGGCGCGACGAGCACTCCCGTACCGAGCCGTCGCTCCGCGCCGATCTCCAGGGCGATCCGGCCGACCGAGCGGGCCGCCCTCGCCCCGTCCGACAGGAAGCGCGCACCGAGGAAGTTGCTGCGCCCGATGACCATCTCGAGCAGGCGCGTTCCGGCGACCTCGCGGTCCTCGCCGGCGGCCAGCCGGTCGACCTCGCTCGTCAGTCCGAGGCGGCGCGCACGCTCCACGAGCCGATGCGGCTCCTCGACGCGCGACCAATCGCCGCGGCCGGTGCGGGCGATGCGCTCGAGCTCATCGAGCCGCCCTCCCCGCTCCCGCGTGCGGGCGCGGAACCGGCGAGACGTGGAATCTGCGATGTGTCGCGGTGTCTTCAACTCCGAGTCCCGATCTGCCGCCCCAATAGTCCGACCAGCGCTGCAGGAGTACCCCTGCGCGTGAAGCATACCGGCGGATCAAGTGGGTCAACGGACGCGCCGAGAGAGGGCGCGGCGACCCTGGATCGCAGAAGGGGCCCGGCAGAGCCGGGCCCCTCCGCATCCGACGAAGACGATCGCCTAGAGGGCGCGGTAGGCGGAGCGCATGTCCGCCTGCTGGAAGCCGACCGGCGTCGAGCCGGTGGCGTAGTCGTACAGGGCGGCCTTGAAGATGCCCTCGAGCGCCTGGACGGTGCCCATGGCGAGCGCGACCAGCGGTACCCCGACGATGACGCCGAGGAGCGGCGAGACCGAGAAGAGCAGCGCGGCCGGCAGGAACGCGACGAGCGCGGCGCCGATGTAGATGAACGAGAAGCTGAAGTTCGCGGTGACCTGGTTGCCCCAGGTGCCCTTCAGCAGCGCCCCCGAGCGCTTGATCGCGGCGACCGGGCCGAGGCCCTCGACGATGAGCACGGGGACGACGAAGAACGTCATGTACGCCCAGACACCACCCGCGATCGCGAGCGCAATCTGGCCGAGGAAGTTGTCCGTGCGGTCGCGGATCGCGTTCAGGATCAGGCCGACGGTGGCGGCGATGATCGCCCAGCCCAGGATGGCGGGGATGTGGCTCGACGCCTTCGACAGCCCGTAGCCGATGTCGGCGGGGCGGCCGCGGAGCCGCTCCATCGCGGTCGCGATGAGCGCGGCATTGAAGAACATCACGGTGAAGTACGAGGCCACGAGCAGCAGCCCGGAGAGCACCATGTCCGCCGGTGTGGCCTCAGTCGTGCCGCCTCCGGCGGCGGTGTCGAGGCGGTCGAGCGAACCGGTGGTGGCGGCAACGCCGGCGAAGACGGCGATGACCGCGAGCAGCGCGATGCCACCCATGATCGGGAACAGGATGAGCTTGCGGTCCTGCATGAGGACACGCCACGACTGGCCGATGAGCGAGAACGTGTGTCCGATGTTGGCGAACAATTGAGTGACCCCTATCTCGACGCGTCCGCGGCGGTGGGAGCTACGAACGTGCGCGATACGGAGGTCAGTCTATCGAGTTGCGGCAGGGTTGGGTTCGCTTTGATCCTCTGGTAGCGTCGGGCCGTGGAGTTCGGCCTGACCCAGGACGAGTGGATGGAAACGGCGGTCGCGGCAGCGATCGCTGGAGGCGCGATCGTCGCCGCCTTCGTGCTCGCCGCGATCACGACGCGCATCGTCCACTACTTCACGCATTCCACCGAGACAGACCTCGACGACACCCTCGGCGACGCGATGCGGCGGCCGTTCGTGCTGTTCGTGGCGATCTGGGGCGTGGCGATCGCCCTCGAGACGCTCTCGTACATCGGGAACGGCAGCGACCTCATCCGCAAGGGCGCGCTCGCGCTCACCGTGCTGGTCGTCACACTCACCGTCCGGCGCGTCCTGGTGATCCTGCTCGAGTGGCAGGCGGCGCGCCCGGGTACCAGCAACGGGAAGCTCCATCCCGGCTCGATCCCGCTCATCCGGCGCGGCATCACGATCCTCGTCTTTGCCGCCGGCTTCCTGATCATCCTCGACACGCTGGGGGTGGCGATCAGCCCGCTGCTCGCCGGCCTCGGCATCGGTGGCCTCGCCGTCGCGCTGGCGCTGCAGCCGCTGCTCGCGAACGTATTCGCGTCCTCCTACATGCTCTCGGACTCCTCGATCCGCATCGGCGACTGGGTCGCCATCGAGGGCGGTCCCACGGGCGTCGTGGACGACATCGGCTGGCGCGCGACGCGGATCCGGTCGTTCGACAACAACGTCGTGATCATCCCGAACTCGATGCTGGCCGACTCCACGGTGACCAACTTCTCGCTGACCACGCTCGAGGCGGACGCCCGCGTCGAGGTCGGCGTGGCGTACGAGGAGGACCTCGGACGCGTCGAAGCCGTCTGCACCGAGGTGCTCACGACGCTCCGCGACGAGTGGGAGACCTCGGTGAAGACGCACACGCCGGTCGTGCTGTTCACCGCGTTCGGCGACTCCAACGTGGACGTGCTGCTGAAGATGCGCTCGCAGACCTGGTCTGACTCGTTCGCGCTGAAGCACGAGATGATGAAGCGCATCCACGCGCGCTTCACCGCCGAGGGCATCACGATCAACTACCCGGCGCGGCGGCTGTTCCTCCAGAGCGAGGACGTGGACGGCCTCGATCGCATCGCGATCGGCCTCAACCCGAAGGCGAACGGCGCCACCGAGGTCTAAGCCCCGGCCAGACGCTCACCATCTCACCTGGCCCCTGGCTCTCCTGGCCTCTGGCTCCCCTGGCCTCTGGCTCCCCTGGCCTCTGGGGGCGCTCAGGCGCGTCCCCGACCCTAGTCGTTGAACCACTTCCACCAGTCCCACCACCACGGACGGCTCGGTGTCGACGTGGGTGGCGGGGTCGAGGTTGGCGCCGGCGTGGCCGTCGGGGCGGGAGTCGACGTCGGCGCGGGGGTCGCGGTCGCCGGCGGCGTGCTCGTCGGGGACGGTGTCGCCGTCGGGGATGCCGTCGGCGTCGGGCTCGCGGCGCCAGCCGTCGGCGACGGCGACGGGGTGCTGGTCGCGCTCGGAGCCGGCGTCGCGGTCGATGTCGGGGTGGCAGTCGATGTCGGCGACGCGGTCGGCGTTGGCGTCGGCGTGGACGACGGGCCGCGCGACGACGGCGTAGCGGTCGGCGTTGGCGTCGGGGTCTCGGTGGGCGTGGCCGTCGGACGCGGCGTCCGGGTGGGGCGCGGCGTCGCGGTCGGTGTCGGCGACGCGGTCGGCGTGGGCGTCACGCGCGGCGTCCGCGCCGGCGTGGCCGTTGGCGTCGGCGTCGGCGTCGACCGGCTCGTGCGTGTCGGCGTGGCCGTCGGGGTCGGCGCGGAGGAGCTGCTGTTCTTCTCCTTGAGCTCGTCGAGCCAGTCCTGGAGCCAGCTCGGGATCAGGCTGTTCCGGCGCTCCTCGCCGTCGTCGTTGTTCCGCCCGCCTCGGTTCCCACCACCATCATTGCCGCCGCTGTTACCGCCGCTGTTGCCGCGCGGGGTGCTCGTCGCGGTCGGCGAGGCTGTCGCCGTGGGCGTTGTGGTGACGGTCACGGTGACCGTCACGACCGGTGTCGCCGTGGACGTGGAGGCGGTGGGCGTGCTGGTCGCCGTCGCGGTGCCGGAGGCCCCGCCACCAGACGAGCTACCGCCAGACGAGCTACCACCGGAGGAGCCGCCATTGCCCGAGGAGTTCCGACCGCCACCGGCGGAGCTCCCGGAGCCGCCCCCGTTCGAGCCGTTGTCGTTGGGAACGACCGAGCTGGGCTGGCCGGAGGCTCCGGTGCCGCGGTCGTCGGCCGGAACGCTGAGGGCGGAACCGATCACGCCGGTCAGGCCCGGCGTCAGTCGCGCCGCCTCGGCCTGCAGTTCAGCAACCTCACGCGGGCTCAGCTGCGAGCGGATGCGCGCGGCGTTCGCCGGGTCGGTCATCACCGCGGCCAGGACGGCGAGGCGCTCGAACTTCGCGTCGTCGTCGCCCTCGAGCACCCGGTCGAGCACATCGCTGAGCTCACGGTTGTTCCCGAAGGCGAGGACGGTGCGGAGGTCGGCCTCGAACGTGTCGGGCGTGGCGGTCGGCGTCGGCGGCGCGCTCGGGGTGCGCGCGGGCGTGGCCGTCGCGGTCGGGGTCGCCGGCGCGGCGGACGAGGAGCCACCCGCGGCGCTCGTCGCCACCACTTCGGCCGGCTTCTCTTCGCGGACCGGAGACTGCTGATCCTCGACTTCGCGCGTGCGCTCACTCTCGACGACGCGGACCTGCGGGGCCTCGCCGACCGACTCGAGGCTCGCGCTCATCGCGCGCACGACGACAGCGCCGGTCTCGGTGCTGCCGAGGTCGAGCGGCAGCCGCGCGATCTCGACGGTCTCGGGCACCTGGAGCGTGAAGTCGGTGCCCGCCGAGCTCACGGTGACGGAGCCCTCACCCGGGCCGTAGCGGCGCAGGACGAGCGAGTACGCGCCCGCCTCGGCGTCACCCACGGTCAGGCGCTGGACCTGCGTGCCGTCGCGGACCTCCACGCTGGAGGTGGTCACACCGGGGATCTGGCGGAAGACCAGGCCGTTCAGGAGCACGCCGGTCGCGGCGCCCTCGGGCGAGGTGAGGTAGGCGGCCACCGGTCCAGTCACGCGGATCTCGCCGGCGGTCGTGATCGGCTGCGGCGCGGTGAACCCGGCGGCGGAGGCGCGCACGATCTGGCCGGCGACCACCTGCACCGAGCTGTCGGCCTGCTCGAGACTCACGATGCCCTCGGCGGTGACCACGGCGGTCTCACCATTCACGATCGTCTCGAAGACGGTGCCGTGGGCCTCCACCACCGCGTGCGGCGTCCGGATCACATACGAGTCGCCGTCCTCGATCGGCACGACGTCGTTCCAGACGCGGCCGGAGGCCTGGTTCAGATCGATCTGTCGCTCGCCGTCCACGGTGATGCGGTCGAACGCGAGCTGGGTGAGGGCGTCGACGGTGGCGGTGGAGCCGTCCGGGAACGTGATCATCGCGAAGGACATATCGCCCGTCCGGATCACGGAGCCCTCGCGCAGCGTGGAGCCGTCCTCGAGCACCTGCCACGAGCCGTCGACCTGCTGCTCCACCTGCCCGGCGAAGACGGTGAGCGTCGCCGCGGACGCCGTGGAGGCGCCGCTGCTCCAGACGAGCGCGATCGCGATGAGCGCGACCACGGCGGCGGGCGCGGCGACCGACGCGAAGCGCATGAGCGGCGTGCCGAGGCCGAGTCGAGGCAGCCCGGGGAACCGGAACCGCGGGCGCTCCTGCGGCGTCTCGCGCAGTTGAGCCATGAACGCAGCGCGGCGCGCCGGGTCGGGCGCGGACACCGTCGGACGCGGGATCGAGGACACCGCCACGGCGGCACGCAGTAGCGGCCCGAGCTCCTCGCGGTGCTGCGGCCAGCGCTCGAGGCACTCGTCCACGGTGGCGACGCCCAGGAGGATGTCCTCCAGGCAGCGGTCGATGATCACGGCGAGGTTCTGCGCGTTGCTCACGGCAGCCCCCCGGTCGACTCGATCTCGCGACGCAACGCCTGGAGCGCACGCATCTGGAGGCCGCGGACCGTGACCTCCTTGCGGTTCATAATTTCGCCGATCTCCCGTGCTGACTTTTCCATCAGGAAGCGCAGCACCAGTACCTGTCGGTGATCCTCGGAGAGCCGTTCGAGCGCGCCTCGCAGCACGTCGTGGGTCTCCGCGGTCAGCACGCGCTCTTCGGCCTCGGCGTCCTCGGGGAGGTCGACTCCCTCGAGGTCGGTGGTGGGGCGGCTGGTCCTGAAGTGGTCAACCATCTGGTTGTGGGCCATCCGATACAGCCATGCCCTGAACGGCGCTCCCCGGTGCTGGTACCGCGGGATGGCCTGCCAGGCTTTCAAGAACACCTGCTGAGCGAGGTCTTCCGCCACCTCCCGGTCGCGCGTGCGCACCAGGAGGTATCGAAGGATCTCCGGCTGGAAGCGGTCATAGAGGGCGCCGAACGCTTCGGCGTCGCCCTCCCTCGCGCGGTCGACGAGGGGACGGATGACCGCCAACTCCTCGTCCGCCGACTGCGCGGCACGCCTTCGCGCTTCCGTTTGATCCAACGAAATATGCCCCGTTCCGTTCGGCATTCGTCGCGACACCGGAGGTGTTCCGGTGCCGTCTCCGTGCTCGGTACGGTCACGCGGAAGGGAAAGCGCATCGGCGGAGGACATCGCGCAGGGGCTCATGAGCCGCGCCGTCTCTGCCGGGAGTTCCCTTCGAGCCTAACGTCAGACGCCGATGGGAGGACGTGTCGCCTCCCATCGGCTACGGGTTTGTTACATCGCGCGCCGCACACGGGGCCGTCCCCGACTCACCCGGACGCCGGCGCCCGCGAGGTCGGTCGCATGGCCGACGCCCCCGGGGTCGGATCGAGGTCGGCGAGCAACTCGCGGCAACGTCGCACCAGGTCCGCGTCGCCGGCGTCGGCGGCGACCACCCGACGGCACACGCCGGCCCGAGCGAGGCGTCCGCCGCCGTCTGGGTCATCGCCGCCGGCTGCGAGCCAAGCTCGACACCGCGCCCCGAGGGCATCGTCCGTGTTCGTCTCCTTGAGGGCGTGCCGGCACGTCTGAGCTGGTTCGGGCTGCGCGAACTGGAGGCGGGCATGCACAAGGATCGCGGGCGTGATCATCCGCTCCCCGGCGCCGCTTGCCGCTGTCGTGACCTGTGCCGCGAGCACGTCGCCGGCCGACGATGATTCCGTCGGTGCGTGCGCCGCCAGGGCAAACCCCGCCGTCATCATCACGGCGATCAGGGCCGGGAACAGATAGGCCAGCAGGGAACGCCGCATCAGGGAGACCCGTTTCGGACACGCCACGGGAGCCTTCGCGACGTGCGAGTTGCAGTCGTATAACGCGCGCTTCTTCGTGATCGTTTGGCGCATTTCATCGGCGCCTTCGGATCGTCAGACTGGCCGATCCTGCGCCACGGCCCGAGGAATGAGGGGTATCTGGGACTAACGTCCCAAGACCGCTCCACCTCCGGGCCGTGGTGATCCGCGGTGAGATTGACAGGATCCGCGTGCAGGGTCGCGGTGCGCGCGGTGGCACCGAAATCAGGCGCGGCACGCCACGGCGGCCCGCCGGCACGGGAGAACGGCATGAAGCCGCTCAAGATCATCCTCATCGTCCTGGGGAGCATCGCCGCCCTCGCGGGCGGGGCGATCCTCGTCGGTGCGCTTGTCCTCGGGTGGGCGTTCGGGACGCAGCGCGACGCCGACGGCTACTTCACGACGCCGACCGAGCGCTTCAGTTCGGACGCACGCGCGATCACGTCCGAAGACGCGGATGTCCTCATCGACCAGGACGCCGCCGACTGGCTGCCATCTGACCTCGCCGAGATCCGCCTTCGCGCCGAGGGCGTGAGCGGCCCCGTCTTCATCGGCATCGGCCCGGAAGACGAGGTGCAGGCGTACCTCGCCGGGGTCTCCCGCTCGGTGGTCCGCGATGTCAGCTACGGGCGGCGGTTCGACATCGAGTACGGCGACATCCCCGGTGACGCCGTCCCGCCGCCGCCGGTGACGCAGGACTTCTGGGTCGCGCAGGCGTCGGGCGACGGCGTGCAGACGCTGGACTGGTCGCTCGAGAACGGGCGCTGGACCGTCGTCCTCATGAACGCGGACGGGTCACCGGGCGTCGCCGCGGAGCTCTCGGCGGGCGGTCGCTCCAGCCTGCTCCCGGCCGCGATCTTCATCCTGCTCGTCCTCGGGCTGTTCTTCATCGCCGGTGGGGCCGGCCTCATCCTCCTCGGCGCGCTCGGCGTCCGCGGAGGCGCGTCCGGCGCGACGGCGACGGGCGGAGCTCCCGAAGGCGCGCTTGCGATCGAGGGCGCCGAGCCCGTCCGCATCGTGGGACACCTCGACCCATCGTTGAGCCGCTGGCTGTGGCTGGTGAAGTGGTTCCTGGCGATCCCGCACTACGTCGTGCTGTTCTTCCTGTGGATCGCGTTCAGCGTCCTCACGTTCTTCGCCGGGGTGGCGATCCTGTTCACGGGGCGGTACCCGCGCGGCATCTTCGACTTCAACGTCGGGGTGCTGCGATGGACGTGGCGCGTCGGGTTCTACTCGACGTCCGCGATTGGCACGGACGAGTACCCACCGTTCAGCCTCGGGCCGGAGCCGGACTACCCCGCGACGCTCGAGGTGGACTACCCGGAGCACCTGTCGCGCGGGCTCGTGCTGGTGAAGTGGTGGCTGCTCGCGATCCCGCACTACATCATCCTGGCGATCCTGACCTCCAGCCCGAGCTGGGCGATCGACAACAACGACCGCTGGCAGGCGTCCGGACCGAGCCTGCTGACGATCGCGGTGCTCATCGCCGGCCTCGCGCTGCTCGTCCGCGGGCGTTACCCGCAGGGCCTGTTCAACCTCCTGATGGGCGTGAATCGGTGGATCTTCCGGGTGGTCGTGTACGCCGCCCTGATGACGGACGACTACCCGCCGTTCCGCCTCGACCAGGGCTCCGAAGAGCCTCGCCCCGCCGGACCGCCCTCGGGAGGCGCTGCGCCCGCCACGACGTAGCGCGTCGCCCACGCTGCTACGGCCGAAGCCCCGCCGTCCCGCTGACCAGCGGGCGCGGCGGGGCTTCGCTGTTTCGTGAGCTGCTGGCCGTACGATGACGTCATGGCGCTCGGCCCCGAGTTCGACCAGCCCGCTGGTCGGTCCTTCCAGCGGTTTGACGATGCGGTCAGCCGAGGGCAGGACCGCCTGTTCCGCGTGCTCTGGTTCGCAGTGCCGCCGCAGTCCGTCGCCCGCAACCTGGACTTCCAGGCGCTCCTCGCCTCGAGGTTCTTCGCGGACATGGCGCTGCAGGCGCTCTACTACGCCGCGCTCATCGCGAGCGCGCGGGCAGGAGACGAGGCGCTCCAGGCGGCGGTGATCGGCGTCGCGTTCCTGCTCCCCGGTGTCGTGCTGGGGCCGTGGGGTGGATCGGTCGCGGACGCGATGCCGAAGCGGCTCGCCCTCGTGGTCGCCTACCTCACGATGGGCGTGCTGGCGCTCCTCGTGCCGTTCGGGACCGGCACCGGCTTCGTCGCGATGCTGATGGTGATCTTCCTCGTGCGCATCCTGCACCAGGTCTCGCAGCCCGCCGAGGCGGCCGCTGCTCCGATGGTGGCGAGCCATGCCGAGCTTGCGTCGGCCAACTCGTTCATGTCACTCGCCTCCTCGACCGGAGAGGTCACCGGGAAAGCGCTGCTCGCGCCCGCCGTCGTACGGTTCTGGGGGCTGCGGCCGATCACCGCCATCGCCGGGCTGATGTTCATGTTCTCCGCGCTGCGCGTGGTGAAGTTCCAGCCGGACGGCGAACGCGGCGCGCGCTTCGACCGCTCACGCATCCGCCGGGCCGGCGTGAGCGAGGCGCTCCAGTGGCTCCTCGAGGAACCGGGCGCGTTCTGGATGCTGCTCCTCGCCGGCATGGCGAGCACGACCAACGTCGTCCTCGGGACGCTCGGGCCGCAGTACGTGAAGCAGGTGCTGGAGGTGGACCCGGCGTTCACGTTCTACGTCTTCGCCCCCGCCTCGCTGGGCGTGGTCGCGGGGCTGTTCGTCGCGCCGCTCACCATCCGGCTGTTCGGCGAGCGCGCCGTGTCCGTCGGCGGCTTCACGGTGATGTCGGCGGCGATGGCCGCGATGGGGCAGGTCACGTGGACCTCGAACGCGCTCGGCTGGGTGCTGTTCCTGCCCATCCCCGTCCCGGCCGAGGTGAAGATGGCCTCCGCGCTCTCGCTGATCGTCGGCACCGGGATCACGGTCGCGGCGGCGGCCACCCAGACCTACATCGGCAAGTACGTCCCCGTCCCGATCCACGGCCGCGTCTTCGCGATCCTCGGGGCGCTGAAGGACGGCCTCGCCATCCCGCCGCTGCTGATCCTCGGCGGCATCGCTGCCGTGACCGGCGTGGGCCTCGTGATCACGCTCGCGCCGCTGGCGCTGCTCATCGTCGCCCTCGGCGTCGCGAGGGCGTCCCGCGCGTGGCACGGGCGCTACTACCAGTCGGGCATGCTCGGCTAGCGATCGCCCTCGGCGGACGATGTCGCTTCGGCGCGGGGATCGTCGTCGCGGACGACGACGACGCGATACCAGGTGCAGCTCGGGAAGGCGCTCGTCTCGAGGGCGAGCTCGCCGAGCGCCGCGACGTCATCCTCGAGCGTCGGGGAGCCCACCGGGAACTCGTGGCACGGCGCCGGGCGCCACTGGTCGTGACGGGCGCAGGCGCCGCCGCCTTCGGGGTGCAGGTCGCTCGCGGGGGTCGCGACGAACGCCGCGCAGCGGAAGCGCGTGCCGCTCAGCTCGTACAGGTCCGAGGGCGCATGCGCGCGGTCGCGCCACTCACCATCGACGAACTCGATCGGGATGATCAGCGGCGCACCATCCGCATGCGACGCGAAGCCGTCCTCGGGAAGGTGTCCCCACGTCCAGAAGCCGTCCGAGCGTCGCGAATCGCAGCAGTCGCCACAGCCGTTGCACTCGAGGGCGCGCGCGTCGGCCAGGCGCAGGTAGCGCACGCCACGCGCGAGGTCGGAGCTGCGTTGGTCGCCCTCGGACATCGCGGGCGTCGCCTGTCTGGGGCCGCTCCCCCTACGGGTAGAGCGGGCCCCGGTCGAGGCCGGCGGTCTGCGGCAGGCCGAACATGAGGTTCAGGTTCTGCATCGCGGAGCCGCTCTGGCCCTTCATGAGGTTGTCGATCGACGACATCACCACCACGCGGCGGCCACCCTCGGCGACGAACACGGAGAGGTCGATGTAGTTCGAGCCGAGCGTGCCCTTCAGCGTCGGCGGCGAGTCGAGGACGCGGACGAACGGCTGGCCGGCGTAGAACTCGCGGAAGCGCTCCATCAGCGCCTCGCGCGTCACGGACTGGGTCACGGACAGGTGCATCGTGTTGAGGATGCCGCGGGTGGTGCCCAGCAGGTGGGGGATGAAGTCCACCGTCGCGCCGGAGGACTTCCCGATCCGCCCGAGGGTCATCTCCGCCTCGACGACGTGCTGGTGGTTCAGCACGCGGTAGGGGATCACGTTGTCGTTCAGGTGGCTGAAGTGCTGCAGCGGCGCCGGCTTCTTGCCCGCGCCGGACGAACCGGTCAGGCCGTCGACCTGCACCGTGCCGGCCTCGACGAGCCCGTCCGCGTACAGCGGCGCGAGGCCGAGGATGATCCCGATCGCGAAGCAGCCCGGGTTGCCGACGATGTCCGCGTTGCCCACGGCCTCGCCGTTGAGCTCGGAGACGCCGTAGGCGTTCTTGCCGAGCAGGTCCGCCGCGAGGTGGTTCGAGTCGCTGATCGAGGGGTGACGCTCGGCGTAGCGGGCGTAGTCGGCCGTGCTGGTGAAGCGGAAGTCGCCGGAGTAGTCGATGAACTTCACGCCGCGCGAGGCGAGGTCGTTCGCGTACTGCTGCGAGACGCGGTCCGGCGTCGCGAAGATCACGACATCACAGTCCGCGCCGACGGTGATGCTGTCCGGCGCTTCCACCAGGAGGTCGGTACGGCCCGCGAGGTGCGGGTAGATGTCGGCGATGCGCTTGCCGGCGTCGTCGCGGGCGACGAGCTGGGACGCCTCGAAGCTCGGGTGCTGGAGCAGCAACTCGAGGATGCCGAGTCCGCCGTAGCCGGTGGCGCCGATGAGCTGGGCGCGGATGGGAGCCATGGGAGTTCCTCCGGTGGTTCGAGAACGGCCAGTGTAGGTTTGGCGCACGACTCGCGACAGGCGATCATCGGCGGATGACGGGCGACCACTCACCTCAGGCGGCCGGGGCCTGGCGCGCCTACCTCGGCCTGAGCGACGACGACCTCCTCGCGCAATGCGAGGTCGACCGCTTCCGCGCGAGCGGGCCGGGCGGGCAGAAGCGCAACAAGACCGACTCCGCCGTCCGCCTGCGCCATCGCCCGACCGGCCTCGAGTCCGTCGCCGTCGAGTCCCGCTCGCAGCACGAGAACCGCGCGCGGGCGCTCCGACGACTGCGCCTGACGATCGCCCTCGCCTCCCGGGAAGCGGTCGACCTCGACGGATACGAGCCGAGCGAGGCGATTGCCGGGCGGATGCGCGGACAGCGCATCGAGATCGCGACGAAGAACCCCGCCTACCCCGAGGTCGTCGCGGAGGTCTTCGACGTGATCGAGGCGAACGGGTGGCGTCTCTCGGACGCCGCGCCGCTCCTCGGCCTCTCGACGGCCGCGCTCGGGCGCTTCCTCGAGGGCGACCCCGTCGTCTTCCGTGCGGCGAACGAGCGCCGTGCCGCCCTCGGGCTGGGAGCGCTGCGGCCGGGGCGGTAGCCAGGTCATTCGGACAGACGTTTACGTACACGTCAGGCGGGGGTATAACGCGGGCTATCGAAGGCCGCGCCATCGTCGAGGGGGATGACGAGGTGCAGGCTCGAGGAGTCCACACATGGCCACCACCGCCGCCGCGCCCGAGCTCGAACCATCGCGCCAGGCAGCGAGCCCCCCACCGTGGCCCGGCTTCTACTACGGCTACTGGATCCTCGGCGGAGCCTTCCTCGCCCAGCTGATCTCCGTGGGCATGATGACCTCGATCGTCGGCGCGTTCGTCGGGCCGATGACGAAGGACCTCGGCTGGGAGAACTCGCAGTTCTTCTTCGCGACCGGCATCAGCCGGTTCGCCACTGCCGGCATGGGGCTGTTCGTCGGCACCTACCTCGACCGCTGGGGCGTGCGCCGCTTCCAGCTCGCGGGCGGCATCGTGATGGCGCTGGGACTGTTCCTCGCCGGATCCGTTACCGAGCTCTGGCAGTGGTGGATCGTCCGGGGCCTGCTCTTCACGGCCGGCGCCGCGATGGTCGGCAACCTGGTCGTGAACGTCACCATGTCCAAGTGGTGGGTCACGAAGCGCGGCCGGATGATCGGCTTCTCCTCGATGGGTGTCTCGTTCGCCGGGGTCATCTTCCCGACGATCGCCGTGTTCCTCATCCACCACTTCGGCTGGGAGAACGCCTGGCGCCTGCTGGCGGTGCTCTCCCTCGCGATCCTCGTGCCGGTGGCCCTCATCATGCGCCGCCAGCCCGAGGACTACGGCTGGCTGCCGGACGGGCTCAGCGACGACGACGATGGTGACGAGACCTCGCCCCAGAGCCAGCAGCGGGCCGCGGTCCGGGCGGACTTCGAGAACTCGTTCACGCGCCGGGAGGCCCTCCGCACCAAGGCCCTGTATCTGATCGTCCTCGCGTTCGGCGTCGGCGGCGTGGGTATCCAGGTCTCGCTGGTGCAGATGCTGCCGTTCCTGCAGGACGAGTCGTTCTCGGACTCGACGGGCGCCCTCCTCGTGGCGGTGATGTCGGCGTCGGCGCTCGTCTGCAAGCCCTTCTGGGGGTGGACCACCGACCACTGGGCGCCGAACCGCGGCGCGTCCGTGGCGTTCCTCATGGCCGGAGCGGGCATGGCCGCCGTGGTGTTCTTCGCAAGCAATGGCTGGCTGATCCCGCTGCTCCTCGCGTTCGTCCTCCTCGGCTGGGGATTCGGCGGACAGATCCCCCTGCAGGAGACGATCTGGGGCTCGTACTTCGGCCGCCGCTACATCGGTGAGGTGCGCAGCGTCGCGATGCCGCTCGCGCTGTTCATCGGCGCGGGGTCGCCCGTCCTCGTCGGCTACTACAAGGACGTGGTCGGCAACTACATCGGGATCTTCTTCGGGGTCGCCGGCTGCTGGCTGCTCGCGGCGTTCATCGTGACGTTCGTCACGCCGCCCCCGCGCCCGGTGCGCGTGCCGCCCGAGACCACGACGGTGACGAACCCGCCGGCCCCGGGCCGCCTCTAGGCCCTCTCCCCCGCCCTGACGCCTCAGGCCTTCCGGATCGTCGCCGTGAGTCCATGCGACTCGAGGCGGTCGCGGTAGAGCTCGGCGCGTTCGAGGGGGCACGTCACGACGTCCGCCTGCCCGTGGTGGTGGGCGATGAGCATCACCTCGGCGGCGCGCTCGATGTCCAGCTCCGGGATTGAGACGAGCAGCGCGTGCACGACGTGATCCATCGCGTTGTGGTCGTCGTTGTGTAGCACGACGACGTACGGCGGCAGCGTCTCCTCCAGCGACCGCAACTCCGCTTCGCGGACGGGAGCGTCCGAGGTGGCACGCGGCGCGAGCGAGCGGGAGAGAGCGAGGCGGGGCGGGTGGGCGTCCACGGGGCCAGTCTAGGCCGCGTCCACCGCTGATTCTCGGTTGTCAGGCGCTCCCCCACCGGCGATTCTGGGCACGGATGCTCGTTGACCTCCTTGTCCTCGTCGCCGGCGTGGCGGTGCTCCTGAGCGGAGCGTGGGTCCTCCTGCGGGGCGCGACGACGATCGCGGTCGCGGCGGGGGTGAGCCGCGTGATCATCGGCGCGACGGTGGTCGCGTTCGGCACCTCGGCTCCCGAGCTGGTCGTGACGGTCGCTGCCGGCGCCCGTGGCGCCTCGGGCGTCGCCATCGGCAACGTCGTCGGCTCGAACATCGCCAACGTCTTCCT
The DNA here is from genome assembly GCA_020634075.1 of Dehalococcoidia bacterium. Classification (GTDB taxonomy): domain Bacteria; phylum Chloroflexota; class Dehalococcoidia; order UBA2979; family UBA2979; genus W-Chloroflexi-9. The sequence goes on along the minus strand of JACKCJ010000014.1, from coordinate 26,827 downwards.
CGTGCTCGGACTCACGGCGGCGATCAGTCCCATCACCGTCCACCAGCGGCTCATCCGCTGGGAGATACCGGTCCTCCTCGTCGCGACGCTGCTGACGGTCGGGTTCGCGATCGGCGGGCGGATCGGCCCGGCCGAGGGCCTCGTGATGCTGGCGGGCATCCTGGTGTTCGTCGGGCTCTCGCCGCGGCTGTTCCCGGAGATCGGCGAGGAGATCGAGTCGGACGTCGCGGCGCCCGAGACACGGCCCACGCGGCGGCACCTTGTCTACGCGGTCGCGTTCGTCGGGGCCGGGCTCGCGGCGCTGGCCGTCGGCGCCGAGCTGATCGTGCGCTCGGCGTCCTCGCTCGCCCTCGAGGTGGGCGTGAGCGAGTTCGTCGTCGGCGTGGTGGTGGTCGCGATCGGGACGAGCCTGCCGGAGCTGGTCACGAGCGCCATCGCGGCATTCAAGGACGAGCACGACCTGGCCGTCGGCAACGTCGTCGGCTCGAACATCTTCAACCTGCTCGCGGTCGCCGGTGCGGGCGCGGCGATCACGGGCATCCCGATCAGCGACTCGCTGTTCGAGTTCGAGTTGCCGGCGATGGTCCTGAGTTCGGTCATCCTCGTGCCCCTCGCGTGGCCGAGGTATCACGTGGGACGCTTCACGGGGCTCGCGCTCATGGCGGGGTACGTGCTCGCCGTTGTCGTCACCATCCTCCGCGGCGGCGCCTAGGGGCGCCTAGGTACGCGCCGCCCGCATCGCCTCACGTTCCGAGGAACGCAGGAGTCCGATGGCTCTCGACCTCCTGATGACCACCGGCGGGATCGCGATCGTGCTGCTCGGCGGGTACCTCCTGGTCGCCTCGGCCGTCACGGTCGCCCTCGGGTTCGGCCTCAGCCGCGCGGTCGTCGGCGCGACGGTCGTCGCGTTCGGCACGTCGGCGCCCGAGCTCACGGTGGGGCTGAGCGCCGTCCTCCGCGGCTCCGACGGCGTCACGGTGGGTGACGTGATGGGGTCGTGCATCGGGAACGTCGGACTCGTGCTCGGGCTGGCGGCGGTCATCAACCCGTCCGTGCTCTTCACGCGACTCCGGAGCACCGCCGTCCCGGTGCTCATGGCCGCCAACGTGCTGTTCCTCGCCGTCGCAGCCGGCGGTCGTATCGCGCGCTGGGAGGGCGGCGTGCTGCTGGCAGGGCTCGTCGCCGTCACGGTGCTGTCGCCGCGCCTCTTCCCCGAGTTCGGTCGGGCCGCCGAGGTGAGCGAAGCGCCCGAGCGTCCGTCGGTCACGGCGCGCGACTGGGCCGCCCTCGGCGGCGCGGTGGTAGCGCTGGCCGCGGGTGCCTACCTCGCGGTGGAGGGCGCCGTCGGGGTGGCCGAGACGCTGGGCCTGTCCGAGGTCGCGATCGGCGTCGTCGTCATCGCGATCGGCACCTCGCTACCCGAGGTGATCACCAGCGTGGTCGCGGCAGTCCGAGGCGAAGTCGAGATCGCCGTCTCGAACGTGCTCGGCTCGAACATCTTCAACCTGCTCGGGGTGATGGGCGTGGTCGGGCTCGTCGGTTCCGTCGAGGTGGACCCGGGTGTGTTCCGCGTCGAAGCGCCCGCGCTGGTCATCAGCACGCTGGCGCTGATCCCCTTCGCGATGACCCGGCGCTCCCGGATCACGCGCGTCGACGGCGCGCTCTTGCTCGGGCTGTACGCGGCGTTCCTCGTGCTCGCGGTCGCGCGCGGCGCGTAGGCGTGCGCTACCGCACGAGATAGACCACCGCGACAACCACGGCGTACGCGATCACCACCATCCGCAGGTACTTCGGGCTCAGCTTCCGCGCCGCGCCGACGCCGTAGTAGCCGCCGGCGAGCGCCGCGACCGCCATCACCGCGGCGGGCACCCACTCGACCGGCCCGAAGAACGCGAAGTAGACGACCGCCGCCGCGTTGATGATCGCGGAGAGCAGGCCCTTGAGCGCGTTCGACCGGTGGAGGTCGTCCGGGAGCAGGATCCCGAGGACGGCGAGCGTGAGGATCCCGAGGCCGGCGCCGAAGTACGCGCCATAGATCGCGAGGATGAAGATCGCGGCCATCACCTCGACGTTGAGGTCGGCGTCGGCGCGTTCCGGGCGGTGCCGGGCCACGAACGCCGAGATCCGCGACTGCAGCGCCATGACGGCGGCGGCGAACAGGATCAGGAACGGGACGATCGCCTCGAACGACGACGCCGGCGTGTAGAGCAGGATCGCGGAACCCACGATCGCGCCGAGGATGCTCGGCGCGGACATGACCAGCACCCGACGCCGCTGCCCGCTCAGCTGCGCGGCGTACCCGATCGAGCCGCCGACGTAGCCCGGCCAGAGCGCGACGGTGTTCGTGATGTTCGAGACCTTCGCCGTGTAGCCCACGGCGACGAGCGCCGGGAACGACACGAGCGACCCGCCTCCGGCGACGGCGTTGATGGCGCCGGCCACGAATGCGGCGGCGGCAAGAAAGGCGTACTCGGCTACGTCCACGGAACCCCGACCCCCGGCGCCGCAAGGCGCTGCGCTGCGTTCGCCGGCGTCATCAGGCCCGGCGCAAAGTGGGACTCTAGCAACCCTCGCGTCACCGCGTGTCGAACACGTCGGATCGTGATGACCGCGCTAACAACGGGATCGGCTTGCGCCCGCTATCCTGTCAGCGCCTCGTGGGCTCCGTTCGCTCGAGCCCGTCCCGAACTCACCTTCCCCGGCTGAAAGAAACGCATGGAGAGCGCGGCCCTCGCAGCCCTCGGTGTCATCGGGTTCGGCATAGCGCTCGCGAACCAGCTCGCGAAGCGCCTCCGTGTCCCGCCCATCCTCGTCTACCTCGTGCTCGGCGCGCTCGCCGGCGAGTCGGTGTTCGGCATCGTCCGCCCGCACGACCTGGAGCCGCTGTTCGAGACCGCGCTGGAGGTCCTCGTCGGCCTGATCGTGTTCGAGGGCGCCTTCGCCATCGACACGGACTACCTGCGGCGCGTCGGCCGATTCGTGCGGAACCTGCTCACGCTCGGCCTGCTGCTCACCTGGGGACTCGCGACGCTCGCGGCCGGCGGGCTCGGCGTGTTGCCGTGGGAGACGGCGGCCCTGTTTGGCGCGCTGGTGACGGTCACCGGACCGACGGTCATCGGGCCGCTGGTGAAGCGCGTGCACCTGAACGACCACGTCCGCGCGGTCCTCATCGGCGAGGGTGTCCTCATCGACCCGCTCGGTGCGATCCTCGCGGTCGTCGTGCTGGAGACGGTGGTCGGTGGCCTCGTGGAGGCCGACCCGCTGGTGTTCATCCCGACGCGCCTGGCCGCGGGGCTGGTCTTCGGACTCGCCGGCGCCGCCCTCGTGCGGGGCGTCGTGCAGCTCAACAAGAACATCAGCCCGATCGAGATCCAGCTGCTGCTCTTCGGCACGAGCATCGCGCTCTACGCGTTCAGCTCGCTCGTCCTGCCGCAGTCTCAGCTCACGGCGATGGCGACGATGGGCCTGGTGCTGGCGTGGATCAACATCCCGCACGCCCAGGCGGTGCGCTCGTTCGAGGACGACATCTCGCTGCTCCTCATCGGCGCGATCTACGTGCTCGCGGCGGCGACGGTCGAGCTGACCGTGATGCGGGACCTCTGGCCGATGGGGTTCATCGTCGTGCTGCTGCTGATGGTCGCCATCCGGCCGGCGGTGGTCTTCCTCTGCTCGGTCGGCTCGGGCCTGCGCTGGCAGGAGCGCGCGTACGTCAGCGCGATCGGGCCGCGCGGCGTGGTCGCGGCGTCCCTCGCGGCGTTCGCGTCGACGCAGCTCGGCGAGGAGAACGCGGGGCCGACGCTGGCGGCGCTGGTGTTCCTCACGGTGTTCATGACAGTGGCGGTCCAGTCGACATACGCCGACGTGGTCGCCAGGTTCCTGGGGGTGAAGGCAATGCGCGCACTCGTGGCAGGAGCGGGCGCACTCGCCCGGCGAATCGCGGTCCAGCTCGAGGCGGACGGGTACGACGTGCTGCTCATCGACAGCGACGAGGAGACCGTCGAGCTCGCGAAGGCGGAGGGGCTGACGGCCGAGCTGGGCGACGTCACCGACGTGCGCTTCCTCAACAAGCACGGCGCGATGGACGCGAAGGTTGCGATCGCGCTCACGAACCGGGACCAGTCCAACCTGCTCTTCATCCAGTACCTCCAGAGCGTGAACCCGGAGGTGCGCCTCTTCGTCCGCGTCGGTCAGCCCGGCGCCGTCGAGGCGTTCAAGCAGACCGGCGCGACCGTGCTCTCCGAGGTGGACACGCTGGCCGCCGCGATGAGCGACCTCATCGGCGCGCCCACGCTGGAGCAGACGCTCGTATCTCGGGTCGGCGACCGCATGACCGTCGAGGTGCCCGTGGGCCCGGCGCTCGACGGGCGCGCGATCCGGGAGCTCGGCCTGCCGCAGCGCGTCCTCGTGCTGCTGCTGGTGCGCGACAACGGCGACCTCGTGCCGAGCGGCAACACCGTGCTCCGCACCGGCGACCGGATGCTGCTCTTCGGACGCCGCGAACTGGTGCTCGAGTCGCGCGAACGGCTCGTCACCATCGCGTAGCGGTCCTCCACGGCCCGCCCTTCGGTCCCTCGACCGCAAGTCACGGGGGCTGATAATGGAGCGAATGAGCGCCCTTCTCCGGATCCCCGCGCGCGGCCTGATGGGCCGAGGCTGGTTCGCCCGGTTGCTCCTCGGGGCGGCCGTGGTGGCGATGCTGATGCCCTCGCTCGGCGCGCTCGAGCCGAACCTCGCGGGCTGGTCGCCCACGCACGGCCACGTCTACGCCGACGGTGCTCCCGTGCCTCACACGCACCCCTGGGACAGCACGGCCACCGGCAGCGCAGCAGGCCAGGCCGCCGGCGTGACCTTCACCTGGGACGACGCGAGCGCCGTGTTCGCGGCGACCGTCCCCGTCACCGTGGTCCTCGCGATGACCGCCACGCTCCTCGTGGCGCTCGAACGGCTCCGACCGGCGGCACCGCGGCCGGTGTACGCCCGCATTCCAACACCGCCCCCGCGCTAACGCCCGAACCATTCGGGCGCCGGCACAGACCGGCGCGCACTGCAGGGGATTCTTATGTCATCTATGCGACTCAGGCTCGTCCTGGCCGCGCTTGCGTTGGTGGCGAGCGTCGCCGTCGCCTGCTCCGAGGACGACTCGAACGCCGAAGGGACGACCGACCCGTCGACCTCCGGCGGGGTCACGTCGTCCACCGAGCTCGGCGCGTCGGGAACGCTCTTCCAGCCGCCGCCGCCCGCGGCGGGGTTCACCCTCACCGGCGAGGACGGCCAGCCCGTCTCGCTCTCGGACTTCCGGGGCGAGGTAGTCGCGCTCTATTTCGGGTACACGCACTGCCCGGACGTCTGCCCGCTCACGCTCGGCACCTACAAGGCGGCGCTCGACCGCCTGCCGCCGGAGGTGAGCGATCAGATCAACGTCATCATGGTCTCGGTCGATCCCGAGCGAGACACGCCCGAGGTGATGGGGCGCTACATGGACCTCTTCAACCCGAGGTTCATCGGCCTCAGCGGCAGCCTCAACGAGGTCGATGCCGTGCTCGCCGCCTGGGACATCCAGGTCACCCGAGGCACCCCGGACGACATCGGTGCGTACGAAGTCGACCACCCCGCCGCGAGCTGGATCGTTGACCAGGAGGGCCGCCTGCGAATCAAGGTGGCCCACATGACTGGCACGGACGCGCTCGCGGCGGACCTCAAGTCCATCGTGGAAGAAGGAACCAAGTGACTCTGTTCAACAACATCGGCAACCAGACCTGGCGCCGCTTCGCCCTCGTGGGCGTGCTGGGCATCGCGCTCCTCGCGCTCGTTGCCTGCTCGGACTCGGACGAGGACTCCGGCGACTCGGCGGGCGACTCGGGCGGTGAGGCGACACAGGCCGCCACCGGCGAGGCGACCGAGACCATGGCGATGGCCGAGGGCGACGGCATGCAGGTCATGGACGTGTGGGCGCGGGCGACCGCCGGGAACCCCGGTGAGAACACCGCGATCTACGCGCACATCACCAACAACACCGGCGAGGACGACGTGCTGACCGGGGTCCAGGTGGGCGAGGACATCGCCGCCCGGACGGAGGTCCACGAGATGATCCAGCAGGGCAGCAACATGGTGATGCAGCAGATCGAGGGTGGACTCCAGATCGCGAACGGCGACGAGGCGACGCTCGAACCGGGCGGCTACCACGTCATGGTCATGAACGTCGCGAGCCAGCTCGAGGTGGGCCAGACCTTCCCGGCGACCTTCGTCTTCGAGAAGGCCGGCGAAGTCCAGGTGCAGGTCGAGGTCCGCGACGCCGCGTCGACGGGTAGCTCGATGAGCGGGATGGGCAACTAGCCGCTCCATCCGGCAAATGTTCCAGGGGCCGGCTCGTTGAGCCGGCCCCGTCGCATTCTCGGGCGTTCCTATACTCACCCGGTGAGCGTCGCCACCGATGACATCCCGGCCGAGGAGCCTCGAGCCACGGCCCGGCCGGTGGTCGTGGGCGCCAGCCGTCCCGAGGAAGCACGTCGTCTGCTCTCGATCGCCGGACCGGTCGCACGTGCGCGCGGGGCCGAGGTGGTGCTCGCGTACGCGCCGGAGGCGCCCCCGGACGTCGACGCCGAGGTCATCGACGATCGCGAGCTCATCCCCGACCGGATGAGCGCTCGCGTCACCGTGAACCGCTACCGGCACTCGGACGAGTCCGCGTTTCGCGCGGCGGCCGTCGAGCACGATGCGTCGCTCCTGATCATCGAGTGGCGGGATCCGCCGCAGGACGGCGCCGGCACGGCGGAGGAACGGGCCGCGCAGCGCCGGGCCTCCAAGCGCGCGGAGCGCCTGTTCCTGGATCCACCGTGCGAGGCGTGGCTCGTCCACGGCAGCCTCGGCGGACGCGAGATCCGCTCGGTCCTGCTCGTCCCCGCGAACGGCCTGCCACAACCCGGGACGCTCCGCGCCGCTCGCGACCTCCGTGGATCCGAGGGGCGCGTCGTCGCCCTCGATGTCCACTCGAAGGAGGTGGTCGAACCCGGGCCGGGCCTGGTCCAGCGACTCGATGACGAGCTGGGGCACGACCGGTACGAGGTGCGCAGCGCCCGCTCGAAGTCGCGCGAGCGCGCGGCGCTCGAGGAGCTCGGGCGTCACGCGTATGACCTGCTGCTCGCGGAAGCGCCGGCGGAAGGCGTCGTGCCGTGGCTCGCGGCGCCGGAGGTGCCGGCGGAGATCATCGAGCGCGTCGACGTGCCGACCGTCATCGTGAACCGACCTCAGGCACGCGCCGTCGTCGCCTTCCGGCGCTGGTGGGACCGCATCTACCAGTGGACGGAATCGCTCGACGACGAGCAGCGCATCCGGGTCTACAGCGACCTGCGTCGCTCGGCGCGCGTCGACCGGGACTTCCTCACCCTGACCGTGATCTCCACGGCGATCGCGGCGCTCGGGCTCCTGCTCAACAGCGCCGCGGTGATCATCGGCGCGATGCTCGTCGCGCCGTTCATGTCGCCGCTGATCGCGCTCGGCCTTGCCATCGTCTACGGCGATCCACGCTTCATGCGCGTCGCCGTCACCGCGATCATCCGGGGCACGCTGCTGGCGTATCCGATCGGCATCCTGCTCGGCGTCCTGGTCCCACAGATCGACCTCGGCGGCGAGGTGCTCGCGAGGACGGAACCGTCTGGCCTCGACCTGATCGTGGCGCTGTTATCCGGCGCTGCCGGGGCCTACGCCTATGCCCGGCGCGACCTCTCGGCCGCGCTGCCGGGCGTGGCGATCGCAGCCGCCCTCGTCCCGCCGCTCGCGGCGTCGGCGATCGCGCTCGGCTCGGCCGAGTACACGGCCGCGGCCGGAGCCGCGCTGCTCTACGTGATGAACGTGACGACGATCTCCGCGGCGGCCGCCGTGATCTTCCTCTGGTTCGGCTTCCGGCCGGAGGGCCAGCGGCTGGGGCGCATGCGCGCCTTCTTCCGCGGCTTCGCGGTGATCATCGTCCTCATCGCCGCCGTCACCGCGGCGGTCGTGGTCCTCGGCAACCGCGACCGCTCCGTCGCCCAGCTCGAGCGCAGCGTCGCGGACGTCGTCGAGGGATGGCTGCCGGAGGGCGATTCGCTCGACGACATCGAGGTGCAGGACGCGAGCGGTGACCTCAGCATCCGCGTCCGCATCGAGTCGTCGACGCTGCGCGTCTCGGACGACGCCGCCGCGCTCGCGGCGCTGCTGGCGGACGACCTCGGTCGCCCGGTCTCGGTGGACCTCGTCGTGATCCCGGTGGTGCGAGGGGCCGCGGCGACACCGACTCCAGAGCCGGCGCAGGGACCGTAAGCGCTAGTCCGGCGCGACTCCGGCGTCCTCGACGATCGCGGTCATCGACCCCTTCGAGGTGGGGATGCGCGGGTCGGCGCCGTAGGCGTGCACCTGCGACTGCTTCGCTTCGCAGTCGGGACGCGATGCCGTCATCAGCGTGACGCGGCCCTGCGTGTCCACCAGCCGGGCGAGGGCGAACGCCTTCTCCGGGCCGTAGCCGAACACCGCCCCGAGCATCTCGATGACGTACTCGTACGTGTGCTCGTTGTCATCGAGCAGCACGAGCCGGCAGAGGTGCTCCGGGACCGCCTCGGTGTCCTCGACGGGGTCCAGCACCGGTGACGTGCCGGGAGGCGTCGGCGAGGTGTTCGCAAACAGCCGGTTCATCGCTGCCGATCCTAGCCCGAGCCGGATATCGAACCCATGATCCGCCGTGCGCGTTGAGCGGGGATTGAAGCCGGCGGGCCTCAGTCCTCGCCCCCGGCATCCGCGGCGAGGACGAGCGGCGTGGTGCGCAGCCCCACCGCGATCGGTCCGGCGCCACCGAGCCGTTCGTGCGGGGCGACGCGCACTCGAAGATCGAAGCCGGACTCCTCGAGGCGGACGTGCAACACCTGGTCGTGCCCGTAGTACTCGCGTGAGACCACGTGGCCGTACGCCCCGCCCGGAAGGACCTGGATCTCCTCGGGACGAATCACCACGGCGACGCGCCGTGCCCCCTCCGGAGCCGGGAAGTCGCCGAACGGGAGGTGGACGACGCCATCCTCGACGGGGACGCGGAGGATGTTCGCGTCGCCGATGAACTCCGCCGCGTGGACGGTCACGGGCGCGGTGTAGATCTGATCGGGCGTTCCCACCTGCTCGACGCGCCCGCCCCACATGAAGGCGACGCGGTCCGCGATCGAGAGCGCTTCCTCCTGGTCGTGCGTGACCATGATCGCCGTCGCGCCGGCCCGCTTGAGGATCTCGCGCACCTCGCCGCGCACGCGGGCGCGGAGCGACTGGTCGAGGTTGGAGAACGGCTCGTCGAGCAGGATCAGCCGCGGCTCCGGCGCGAGGGCGCGCGCGAGGGCGACCCGCTGCTGCTCGCCGCCCGAGAGCTGGTGCACGTCGCGGTCGCCCATGCCACCGAGGCGCGTCAGCTCGAGGACCTCCGCGACGCGCGCGTTTCGCTCGGCGGACTTCGGGAGCCCGTAGGCCACGTTCTCGGCGACGCTCATGTGCGGGAACAGCGCGTAGTCCTGGAACACCATGCCGACACGCCGCTTCTCCGGCGGGACGACGCGACTCGCGCTCGCAACCTCGTCGTCGAAGAGCGCGATCGTCCCGGCCGTGGGCTGCTCGAAGCCGGCGATGAGACGGAGCGCGGTGGTCTTGCCGGAGCCGGACGGCCCGAGGATCGCGAAGAGCTCGCCCGCATAGACCTCGAAGCTGAGGTCGCGGACGGCGTCCACGTCGCCGAGGCGGCAGGCGACGTGGTCGGCGCGGACGGCGATGGGGCGGTTCAGCGGATCAGTCACGGTCCGATGTTCGCATCGCTGCGCGGTTACCGGCGCGGGCATCGCGGCTCGAGCGTGTCGTGCCGAGTCGGAACGCGACGAGGGCGACCGTGGAGATCGCGACGAGCAGGAGCGCCGGTCCGGCCGCCTCGCCGAAGCGCGCCTCGCTGCTGGCGCTCCACGTGCGCGAGGCGAGCGTGTGGAAGCCGGCGGGCGACAGGATGAGCGTGGCGGGCAGTTCCTTCATCGTCGTGAGGAACACGAGGGCGGCACCGGCGAGCATCCCTCGCCCTGCCAGCGGCAGCGTGATCGAGGTGAGGACGCGCAGCGGCGAGCGACCAAGACCGCGGGCGGCCTCCTCCATCGACGGTCGGATGCGTTCGAGCGAGACCCGCATGGTGCCGGTGGCCTGGGGCAGGAAGAGCAGCACGTACGCCGCGATCAGCAGCGGCAGCGTCTGGTACAGCCACGAGAAGCGGACGGCGGCGAACACCAGCGCGAGCGCGACGACGAGTCCCGGGAGCGCGTACCCCGTGTACGAGGCCACCTCGACCGAGCGTGAGAACCAGCCTCGGTGCCGGACGGCGAGCAGCGCGACGGGCAGCCCCACGACGACGGACGCCGCGGCGGCGAGGCCGGCGGCGGTGACGGAGTCGGCGATGAGGCTCCCGGCGTCCTCGAACGCGACGCCCTGCTCCAGCCCGCGGCCGAGCCAGTAGACGAGCACACCCAGCGGGAGCACGAGCGCGAGCGACAGGATCGCCGCGACGAACGCGTAGGCCGGCCATCGCCACGCACCGAGCGCGACCGGTGCCGCCGGGCGTCCGGAGTCGCGGATCGCGTCGAGGCGACGCTTGCTCCGCGCCCACACCTCGAGCGCGACGACGGCGAGCGCGAGCGCCACGAGCAGCAGCGCCAGCGCGGCGGCCGTCGAGCGGTCAAAGGCCGTGGTGTAGCGGGCGAAGATCACGCGCGTGAACGAGGAGAACCGGAGCAGCGTCGGCGCGCCGAAGTCGGAGAGGACGTAGAGCGCGACGAGCAGGCTGCCGGACGTCAGCGCCGGGCGGAGCGAGGGCAGCACCACGCGCCGGAACGTCACCCAGCCGGAGTAGCCGAAGGTCCGCGAAAGCTCCTCGACGCGCGGGTCCGCGGCGGCGAGCGCCGGGCGGAGCGTGAGGAACAGGTACGGGTAGGTGAACAGCGTCATCACCAGCACCGCGCCGGGGAAGCCGTAGATCGACGGCAGGCGCTCCACGCCCAGCGGCTCGAGCCAGCCCTGCACGATGCCCCTCGGACCGAACGCCGCGATGAAGGCCATCGCGCCGACGTAAGAGGGGATCGCGAGGGGGAGTGCCGCGAGGATGCCGATCGCTCGGCGGCCGGGCAGGTCGGAGCGCTCGACGAGCCATGCGAGCGGCAGCGCGATCGCAATCGCGAGCGCGGTGACCAGCGCCGCGAGCGCAACCGTGTTGAACGTCGTCTCGAGGGCGGAGCCGGAAAGCAGAGTCTCGACCGCCGTGTCCCAGGAGCCGGCGGCGCGGATCACGAGGTAGACGGGCGGGATCAGGCAGAGCAGTGCGACAAGCGCCCCCGACGCGACGAGGACCACGCCGGGGCCGCGACGGCCCTGACGGCGAGCCACTCCGGTGCGCACAGGGAGGGGGATCGAGACCACGCGCGCTCTCTATCGGCCTTCGCTGCTGCTCGCAGCGGTCGACTTCGCCATGACTATGCCGCGATGTGAGTGTGGGCACAGTGAGCGTAGCGGAAGCGCTTGCTCGCGCAACGGGTGGCCAGGCGCCGGTTCGCCTCGATCGCGAGGATCGCGCACGTTCGCGCCTGTGCTCCGCGCGGCCTAGCCTTGGCCCATGAACCTGCTTGAAGACCCGGGGCGCTTTTACTGGAAGTGGTTCGCCGTCGCGGCCGTCCTGCTCGCCGTCTACGCGGTCGAGCGGCTGATCCGCGAGGGATCGCTCTTCTAGCACGCCTCGGCGCGAACTCTCAGTCTTGGCTATGTTTGACACTGAGCATGGGCTATCCCAGCATCGGTGATCGGATGTCCATGCCCTGGCGGACTCCGCCCACGGTCTTGCGGGAGGAATCATGCTTCGACGCTTCGCGGCGCTCGGCCTCGTGCTGGCAGCAGCCGCCCTGCTGATCCCGGCGTGCAACGGTGACGACGAGGTTCGCCTCATCGTCTACTCCGGTCGCTCGCCCAACCTCATCGGTCCGATGTTCGACAAGTTCGAGGAAGAGACCGGCATCATCGTCGAGGGCCGCTACGGCTCTACAGCAGAGATGGCCGCGACCCTCCTCGAGGAAGGCGACAACAGCCCCGCCGACCTCTTCGTCGCGCAGGACCCGGGCGGGCTCGGCGCCGTCGAGTCGGCCGGCCTCTTTGCCCCGCTCCCGGAAGGCGCGATCGCCGCAGTGCCCGCGCAGTGGCGCTCCAGCCAGGGCGGCTGGGTAGGCCTGAGCGGCCGCGCCCGCGTGCTGGTCTACAACACGGAGGCATTCCCCAACGGCGAAGGCCTGCCGGCGTCCGTCTTCGACCTCACCGCTCCCGAGTGGGAGGGCCGCGTCGGCTGGGCGCCCCCGAACGGCTCGTTCCAGGCGTTCGTGACGGCCATGCGGGTCCACGAAGGCGAAGACGTCACGAAGCAGTGGCTCGAGGACATGATCGCCAACGGCGTGCAGTCCTACGGGAACAACGTCCAGATCGTGGAGGCAGTCGCGGCCGGCGAGATCGAGGTCGGGCTCGTGAACCACTACTACCTCCACCAGTTCCTCGCGGAGCGAGGCGAGAGCTATGGGGCGAGGAACTACCACTTCCCGGACGGCGACATCGGCTCGCTGATCAGCGTCGCGGGAGCGGGTGTCCTCAAGACGGCCGACCACCCCGAGGAGGCCCAGCAACTCCTGGAGTACCTCCTGTCCGAGGAGGCGCAGCAGTACTTCTCGTCGGAGACGTACGAGTACCCGGTGATCGCCTCCGTGGAGCCGAGCGGCGACGTGCCGCCGCTGGACGAGTTGCAGGCACCGGACGTGGATCTCAACGACCTCACCGACCTCGAGGGCACGTTGGACCTCCTGCGTGAGGTGGGTGCGCTCGAGTAGGCACGGTTCGTCGCTCATTCGAAACAGCCCCCGCGACTCGCGGGGGCTGTTCGTTGTGAGCCGCGGTGCAGACCCCCGCGACGTAAGGCCTGTTGACAGGCGAACGCGAAGTAAGTATCAAATCGCAACTTACCTCAGGAGCTCACCGGCGGAGGTCCCATGACCGCGTCGCTCATCCCGTCCCGTCGCCGCCGGCGTCCGTTCTACGGCTGGTGGATCGTCCTCGGAGCCGTCGTCGGCCAGTTCGCCGCGATGGGCGTCGCCGGCCAGATCTCCGGGGTGTTCCTCCGTCCGATGACGGATGACCTCGGCTGGGCGGCCGCGGACTACACGCTCGGGACCTCGGCGGCGTTCGTCGCGGGCGGCATCGCCGGGTTCTTCGTCGGGCCGTTCGTCGACCGCTACGGAGCGCGCCCGCTGATGCTCATCGGCGGCGTGATGTACGGGCTGGCCCTCGTCGGCATCTCGCGCGTGAACGAGGTCTGGCAGTTCATCGCGCTGCAGACGCTCGCCGGCGGGCTCGGCTTCGCGATGGTCGGACCGCTGGTCGTGAACGTGACGCTCTCGAAGTGGTTCGTGCTGCGTCGTGGCTGGGCGATCACCATCGGCTCCATGGGCGTCTCGCTGGCAGCGCTCATCATGCCGGTCTCGATGACGGCGGTCGTCGACGCCAACGGCTGGCGGACGGGCTATGCCGTCATGGGCGTCCTCGTGTGGTGCCTCGTCATCCCCGTCGCCCTGCTGATGCGCCGCACGCCCGAGGACTACGGCCTCCAGCCGGACGGCAAGGAGGAGGCCGCCGAACCGACGGCCGCTGAGCTGGCGCAGCGCGCCGCGATGCAGCGCGACTTCGCGAACTCGTACACGCGGAGCGAGGCCGTGCGTACGGGTGCCCTCTGGATGCTCGTGGTCGGCTTCGGCCTGAACATGGCCGCCGTCTCCGCGTTCCTGGTGCACGCCATCCCGTTCGCCACCGACGAGGCGTTCACGCGCGCAGAGGCGGCATCGGCGTTCTCCGCAGTCGGGCTGGCGAACTTCTCCTCGAAGTTCGTGTGGGGCTTTGGACTCCAGCGCTTCCAGGTGCGGAACGTCGCGTTCGCGGCGTTCCTCGCGAGCGCCAGTGGCGCCGGCCTGCTGATCGCGGCGGTGAACCTCGAGGCGCTCCCGCTGCTCGTCGCCGGATTCCTGGCGTGGGGCTTCGGGTTCGGCGGGACGATCCCGATCGGCGAGTTCGTCTGGGCGCGCTACTTCGGCCGACGCTACCTCGGCGCGGTGCGGAGCGTGGGCCAGCCGGTGACGATTCTGCTCGGCTCGCTCGGGCCGATCTCGCTCGCCCTCTACTACGACGCCAGTGGCTCGTACGGCTGGGCGTTCGCCGGCCTCGCCGCGTCGTACGTGCTCGGCGGCTCGCTCATCCTGCTCTCGCGTGAGCCACAGCGGCCTGAGCCCGCCGAACCACCGGCGGAAGTCGTCGCCACGAACGTGGGCGTCGAGGGCGCCCCGGCGGGTGGCGGCTAGGCGTGACTACGGCGTGCCACACGACTTGAGCGCATTCGCTACTCTCGCCGCGCGGTCGCGTGTCGGGGGACGGAATCTGCGAACCGCGGCTGAAGGGGGATGACGATGGCTGACCAGTTCCCGATCGAAGCGGGACACATCCTGCTGTTCGCCCGGTCCGTGGGCGACGCGAATCCGATCTACTACGACGAGGAATACGCGAAGAAGACCGAGCCCGGCGCGATCATCGCCCCGCCGACCTTCGTCCAGGCCTCGGCGCAGTTCACGGAGGACTACGGCCTCCGCCCGAAGGTGGGCGAGTGGTGGTTCGGATCCGGCAAGGAGCCGCGCGGCTCCGGCGCCCCGAAGCCGCCCGAGCAGGAGAGCGGCGGTGGTGGCGGAGGCGGTGGCCTCCACGCCGAGCAGCACTACGAGTACCACCGGCCGCTGACGCCGGGCATGGTCCTGCACTGGGAGCGCGAGCCGGGCGAGACCTGGGAGCGCGAGGGTCGACGCGCCGGGAAGCTCATCTTCACGGAGTCGATCACCAAGTACTACGACCAGGACAACAACCTCGTGATCACCGCTCGCTCGGTCGGCGTCCGCACCGAGCGCCCGGCGACGCAGGGCTAGGAGGTACCGCGATGGCACTCAAGGCGAGCGACCTCTCGGTCGGCCAGGTCCACGAGGAGCAGGTCTGCTACGACCTCTCCCGCACCCAGATCGTCCAGTACGCCGGCTCCTCCGGTGACTACAACCCGCTCCACACCGACGAGATCTTCGCGAAGGCCGCCGGCTACCCGGGCGCGTTCGCGCACGGCATGCTCACCATGGGCCTGACCGGCAAGATGCTCACGAACTGGGTGGGCGACGGCCGCCTCACCAAGTTCGGTGTGCGCTTCGTCTCCCAGGTCTGGCCGGGCGACACCCTCACCTCGAAGGCGACGGTGAAGGAGATCCGCGAGGAAGGCGGGCAGAAGCTCGTCGACCTCGAGGTGGAGACCGTGAACCAGGACGGCACCGCCGTCGCGACGGGACACGCCACCGCACGCGTCGACTAGACGCGACTGAGAACCACACCGCGGATCCGGAGGCAGACATGAAGCTTGGGCTGGTCACCTCCGGATCCGGCGGCATCCTCGGGATGGCGGAGGAAGCTCGCGCCGCCGAGGCGGACGGCTTCGACCACTACGCCGTCCCGAGCATCTACAGCCACGATCCGATCAGCATCTGCACTGTTGCCGGGGTGCACACCTCGCGCATCCGCCTGCTCACGGGCGTGGCGCCGGTGTATCCGCGGCACCCGGCCGCGATGGCATCCGCGGCGCTGAGCGCCGGGGCCGCCGCCGGTGGGCGGTTCACGCTCGGCATTGGCCTCTCCCACCAGGCCGTCGTCGAGGGCGTGTATGGCATGTCCTTCGACCGTCCGGCGGCATACATGCGCGAGTACCTCGATGTCGTCCTGCCGCTGCTCGACGGCCAGGCGGTCGACCATCGCGGGGATCAGTTCACCTACCGCGGCGGCTTCCGCGCCCGCGATCGCGTCGAGGTGCCCGTGCTCATCGCGGCGATGGCGCCGGTCATGCTCCGCCTCGCGGGCGAGCGGACCAACGGCACGATCCTGTGGATGGCCGGCGCCCGGGCCGTGAGCGACCACGTCGCGCCGCGGCTCACGCGTGCCGCCGAGAACGCCGGACGCCCCGCCCCGGAGATCGTCGCGATGCTGCCGCTCGCGCTGACCTCGGATCCGGCGGGGGCGCGGGAGGCCGCGCAGGAGCAGTTCGCGAACTACGGACGCCTGCCCTCGTACCGATCGATGCTGGACGAATCCGGCGCCGACGGGCCGGGTGACGTGGCGATCGTCGGTGACGAGTCGGCGCTCCGCCGCCAGCTCGAGGAACTGCGCGACGCGGGTGTCACCTCGTTCTCGGCGTGGCTGTTCGACGCCGGCCCGGGAACGCAGGAGCGCTCGCGGGAGTTCCTCGCCTCGCTCGCGCCGGAGCTCTGACCCCGACGGACGCTCCGCGCACCGAGGCCTAGTGCCGTGCCGCGGCGCGGATCGTGAACTCCAGCCCACCCTCGGGGTGATTCCTCGCCACGATCGACGCCCCGTTCGCCTCGACGAGACGCTGAGCAATGGTCAGCCCAAGGCCCGAGTGCCCCGTCGTCGGGGTACGGGCGGTATCGACGCGGGTGAACGCGTCGAACAGCGTGTCGACGGCGCTCGGCGGGACGCCGGGGCCGTGGTCGCGGACGACGATGAGCGAATCTCCACCATCGTCACGGACCGCGACCTCCACCGCCGTCCCCACCGGCGTGTGTGCGAGCACGTTCTCGAGCAGCGCACGCAGCGTCCGGCGTAGGTCGCCCGGGGCGAACGCCATCGCGCGGGCGTTTCCCGCGACGCGCACAGCCGTCTCGTGCTCCTCGAGGAGCGGCGACATGTGGTCGACGACGTCGTCGACGACAGCGCGCGGTTCGGCGACGCCGGTGCGTCGCTCCGCGGTGTTCGAGAGGCGCGCGACCTCGAGCAGATCCTCGACGAGCGTCGTCGCCTCCACGGAGGTATCGAGGATCTCCTGCGCCGACTCGCGTTCGCGCTCCTCGAGCGGTTCGCGGAGCAGGAGCTCGGACGAGGCGCGGATGACGGCGAGCGGCGAGCGGAGCTCGTGCGAGGCGTCACCGACGAAGCGGCGCTGGCGGTCGTAGGCCTCGGCGATCGGCTGGAGCGTGCGCCCGGCGACGAGGTAGCCGCCCACGACGGACATCACGAGCCCGATGCCGCCGACCCCGCCCAGCACGGTCAGGAGCAGGCGCACCTGCCGGTCGTGTGCCTCGAGGCTGCGGCCGCCCACCACGGCGCCGACGATGCGCCCGTCGTGCACGAGCGGCGCGGCGAGCACGCGCAGCGTGTCGCCGTGCTCGCGCACGGTGCCCCAGGTGCTCTCGCCGGAGAGGGCACGAGACACCAGGCCTTCCTCCAGGAATTCCTCCGCCTCGACGTCACTCGGGTTCGCGATGACGGCGCCGTCGGCGCGGAACAGCACGAGGAAGACGTCCGCCGTACCGCCCTCGTACTCGCGTTCGAGGTCGAGCGGGCGCAGCTCGTCGAGCCGCCCGGGTGCGGTCGACAGCCACGCGTCCACGACGGTCTCGACGCCGCGGTCGACCTCCTCGCTCAGGCTGCGGGAGAGGGACCAGTACGCGGCAGCGCCGAGGGCGAGGAGCATCAGCACGAAGATGCCCGCGTACCAGGTGGTCAGGCGCAGACGCGCGCGGCGGATCATCGGGTCACGCGCCCTCGGACGGCTGGTCGGGGGTTGAACCGCCGGCGGGTGGATCGAGGCGATAGCCGACACCGCGCACGGTCGTGATCTGCACCGCATCGCCGAGCTTGCGTCGCAGGTAGTGCACGTAGAGGTCGACGGCGTTGGACTCCGGCTCGTCGTCGTAGCCCCACACGCGGGCGAGGAGGCTCTGGCGGGTCAGGACCCGACCGGTGTTTCGCAGGAGCGTCTCCAGGAGCCGGTACTCGGTCGGTGAGAGGTCCACCGGCTCGCCGTCGAGGCGCACCTCGTGACGCAGCTGGTCGAGCTCGAGCGCTCCCGCCGTCAGCCGCGACTCGCCCTGCGTCTGACGGCGGCCGAGCGCGCGGATGCGCGCGGAGAGCTCCTCGAAGGCGAATGGCTTCACGAGGTAGTCGTCCGCGCCGCTGTCGAGGCCACGGACGCGGTCGTCCAGCTCGCCGCGCGCGGTCAGCATCAGGACGGGCGTCGCGACGCGTCGCTCGCGCAGGCGGCGGACCACCTCGAAGCCGTCGATGCCGGGCATCATCACGTCCAGCACGAGGACGTCGAAGTCGTCGTCGAGGCCCGCGGCCAGGGCCGCGTCGCCATCGTGGACGGCCTCCACGACGTGCCCCTCGCCCTCCAGCCCACGCTTGATCACGCGAGCGAGGCGGACGTCGTCTTCCGCTACCAGCAGCCTCACGAGCGCACTCCCTCAGGTGGGCACTCTACGTCGCCAGTCTTTGAAGCGGCTGTGAGCACCGCTCAGTGCGCGCTTCGGAAACGGGATGGCGTCCCGACTCGTCCGCGCCGTGAGTTTGTGAAGAAACGTACAGATCGCATTTGAGAACTCAAATGTGGCTCACAGAGACGGCCAAGCTTCGTTCTCCAGACTGACGCTCATCGGACACGAAGAAGGGAGTCCAGCTTGGCGAAGTCAGTTGCACTGGGATTTGGCGCCGCCGGCGCCGTCGTGGCTGCGGCCGTGGTCGCGGTCGTGGGATCGACGGTGGGCCTCGGCGCATCCAGCGACACGACCACCGAGACCTCCACCGTACTCGCGAGCGGGTTCGCACCCGTGGACAGCTCGCTGGGGTCGGTGACTGAAACGAACACCCTGCCCAGCGGCGCGATCTCCAGCCAGGTGGTCACGAACCCCGCGGGCGAACAGATCGAATACGTCTACGTCGACGAGCCGGCGCCGACGCGCCACGGCGACGACGACGATGACCGCTACGAGCACGAGGACCGCGAGCACGAAGCCCGCGAGCACGGCTACGAGCACGAGGACGATGACTGATGTCCCACTCTCAACGACGGACGTTCGTAAACCTCTCCGTCTTCGCGGGTTCGGCGGCCATGTTCGCCGCGGCCTGGCTCGGCGTCGTGGGCGCCGACCAGGCCGCGGGCGATGGGTCCTCTGACCTCGCGGCGATCCCGGTGACCGGCGTCACGACGACCACGCCGGCGGTCACGCAGTTCGGGGTGACCCGGACGGTGCCGGCTGTCACCACGCAACCCTCGACGGCGGTTACCGCCCCGGCGCCGACGCAGGCGCCGGTGACGCGGCAGGTCGTCGTCGTGCGGCGGTCGAGGGCCTCCTGATGAACGCATCGCCGGCCATCGCCACGACGTCCGAGGCGCTCACGTTCCGCGCGATGAACACCGAGTGGTGGATCACCGCGCCGGCGGCACGGCAGACCCTGCTGGACCGCGTCGAGCGCCTCGTCCACGAGTCAGAGGAGCGCTACTCGCGCTTCCGCTCGACCTCGCTGCTCTCGCGACTGAATGTCGAGCGCAGCGTGGAGGACGCCGGGATGGCCGCGCTGGTCAGTCGCGCACTCGAGATCGGTCGCGCGACGGGGGGCGCCTTCGACATCCGCGTCGGCGCAGCCGTGATTGCCGCCGGGTACGACCGCTCGTTCGAGCAGCTTCCCGCGGTGGCGAGCGACGACCGCATCGCTCCACCGGTCGCGATGCTCGACGTCCGCGTCGAGGGCGACACGGTCCTCCTCGACGGGGTTGGGATCGTCGACCTCGGCGGTATCGCGAAGGGCTGGACCATCGACCGGGTCGCGGAGCTCTTCGACGACGCGGGGGTGACGGACTACCTGGTGGACGGCGGCGGCGACATCCGTGCGCGCGGCCGGGACGCCTCGGGCGAGGCGTGGGCCGTCGGCATCGGCGAGGACCTCGCCGTCCGCCTGGCCGACGCCGCCGTGTGCACGTCGTCGACGCAGCGCCGGCGCTGGGCGACCCCGGCAGGCGCGGCGCACCACATCATCGACCCGGCGCGCGGCCAGTCCGCCGTCGAGGTCGTCACGAACGCGGCGGTGATCGCCGCGGACACGGCGACGGCAGACGCCCTGGCGACCGCCGTCATCGCTTCGCCCTCGGCGCTCGGCGCGGCCACCGCGCTGGGGGCGGAGGTGCTCCTCGAACGAAACGGCGCCTGGGAGATGACCCCGGGCGTGGAAGGCTGGCTGGCATGAACACGATGCGACTGAGCGCACCGACGCAGGCGCTGCTCTCCGCCG
Source organism: Dehalococcoidia bacterium (assembly GCA_020634075.1). Taxonomy (GTDB): domain Bacteria; phylum Chloroflexota; class Dehalococcoidia; order UBA2979; family UBA2979; genus W-Chloroflexi-9. The sequence continues at coordinate 6,613 of JACKCJ010000014.1, read as the reverse complement.
CCGCGGGCGTCCTCGCCATGAGCATGGCGATGACGTTGTGGACCTCCGCAGCGAGCGCGGACCAGCCCCTCATCTGGTGGGCCGGGCGTGCGGCCGGATTCGTCGCCTACCTGGCGCTCTGGCTCTCGATGATGTTCGGCATGGCCGTCTCCTCGAAGGGGATGGGCGGCCTCCTGCCGAAGAAGCTGGTGATGGACATGCACCAGCAGTGGACGCTGTCCGCCGTGGTGGCGACCGCCGTCCACGTCAGCACGCTGGTGCTCCACAGCGAGTCAGGCGTCACGCCGCTGGCTGCGATCGTCCCGTTCGCCTCGGCGCGACTCACCGGCCCGGTGGGCATCGGCACCATCGCGCTGTTCGGGCTGCTGATCGTCTCGGTCTCCTCGTGGCTGCGGACGCACATCCCTTACAACGCCTGGCGCGGCATCCACGCACTCGCGTTCGGCACGATGATCCTGGCGCTGGTGCACGGCTGGACGGCCGGCACGGACAGCACCGTCGAATGGGCTCGCTGGCTCTACGCCCTGAGCGGCGGCCTGCTGGTCGGTGGCCTGGTCACGAGGATCGGACTGGCGATGAGCTCGAGCGTGTCCAAGCCGAAGCGCGCTCGCGCCTAGACGACACCCGCACAGCCGGACGCTTAGCGTCCGGCTGTGCCAGCATCGAGGCATGGCGGACCTCGACGACCTCACCCTGACCGAGCAGCGCTGGCGCGAGCTGGCCCCGCCCGAGGCGACCGCCTCGGCACGCGCCCTCTACGAGCGGGTACGCCTCTGGTCGAGCGGCAACCTCCCGGGCGTCGACGTTCCCTACGACCCGCGCCAGGAGCACCACTGGCACTACGCCGCCCTCGTCGAGGACTTCGCCTCGCACCTGCCCGAGGGCGGGTCGCACGTCCTCGACTTCGGGCCCGGCGACGGCTGGCCCTCCATCCCACTGGCTCGACGCCTCCCGGCGGCGCGCGTGATCGGCATCGACCCGTCGCCACGACGCGTCGCCGTCAGCCGCGCGAACGCGGCGCGAGCCGGTGCGACGAACGCGCAGTTCGTCGCCGGTGACGGCGCGGCGCTACCCGTACGGGACGCCTCGATCGACCTCGCCGTCGCATCGCACGCGCTCGAGGAATGCGCCGACCCGGAGGCCGCGATGCGCGAACTCGCGCGCGTCCTACGGCCGGGCGGCGTGTTGCGCGTGCAGTCCCAGGTCTGGGCTCTGCCTGCGGAGGAGCTCGAAACGATGACGCTGACCGAGGGCGTCGATTGCCTGCTCTTCACCTACGCCCGTCGCACCCAGGAGCCCGCACGCGAGCGCCGTTATGTCCTCGCGCTCCCGAACGAGGGGGACGCGGTCGACGCGCACCGGGACGCCCTCGTCGCGTCCGCGACCGCGCCGCGCGCGTGGGGCGAAACGCAGGTCGAGGAGGGCGCGGCGATCGCGATCCTCGAACGCCTCGCGCCGCACGCGTTCGCGTCATCGTTCGTGGAACTGCGGCGGTGGACGCCGGCGTGGCTCGCCGACGCGCTCCTCGAGGCCGGGTTCAGCGAGGCCCGCACGACGGCGCACCCCGGCGACGCCGCCCGACTGGCCGGGCGGGGTGTGCTCCGCGCCGGCGAGGCGGCCGCGGTCGCTGCGTTCGAGTCGGTCACGGGCGACCTCGGGCGCCGCGTGTCCCGCGAGGATGGGACGGCGATGGTGACGGCGATCAGGTAGTTCGCCCCGACGACGCGACGCGGTATTCGCGTTCGCGCTGGACATGCTCGACCGTGCTTCTAACATGCGCGGTACCGCGCGCCGACGTCCCCGCAGGTGGCTGCCCGGCAGGCGCCCGGTCCCCGGGAGGAGTTCCGCATGCCTCGACCGCTCGACGGTATCCGCGTCATCGACCTGTCCTACGGACCGGCCGGTGGGATGGCCACGATGATCCTGGGCGACTTCGGCGCCGAGGTGATCAAGGTCGAGCAGCCCTCGGGCGATCCATTCCGGAGCCTCCCGAGCGCGCCGCAGTGGCTGCGCGGGAAGAAGAGCGTCGCGCTCGACCTCGCGCAGGCCGACGCGCAGCGCCAGCTGCGTGAGCTCGTGAAGACCGCCGACGTGGTCGTGTCGACCTTCCGGCCCGGGTCAGCCTCGCAGTTCGGCGCCGACTACGAGACGCTGAAGGCGGACAACCCCGGCCTCGTCTACACGCACCTCACCGCGTTCGGGCCGGAGGGCCCCCTGGCGAACCTCCCGGCCTACGAGGGCGTCGTCGCCGCCAAGGGCGGGCGCATGATGGCCTTCGAGGGCACCGCGCCGCGTACCGGCCCGGTGTTCTCCGCGCTCCAGGTCACGCACCACGCGGCGACGCAGGCGACGGTGATGGGCACGGTCGCCGCGCTGATCGCGCGCGAGCGCACGGGCGAGGGCCAGCTCGTCGAGACGAGCCTCCTCCAGGGCCTCATGCCGTACGACATGGCCGGCCTCGCGCTCGCCTCGCTGATGGCACGCGACGCCCAGAAGTGGGCCGGCGCGGCCCCTCCCGGCGCGATCAGCCGCATGCCCACGATCAACTACCAGCCGGTGATGGCGAAGGACGGGAAGTGGATCCAGCTGGGCAACCTGCTCCAGCACCTCTTCGACAACTTCGTCGCCGCCGCCGACCTCGCCGACATCTTCGCGGACGAGCGCTTCGCCGGCTCCCCGGCGACGTGGGCCGAGGAGGACCGCGAGGCGTTCCGCGACCGCATGTTCAACCGCATGCGCGAGAAGGACTCCGCCGAGTGGCAGCGGATCTTCGTGGAGAACGGCGGCGTCGTCTCGACGATCTTCCAGACCACGCAGGACGCCCTCAGCGATCCGGACCTCGTGCTGAACGGGCACGTCGTCGAGTTCCCGGGCGGGAAGAAGCTCATCGGCCCGGTCGCGCGCATGACCGAGACGCCGGCCGAGATCACGGACGCCTTCCCGGGCGTCGGCGATGACCAGGGCATCCTCGGTCAGCCGCACGAGGGCTGGCAGCCGCCGGTGACGAGCGGCCCGGACGGCGGGGCGCTCCACGGCATCACCGTCCTCGACTTCTCGACGATCATCGCGGCCCCGCTCGGGTGCACGCACCTCGCCGACCTCGGCGCGCGCGTGATCAAGGTCGAGCAGATCGGTGGCGACCCCTGGCGCTGGATGGGCAACGGCAGCCTCGGCGCGATCAAGACGAACGGCGGCAAGGAAAGCCTGTCGATCGACCTCAAGAACCCCGAGGGGCAGGAGGCGATCAAGCGCCTGATCGCGCAGGCCGATGTCATCGTCCACAACTTCCGCCCGGGCGTCCCGGAGCGGCTGGGCATGTCCTACCGCCACGCGTCCGAGGTGAACCCCGGCATCGTCTACGTGAACGTGAACGGCTACGGCCCCCTCGGCCCGAGCGCGCACCGGCCGGCGACGCACCCGATCCCGGGCGCCGCGCTCGGCGGCGCGACCTGGCAGACCGGCGTGATGCCGACCGGGACGAGCCTCCCCGAGCTCCGCGAGGGCGCGCGGCGGCTCTTCCGGGCGAACGAGGTGAACCCGGATCCGAACACCTCGGCGGTCGTCGCCGCGACGGTGACCCTCGGGCTCTACGCCCGGCAGCGGCACGGCGTCGGGCAGGAGATCTTCGTCGACATGATGGGCGCCAACGCCTACGCGAACTGGGACGACTTCCTCACGTACGAGGGGAAGGAGCCGCGTGCGCTGCTCGACGAGGACCTGCGCGGGAACGGGCCACTGAACCGGCTGTACGAGACCGCCGACGGCTGGGTGGTGCTGTGCGCACCGCTCGACGTCGAGTGGGATGAGTTCGTGCGTCTCGCCGCGCCCGAACTCGCGGGCGACGCGCGCTTCGCCTCGAAGCAGGCGCGGGACGAGAACGCCGAGGTGCTCACGGAGATCCTCGCGACCCTGTTCGCCAAGCGCGGCGCCGACGAGTGGGAACGCCTCCTGGGCGGCGCCGGCCTCGGCTGCGTCCGTGCGGACGGGGCGGGCCCGGGCGACTACTGGCACGAGGCCGAGCAGATCGCGGTGAACCGCTTCAAGGAGACCGTCGTCCACGCGGCGCACGGCGAGATGGAGCGGCACGGCCCGATGGCGCGGATGCACGGCACGCCAAACACCATCGCGTCGGCGCCGATGGCCGGACAGCAGGGGGAGGCCATCCTCCGCGAGCTCGGCTACGACGCGTCCGAGATCGCGCGGATGCGTGCCGAGGGCGTGATCTGGTCGGAGCCGGGAGTCCCCGTCACGGCCTAGGCGGTCGCCACCGGCCTCCGTCTCAGGCTGGGAGGCAACCCCGGCGCCGTGCTCGGCGTTGTCACCTCGTGCCGCCGCGAATCGGGGCGCGCGAGGAGGAGCCGCATGGACCTCGAGATCCGTCACCTCACCACCGAGGACCTGCCGGCGTTCAACGATCACGTCTCGTACGTCTTCGCGTCCGATCAGCAGCATCACCGCGATGCGGGCGAGAACCTCCTGGGCCCGAGCCCGTGGATGCGGCCCGAGTGGGCGCTCGCGGCCTTCGACGGCGGAACGCCGGTCTCGACGCTGGGCGCGTACCCCGTCGACGTGCGCGTGAACGGCCGCGCCGTCCCGGCGGCTGCCGTCACGACGGTCGGCACGAACCCGGGCTACCGCCGCCGCGGCCTCCAGCGTCGCGTCATGACGCGTGCGCTCGAGTGGCACCGGGACAGCGGCCAGGCGTTCGCGATGCTGTGGGCGTCGTTCGGCGCGATCTACCAGCGCTACGGCTACGGACTCGCTTCGGCGCACACCTCCTATACCTTCGAGCCGACGTGGGCGGCGCTCCGCGACCCGTTCGAGACGGACCTGCAGGTCCGCCTCGTCGACTGGCGAGAGGCGGACGCGCGGGCGACCGTGCAGCGCGTCTACGACGCCTACGCGGCGCCGAGGAACCTGCTGATCGAGCGCTCCCAGGAGTGGTGGTCGAACCATCGCTGGTACTGGGAGTTCGAGCAGGAGAAGGAGCGACGGGCCTTCCTCGCATTTGCCGTCGATCCGCGCGGCGAGGTGCGCGGGTACGTGAACTACCGCCTGAAGGAGAACGAGGTTCCCTTCGAGCCGGGGCCCAACCAGGTCATGGACGTGGGTGACTTCGTCGCGCTCGACCTCGAAGCGTGGCGGACGCTCTGGAGCTACATCCGCGGGCACGACCTCGTGAAGACGGTGGAGTTCCGCTGGGCGCCCGAGGATGACCCGGCCGTCGACCTGCTCCTCGAACCGCGCGCGCTGCGCCGTCGCACCGGCGACGCGATGTGGCTGCGGATCGTCGACGTCGCGCAGGCCCTCGAGGGCCGCGGATACGAGCCGGACGCTGAGGGCGCCGTGGTGCTCGGCGTCCGCGACGAGCTCTGCCCGTGGAACGATGGCGCGTACCGCGTGAGCGTCGAGGGCGGACGGGCGACGGTGAAGCGTGTCCGGACGAAGCCGCAGCTCACGCTGCCGGTAGCTGCGCTCGGCTCGCTCTACTCGGGCTTCCGCACAGCCACGCAGCTATCGCGCGCCGGTCGCGCCGAGGGCTCAGCGTCCGCGTTGCGGACGGCGGACCGCCTGTTCGCGACGGCCTACCGTCCGCACGTGATGGACGGCTTCTAGCACCCGCTAGCCCTCGAGCCCTAGCCCTCCAGGCCGCGGCGCTCGATGAAGGCGTGGAGCTCGCGCGAGAAGTCGCGCGGGTTGTCGCCCTGCACCGAGTGCGTGGCGCCGGGGATCATCACCTGCTCGGCGTCGACCATCGCCGCCACCATCTCGTCGGCGTTCTCCTTCGAGAGGATCTTGCTGATCTCGCCGCGCATCAGCAGGGTCGGCGTCGTGATGCCCTTCACGTCCGACCAGAGCTCCTTCGTCCGCTGCTCGCGCGCGGCCTTCTGCTCGTCCTCGGACAGCGACTCCATCGACTCGCGGCGGCGGTGATCCTGCTTCCAGGTCCAGCCGTCCTCGACCTGCTTCAGCGAGTGCAGCAGCGAGTACTTGAGGTGCGCCGGCTTCCGCTGCGGGTTGAACTTCACCGCGCGCTCGAGGAAGTCGTCGAAGCTGCGCATCGTCTCGGTCTCCTTGCGGAAGGCCTCCATCTCCAGGATGCCCGCCTGCATGGTGACCGGCGCGATGTCCACGATGATCAGCCGGTAGAGCCGCTCGGCGTGCGTCGGCGCGTAGCGGAGCGAGTTCATCCCGCCCATCGACATGCCGCAGAGGATCACCCGCGGGTACGCGAGGTAGTTGATGAACGCCTCGGTGTCCTGCGCCATCAGGTCCGAGTTGTCCTCGTTGATCTGATCGTCCGGCGTCCACCCGGTGTCGCCGTGGCCGCGCTGGTCGAGCGCGATGCAGTGGTAGTACTGCCGCAGCCAGAGGCAGGCCATGTCCCACGTGTGCGCGGTCAGCGACCCGCCGTGCAGCAGCACGAGCGGCGGGAGGTGCGCGTTGCCCCAGTCGAGGTAGTGGAAGTCGATCCCGTTGAGGTGGACCCAGCGGTCCTCCGGCAGGACGTACTCGGGGACCTCCATGCCGATCGCCTCGGCACAGGCCTTCATGTCGTCCAGGTAGTTGGCCGTCGTGGTCATGCTCGCGTCCTCCCGTCGCGCGTCCCCGG
>JACKCJ010000013.1 GCA_020634075.1 Dehalococcoidia bacterium | reverse complement strand
GTCATCCCAGTCGTCGTCATCGTCCTCGTCGTCGTCGTCCCAGTCGTCGTCTTCGTCCTCGTCCTCGTCGTCGTCGAAGTCCTCGTCGTCTTCGTCGTCGTCCTCCCAGTCATCGTCCTCGTCGCCCTCCTCGTCGGAGAGGGCGCGACGGGCCTCGATGACCGAGATGCCCGGGGCGATGCGACGCTCGGCCACCTCGAGCGCGCCGAGGGCGGCTCCGGCGGCCTCCACGGCCGCGCTGTCGAGCGCCGTGTCGAGCGCGACGTCAGCGCTCGCGTCCGCGAGGACGGCGGAGGCGTGGTCGATGAGGGTGGCGATGGTCATGGGAGGTCTCCGATCCGTCTCGGCTGGGTTCGTACCGGCTCAGCCGGCGCGTGCGCTACTGGAACGATCTTCGTCATCACTCTCGCCGGCAGGAGACACGTCCCCGCCGCCGTCATCCTCGTCACTGTCATCGTCGTCGGTGTCGTCGTATTCGTCATCGATCTCGTCGGCGCGCCGCGAGATCTCAGCGATCGACAGGGTGGTGCCGCGGAGCACCACGTCTGGAGCGACCTCGAGGAGGATCTCCATCGGCCGGTCCTCGTACGTGTTGATCTCCACGACGATCGCGTAGAAGCCGCCCGTGGTCAGCACCTCGTCGCCGATCTCGAGCGAGGAGATGTCCTGGCGCTGCTTCTTCTGCTGGTTGATGACCGGGCGGAGCAGGATGAAGTAGAACGCCGCCAGCACGGCGACGAGTACGAACGCGACATCCATTAGTCGTCGTCCTCCTCGTGGTGCGCGGCGATCGGCTCGATCTTGATGAGGTCCTTCTTCGCGTCGAGGTGGTCGACGTAGAGGGTTCCGTTCACGTGGTCGGTCTCGTGCTCGAGCGCCTGCGCGAGGAGGTTGTCCTCCGCCTTCACCCGGATTTCTTTGCCGCGCTGGTCCAGCGCCTTCACGGTGACCTTGACCGAGCGCGTCACCGTTCCGCGGTAGCCGGGGACCGAAAGGCAGCCCTCGTCCAGGCGGCGCTCACCGGAGCGCTCGATGACCTCGGGGTTGATGAGCGCGAAGGGATCCTCGTCCGGCATGCCGATGACGACGACGCGGAGCGGGACGCCGATCTGAGGCGCCGCGATCCCCACGCCGTGCGCGGCGTACATGGACTCCGTCATGTCTTCGATGAGCTTCCGGATCGAGTCGTCGACGCGCGACACCTTGCGCGCCGGCTTCCGGAGGACCGGGTCGCCGAGGTAACGGATCGGGCGGACGGTCATGCGCTCTCCGACAGGTCGGGACGTGCCCTCGACACGCCCATGCTGGCGTGCCCGATTGTAGCCACGGACCCGGTGAACGTCAGGAAATCCGCCACTTACTGACGGTGAGCGACACGACCGCCGGCGACACCCTGCGCCGGCCTCAGTTCACGACCAGCGGATCGACGTCCACGATCCAACCGGGTGGCAGCTCGTCCAGGTCACGGATGAGGTCGGCGGGCTCCCCGCCGCGCACGAGGATCGCCCAGCGGTGCCGCCCTCGGATGCGCGCGACCTGCGGCGGCGTCGGGCCGGTGATCTCGATCTCGGGATGGTCGACCGCCAGCGTGCGGAGCTCCGAGGCCATCCGGCTCGCCTCCTCGATCGCGTAGGTCGGGTTGGTGTGTTGAAAGAGGAGGCGCACCATCTTCGTGAACGGCGGGTAGCCGTGTTCGCCACGCCACTCGAGTTCGTGCTCGAAGAAGCCGTCGACGTCGTGGTTCGCGGCGTACTCGACGGCGGGATGATCGGGCTGCAGCGTCTGCACGATGACGCGTCCGTGGCGCTCGGCGCGCCCGGCGCGGCCGGCTACCTGCACCAGCAGTTGGAACGTCCGCTCGCTGGCGCGGAAGTCCCCCTCCCGCAGCGTGTAGTCCGCGAGCACGACGCCCACGAGGGTGACGAGCGGCAGGTCGAGCCCCTTCGCCACCATCTGCGTCCCGACGAGCACGTCGGCCTCCTGCCGCTGGAAGCGAGCGAGGATCTCCTCGTGCTGGGCGGGCGTCTTGGCGGTGTCGCGGTCCCAGCGCGCGATGCGCGCCGTCGGGAAGTGACGACGCACCTCGGACTCCACCTGCTGCGTCCCCGCGCGGAGCGGGCGCAACGGACGCCCACACTCCGGGCAGTTCCGCGGCAGCGCTCGCTGCCGCCCGCACTGGTGGCAGATCAGTCGCGACTGCTGATGCAGCGACATTGCGACGTCGCACGAGGAGCACGTCGGGGAGTGCCCGTTCGGACAGAGCATGTAGCCCGCGAACCCGCGGCGGTTGAGGAACAGGATCGCCTGCTCGTCGCGATCGAGGACCTCGCCCAGCGCCTCGACAAGCCGCGGCGAGAACAGCGACCGCGAGGAGCGCATGTCCACGATCTCGACCTCGGGCAGGTCCGCGACCGGCCACGGGCGCACGACGCCTGTCGTCGGGTCGAGCACCGGGCGCATGCGCCGAGGCAGGTCGATGCGGTCGATGTCACCCTCGGCGGCTGCGAACCAGCGCTCGGCGTCCGGGGTCGCGGTCCCGAAGACGACCGTCGCTCCCGTGCGCCGTCCCAGCTCCGTCGCCACCGTGCGCGCGTCATAGCGCGGGGCCGGCTCGTGCTGCTTGAACGTCCACTCGTGCGCCTCGTCGATCACGATGAGCCCGAGGTCGGGCTGCGGCGCGAACACCGCCGACCGCGACCCGATGACGACGTCGTACTCGCCGCGCTCGATGGCATGCCACTCGTCGTATGCCTCGCCGAGCGAGAGCCCGGAGTGCAGGACGCCGGTGCGGCCGGGGAAGCGCTCCGAGAAGCGCCGCACGGTCTGCGGCGTGAGCGCGATCTCCGGCACGAGCACGATCGCGCGACGGCCGCGCGCCACCGCGTGTGCGAGCGCGTCGAGGTAGACCTCGGTCTTGCCGGAGCCGGTCACACCCTGCAGGAGCACCGCCTGCCCCTCGCCCTCGGCGATGCCGGCGTCGATGTGCGCGCGGATGCGCTCCGCCGCCTGCTTCTGCTCGGCGACCAGCTCGACCGGCGGCCGAACAACCACGTCGAGGCCGCGCAGCGGATCGCGGCGGTCGAGGACCTCGGCCACCTCCACGAGCCCCGCGGCGGCGAGTCGGTTCACCGCCTGCCGTGCCTCGCGCCCTATCTCGCCCGCGAGGCCGCGTGCCGGGAGCTCGGGGGCGTGCCCGCCCTCGGCGAGCGCGGCGAGGCGTTCGAGCAGCGTCGCCGCCGCCTGGTCAACGAGGCTGCGGGAGAGCACCCGCAGTTCGCGCTCTGCGCGCTCCGTGTCGACCTTCAGGTAGACGCGCTGTCCCTCGCGGCGCAGGATGCCGTCGCGGACGAGTGTGTCGACGGCGGGGGCGCCTCGCGCCTCCTTCGCCGCGACCTCGAACGGCACGCCGTCCTCCGCCCGCATGGCGGCGCGGATCGCCCGGGCTCGGCGCGAGGAGCGCTTGCCCTCGATGCCGTCGGCGAAGGCGCGGGCGCGCTCGGGCGTCGTCGCGAGACGCACCACCTCGAGGACGCGCACCTTGCCGCGCGGCGGCTCCAGCCGGTAGCGGCGCTCGGCGAGGCCGCGGCGCAGCAGCGTGTTCAGCGCCGAATCGAACGACCGCGCCGGGACGGCGTCCTTCAGCCGCGCCTTGAGGTCATCGATGACCGCAGGCTCTGCGCGAAGCGCATCCCAGATGGCCTGCTGGCGGTCGGACAGCGCCGACGGTTCGGACTCCTCGAGGTGTTCCCGAGCGCGGGCGACCATCGAGATCGGCCGCTCCCCCGCCCCCGGCGGCAGGACGAGCGAGTAGGTCTCCCACGCCGGCGCGAGGTAGTAGTCGCGCACCCACGAGGCAAGCTCGAGGCGCTCGGGCGAGACGACCGGGGCGCCCTCGACGGGCGGCTCCAGCTCGCGGACCGCGTCCGGGTCGTAGCCCGGCGTATCGAACGGGCCGTCGATGACGATGCCCTGCAGCGTGCGCTGCCCCCACGGGACGTGGACGACCTCGCCCGGGACGACCTCGCGCCCGAGGGGCACGGCGTACGAGAAGTCGAGGTAGGTCATTCGGCCCGCGTTGACCGCGACCTTCACGAACTTCCGACGCTCCGGCAGGCCATCCTGGGGTTCAGCCATGCGGCGATTCTAGAAACAGAAGCGCCGGGCGGTGCCCGGCGCTCGTCACGTGCGATCGAGGTGGCTCGCTACTTGTGGCGGCGAGCAGCTTCCTTGACGCGAGCCGCACGGCCGGTGCGGCCGCGGAGGTAGTAGAGGCGCGAGCGGCGGACCTTGCCGCGGCGGGTGACCGTCACGGAGTCCAGGCGCGGGCTGTTGAACGGGAACGTGCGCTCGACGCCGACGCCGGAGGCGATGCGGCGGACCGTGAAGTTCCCGGCCGGGCCCTGCTTGATGCGGATGACCACGCCCTCGAACGGCTGAAGGCGCTCGCGGTTGCCCTCGACGACGCGGGCCATGACGCGCACGGTGTCACCGGCGCCGAACTCGGGGAGTTCGCTCATCCCCTCGGGGCGCGGCTGGGCGAGTTCACGCAGGTCTACGGTCATGGTCGGGTCCCCCGTCGGGTTGGATTCAGGAACGCAGCGCTCGGCCCGGTGGGGCCCACGCGCGCGAAGGGAAATTGTAGGCAACCGACCGCGATAGCGTCGAGGGGTTCAGAGGCGCCCCGCCGAGGCTTCAGGAAGCATACGTTGGAGACCAGTTCGGGAAACTGGGTGCGAGAGCGACCCCACCCGGCCGGAGACGGTACTCACCCGAGGAGGATCGACATGCGCGTTGAGCGAAACAGGACCGAGACCGTGACCGGACCGGCCGACTGGTTCACCGGCACGGTCTACATCGATGCGATCGCGGCGCCGACCGACGCGGCGCACTTCAGCGTCAGCGCGGTGCGCTTCACGCCGGGCGCCCGCACCGCCTGGCACCGCCACCCCTGCGGGCAGACGCTCTGGGTCACCGAGGGCGTGGGCTTCGTTCAGCGTCGAGGCGGCCCGATCGAGGTGATCCGGGCCGGCGACCGGGTCGTGACCGAGCCCGACGAGGAACACTGGCACGGCGCTGCGCCCAACCACTTCATGTCCCACCTCGCGATGCAGGAAGCGGATGACTCCGGTACCGCCGCGGTCTGGGGTGAGCATGTGAGCGACGAGGAATACGGCGCCGCGCCCGATGTGAACGCGTGAGGCCGCGCTAGCGCCCGGCCAGCGCCTGCCGGAGCGCCGGCACGATGCGTGCGGGACGCACATCGAGCGCGTCGAGGTCGGCGGGGGCGACCCATCGGAACTCGAGGGCGAACTCGTGCTCGGTGCCGGCGAGTTCGCGGCCGCGGAAGACGTCGCGGCGAGTGAAGCGCTCGGGAACTTCGACGGCCACGTAGACCCCGATCTCGTGGTGGCGCAGCAACTCGCCGCGGCCGGGGCCGTCCTGCGCGGAGCGGGCCTCGAAGAAGTTCTCGTCCACCCACAGGACTTCGCCGGCGACGACGTTCTTCATCTCCGCTTCCTCGCGGAGCTCGCGGCGCACCGCTTCCTCGACACGCTCACCGACGCGCAGGCGCCCGCCCGGCAGCGACCAGATCGAATCGCTGGCGGTGCGGTGGAGGAGCACCCGCCCCTCGTGGACGGCGACCGCGGCCACGCGCACGTGGAAGATCGTGTCGCCGACGCGGACCTGCGCGAACCCGGGGTCTCCCAGGAGCTTCGCGCGCTCCTCGGCGGTGAGGTCGGCGTGCGGCAGGAGGTCGGGGCGCCGGTCGACGGTGCGTTCGAGGCGCTGGGCGCGTCGCCACGCGGCGATTGCGGCGTGGTTCCCGGAGAGCAGTACCTCGGGAACAGTCCAGCCGTTGAACTCCGCCGGGCGCGTGTACTGCGGGTACTCCAGCAGGCCGCCGTCGAACGACTCCTCCTCCAGCGAGCCCTCGGAGCCGAGGACGCCGGGCACCTGCCGGGCCACGGCGTCGAGCAGCAGCATCGCCGGCAGCTCCCCGCCCGAGACGACGAAGTCACCGATGGAGACCTCGAGGTCCACGGCGTGGTCGAGGACGCGCTGGTCGATGCCCTCGTACCGGCCGCAGATCAGCAGCAGCCGCTCCTGCTGCGCCAGCTCGCCGACCAGCGCGCGGTCGAGGCGGCGGCCCTGGGGCGACAGGAAGACCCGGAACAGCGGTGCCGGATCTTCCGAGGCAATCGCCTCGATCGCCTCGAACAGCGGCTCCGGCTTCATCACCATCCCGGCGCCGCCCCCGAAGGGGTAGTCGTCCACGGTGCGGTGGCGGTCGTGCGCCCAGTCGCGGAGATCGTGCAGGTGGACGGAGATGTGCCCCGCTTCGCGGGCGCGGCCGAGGATCGACTCCGAGAGCGGGCCGTCGAACATGCCGGGGAAGATCGTGAGGATGTCGAAGCGCATCGAGGTTGGAGGCTAGACCTCGGGCTCGTTGTCGTCCGACTTCTGGATCGACGCGTGCGTCTCGGCGACCTCGCCCGTCTCGCCCCGGATCTGGTCGCAGGCGTGGTGCAGCGCCGGGAGGATCACCTCGAGGTTCTCGCGGACGGCCTTCTCGCTGCCGGGCAGGTTCACGATCAACGTGTGCTTCCGCACCCCGGCGATGCCCCGCGAGAGCATGGCCGTCGGCAGCCGGTCCACGAAGGCCGCGCGCATCGCCTCGGCGATGCCGGGGATCTCGTACTCCACGACCACGCGGGTCGCCTCGGGGGTACGGTCGCGCTCGGTGAGCCCCGTCCCGCCCGACGTGACGATGAGCGCGAAGTCACGCGCCACCCAGTCCTCCAGGTGCTCGACGATCTTCACCTGGTCGTCCGGGACGAGCGCGCGTTCCAGGACGTCGAAGCCGGCGTCGGCCAGCACCTGCGTGGCGGCGGGGCCGGCGGTGTCCTCGCGCTGCCCCTGCGCGCCGAGGTCGGAGATGGTGAGGACGGCGGCGAGGTGAGGCACGGGCGCTCCGATGGACACGCTGTGGTGGGAGGCGTGATGGGGATCGTAACAAGGCCCCGCTGCTAATCTCCCGTGCGTACGCGGGGTCGCGATCGTCACGATTGAGCGGCCTCGGACCAGCCTGCGCATAGCCCGAGGTCACCCCGTGAATCGACGACTCACCACCGCGCTGCTCGCGCTCGTCGCGCCCGCCCTGCTGCTCCTCACCGGCTGCTTCTCGGTCGAGAGTTCGATCGTCGTGAACGAGGACGGCTCCGGGACGCAGACGATGCGGCTCGCCCTCCCGGCCGAGCTGGCCACGTCCATGGGCGGCGAACTGCCCACCGTCGAGGAGCTCCAGGACGAGCCGGAGCTGCAGGCGCTCAAGGACGCCCTCGGCGACCAGGGCTCGATCTCCTTCTTCTCCAGCGCCGAGGAAGGCTTCGGCTTCGAGCTGAGCATCTCCGTCGACGCCTCGGACGACTTCGGCGCCGCCCTCGCCGCTCGTGGCGAGGAGATGCGTGCCGCGCTGCCAGCGTCCGACACCACCGACATGACGTCGCTGATGGACATGGCGCAGAACGCCGTCACCCTCCGCCGCGAGGGCGACGAGTGGATCTTCGAGCAGGAGTCCGCGATCGACCCCGAGCTGATGGGCGAGCTCGCCGGAAGCAGCGACATGACCGGCATGGCGTCGATGTTCCTCGCACAGAGCACGATCACGATGAAGCTGCACCTCCCCGGCGAGGTGACCGAGCACAACGCGGACGAGGTCCTGGAGGACGGCACGCTCGTGTGGACCTCCACCGGCGCCGACGCCCCGCGCACGCTGATGGCGCGGAGCGATGTCTCGAGCGGCCTCCCGAAGGTGGCCCTCATCGGCCTGCTCGTGGGCGGTATCGCCCTCGTCGCGCTGTTCCTCGGCTTCCTGGTCTTCGGACGCCGGCGCGCCTAGTCCCGACTCCTTCGTCCGACTGCTGAGAACGCGCCCTCCGGGGCGCGTTCTTCGTTTGCCCCCCTCGCCGCGCCGCCGCCGGAGGCCGGGGTGTTGCAGTCCCTGGCAGGCCCCGGCAGCCCTATTGCATCGCGATGGCGCGGGGTGGTACGTTGCGGGGCGTTGTGGGGGGAAATGGGGGAGAATCCCTCACCCACGACGACAAGTGATCGAGGGTGGCGGGTGTGTTCTTCTTCGGCACCTTCGAACACGCCATCGACGAGCGCGGCCGCGTAGCTATCCCCGCCCGCTACCGGCGCGCGTTCGTCGATGGAGGCGTCCTCAGGGTCGGACCCGAGGGAGCCGTTGAGATGTACACAAACACCACGTTCGAGGAAGAAGTGCAGCGCCGCCTGGGCGCTGAGGACGGCAACCGCTCCCAAGAGGCGCGACGCACCCGCCGTTCGTTCCTTCCCGAGGCCTACGCGGTCGACCTCGACAAGCAGGGCCGCATCCTCGTCCCGCCGCAGATTCGAGAACGTTCGAACCTCGGTGGAAAAGTATTGATCATCGGCTGTGGCGATTACCTCGAATTGTGGCATCCTGATGACTGGGCGGGGGAGCAAGCGGCACTCGAAGGAGCTGCCGCCGAGGATGGTGCATGACACCGCCCACCCCACCGCGTACCCCGCCGACCGGCGGCACGACCGAGGGATACCGACCGCGCCACGAGCCGGTCATGCTGCGCGAGGCCCTGGACGGCCTCGCGGTGCATTCTGGCGGGCGTTACATCGACGCGACCGCCGGCCTCGGCGGCCACTCCTCGGCGATCATCGAGGCCGCGCTCCCGGGCGGCCGGCTTCTCGCCATCGACCGTGACCCCAACGCGATCCTCCTCGCCACCGAGCGGCTGAGCGCCTACGGCGACGCCGTGGTTGTCGCGCGCGGCGAGTTCGCGGACATCGAGGAGATCGCACAGGAGCACGGCTTCACCGAGGTCGACGGCGTCCTGTTCGACGTCGGCGTCTCGTCGCTCCAGCTCGATCAGCCGGGCCGCGGATTCTCGTTCCAGCGCGACGAGCCGCTCGACATGCGCATGGACCCCGACGCCGAGACCACGGCTGCCGACCTCGTGAATCGCTCCTCGGAGCAGGACCTCGCCTCGATCATCTACGAGTACGGCGAGGAGCGGCGCAGCCGCCGCATCGCCCGCGCGATCGTGGAGCGCCGCCCGATCCGCACCACGCGCGAGCTCGTCACCGCCATCGAGGCGGCCGTCGGCCGCGGTCGTGCGCGCGACATCCATCCCGCGACCCTGACGTTCCAGGCGCTCCGCATCGCGGTGAACGAGGAGCTGCACCAGCTCGACGTCGCCCTCGAGGCGGCGCGTCAGCTCCTCAAGGCCCCCGGCGGGCGTCTCGTCGTGATCTCCTTCCACTCGCTGGAAGACCGGCGGGTGAAGGAGTTCTTCCGGCTGCACGCCCGCGACTGCATCTGCCCCCCGCGGCAGCCCGTCTGCACCTGTGACCACCGCGCCACGCTGCGCGAGGTCACGCGCCGGCCGCTGCGCCCCACCCTCGACGAAGTCAACGCCAACCCCCGCGCCCGCTCCGCCCGCCTCCGCGTGGCCGAGCGCATCGTGAGCGAGGCCGCCTGATGGCCGCCGTACCGGGCACCGAGCGCACGGGGCCGCTGCGGCCGCGCATCACCGCGGGCGCGAACGGCGCCTCGACGGGCACCGGTCGACCGACCGTCGCCGGGCGGCCCCTGCCCTCGGGCTGGGGCGTCGTCCGCCGTCGCATCTCGAACACGATGATCGTCGCCCTCGCGATGCTCGCGCTCGCGAGCGCGGGCATCTTCCAGGTGCTGCAGACGAGCCGCGTCGCCGAGGTGGGCTACCAGCTCCGCGCACTGGAGAACGAGCGCGAGTCGCTCGACGCCGAGATCCGCATCCTCGAGGCGCGCATCGCGCAGTCCTCCAACCTCGAGCACCTGCGCGAGCAGGCCGAGGGGCGGCTGGGCATGGTCCTGCCGCAGGACGAGCTCTCGATCACGGTCGGCACGCCCGCCCCGGCGGTGGTGCCGCTCCCGCGCCGCTACGTGGAGACACCAGCCGAGGAAGCACCGCCAGAACCAACCTGGTGGGAGGAATTCATCGGCTCCCTCCCCGGATTCAACTGACGAGCCGCTTCGACAACCAAGGCCCGGACTCTGAGAGCCGGGACGTGACAGCCAGGGGTGAGGGCCGGACGTGACGAGCAAGCGCACGGATCAGCTCACGTGGCGTCACTGGACGCTCGCCGGCCTCGTGCTGCTCTCGATCCTCGCGGTCATGGTGCGGCTCTACCAGGTGCAGATCCTCAACCACGAGGGCTACCTGGAGCAGGCGGCCGCCACCCGCCAGGGCGCGGCGACACTGCCGGCCCCGCGCGGCGCGATCCTCGACAAGACCGGCTACCCGCTCGCCACCTCGGTGGACACGTGGGATGTCTACATCGACCGCTTCCTGTGGCGTGACCGTGAGAAGGCGCTCCGCTCCGCCAGCGGCCTCGCGGACTTCCTCGGCATGAGCCCGGGCGACCTCTTCGACGCGGGCACCGAGTACGACACCGGCGACTCGCTCGTCGTCCGGCAGCTCGACTACGAGCGCGGCCTCGTGCTGGACGACCTCGACCTCTGGGGCGTCCGCCTGCTGCCGTCCTCGAAGCGCATCTACCCGGAGGGCGACCTCGCGGGCTCGCTCGTCGGCTACGTGGGCCGCGACGGCGTGGGGCTGTGGGGCATCGAGTCCGACTTCGACTCCACGCTCGAGGGCCACGATGGCTGGACGACGATGGAGCGGGACGCCCTCGGCCGGCCGATCGCGTTCAGCCGCCAGAACTACAAGGAGCCGATCAGCGGCGGCGAGGTGCAGCTCACCATCGACCGCTTCATCCAGGCGATCGTCGAGGACGCGCTCAAGACCGCGCTGGAGAAGTACAACGCGCGGTCCGGCTCGATCATCGTCATGGACCCGCACACCGGCGAGGTCCTCGCGATGGCGTCGAGCCCGTCGGTCGATCTCGACCACGTCGACCTCAACGACCCCAACCTCGACCAACTGGTGAAGAACCACGCGGTGACCGACCTCTACGAGCCGGGCTCCGTCCTGAAGACGCTCACGACGGCCACCGCGATCGACCTCGGGCTCGTCGGTCCGGAGAGCACGTACGACGACACCGGCGCCGTCGAGTACGGCGGTTACACGATCCGCAACTGGGACCTCAGCGCGCACGGCCTCACGACCGTCCGCGAGTACCTCCAGGCGTCGCTGAACACCGGCTCGGTGTGGCTCGCGGACATGGTGGGCCCCGACGACTTCTACAAGTACCTCGCGAAGTTCGGCCTGGGCGAGCAGACGCACGTCGGCCTGTCCGGCGAGGGCGAAGGCACGTACCGGACCCCGGCGAGCCCGGACTGGTACCCGGTCGACCTCGCGACGAACTCCTACGGCCAGGGCCTCGCGGTCACGCCGCTGCAGATGCTGACCGCGGTGAACACGTTCGCCAACGGCGGGGTCCTCATGCGCCCGTACATCGTCTCCAAGGTCGTGACGCCGACCGACGTCCGCACGTACGAGCCGGTGGAGGTGCGTCGCGTGGTCACCGAGGAGACCGCGCGCACCGTCTACGACCTCATGCACGACGTCGTCGAGGGCCAGCCGTGGGGCCACGGCGCGCAGGTCCCGGGCTACGAAGTCGCCGGCAAGACCGGCACGACGCTCGTCTCCATCCCCACCGGCTACGACATCGACTCCACGATCGCATCGTTCGCGGGCTTCATCCCCTACAACGACCCGAAGATCTCCGTGCTCGTGAAGATCGACCAGCCCAGCGGCGGGTTGAACCTCGGCGGCCAGGTCGCCGCGCCGGTCTTCTCTGACCTCGCCGCGAAGATCATGGACTACCTGCGCGTCCCGCCCAGCGACCCACTGGTGTCGCAACCATGAGCGCGCCCCGCTTCGACGTCGAATTCATCACCGCGGCCCTGGGGCCGCGGTTGAGGCGTCCGGTGGATCCTTCAACTGTCCACAACGACGAGTTCACGCGCGCCGTGATCGACTCGCGACAGACGGCTCCGGGCGACCTGTTCGTCGCCCTGCCGGGCGAGCGTGTCGACGGCCACGACTACGCCGCGACGGCCGTCGCCGCCGGGGCTCGCGGCGTCCTGGCCAGCCGTGATCTGCCCGATGTCGAGGGCGTCCCGGTGTTCCTCGTGGACGACACGCTTGCCTCACTTCAGGCGCTCGGCGTCGCGTGGCGCGACGCCCTGCCCGACCTCGAGGTGGTGGGCATCACCGGCTCGGTCGGCAAGACCACCACGAAGGCGATCACCGCCGCCGTGCTCGGCCGCGGATTCCGCGTGCAGGCCAACCCGCTCAACTACAACAACGAGATCTCGGTGCCGCTCTGCCTGATCGAGCTGCGGCCCGGCACGCAGCGCGCCGTCATCGAGATGGGCATGTACACGCGCGGCGAGATCGCCACGCTCTGCCGCTGGGCGAAGCCGCGGACGGGCATCGTGCTGAACGTCGGCCCGACGCACCTCGAGCGCGCCGGCTCGATCGAAGCGATCGCGCTCGCCAAGCGCGAGCTGCCCGATGCCCTGCCGGCGGACGGCTTCGCCGTCCTGAACATCGACGACCCGCTCGTGAAGGCGATGGCGTCCCACACGAAGGCGAAGGTCGTCTGGTTCGGCCTCGGCGCCGGCGCCGATGTGCGCGGCAGCGACGTGGAATCGCTGGGCGCCGAGGGCTTCCGCTTCACGCTGGAGTTCCGAGGCGAATCGCGGCGGCTGCACGTGCGGCTGCCCGGCGCGCACCTCGTCTCGAATGTCCTCGCCGCTGCCGCGGCGGGGCTCGCGGACGGCATGTCGCTCCGCGCGGTCGCCGAGGCGATCGAAGCGCTCGATGTGCCCACCCGGATGCGCGTCGTCCCCCTCGCGGACGGCACACGCATCGTGGACGACACCTACAACGCGCAGCCCGCCTCGATGCTGGCCGCGCTCGACCTCCTCGACGAGATGCCGGGGCGCCACGTCGCGCTGCTGGGCGACATGCTCGAGCTGGGCGACGCATCCCGGTACGAGCACGAGCGCGTCGGCGAACGCGCCGGCGAGGTCCTCGACGCGCTCGTGACGCTGGGCGACAACGCGCGACTCCTCGGCACGACCGCGCAGCGGACCGGCCACGGCGAGGTCCATCACGCCTCCTCCCGCGAGGAGGCCGCGGCGCTCCTGCACGCCCTCGTGCGTCCCGGCGACGCGGTGCTCATCAAGGGCTCGCACGCCCTCGGCCTGGAGTCCGTCGTCGCGACGTTCGAGGCCGAGTCCGAGGCAGCGACGACAGCGCCGGGGGGCGAGTCCGCGAGGGAGACCGAGTCATGATCGAAGCCCTGCTGTCCGGCGGAGGCGCCTTCCTGCTCGCGCTCGCCCTCGGGAAGCCGACCGTGGCGTGGCTGCGCTCGAAGAAGGTCGGCAAGGCGATCTCGGAGGACCAGCCGTCCTCCCACATGATCAAGGCCGGCACGCCGACGATGGGCGGCATCTTCATCTGGGCGACCGTCGCCGTGGTCACCCTGCTCACGAACATGTTCGAGTGGCGCGACGGGAGCATCGTCTTCGAGCGCCGCTCGATGCTCCTCCCCACCGCCGTGGTCATCTCGATGACGCTCGTCGGCTACTGGGACGACCTCGGCTCGCTGGTCGGCGGGCCCTACCGCGGCCTGACGTGGCGGCTGAAGTTCGTGCTCATCGCGATCCTCGCGGCCGTGGTGGCCGGGACGATGTACTGGGGCCTCGATGCACAAAGCATCAACATCCCGTGGGCCGGCCAGTTCGACCTCGGTTATGTCTACATCCTGATCGCGTTCGTGGTCGTCTTCGCCGGCACCACGGCCGTCGCCGTCACCGATGGCCTGGACGGCCTGCTCGGCGGACTCGCCGCGTTCGCCTTCGGCGCCTACGGCGTGATCGCGTTCTGGCAGGGCCAGGACTTCCTCGCGGTGTTCTGCTTCACCGTGGTCGGCGCCCTGCTCGGCTTCCTCTGGTTCAACGCCCACCCCGCGTCCGTCTTCATGGGCGACACCGGCGCGCTCCCGCTGGGAGCCGCCCTGGCGACGGTGGGCCTGATGACCGGCCACTGGCTGCTCCTGCCCGTGATCGGCGCGGTCTTCGTCGCGGAGGCGATGTCGGACGTGCTCCAGGTCGCCTACTTCAAGACCTCCGGCGGCCGCCGCCTCTTCCGGAAGGCGCCGCTCCATCACCACCTCGAGCTGATCGGCTGGTCGGAGCCCCAGGTGGTGATGCGGCTGTACCTCGTCGGCATCGCCTCCGCGATGGTCGGCGTCGCATTGGCGCTGTCCGTATGACCTGTGCAAACCGCGCAGCTCGGATCGCGAATACGGCAGCGCTGCCGAGGTTCGCCCGAAGGTCCTCGACGTTTACGCGCGGACGGGTGCTGTTTGCGGACGCACGGGTGTGCTATACCGTGTTGATAAATTCGGCTTACCCGCTATGACAGTTACGCAGAACCTGCGGGGAGCGCGTGTGACGGTGATCGGGCTCGGGATCGAGGGGATCGACCTCGTCCGCTTCGCGGCGGCCGAGGGCGCTCGCGTGACCGTGTCCGACCGCCGGGACGAGAACGAGCTGCGCGAAGCCATCGAGGCCATCGCCGGCACGGACGCGCAACTGTCGCTGGGAGCCAACCGGCCGGAGGACGCGAGGAACGCTGACGTCGTGCTCGTCTCACAGGGAGTGCCGTCCGATAACCCGGCGGTCGCAGCCGCGACCGAGGCTGGGGTCCCTGTGTCCACGATGCTCGGCCTGTTCATGGAGCGCTGCCCCGCCCCGGTCACCGGCATCACCGGCTCAGCCGGCAAGACCACGACGACGGCCCTCGTCGCTTCGATGCTCCAGGACGAAGGGCTGCCGCACGTGATGGGCGGCAACATCGGCATCGGCCTGCTCTCACTGCTTCCGCAGATCGAGCCCGACACCCGCGTGGTCGTCGAGATGTCGCACACGCAGCTCGACCGCGTGCAGGTGAGCCCTCACGTCGCCTGCGTGACGAACGTGACGCCGAACCACCTCGACCGCTTCTCCTGGGACGACTACGTCGGCCTGAAGCGCCGGATCGTGCAGTTCCAACGCGCCGAGGACACCGCCGTCCTGAACCTGGACAACCAGGTCGCGCACGGGTTCGTCAACGCGACGCCCGCGCGGATCGTTGGCACGTCCATGCGCGGCACGCTCGACGGCGACGGCCTCAGTGGCGACGGCGTGAAGCTCGAGGGCGACACCGTCGTGACGGTGAGCGGCGGAGCGTCGACGGCCGTCATCGACCGCCACGACCTCGCCCTCCGCGGCGATCACAACGTCGAGAACTTCCTCTCGGCCGTCGCGGTCGCCACGCAGCTCGGCGTCTCGCTCGACTCGGCGCGCACGACCGCGCGCGAGTTCACGGGCGTGCCGCACCGGCTGGAGCCGGTCGCGACGATCGAGGGCGTCACCTACATCAACGACTCCATCGCGACCGCCCCGGAGCGCACGCTGGCGGGCCTCCGCTCCTTTGCGGAGCCGGTCGTGCTTCTCCTCGGGGGCCGCGACAAGCAGCTGCCCGTCGAGGAGATGGCGCGCGAGTGCGCCACGCGCTGCCGGGCCGTTGTGACCTTCGGCGAGTCCGGCCCGATGTACGCCCGCGCCGTGCGAGATGCCGGCCTCGGGAGCGTCGAGGAAGTCGAGACCGTCGACGAGGCTGTGCGCGCGGCGCACCGCCTCGCACGGAACGGCGACATCGTCCTGTTCTCGCCGGCAGCCACCTCGTTCGACCAGTACCGCAACTTCGAGATCCGGGGCGCCGCCTTCCGCGCGGCGGTGGAGGCGCTGCGATGAGCCGCCTCCCCGGGTCGAAGCTGAAGCCCGCGACGAACGCGAAGCCGAGCGTGAGCAGCAAGCAGGCTCCGTCGAAGCAGCGCGCCCACGCGCCCGACTACCTGCTGCTGACCACGGTCCTCGTGCTCGCGGTCATCGGGCTCATCGCCGTGTACTCGGCGTCCTACGCCCTCGGCGAGGCGCAGTTCGACGACCCCAACTACTTCGTGAAGCGCCAGGGCGCGTTCCTGGTGGTCGGCATCGTCGTGATGTTCGTGACGATGCGGTTCCCGTATCACCTGCTGCGTGGGCTCAGCCCCCTGCTGATGCTCTTCTCGCTCGTCGGGCTGATGGCGGTGCTGCTGATCGGCCACGAGTCGAACGGCGCGCAGCGCTGGATCTCGCTGGGGAGCGGCCTGCCGCCGCTGCAGCCGTCCGAGTTCGCCAAGTTCGCCGTGCTCGTCTACATGGCCGCGTGGCTCTCCGCGAAGGGCGAGGTCATCCACGACGTCTCGCTCGGCGTGCTGCCGTTCGTCGGCATGGTGGGCCTCATCGGCGCGCTGATCATGGCGCAGCCGGACCTCGGCACCGCGATCATGGTCGCGGCGATCACCGGCACGCTGTTCTTCGTCGCCGGCGCGCGGCTGTTCCACGTCATGGTGCTCGCCGCCACGGGCATGTTCGCGACGCTCGTCCTGATCCTCACCGGCGGCTACCGGATGGACCGCATCACCGCGTTCCTCGACGCCGAGTCGGACCCGACGGGCGTGGGCTTCCACGCCATCCAGCTGCTGGTCGCCTTCGGCTCGGGAGGGTTCACCGGGCTCGGGCTGGGCGTCTCGCGCCAGAAGTTCTTCTACGTCCCCGGTTCTCACACGGACGGCATCCTCGCGATCATCGGCGAGGAGCTCGGCTACATCGGCGTCAGCGTCGTGATGCTGCTGTTCCTCGTGATGCTCGTGCGCATCCTGCTGGTCGCGCGCCGCTCCGACACCCAGTTCGGCTCCCTGATCGCGATGGGCATCTGGGCGTGGATTGCCTTCCAGATGCTGATCAACGTCGGCGGCGTCCTCCGGCTGATGCCGCTGACCGGCATCCCCCTGCCGTTCGTCTCGTACGGCGGCACCGCCCTCCTCACGCTGTTCTTCGCGATGGGCGTCCTCCTGGGCGTCTCCCGCTACACCGTCACCGCCGAGGGCGAACAGCCCGCCGAGGTGCGCGGCGTCCGCCGACCGAGCAGCCCGAGCACCCCGGCGT
This sequence comes from Dehalococcoidia bacterium, assembly GCA_020634075.1. GTDB lineage: Bacteria > Chloroflexota > Dehalococcoidia > UBA2979 > UBA2979 > W-Chloroflexi-9. The sequence goes on along the minus strand of JACKCJ010000013.1, from coordinate 60,364 downwards.
CTCGCCCGGTAGCCGCCCGGCCGACCTCGAGCCGCCCCGCGCAGGGAGGCTCGCGATGAGGATCGCGCTCGCCGGCGGCGGGACGGGTGGCCACGTGTACCCCGCGATCGCGGTGGCCGAGGAGCTGCGCGCCCTCGGGGATGTCGAGCTGACCTACTACGGCACCGAGCGCGGCGCCGAGCACGAGATCGCGCAGCGCGAGGGCATCGCCTTCCGCGCCGTGCCCGCCTCGCAGGTACGCGTCCGCAAGCCGGTGGCGCTGGCGAAGGGCATCTGGCGGCTGTGGCAGGGCTCGAGGACCGCACGACGCTGGCTGGAGGCCGACCGCCCGGGCGCCCTCTTCGCGACCGGGGGCTACGCCGCCGCGCCGGTGGGCCGCGCGGCGAAGCAGGCCGGCGTCCCGCTCATCGTCTTCCTGCCTGACGCCTACCCCGGCTGGGCCGTGAAGTTCCTCGCCCGATACGCCACGACGGTCGCCTGCGCGGTCGACGCCGCGGTGGACGAGTTCCCGCCCGGCAAGGCCGTGGTCACCGGCTACCCGCTGCGCGCCCAGTTCTCGGAAGCGACGCGCGAGGAAGGCCAGGTGCGCTTCGAGCTCGACCCGAAGCTCCCGACGGTCCTCGTGGCCGGCGGGTCGCTCGGCGCGCGCGCCATCAACGAGGCGGTCATCGACGCGCTGCCCGAGTGGCTCACCGTCGCCCAGGTCGTCCACGTCACCGGCCGCGGCGACTTCGAGCGCGTGCGCGAGGCGACGGCGGACCTCCCCGAGAGCTACCGCCAGCGGTACCACCTGCACGACTACACGGAGGAGATGGCCTACGCCATGGCCGCCGCGGACATCGCCGTGATGCGCGCCGGTGCTTCGACGCTCGGCGAGCTCGCCGCGAGTGGCCTCCCGGTCGTCGCGATCCCGGGCGCCTTCTCCGACCAGTCCCGTAACGCCGAGTACCTCGCCTCGCGCGGCGCGGCGGTGCACCTGCCGCAGGACCAGATCGACGCGCTCCGGCAGCTCGTGCTCGGCCTCATCGAGGACCGCGAACGCCGCGAGGAGATGCGGGCACGGATGCGTGCCATCGGACGCCCCGACGCCGCGAAGCGGCTCGCGGAGCTGGTGCTCCAGCTGGCGGAACGGGAGGCAGCCGCGTGATCGGCATCAAGCCTCGCCAGCAGCGCCGCAACGGCAACGGCATCCCGCACCGGGTCCACCTCGTGGGCGCCGGCGGCATCCACATGTCCGGCATCGGCCAGATCCTGCTGCAGCGGGGCCACGTGGTGACCGGATCCGACCTCACGCTGTCCGAGCACACCGAGCGCCTCGTCGCCCTCGGCGGCCGGGTCTTCCAGGGGCACCGCGCCGAGAACGTCCAGGACGCCGAGCTGGTGGTCGCCACGGCCGCCGCGAAGGACGACAACCCGGAGATCGCCGAGGCGAAGCGCCAGGGCATCCCGCTCATCTCGCGCGCCGAGATGGTCCAGAAGCTGCTGGCCGACCGCGATGTGATCGCAGTCGCCGGGACGCACGGCAAGACCACGACCTCCTCGATGGTCGCGCTGATGGCCGTGCGCGGTGAGCTGGACCCGCTGGTGCTCATCGGCGGCGACATGCGCGACCTCGGCGATGCGAATGCCCGTGATGGTGCCGGACGCATCGCCGTGGTGGAGGCGGACGAGTACGCCGAGGCGTTCCTCCAGTACTCCCCGCGCATCGGCCTGATCACCAACGTCGAGGCGGACCACCTCGATTACTACGGCACCGCGGAGCGGCTGGGGCAGGCGTTCCTCGCCTTCTCGCGCCGCATCCGGCCGGACGGCATCCTCATCGCCTGCGCCGACAACACGTGGGCCGCATCCATCGCCGGCACCCGCGAAGCCGAGGGCGCCCACGTCGAGCGCTACGGCATCGACGCCACCGACGTCGAGTGGCGCGCCACGAAGGTGCGCGGCAACGACCGTGGCGGGCTCGACTGCACCGTGCTGCTCTCGGGCCAGGAGCTTGGGCGACTGTCCCTCGGCGTGCCGGGCCGCCACAACCTGCTGAACGCCCTCGGCGCGCTCGCGGCGTCGATGCGGGCCGGCGTGGACTTCCACCGCGCCGCCCAGGCTGCCTCCGAGTTCCAGGGCGCGAAGCGGCGCTTCGAGCTGATCGGCGAACCCGCGGTCGAGGGCGGCATCGTCACGATCATCGACGACTACGCCCACCACCCGACCGAGGTGCGCGCGACGCTGTCCGCGGCCCGCGCCCGCTTCCCGGGCCGGCGCCTCGTCGCGTGCTTCCAGCCGCACACGTACACGCGCAGCCAGTACCTGCTGGACGACTTCAAGACCTGCTTCGAGTCCCTGGACGCGCTGTACGTCCTCCGCACCTACGAGGCGCGCGAGACGGCGGACCGCGGCATGGACGCGCACGCCCTCGCGGACCAGATCGAGAAGCCGCAGCCGATCTACGTCGACTCCTTCGAGGAGGCGACCGAGCGGATCGCCGCCGACCTCCGCGCCGGGGACGTGTTCTTCACCATCGGCGCCGGCGACGTGACCGAGCTCGGGCCGATGGTGCTCGCAGCCCTCGCTCCCGACGCCCCCTCGCCCGAGGGAGGTGACGCGTGACCGCGAAGCAGCGGCTGGCCGTGATCTTCGGCGGGCGCTCCGCCGAGCACGAGGTCTCCGTGACCTCCGCTCGCGGCGTGATGCGCGAGGCAGACACCGACCGCTTCGAGGTGATCCCCGTGGGCATCACCAAGCGCGGCGCATGGCTCTCCGAGGATGAGACCCGCGAGCGCCTCGCGCAGGTCGAGGCCGGCGAGCGTCGCGACATCGGCGACGACTTCGGCGGTGGCGCCTTCGCCTACCTCGAGGTGCTCGCGACGCTGCGATCCGCGGACGTCGTGTTCCCGATCGTGCACGGCACCTTCGGGGAGGACGGCACGATGCAGGGGCTGCTCGAGATGGCCGACCTGCCTTACGTCGGGCCGGGCGTCGCTGCGAGCGCCGTCGGCATGGACAAGGAGCTGATGCGCGCGGTCTTCGCGGCGCACCAGATCCCGCAGGCCGCCTACGTCGTCCTCCGCGACGACGAAGTCGCCGCGCCCACCGAGGCGCAGCTCGACGCGATCGGGGCCGCCATCGGCTACCCGTGCTTCGTGAAGCCCGCGAACGGCGGCTCGTCCGTCGGCGTGACCAAGGCCCGCTCCCGCGAGGACATCGGCGACGCGATCGCCGAGGCCGGCCGCTTCGACCGGAAGGTGCTCGTCGAGGCCGCCCTCGAGGGCCAGGAGGTCGAGTGCGCCGTCCTCGGGCACCACGACCCGAAGCCGTCACCGCTCGGGGAGATCGCCCCGAGCACCGAGTTCTACGACTACGCCGCGAAGTACCTCGACGACACGGCCGCGCTGATCGTGCCCGCGCGCGTCGATGAGAAGGTCGCCGCGCTCGTGCAGGACTATGCCGTCCGCGCCTTCAAGGCGCTGGACTGCTCAGGCCTCTCCCGCGTCGACTTCTTCGTGGAGCCGGACGGCGGCGTGAAGTGCATCGAGGTGAACACCCTCCCGGGCTTCACCCCGATCTCGATGTACCCGCGCCTCTGGCAGGAAGCCGGCGTTTCCTACTCCCAGCTGATCTCGCGGCTCGTGGACTTCGCCCTCGAGCGGCACGCGGAACGGCGGGTGGCGCATGCGTAACCCGTTCGGGAACCTCCGCCTGCCCGGGCGCCGCCAGCGCCGCTACAACCCGCGCGGCGTCAGCGGCCGCGCGATGTCCTCGCGCGCTCCGCAGCGCCAGTACACCCTCGCCCGCGCGGAGCGACCGAAGCCGCCGCGGGAGTTCCACGTGCCGTGGCGTCGCATCGGCGTCGCCCTCGGCGGCCTCGTGGCCGCGTCGAGCGTCATCTACGGGGCGGCGTGGCTGCTCACCGGCGACTCGCTGCGCGTGATGAACATCGACGTCAGCGGCGCCCAGGTCGTCGGCGCGCGCCAGGTCGCGGCGGTGAGCCAGCTCGGCGGCGAGTCCATGCTCACGCTGGACACCACGAAGGCCGAGCAGGAGATCGCCCTCCTCCCGGCGGTGAAGTCCGTGACCGTCGAGCGCGCGTGGCCCAACTCGGTGCACGTGACCATCGAGGAGCACCAGGCCTGGGGCTACTGGCAGACGGCCGGCCGCGTGCAGGTGATCGACGCGGACGGCAACGTCCTCCGCGCGTCCCGCCCGGCGCCCGAGGACGCTCCCACCATCATCGATCTCGCTTCGCCGCGTGACCTGGAGGACGGGAAGGGCGCCGACCCCGACACCGTCCACCTCGTCGCACGGCTCATCGAGGACCGCGTCTTCCAGGAAGCGGGGCTCACGCCGACGGCGTGGGTGTTCCAGCGTGACCGTGGCCTCACGGTCATCGCCCAGGACGGCCCCGACGCGGTGTTTGGCGACTCGTCCAACTACGAGTTCAAGGTTGAGGCCTTCGAGCAGGTGCTCCGTCAGCTCAGCGAGCGCGAAGCGACCGGCTCTCCCCAGGTCGCGGAGGTTGACCTCCGCTTCGGTCGGAACGTGGTGCTGCGATGACGAAGGACGTGTGCTGATGGCCAATCACAGCATCGCCGCTATCGATGTTGGGACGACGAAGATCTGCACGATCGTCGCCGAGGTGGACCAGCACCAGGATCTCCGGATCCTCGGTGTCGGGGTCGGACCGTCCGCGGGCCTCGCCCGCGGGATGGTGGACAACATCCAGGCGGGCATCGAGGCGATCGCCTCGTCCGTGGAGCGCGCTGAACGCGCCTCGGGGACGCGGATCCTCTCCGCCCATGTCGGCATCGCCGGCCCCCACGTCTCCTCGATGAACTCGAGGGGCATCGTGGCCATCGGCGACCCGCGCCACCCGATCACCGATGACGACGTCGCGCGCGCCCTCGAAAGCGCCCGCATCGTGAACGTCCCGACGAACCGCGAGGTCATCCACGTGGTGCCGCGGTACTACGTCGTGGACGGCCAGGACCACGTCATCGACCCGAGCGGCATGTTCGGCTCACGGCTGGACGTGGAGACGCACGTCGTCACCTCCTCGTCCTCGGCGATGCACAACCTCATGCAGTGCGTGGAGGGCGCCGGCGTCCGCGTCGAGTCGCTCATCCTCGAGCCGCTGGCGTCGGCTGAAGCCGTGCTCTCCCGCGAGGAGATGCAGCAGGGCGTCGTCATCGTCGACATCGGCGGCGGGACGACGGACGTGGCGGTGTTCGTGGACGGCGCGGTGGTGCACACCGCCGTGCTGCCCATCGGCGGCGTCCACATGACGCGCGACCTGGTGGTGGCGCTGCGGGTCCCGCAGCCGGCCGCCGAGCAGGCGAAGCGGAAGTACGGACACGTCATCCCCTCGATGGTCGCGGAGGACGAAGAAGTCGAGGTGGAGGCGTTCGGCTCGGAGGGCTCGAAGCAGATGCCACGGCGGCTGCTCGCGCAGGTCCTCCAGGCGCGGACGGAAGAGTTGTTCGAACTGGTGCTGGCTGAGATCCGCCGCGGGGCCGACCCCGAGGTGCTCTCCGCGGGCATCGTGCTGTCCGGCGGCGCCTCCGCCGTCCCGGGCATCGATCTACTGGCCGAAGAGGTGATGGGGCTGCCCGCTCGCGTGGGCCGTCCTCAGCACCTGGCGGGGCTGTCGGACCTGCTCCATGACCCCGCCTACGCGACATCCGTGGGGCTCCTGCGCTGGGCCCTGAAGGAGCAGGAAATCATGTTCCGTTCCACGCCGGTCGCCGCACCGGCACTGGGCGGGATCTTCAAGAAAGTGGCGCATTTGATGCGGGTCATCCTTCCCCAATGACCACCCGAATGAGCGCTCGGCGATGCCGCAAGCGCCGGGAAGGTGAGGTGCGATGAACGAGCAGGAACGGTCACACCGCCCCAACGAGGGCGGAGACCCGATGGGCGGTGGCACGCTCTTCGACTACCTGGCCGCGGCCCGGCAGGAGGTGCATGAGCGCCGCCTGTCCGTCGTCCCCTCGCCGGAGGACGACGCCGAAGCCACGGACGACGTCGAGGATGCCCCACAGGCCGCCCTCGCGGTCGAGCAGGCCCCGATCATCGAGACGGGCACGGCCGAAGACGCGACGGAGAACGAGCCGGCAGCGGCGCAGCCGGCCGAGGAGCCTCTCGCGCCGGTGATCACGGCGGCCTCGTCGGCCGTCATGCCGTCGGCGGAGGCCCAGAGCGCGACCGAGCAGGCTGCGGCGTCGCTCGACCTCGCGGCGGACCCGGCGCCCCCGGGCCACTCGTCCGAATACGAGACGGACTACAAGTCGATCCTCGCGGAACTCGAAGCCGCCCAGGTCGACGCCCCCAAGGCCTCGGCAGCGGCCACCAAGTCCTCAGCAGCCAAGTCCTCAGCAGCGCCCGCTGCGGAGGCGAAGACCACCCGTGCCCCGCAGGGGGAGCAGACGAGCCCGAAGGCGGAGGCTCCGAGCGCGCACGCACCGCGTAGCGGCTACGGCACCAGCAGCCCTCCACCCCCGCGGGCAGCGAAGCCCGCACGAACGGAAGGTACCCAGATGGTCGAGTTTGAAGGTCTGCCGCCCATCAAGGTGGTCGGTGTTGGCGGCGGCGGCACGAACGCCGTGAACCGCATGCTGGGCGCCCGCCTCCCGGGCGTGCAGTACGTGGCGATGAACACGGACATGCAGGCGCTGGAGCACTGCAAGGCTGAGATCCGCGTCCGCATCGGCGACCGGCTCACCCGCGGCCTCGGCGCCGGCGCCGACCCGCTGCGCGGCGCTCGCTCCGCCGAGGAATCCCGCGAGGCGATCGCGGAGGCGCTTGCCGGCGCGGAGATGGTCTTCGTTACCGCCTGCCTCGGCGGCGGCACCGGCACCGGCGCCGCCCCGATCGTGGCAGAGGTCGCCCGGGAGATGGGCGCCCTCACCATCGGCGTGGTCACGAAGCCCTTCACGTTCGAGGGCGCCAAGCGCCGCCAGCAGGCGGAGGAAGGCGTCCGCGACCTGCAGGACAAGGTGGACACGCTCATCGTGATCCACAACGACCGGCTCCTGCAGCTCGGCGACGACAAGGTCTCCATCGAGGAAGCCTTCTCGATGGCGGACGACGTGCTCCGGCAGGGCATCCAGGGCATCAGCGAGCTGATCACGGTGCCGGGCCTCGTGAACCTGGACTTCGCGGACGTCCGCAAGATCATGTCGGACGCCGGCCCGGCCCTCATGGCCATCGGCGCCGGCCGCGGCGAGAACCGCGCCACTGACGCCGCCCGGCAGGCGATCTCGAGCCCGCTGCTCGAGGTCGACATCACCGGCGCGACGGGCGTGCTGTTCAACGTCACGGGGCCCCGGGACCTCGGCCTCCGCGAGCTGGACTCCGCCGCCCGCGTCATCGCGAGCGTGGTGGACCCGGAGGCGGAGATCATCTTCGGCACGAGCCTGGACGACAGCCTCAAGGACGAGGTCCGGATCACGCTCATCGCCACGGGCTTCAGCGGCGTGAAGAAGCTCAGCATGAAGCAGGTGCTGGACCAGCAGGAGGACATCGAGCCGATCAAGCTCGGGCAGATCAAGCCCGACCCGACCTCGCCCGACGCCCTCACCGAGGCGGACCTGCCGACGTTCCTCCGCCGCTCCTTCCCGACGCGCTAGCGCCGAGGACAGCGACCATGCGACGGGGCGGCCTCACGGCCGCCCCGTTCGTCTGTCTCGGGCCATCCGAGCGCCTCGCACGGCCGTGCTCAACAGGATTCCGCGAGGTTGTGCCCTCGTATCCCCAGACTTGGGGACAACTGGGCGACAACGATGTGGATGCCTCCCGTTGAGGGCACGGGCTGTGGGGCCAATACTCCGAACTCACCACCGGCGCGCCCCACCCCGGTTCCAACCACCGCCCCTCCCCCAACGAGAGCGCTGACACCTCTGATGAAGTGCCCCTTCTGTGGCCATGACACGAGCAAAGTGATCGACTCCCGCACGACCGAGGCCGGCATCCGCCGCCGCCGCGAGTGCGAGGGCTGCGACGAGCGGTTCACCACCGTCGAGCAGATCCAGCGTGCCGTGGTCATGGTCGTGAAGAAGGACGGGCGCCGCGAAGAGTTCAACCGCGAGAAGCTCCTGGCCGGCCTGCGCATCGCCGCCCAGAAGCGTCCGTTGCCGACCGGCTCGATCGAGGCCATCGTCGACGACATCGAGGGCCGCCTGCTCGGCTCAGGTCGTCGCGAGATCCCCAGCCGCGTCGTCGGCGAGATGGCGATCACGCGCCTCAAGGGCCTCGACCCGATCGCCTACATCCGCTTCGCGTCCGTCTACCACCAGTTCGTCTCGCTGGACGAGATGCTGGAGGAGCTGAACCGCATGGCGAACGCCGGACCGTTCGCCCTCGCCCCGGAGCAGGCTCGCCTGTTCGAGGACGACATGGACTCCCTCATCCGCGGCGAGGTCCCGCCCGTCCGCGAGGAGGCCGTCGCCACGACTGAGGACGTCGACCGCGAGCCGGTCTCCCTCGACGCGCGACGGGCGCGGTAGCCCTCACCCACCCGAGCAGGACTCGGGCCCGACACAGCACGTTCCCGCCACATAGGACGCCCCGCATCACCCGCCCGCGGGGCGTCCGCTTTTCTGCAGCGACTGCCATCCGCAGTCCCAGAACCGACCCCGACTGTGCGATCCTCGATCCATGGTCACCACCGCCGACCTCCGCCTGACCCCGGTCACGCTGACCGACAACGCTCGCACCGTCCTCGAGCGGCGCTATCTGCTGCGCGACGCCGAGGGCAACGTGCGCGAGACGCCCGAGGAGCTCCTCGCCCGCGTGGCGCTGCACATCGCGTCCTGCGAGGCCACCGAGGAGCTCCGGCGCGAGTGGGCGCAGCGCTACTACGACGAGATGGCTGCGCTCCGCTTCCTGCCCAACTCCCCGACGCTGATGAACGCGGGGACCGGCCAGGGCACCCTCGCCGCGTGCTTCGTCCTCCCGGTGGAGGACACCCTCGAGTCGATCATGGCCACGGCCGAGGCGACGGCGATGGTGCAGAAGTACGGCGGCGGCACCGGCTTCTCGTTCTCGAACCTCCGAGGCAAGGGCGAGGCCATCCGGACCACCCACGGTGCCGCCTGCGGCCCTGTGAGCGTCCTCAGGCACTATGACGACGTGTCGCGGCTGGTGACGCAGGGGGGGAAGCGCGACGGCGCCAACATGGGCGTCCTGCGCGTCGACCACCCCGACATCCGCGAGTTCATCCACGCCAAGGACGACGGCATCACCGCGACGCGCTTCAACGTCTCGGTGGCCGTCACGCAGGAGTTCATGGACGCGGCCGCGGCCAGTTCCGAGTCCGCGCGTCGCTTCACGCTCCGCGACCCGCGCGACGGCGCTCCACGCGGCGAGGTCGATGCGCGCGAACTGCTCGACGAGATCGTGGACTCCGCGTGGCAGACCGGTGACCCGGGCCTGATCTTCCTCGACACAATCAACGCGACGAACCCAACGCCCGCCCTCGGCGCGATCGAGGCGACCAACCCGTGCGGCGAGGTGCCCCTCCTGCCCTGGGAGGCGTGCACGCTCGGCTCGGTGAACCTCGGGCTGTTCTGGGACGCCGACGCCCGTGACTTCGACTGGGACGCCCTCGCAGCGACGGTCCGCGTCGCCGCGCGCTTCCTCGACGGGGTCGTCGAGGTCAACGAGTTCCCGGTCCCACAGATCACGGAGGCCGTGCGCGGCAACCGGAAGATCGGGCTCGGCGTGATGGGCTGGGCGGACGCCCTCAACGCCGCCGCGATCCCGTACGCCTCGGACGAAGCGCTCGCCCTCGGCGCGCGCGTGATGGCGCACATCCAGGACGCGGCCGACGGGGTCTCCGAGGCGCTGGGCACGGAGAAGGGCGTGTTCCCGAACTGGGAGCAGTCGATCTACGGCCCGCACGGCGCCAACCGGCGCTTCCGGAACGCCACCCGCACCTGTATCGCCCCGACCGGCACGATCGCGATCATCGCGGGCGCGTCGTCCGGCATCGAGCCGTACTTCTCGCTCGCGCACTACCGGCGCATGGGCGACGGCACGATCCTGCCCGAGGTGAACGCACGCTTCCAGGAAGTCGCGCGCGAGCGTGGCTTCTGGAGCGAAGACCTCATGGACGACCTCGCACACGGTGACCGCCTCGGCGACCGCACCGAGGTGCCCGAGGACATCCGCGCGTGGTTCGCCACCGCACACGACATCGCGCCCCCCTGGCACGTCCGCATGCAGGCAGCGTTCCAGGAACACACGGACCTCGCGGTCTCGAAGACCGTGAACCTCCCGCGCGAGGCGACCGCCGCCGACATCCGCGACGTCTACCTGCTGGCGCACCGGCTCGGCTGCAAGGGCGTCACGGTCTACCGGGACGGCTCTCGAGCCGTGCAGGTGCTCGCGCACGAGCCGCGCGAGGCGCCGGCCTCCACGGGTACGCCCGCGCCGGCGCCCTACCGTCGCCACCTCCCGGACGAGCGCCAGTCGATCACGCACAAGTTCCGCGTGGGCGAGCAGGAGGGCTACGTCACGGTCGGGCTCTTCGAGGACGGCACGCCCGGTGAGGTCTTCATCAAGATCGCCAAGGAAGGCTCGACGGTCTCCGGCCTGACGGACGCGGTCGCCCTCCTGACCTCGATCTCGCTCCAGTACGGGGTGGGCCTCGAGAAGATCGCCGCAAAGCTCGAGCAGACACGCTTCGAGCCGTACGGAATCACGTCGAACCCGGACATCCCGTTCGCGACGAGCATCCTCGATTATGTCTTCCGCTGGCTGCGGCTCCGCTTCGGCGTCGAGTTGCCGCGCGTGGAGGGCGAACGGACGATGTCCGGCCTCACGTGCCCGGACTGCGGCGAGCAGCTCGAATACCTCGAGCGCTGCCTCACCTGCCAGGCGTGCGGCTACTCGAAGTGCTCCTGAGGTTCGCGTGCGTTTGAGAGCCGGTCAGGCCGGGAGGATCTCGAGGTAGGGCGCGTGCCGCGGCACGACCACCGAGAAGTCGCGGCGGTCCACCGTCGCGACTTTGCGCTCTCCAAGGCGTTCGCACACCGCGATCACGGCGGCGTCCACGAAGCCGAGCGAGAGGCTCGGGTACTGATCCTGTAGCGAGACCGTCCGGACAAGGTCCTCCTCGGTGGTCGGTTCGAGGAGGTACGCGCCGCGGTCGATGTCCTCGATCAGGATGCGCCACGCCCGAGGATCGAGGCGCTGCGCAATCCAGTAGTCGACCTCGCCGAGAATCGCCGCCGGGATGACCAGCGGCTCCCGCGTGCCCATGGCGAGCTCGACACAGGCGCGGTGGTAGCGATCCTTCGCGTTGAGGAGCGCCAGCACCACCCCGGTATCGAGGACGAGCGCCACCTACCTGGTCGCCGACGCGGAGTCGTGGTCGTCCATCTGCGACTTCAGGTGGCGGTACGGCGCGTCCTCGTCATCCACGGATTCCTGCGCGACGTCTTCCGGTCCGGAGGTATAGCCGAAGCGCGGACGGTTCGCCTCCCGGATTTCGGCTGCGTACTCCATGACCGCCTCCCGGAGCATCAGAGACAAGGAGACACCGCGACGCTTCGCCTCCCGTTCCAGGGTGGCGAGGTCGTCTTCTTCGGCTGAGACCGTGGTTCTCTTCACCATGATGCGTGATGCTAGCATCACGCATCATGCATCACAAGTCCTCCGCGGCATCCACGCGGTAGGCGTCGCCCTCACGGCGGATCAGCGCCGGCGGCCACGGCCAGTGCGCCCCGAGGACCAGCGTGTCGGTGTCCGCGTAGCGCTCGAGGACGGCGTGGCGTGCCCGCGCGGGTGCCTCCAGCTCACGATCGAGCGGCGGCTTCACGTCCGGGAACGCCGCCTGGAGCGGCGAGTGCATGACGTCGCCGATGAGCGCCGCCGTCCGTCCGCCCGAGGTGACCTCGACGGTCACGTGGCCGGGGCTGTGACCGTGCGAGGGGACGAGCCTGACCTGCTCGGTGACCTGGTAGTCGGCCGGCACGAGGTCCACGAGACCGGCCTCGAACACCGGCGTGATGGAGTCTGCCAGCAGGCGGGCGGTCGCCTCAGCGTCCCGGGCGACCTCGTGCCAGTGCATCCACTCCTGCTCGACGAACAGGTGGCGCGCGTTGGGGAACGTCGGCACCCACTGTCCATCCTCGAGGTGGGTGTCCCAGCCAACGTGGTCGGTATGCATGTGCGTGCACAGGACGGTGTCCACCTCGTCCGGGTCGACGCCGGCGGCGGCGAGGCGGTCGAGGAAGTCCGTGTCGAGCAGGTTGAACGCCGGGATACCACCACCGCGCTCCTTGCCGTTGCCGACGCCCGTGTCCACCAGCATGAGCCGGTCCGGCGTCCGCACGACGAGCGTGTGGATGCTCTGGAGGAGGTAGCCGTCCGCGTTCTGGTAGTGCGGCTGCATCCATGACGAGCACGCGGCCACGGCGTCTCGCTCCACCCCTTCGAGCATCCACCGGACCGAGGTCGGGAGCGTGAGCTCCTCGACGTACGTGATCTCGACGTCACCGAGTCTGAAGGAACCTGTCATCGCACACCCCCTCGCGCGCGGGATGCTACACCTGACGCCATCACGCAACGTTGCCGACGCTCGCGACGCCTACACTGGACGCATGTACGGATATCAACCGCCCCAGCAGGATCCGGAAGGCTCCTGGAGCGAGATCTTCGTGATGAGCCGCGTCGTGCTTGGCCTGCTGGCCATCCCGATGCTCGTCATCTTCGGGGTGCTCTTTCTCCTGGGCGCCGCCGTGTGGCTGCTGTCCATCCACCCGATCCTCTCGCTCGGCCCGATCGCCATCCTCGGCCTCGGCGTCTGGCGCCTCGTCGAGCGCGACAAGCAGTCGCAGCGCACGCTCGAGGAGGAGATCTTCAGCCGCCGCCGACCGTAGGCCTGGCTCATCTCCATGACCGCGACGACGTCCATCGCCACCCGTGCCGCCGAAGTGCGACACCGCATCGAGGCGGCGTGCGCCCGTAGCGGCCGGAGTGCCGATGAGGTCACCCTCGTCGCGGTGTCCAAGACGCACCCGATCGAAGCCGTCGAGGAGGCCGTCACCGCTGGACTCCGCGTGTTCGGCGAGAACCGCGCCCAGGAGTTCGTCCCGAAGGCCCTCGCCGCCCGGGAGCGCGGACTGGCTGCCGAGTGGCACTTCATCGGCCATCTCCAGCGCAACAAGGTGCGAGACGCCCTCCCCTACATCGACGTCCTGCACTCGCTCGACTCCGAGCGGCTCGTCCGGGAGATCGCGACCCGTGCTGCCGAGGCACGCCCGGGGCATCGGCCGCTCCGCTGCTTCCTCGAGGTCAACGTGGCCGGCGAGGCCCAGAAGGAGGGGATCGCACCGTCCGACGTGGGGCCGCTCCTCGCAGCCGCCCGGTCGGCTGAGATCCTCGATGTCCGCGGCTTGATGACAGTCGCGCCTCGCGTGAAGGACCCCGAGGAGGTGCGACCGGTCTTCCGCGCGCTCCGCGAGCTGGCCGCTGAGCACGGCCTCTCGGAGCTCTCGATGGGAATGACGGACGACTTCGAGGTCGCCATCGAAGAAGGCGCGACGGTGGTACGCGTGGGGCGCGCGATCTTCGGCGACCGCCTGCCCTGACCCCTGCGGCCCCCTCGGATGACACCGACTGCCAGCCCGTAGGCGTCGCGATCCCTTAGGCTTCGAAGTCATACTCCGCCGCTTCGCTCCGGACCTTCGTCCGCGCGACGGCATGCCATCGACGGCACAGCATCGACGAGGGGTCACGATGCGCATCGGCATCATCGGCGGCGGCTTCATGGGCGAGGCGTTCCTGCGCGGCATCCTCCGCGCGGAGGTGGCCGCGCCGGGAGACGTCGCCGTCGCCGAGGTGGTGCCGGCCCGTCGAGCACAGCTCAGTGAGCACGGCGTGCGTGTGACCGATGACGCCGAGAGCGCCTGCATCGGGGCGGATGTCGTCATCCTCGCGGTGAAGCCGCAGGACCTCCCCACCGTCGCGGAGAACCTCACCGGCAAGTTCGGGCGCGACGCCGTCGTGGTGTCCATCGCCGCCGGTGTGCGCCTCGACGACCTTCGCCGCTACACCGGGCACCGAGCCGCGGTCCGCGTGATGCCCAACCTCCCGGCCGCCATCGGCGCCGGCGCCGCCGTCTACTACCCATCGTCCGAGGTCACCGGTGCGCAGCGCGCCCACCTCGAGCGCGTGCTGAGCGCCGTCGCCACCGGATACGTCGAGGTGCATTCGGACGACGAGGTCGACCTCGCGACCGCCGTGCACGGCTCCGGGCCGGGCTATGTCTACCTGATGATCGAGGCGATGGTGGACGCGGCCGTCCGCCAGGGCATGAAGCGCCCGGATGCGCTCAAGCTCGTGCTCTCCACCGTCCGAGGCTCGGCCGAATACGCGATGGAGACCGGACAGCACCCGGCGGCGCTGCGCAACCAGGTGACCTCGCCGGGCGGCACCACCGCCGCCGGGCTCGCCGAGCTGGAGGCCGCCGGCTTCCGCACGGCGATCGACTCGGCAGTGGAAGCGGCGTACGAGCGTGCGCGCGATCTGGGGGAGTAACCCATGGGAATGCTGGTCCTCGCGGTGGGCTACCTCGTCCAGTTCCTCGCCTTCGCGATCTTCGCGCGGGCGATCCTCACCTGGTTCCCGATCGACCGGAACGGCCCCATCGTGCAGTTCCTGAACGCCGTCACGGACCCGGTACTGGAGCCGCTCCGGAAGGTGATCCCCCCGATCGGCATGATCGACATCACGCCGATGGTCGCGATGCTGCTGCTCTTCTTCATCGCCTCGGCCCTGCTGAACTCGGCGTCGAGCTTCTAACCGCCGCCGGCACCCAGACCGAGGCGAGCCCGGAGATCGGCTTCCTCGACCCCGTGGACCTCGACGAGCTTCGTGCGCGACGTCTCGCCGGAGACGATCGCGACCGCGCTCTTCGGCACTCGCAACGTCTTCGCCAACAGCTTCACCAGCGCTTCGTTCGCCGCGCCGTCCACTGGCGGCGCCGTGACCCGCACGAGCACCGCGCCATCGCGCTCCCCCGCGATCTCCTCGCGGGACGCCCTCGGGCTCAAGCGGATCGTGATGCGAGCCATGGCCCGATCCTGACTCCCTCCCGACCCTGCGTCGAGGCGGTACGATGACCAGCGACGGCATTCGGAACGCGGCGACACCACTGGACACCACAGATCGTCGTGAAATGACACCTCCAGTGACGAAGGGTGTTGACACTGTAGAACGCGCGTTCTAGTGTTCCGAACAGTCGGGCGGGGGCCTGCACTACTGACTCGAACCATCCGAGAGAACGAGAGGCGCAAGGCCATGGCCGTCGACGAGAAGAAGCAGCGCGCAGACCTCCTGGCGAAGGCGCTCGAGCAGATCACCAAGGACCACGGCAAGGGCGCCATCATGCGCCTCGGCGACCCGAGCGCCTCGATGAACGTCTCCGGCATCCCGACCGGCGCGCTCTCGCTCGACATCGCCCTCGGCATCGGCGGCGTCCCGCGCGGCCGCATCACCGAGATCTACGGTCCGGAGTCGGCCGGTAAGTCCACGCTCGCCCAGCACATCATTGCCGAGGCCCAGAAGGCCGGCGGCACCGCCGCCTACATCGACGTCGAGCACGCGCTCGACCCGGAGTACGCCGCGCAGTGTGGCATCAACGTCGACGACCTCCTCATCTCGCAGCCGGACACCGGTGAGCAGGCCCTCGAGATCTGCGAAGCGCTGATCCGCTCGCAGGCGATCGACATCGTGATCGTCGACTCCGTCGCCGCCCTCGTGCCGCGCGCGGAACTCGAGGGTGACATGGGCGACTCCCTCCCCGGCCTGCAGGCACGCCTCATGTCCCAGGCGATGCGCAAGCTGACCGCTGCGGTCTCCCGCACCAACACCGCCCTCGTCTTCATCAACCAGCTCCGCGAGAAGGTCGGCGTCGTCTTCGGCAACCCGGAGACCACTCCCGGCGGCCGCGCGCTGAAGTTCTACTCGTCGGTCCGCATCGACATCCGGCGCATCGAATCGCTGAAGGACGGCCAGACGTTCATCGGCAACCGCGTGCGCTGCAAGGTCGTGAAGAACAAGGTCGCCCCGCCGTTCCGCCAGGCCGAGTTCGACATCATGTTCACCTCGGACATGCACGGCATTAACCACTGGGGCGACGTCATCGACCTCGCGGTCGAGCACGACGTCATCAAGAAGACCGGCGCGTTCTACTCCTACGGCGACGTCCGCCTCGGGCAGGGCCGCATGAACGCTGTGAAGTTCCTCGGCGAGAACCTCGAGATGGGCACCGAGATCGAGCAGCGCGTGCGCAGCCTCGCCGGTGTGAAGGGCGCCGCCCCCGTCGAGTCGTTCGCCCCTCCGGCCACCGCGGAAGCGGTCGAGGCTGAGGCGGAGCTCTCGGTCGACGCGTAACCCGCGCGTCGAGGTACCTCGATGCCGGTCATCGTCGAAGTCCAGGTCAAGAAGAACGGGGTCGCCGCTGTCTCCATCGACAGCGACGACCCCGTCGTCCTTCCCCTCGAGACGGTTGTCCTCCACCACCTCCGCGAGGGCGTCCACTTCCCCCCCGACCAGTGGTCCGAGGTGCAGTCGGAGGGCCGGAAGCTCCTCGCGATCCGCAAGGCACTGGAGCTGCTCTCCCGTAAGCACCGCACCGAGCGTGAGCTCGGGACCGCCCTCGCCCGATCCTTCCTGCCCGACGAGGTCGAACACGCGGTCGAGCGGATGCGCTCACTCGGGTATCTCGACGACCGCGCATGGGCGAAGAATTATGTCTCTGGACCGCGTGCCACGGGACGCGGTCGTGCCCTCCTGAAGCACGAGCTGAACCAGCGCGGCGTAGCCGACGAGTTCGCCCAGGCCGCGATCGCCGAGCACGACGACCGCGCAGCCGCTCTCGAGGCGGCCCGGAAGCGTGCCCGCTCGCTCCGATCCGTCGAGGAACCCAAGCGCACGCGTCGCCTCTACGACTTCCTCAGGCGCCGCGGCTTCTCCGATTCCGTCGCCCGCGAGGCGATGCAGGCCGCCCTCGCGGACGTGCCCGAGGGCGATGCCGAGGACGATCGCTGACACCTCCCCGCCCCCGTAACAGGTCAATAAACGTGTTTAAGCGCGTGATACGATTCTGTTAGCCGACGGCGATCCGTCGGAAACGAATCATTCCGGCTTCGAGCGACCGGCAGTGCCCCAGAGAGCGTGTGTCAGTTGACCGCGTTCCAGGCACCGCCAGCGGCGCTCGGCCGGTGTCCTGGATACGGAGAACGGCACCATGGATGCGCTGATCCTCGTGGCGGAAGGCGCAGTCGCCTTCCTGCTGGGTGCGGGTCTCGTCTATTTCGTGACCCGCCAGGGCGCCAACAGCATGACCCGCCAGGCGCGCGACGAAGCGCGCATCATGGTGGAGGAAGCTGAGAACCGCGCCCGCAAGGTCGAGCTGGACGCGAACCAAACCCTCCTCGCCCGTCGCGAGGAACTCGAAGCCGAGATCAAGGAACGTCGCAACGAGCTCAGCCGCGCGGAGCGCCGGCTCGAGCAGCGCGAGGAGACCCTCGAGCGACGCGCCGAGAACCTCGAGCGTTCCGAGCAATCTGTCCGCGACCGCACCGTGAACCTCGAGAAGACCGAGGCCGAGATCGACCAGATCCGCGCCGAGGCCCGATCGGAGCTGGAGCGCGTCGCGAGCCTGACGCTCGAGGAGGCGCGCGAGCAGCTCCTCCAGAACCTCGACGGCGAACTCCGCGAGGAGTCGAATCGCCGGGTCCGCGCGATGGAGTCCTCCGCGCGCAACGAAGCCGATGTCCGCGCCCGCAAGAT
Source organism: Dehalococcoidia bacterium (assembly GCA_020634075.1). Classification (GTDB taxonomy): domain Bacteria; phylum Chloroflexota; class Dehalococcoidia; order UBA2979; family UBA2979; genus W-Chloroflexi-9. The sequence continues at coordinate 42,571 of JACKCJ010000013.1, read as the reverse complement.
CCTCGCCACGGTGATGCAGCGCATCACCTCCGAGGTGACCGCCGAGACGACCGTCACGGTCGTGCCGATCCCCTCGGACGAGCTCAAGGGCCGCATCATCGGGCGCGAGGGCCGCAACATCCGCGCTTTCGAGTCCGCCACGGGCTGTGACCTGATCATCGACGACACACCCGAGGTGGTGACGGTGTCCGGCTTCGACCCGGTCCGCCGGGAGATCGCCCGCACCGCCCTCGCCCGCCTGATCCAGGACGGACGCATCCAGCCCACCCGCATCGAGGACGCCGTCGACAAGGCGCGCGCCGAGGTGGACAAGCTCATCGAGCAGGCCGGGCAGCAGGCGCTCGTGGACGCCGAGGTCACGAACCTCCACCCCGAGATCGTCCGCACGCTCGGGCGTCTCCGGTACCGCTACTCCTACGGCCAGAACCAGCTCCGGCACTGCATCGAGACGTCGTGGCTGGCGGCCGCACTGGCGCACGAGATCGGCGCGAACGTCGAGATCGCCCGCCTCGGCGGCCTGCTGCACGACCTCGGCAAGGCGGTCGACCGCGAGATGGAGGGCACCCACGCCCGCCTCGGCGCCGACATCGCCCGCCGCTTCGGTGTGCCGCGCGAGGTCGTCCATTGCGTCGAGGCGCACCACGAGGAAGTCCCGCCGGAGACGGTGGAGGCGCTCGTGGTGATCTGCGCGGACGCGATGTCGGGGTCCCGCCCGGGCGCACGCCGCGAATCCGCCGAGGAGTACATCAAGCGCCTCGAGGCCCTCGAGGCGATCGCGAACTCGTTCGACGGCGTCGACCAGTCGTTCGCCGTGCAGGCGGGCCGCGAGGTGCGCATCATCGTGAAGCCGGAACGCGTCGACGACCTCGGTGCGAGCCGGCTCGCCCGCGATGTCTCCAAGAAGATCGAGGAGACGATGCAGTACCCGGGCGAGATCAAGGTCACGGTGGTCCGCGAGACGCGTGCCTCGGCGGTCGCCCACTAGGCTCGAGCCAGGGATCGCTCACTAGCACTCCGTTAGCACTCGGGGCGGGGAGCCGGCCGGGCCTGTGGGACACTGGAGGTGTCCCCACCGCAGTGACGAACGGAGCAGGCGTGAGCAGCGAGGGCGACTTCCACTGCCACTCGAACCGCTCCGACGGCACGCGCTCCCCGGCTGACCTCGTCGCGATGGCCGCCGCGCACGGCGTCCGCGTCTTCGCCCTGACGGACCACGACACGCTCGACGGGCTCGACGAGGCACGCGCGGCCGTGGCCGCCCACCCCGGGATGGCATTCGTGCCGGGCGTGGAGTTCGGGTGCTACGAACCGGGCACCGAGGTCCACATCCTCGGGCTCTTCGTCGACCCGACCGACGACGCATTTCGCACCGAGATCGCCGAGGCCCACCGCATGCGCATCGAGCGCGGTGAGGCGATCACGGCGGCGCTGGCGAGCCTCGGAGTGCCGGTGTCGTGGGGCCGCGTCCGCGAGATCGCCGGTGAGGCCTCCGTGGGACGCCCTCACTTCGCCCGCGCCCTGATCGAGGCGGGGCACGTCGCCGACGTCGACGAGGCGTTCGCGCGCTACCTCGGCCGCAACTCCCCCGCGTACATCGAGGGGAAGCGGCTCTATCCGCAGGAGGCGATCGAACTCATCCACGGTGCGGGCGGCCTCGCCGTGTTCGCCCACCCGCCGTTCACCGCCGACTACGAGCGCATCGCCGAGGGACTCGCGGGCATGGGCCTTGACGGCATCGAGGTCTACTACCGCCACTACGAGCCCGAGGTCGTCGAGTCGCTCCGCGCGCTCGCCGAGCGCCTGGACCTCGTGCCCTCCGGCGGATCGGACTTCCACGGCCTCGAGCGGGAGCACGAGCACGAGCCGGGCCACTTCGACATGCCACGGGAGGCCGTGGCACGACTGCTGGAGGTCGCGCGTGAGCGTGGCTGCGCGAACGTGCCGGACATCGACCTCACCTCGGCGCCGGGCACGGAGGCGCGAGCATGACCGCCGAGCCGATCGTCTTCTGCGCCCGACACCCCGACGTCGAGACCGCCCTCGAGTGCGGCCGCTGCGGGACGCCGATCTGCCCGCGCTGCATGATTCACACACCCGGGGGCATCCGCTGCCCCGACTGCGCCAAGCTGCGCCGCCCGCCGATGTACGAGCTCGCCCCGGTGGACTACGCGAAGGCGCTCGGCGTCGGCGTGGTCCTGGCCGCGGCCCTGGGCTTCATCGGCGCGATCCTCTTCCCCGTCGGAGGGTTCCGAGGGCTGTTCCTCCTGCTGGCGCTGTTCGTCGGCTCCGCCGTCGGCGGGCTGGTCGGCGAGGCGATCCATCGCGTCACCAACGGGAAGCGCGGCATGGCGATGCAGCTCATCGGCGTCGCCACGCTCGTGGGAGCGCTCGCCGTGAGGATGGTGCTGTCGGGTGAGCTGGTGTTCGACCTCGCCGGACTGATGATCGTCGGCGTGGGGAGCGTCGCGGTGTGGGGTCGACTGCGCTAGCAGGGCGGCCGATCAGGCCTGGAGCGTGGTGGCTACTGCATCCGCTCGATGACGACGAGGACCGCGAGCATCCCGAAGCAGACGCCGGAGACCACGAGCACGCGCTTCAGCTCGTCGATCATCGTCTGCGCCTCGCGGGCGAGGACGCGGTCCGAGCGCACCTGGATGTGGTGCCCGGCCGTCGAGGTGTGCGTGTCGCCGGGCGCCGAGATCTCGACGGACGGCGCGCCCTGTCGAGCGGTGCGGCGAGTGCGTCGGCGTCGTTCGCGTCCCATGGTGCCTCCTCGGCGATCGTGGTCAGTGTAGGTACGCCCCCGCCTGCGCGACAGCGGCCCGCCCGCATCGGAGAGCGTGGCAGTCGTTGACCGAGATCGAGCCGCCGAGATATCCTGAGCGGACGCACGGCCCCGTGGTGTAGAGGCCTAACACGCCACCCTGTCACGGTGGAGATCGTCGGTTCGAATCCGATCGGGGTCGCCATAACCCGCCAGGCCGAAGAGGCCGAGGCGGGTTTCCTTTTGTCCCCGGACTCGTCGCCGCCGATCACGGCAGGAACACACAGGAAGCCGTCCTCTCGGGCGGCTTCCTGCATCTGAGCATCGCATCATGCGGCAGGCCGGGATCAGCCGGGCGTCGGCGTGTCCTCGTCGAGCCACACGGAGCGGGCGATGCCGTTGCCGTAGCACGTGTATGTGCCGAGACCGTGGGGCCGGAAGTTCAGCATGTAGTTGTGCCAGACGCTGTGCCGGGCGGCGTTCTCGGGCAGGTACATGTAGTAGACCTGGTCGAGGTCGCGGTCCCAGATCTGGTGCCAGAGGTCGCGGCGCGCCTCGTCGTCCAGTTCCTCCCGCTGCGCCTCGATCAGCTGGTCCAGCTCGGGGTCATCGATGCTCCCGAAGTTGGCGCCACCCGTGGAGTGCATGAACGGGAAGGCGATCTGGTCCACCGAGTACGCCGGCGGCCCGAACGTCATCCCATGCGCCGACTCGAACTCCCGGTTGTTGAGCATGACCACGCTGGTCGGGTTGTCGACCGCGCGCGAGGTGATGTCGAGCTCCGGGATCGCGTTCAGCATCGGCAGCACCAGGTCGTCGAACTGGTAGAACGCCTGCAGGTAGAACTGCGTCACCTCGAAGTCGAGCGGGCTGTCCGAGCTGTACCCGGCCGCCTGGAGGAGCTTCGACGACTCCTCCGGGTTGAACTGGTACCACGGCCCGCATTCCTCCAGCGTGGGCCGCTGGTCGAAGATCGGCTGCCAGCCGAGCGCCGGGTACGGGAAGCCGTCGCCCGCGTAGCTCCTCGAGAGCGAGTACTCCTTGCGGTCGGCGGCCATGCTGACGGCGCGGCGGACGCGCTCGTCCTGCATCACGGGGTTGTTCATCTGGAAGACGACCACCATCGAGTTGGCGCCCTGGAGGCGCTCGCCGACGAGGTGGACGGCGTCGGGCACCTCGGACAGGAGGTCGGCCGCGTCGTCCTCGTCGCGGGCGCCGAACTCCACGAGGTTGTTGGTGACGAAGCCGGCGCGCTGGGTGGCGGTGTCGTTGAAGACGCGCGCGACGACCTCGTCGAGGTACGGCAGGCCCTCCTCGAAGTAGTCGGGGTTCCGCGTGAAGACCGTCCCCTCCTTCCGCTTCCAGTCCTCCTGGATGAACGGCCCGGTGCCGACGGCGTGCTCCTTGAGGAAGTCCTGGTCCTCGATCATTTCGCGCGCGTCGATGTGGGACCACGCGGCGATGTTCCGCGGGAACTCCACGACCGGGCGGCCGAGGTTGACGATCACCGTCTTGTCGTCCGGCGTCTCGATCGAGGTGACCTCGCTGAACATGTCGCGCTGCGTTCCGCCGGCCTGGTAGCGCTCGAACGAGAGCTTCACGTCCTCCGAGGTGAGGTCGCGGCCGTTCGTCGGCTCCACGTTCTGGAACTTCGCGGGGCGCAGCGTGAACGTGAACTTGGTCGCGTCGCCCTCGACCTCCCACGTGTCGGCAAGGTCCCCCTCGATGTCGATCTTGTTGGGGTTGGACGTGGCGTTGAGCTTGGCCCTCGTGAGCTTGTTCTTCGTGTAGTCCATCGTGGTGTTGATGGTGCACGAGAGCGTCTGGTTGAAGTCCATGTGGGGCGGGTCGAGGTAGCGCGTGTAGAGCGTGCCGCCGTAGCGGGCGTTCCCGGCGGGATCCGCCTCGGCCGTCGTGGGAGGCAGGACGCCCTCGTAGCGTCCGGGGGCGACCCGGAGGTCCCCGGGCGGCCCGCTCATGGACGTGGCCGTTGACGTCCCGGCGACGGTGCCGGTCGGCGTCCCGTCACCGGGAGCGTCACCCCCACTGTCGCTTGAGCAGCCGATGAGCGCGGCGCCGGCCAGGCCGGTGAAGCCCAGCGCGCTGCCTCGAAGCAGACTTCGTCGTGAGATGCGTGATCGAACGTTGACCGATCCGGGCACAGGTTCCCTCCGTGACCCTCGACGGCAAACCGCACGCGCACGCCCAGCGCCCGGCTCGCTGTGAGACTCCCCTCCGTGTGAGCGCGACCCGTCCGGAGTGTCGTCACGTCGGATCTCGCCGGTCAATCACGTTCGTTATAGATATGGAGGGAGGGCCGCGAGTGGGGGTGACGCGGGGGCGATCACGGGCCGGCGGGACACGCTCGCCTTGTCGCGCCCTCGCTCGAATGGCACCATCCTCACGTGAGCACCTCGACCGCCCCCCACCTCGATGACCTCCGGTTGCTCCGACGCGTCCGCGACAGGATCGACCGCGAGTACGCGAAGCCGCTGGACGTCGAGGCACTCGCGCGCACCGTCGGGATGTCTTCCGGGCACCTGAGCCGGCAGTTCAAGCGTGCCTACGGCGAGTCGCCGTACAGCTACCTGATGACCCGACGGATCGAGCGCGCGATGGCGCTCCTGCGCCGGGGCGACCTCAGCGTCACCGAGGTCTGCCTCGAGGTCGGCTGCGCTTCGCTCGGCACGTTCAGCACCCGCTTCACGGAGCTCGTCGGGATCTCGCCGAGCACGTACCGGCGCGAGGCGGCCCGGGAGGCTGCCGGGCTGCCGACGACGAACCTGCCGCCCGCCGGGATTCCGATGGCCGGCATCCCGGCCTGCGTGGCGAAGCGGGTCAGCAGACCGGTCAGGAATCGAGAAGCGACGGCGCCCACCCAGACGTAGCGTGACGTCATCGGCTTTCACCGTTCAGAAGGAGCGACCGCCATGGACGTCACGATTCAGCACTGTTTCCTGCCCCACACCGACCCGGAGGCGTCACTCGCCTTCTACCGCGACCTCCTCGGCTTCGAGGTGCGCCAGGACGTGGGCTACGAGGGCATGCGCTGGCTGACCGTCGGCCCCACCGGATCGACGACCTCGATCGTCCTCAACCCGCCGTTCGCCGACCCGAACATCTCCGAGGATGAGCAGCGCACGATCAGCGAGATGATGGCGAAGGGCACCTACGCGAGCCTGGTGCTCGGCTCGAAGGACCTCGACGCGCTGTTCGAGCGGCTGCAGGCCACGGACACGGAGATCGTGCAGGAGCCGACCGACCAGCCGTATGGCGTGCGCGACTGCGCCGTGCGCGACCCGGCGGGAAACCTCCTCCGGATCCAGCAACTCGCCTAGCCCCCTGACTCACACACGCCGGCGGGCCTGCCCGCCGGCGACCGCCCCAACCGAGGAGGCACGACGCGTGGCCACAAGGTCGAAGGCATCCACCGCGGGCACCGAGGACCGGTCGACGTACGTCGCCGACAGCCACGACCGCATCCGTGTGATCGGCGCCCGCGAGAACAACCTCAAGGACGTGAGCGTCGACCTCCCGAAGCGCCGGCTGACGGTCTTCACCGGGGTCTCGGGGTCCGGCAAGAGCTCGCTCGTCTTCGACACGATCGCTGCCGAGTCGCAGCGGATGATCAACGAGACGTACAGCGCCTTCCTCCAGGGCTTCATGCCCTCGCTGGCACGCCCGGATGTCGACCTCCTCGAGGGCCTGACGACGGCGATCATCGTCGACCAGGAGCGGTTGGGCGCGAACGCACGATCGACGGTCGGCACGGTCACCGACGCGAACGCGATGCTGCGGACGCTGTTCAGCCGCCTCGGCCAGCCGCACATCGGGTCGCCGAAGGCGTTCTCGTTCAACGTGCCGTCCGTGACCGCAACGGGCGCCATCACCGTGAAGAAGGGCGCGAGCAAGACCGAGAAGAAGACCTTCTCCATCCTCGGCGGCATGTGCCCGCGCTGCGAGGGCATGGGGTCGGTGAACGACATCGACCTGACGCAGATCTTCGACGAGTCGAAGTCACTCGCGGACGGGGCGCTCACGATCCCCGGCTACACCGCCGACGGCTGGAACGTACGCATCATCGGCGCGGTCGTGCCGATGGACGTGCCGATCGCGAAGTTCACGAAGAAGCAGCGCGAGGAGTTCCTCTACGGGGAGCCGCGCAAGGTGAAGTTCGAGGCGGTCAACCTCACCTACGAGGGCCTGATCCCGAAGCTGCAGAAGTCGATGCTCTCCAAGGATGTCGAGGCGATGCAGCCGCACATCCGCGCGTTCGTCGAGCGCGCGGTGACGTTCACCACCTGCCCCGACTGCGACGGCACGCGGCTCAACGAGAGCGCGCGATCGTCGAAGGTCGCCGGCATCAACATCGCCGAGGCCTGCGCGATGCAGATCAGCGACCTGGCGGAGTGGCTCCGCGGCATCGACCAGCCCTCGGTCGGGCCACTGCTGCAGGGACTCCAGCACACCCTCGACTCGTTCGTGACGATCGGGCTCGGCTACCTCACGCTCGACCGCTCCTCCGGGACGCTCTCGGGCGGCGAGGCGCAGCGCACGAAGATGATCCGCCACCTCGGCTCGTCGCTGACCGACGTCACCTACGTCTTCGATGAGCCCACCGTTGGCCTGCACCCGCACGACATCCAGCGGATGAACGAGACGTTGATCCAGCTCCGCGACAAGGGGAACACCGTCCTCGTCGTCGAGCACAAGCCCGAGGTCATCGAGATCGCCGACCACGTTGTCGACCTCGGCCCGGGCGCCGGCGCAGCCGGCGGCGAAGTGGTCTTCGAGGGCAACGTGGACGGCCTGCGCGCGAGCGGCACGCTGACTGGACGCCACCTCGGCGACCGGGCGTCACTCAAGACCTCGGTCCGCCAGTCGTCGGGCGCCATCGAGGTTCGGGGCGCGAACACGAACAACCTCAAGGATGTCGACGTCGACATCCCGCTCGGCGTGCTCGTGGTGATGACGGGCGTGGCCGGGTCGGGCAAGAGCTCGCTCATCCACGGATCGGTCGCGGGCCGCGAGGGCGTCGTGGTCATCGACCAGGCGGGGATTCGCGGCTCCCGGCGCAGCAACCCGGCGACGTACACCGGACTCCTCGACCCGATCCGCTCCGCCTTCGCGAAGGCGAACGGCGTGAAGCCGGCGCTGTTCAGCGCGAACTCCGAGGGCGCCTGCCCCACCTGCAACGGCGCCGGCGTGATCTACACCGACCTCGGCATGATGGCCGGCGTCACCTCGACGTGCGAGGACTGCGAGGGCAAGCGCTACCAGCCGGCGGTGCTGGAGTACCACCTCGGCGGCCGCGACATCGCCGAGGTGCTGGCGATGCCCGTCGCCGAGGCAGCGGAGTTCTTCGCTTCGAGCGAGGCGAAGGTGCCGGCGGCGCACGCGATCCTCGAGCGCCTGGTGGATGTCGGCCTGGGCTACGTCAGCCTCGGGCAGCCCCTCACGACGCTCTCCGGGGGCGAGCGCCAGCGGCTGAAGCTCGCGACCCACATGGGCGAGAAGGGCAGCATCTACGTCCTCGACGAGCCCACGACCGGCCTGCACCTCGCCGACGTCGAGCAGCTGCTCGGCCTGCTGGACCGACTCGTCGACTCGGGGAAGTCGGTCATCGTCATCGAGCACCACCAGGCGGTGATGGCCCACGCGGACTGGATCATCGACCTCGGCCCCGGCGCGGGGCACGACGGCGGTCGCGTGGTCTTCGAGGGGACACCGGCCGACCTCGTCGCCGACCGATCGACGCTCACCGGTCAGCACCTCGCGAGGTATGTCGGCGCCTAGCGGCCCGCGCGCTCGGAGTTCCTCCTGCGCGGAGCACGGCTGCGTGGAGTACGGCCGCGGGCCCCTAGTGGTTCGGCTTCACCTTGCCCTGCTGCGGCGGGAAGCGGTCGGCGTGCATGTCCTCGAAGTGTTCCGGCTCGGGCACGTCGATCGGCGACTCCATCGTCACGAGGTGCGTCGTGAACCAGTCCGCGGCGAGCGTGCCGATCGCATCCAGCTCGTCGGGGCGCAGGGCGTAGCCGGCGGACTCGATCCGCTCGACCTGGCTCACGGCGCCCAGCCGTCGCGCGGCCTCGTTCGCCCCGTCGACGGAGAGGGCGTCGCCGTTCCCCACGACGAGCAGCGTCTGAGCGCCAACGCGGTCGAGGGCATCGCCGGCGAGGGCCGGCTGACCAAGTGCGGACACGATGGCGCCAATCCGCTCGGCGCGGTCAGCTGCGGCCACGAGTGCGGCTGCCGCTCCGGTATCCGTGCCGAGCAGCCCAAACGGCAGAACTGCCATGCGGTCATCGAGCGCCATCCAGTCCAGCACGGCACCGAGCCGTCCGCCCATCACGTCCGGCGCGGGCCGCAGCCCCTCGATGTTCCCGTCCGCCGCTTCGTCCTCTGTGAGGAGCGCGATGCGGAGGACGCCGAGGTCGGCGTCGCGCAGTCGGCTCGCGACCGCGTCGAGCATGACGTTCTCCATCGTCGCGGAGACCTCGGGGATGACGACGACACCGGTCTGCTCGGCGGGGAGGTGCATCTCAGCCCGGAGGTCGACCCCTCCGGCGTCAATCGTGAGCGGTTCGGATGCTGGCACGGGGCCCTCCTGTCCTGCCTTCGCAACCTACGAGGCCGACCGCATGGGTGGCCTTGCCGTGCACCGGGACGGCGTTGCGGGCTCCTGACAATCGACGAAGCTCCGACACACCGGAGGTCGCGATTGGGCATCGTCACGCCGCCGCAACCGTGCGTGGCGCGGCGGCAACGCGAGCACGAGGGAACAGCTGCGACGCTGGTCGAGTGGCCACCGACGCTCGCGGCGAGGACTCGTGAGCCGGTTCGGTGGTGATCGGAGGACGTCGATGGCAACCGAGGCGATCCGGGTTGGGAAGCTGCTCTTCACGTTCGAGGGCTACGAGCGCCGTCCGGACTCGAACGTCCCCGGGATCGATGAACTCGAGCTGCGCGCGTCGATCGAGAATCCCGATCGCCCCCTTGGCGAGGCGGGCCGTGCGCCGGCCGTGGAACTGCGGGACGGCCAGGGCGGCATCTACGAGCCCGTGAACCTCGATGACGGCTGGTACGAGCCGACGCTCCCCGACACGACCGTGGAGTCGTCGCTTCGCTTCCGTCTGCCGGAGTCCTCGACCGACCTCACGGTGGTCCTCGCCCCTGGCGACGAGGAAGAAGCGGTAATCGAGTTGGAGCCGGTCCTCGGCTGATCGCGCGGCCTCGCAATGCTGAGGTCGGCACCAGATCTGCACCGCAAAGTACTTTACCGCTCCCGCGTTCTCGCTATGCTCATCCCATGCAGCGATCCCTCGCCGACCTCGACGCACCGCCTCAGTTGGCCGACCGCGCGGCGGAGAACCTCCGGTTCATCCGCTCCGCGATGGAGGGGTCGTCCCGGTTCACGGACATCTCGGGCACCGGAATGGTGCTCATCGGGCTGACCGCCCTCGTGACGGCGGCCGTCGCCACCGCGCAGTCCTCGGAGCGCGCGGCGATCCTGGCGTGGGAGGCCGAGGCGGTCATCGCCGTCTCGATCGGCGTGGTGGCAACGCTGCTGAAGGCTCGCGGCCACTGGCCACGCCTGCTCGCGTCGCCGGCGCAGAAGTTCGCCCTTGGCCTCCTCCCGCCTCTGGCGGCCGGTGGCATCCTCACGCTCGTGCTCCAGCGCGAGGGGCTCTTCGACCTGCTGCCGGGGACGTGGCTCGTCCTCTACGGCGCGGCGATCGCAGCTGCCGGGGCGTTCTCCGTGCGGCTGCTCCCCGCGCTCGGCCTGAGCTTCATGGCCGTCGGCGCAACCGCGTTCGTCGCGCCCGATGGGTGGGCGATGCCACTGCTCGGAGCCGGGTTCGGCGGCCTGCACGTTGCCTTCGGCGCCGTGATCGCGAGGCGCTACGGTGGCTGACTCTTCCGCGGCACGCCGGCGCGACGACGACGCCCGGCCCTCGGCCGAACGGACCATCGCGCGATCCGCACAGCTCGACACCGTCATCCACGAGCGCACGCGGCTCGCGATCGTGAGCGCCCTCGCGGCCAACGAGCGCCTGGGGTTCGTCGAGCTGAAGACGCTCCTCGACCTGACGGACGGCAACCTCAGCGCCCACGCCCGGAAGCTCGAGGATGCCGGGTACGTGCGGGCGCTGAAGAGCTTCGAGGGACGCGTCCCCCGGACGGAGTACGAGTTGACGCCGGAGGGGCGCGACGCGCTCCAGCGGTATGTCGAGCACATGGAGGCGCTGATCAGGATCGCCCGCGGCGGCTAGGCGCCCTCTCTTTTTTCGCCTCAACTTTGCATCACAGAGTCATTTGCAGACTCATCCAGTCACCGGAGGAATGACGATGCTTCGAACCCTCATCTACCGCTGGTACGAGCGTCAGCTCGAACGCCAGGTCCGCAGCACCCCGATGCCACGGCACATCGGCGTCCTGCCGGACGGCAACCGACGCTTCGCCCGGACCGCCCAGCTCGCCTCGAGCGGCGACGGCCACCGGCGCGGAGCCGACACGATCGAGCGACTCGTGCGCTGGTGCGACGAGCTCGAGATCCCCGTGCTCACGCTCTGGATCCTCTCGACCGACAACTTTCAGCGTCCCGAGGACGAACTGGAGGCGATCTTCGAGATCGTCGAGGAGCGCATCGACGGGCTGCTCGAGATGCAGGCGCGCGCCCAGCATCCGCGGCGCGTGCGCGCCGTCGGCCGGCGCGACCTCCTCCCCGCCCGCACCCTCGCCGCGATCGAGCGCCTCGAGGACGCGACCGCCGGGAACACTGAGGCGGAGCTGCTGGTCGCCGTCGGCTACGGCGGCCGCGAGGAGATCGCCGACGCGGTGCGCCGGATGCTCGCCGACCGCGCAACGCGAGGCGACTCGCTCGAGGGTCTGATCGCCGGCCTCGAGGCGGACGAGATCTCCAGCTACCTCTACGCGCCGGACGTCCCCGACCCGGACCTCATCATCCGCACCTCGGGCGAGCTTCGGCTCTCGGGCTTCATGCTCTGGCAGAGCGCATACAGCGAGTACTACTTCTGCGACGCCCTCTGGCCGGCGTTCCGACGCATCGACTTCCTCCGCGCGATCCGCTCCTACGGCCACCGCCAGCGCCGCCGAGGGAGGTAGCGCGCGAACCGGGGCCCTCACCCGGAGAACGTTCCACACACCCGTGATAGTGTTCCGCCTTCGTCGGGCTCGCGTTCCGGCACAGAGGGCACCCATGAGGGCGGTCGCACAGCGTCTGCCATTCCATTACGGCTGGTTCCTCGTCCTCGCGGCGGTCCTCTGCAACACGGTCTCGAACACCTCGACGTTCTGGGCCGTGACGATGTGGATCCCCGCGATCGCCGAGGACCTCGGCGCGCCCCGGACCCCCGTGGTGACGGCCTTCATGGCCGGCCAGGCGGTCTCGGCGGGCATCGGCCCGTTCATCGGTCGCTACGTGGACCGGCACGGCGCACGGGCGCCGCTGCTCGCCGGCGCGGTGCTGCTGCCGGCGGCGCTGACGTTCACCTCGTTCGCCGGGAGCCTCCCGCACCTCTACCTCGGCTGGTGCCTCGTCGGTGTCGTGCGAGGACTCGCGCAGCCGATCCCGTTCAACTGGCTCATGACGCGCTGGTTCGCCGGCCGCCAGCGGCAGTCCGCGATCGGGATCGTGACCGTCGGGTTCAGCCTCGGCGGCGCCGTGCTCCTGCCCCTGCTGGCCTCGATCCAGCACTCCACCGGCTGGCCCGTGACGATGCGCATCCTCGCGGTGCTGATCCTCGTCCTCCAGGGCACCGTGGCGCTGGTCTTCGTGCGCGACCATCCGAGCGCGCTCGGCATGCAGCCGAGCGTCGGCAGGAGCGACCGCGCCCTCGCCTCGCTGCCGGTGGTCGAGCCGTGGGGGTTCACGGCGGGAGCGGCGCTGCGCTCGATGGCGTTCTGGCTGCTTGGCATCGGGCTCATGCTCTTCTTCATGGGCCAGGGCTCGGTCACGAACCTCGGACTCGACTTCTTCCAGAGCCGTGGGGTGGAGGCCGGGGCAGCCGTCTTCGCGGCGGCCGCGACGATCCGCACGATCGCCCGCCTCCCGCTGGGGGCGACGCTCTCGAGGTACAAGTCGCCATATCGCCTCGGCATCGCCGTGACGCTGTCGCAGAGCGTCGCGCTTGCGGCGCTGCTCCTGAACACCGACACCGCGGGCATCGGCGTGTTCGTGATCCTGTGGGGCATCGGCGGCGCGTTCGGCCCGATGCTCGAGCCGTTGTTCATCACCCACGTCTTCGGCGTGCGCCACTTTGGGGCGGTCAGCGGAAGCCTCCAGCTCGTCTCGTTCTTCGGGCAGCTCGTCGGCTCGATCGGGGGTGCGGCGCTCTTCGACCTGACGGGGTCGTACTCGATCCCCTACTGGACCTACACGGTCGGCTTCGGGCTGTCGGCGTTCCTGCTCATCTCGGTGCGGTGGGCGGAGCGGCGACCGAGGCACATCGCCACCGCCATCGCGATGGGCCGTGACCTCGAGCCGCCCGCAGCCGTCGAGCCACCCGACGAGCCCGATGCTCCCGACGCCCCGCTCGCTCCGCCCGACGTGCCGGGCGCGCCACCTGCTGCCGCTCCCGCCTGATCTCGCGGCCCTACGCCCGCGGCACACGCACTTCACGCTCCCTCAACACCGCCGCCCCTAGCGTCGATCGCGTAGTGGGCGCGGTGTTGGACGCGTCCGCTCGTCGCACCCTGGTGCGGTTGGATCGCTTTCTCCCTCGCTCACCCTGGGGTCATGCAGCCGGAGGTTCGCGTGCGCGCGATTCAGTGGCTCGTGGTCCTCGTCGTGGGCTTGCTCGCGAGCGCGGTACCGATCCTCGTCGACACGATCTCGGCACCGGACACGGTCCGGCGCAGCGACCAGGTCGCGACCGCGGCGCTCTTCGACCGGAGCGTGAACCGCGACCGCTCCGGGCCACCTCTGACCATCCCGGGTGACGAGGAGCCGGAGCCACCCTCCCGCATCATCGTCAGCGAGGGCTCTCCCGAGCCGACCGAGTCGACGACGCCGGAACCGACCGCGACACCGTCCATCGCTCCCTCGACCCCGTTCGCGACGCTCAACCCGACCTCGGTGGTCGCGGTGCCGCCGACCCAGCAGCCGACGCTGTCACCCACCCAGCAGCCTACCCAGCAGGCGACGGCGGTTCCCTCGCGGACGCCGCTGCCCACGGCAAGCCCGACGCCGTCGCCAACCTCGACGGCAACGCCGACCCCCGCCGTTACTCCGCCACCGACAATCTCGCCGGTGCCGACGATTCCGTTCACGCCATCGCCGTGGAACCCGAACCCCTCGCCGGCGCCCAGCCCGACGCCGACCGCTACGCCGTCACCGACGCCGTCGCCCACGCCAAGCCCGACCCCGTCGCCCACGCCGAGCCCGACGCCGTCGCCGTCGCCCAGTCCGACCCCGTCACCCACGCCGAGTCCGACCCCGTCACCCACGCCGAGTCCGACCCCGTCACCGACGCCGAGTCCGACCCCGTCACCGACGCCGAGCCCGACCCCGTCACCGACGCCGAGCCCCACCCCGTCGCCGACGCCGAGCCCCACTCCGTCGCCGACGCCAAGCCCGACCCCGTCGCCGAGCCCGACTCCATCGCCCACGCCAACCGACACACCGGAGCCGACGCCGACGGTCGAGCCCAGCCCGACCGCTGAACCGACAGAGACATCGACTCCCGCCGCGCCGCCTGACGAGCCACTCATCGAGCTGCCGGGCTTCAACTTCGGCTTCCCGTGGGGCTTCTTCGGGAACCCCGGACAGAACGGCGGAGGGCGGGGCTCTGGTGACTAGCGGGCGCTAATCGCCGGCGAGCGCGGGGTAGAGTTCGACGAGTGCCGCGAGGTCGGCATCGGTGAGTTCGCTCGGGCAGTCGCTCGACGCCGGCGCCATCACTGCCGGGGACGACAGGTGCGGAACGCCGAGGAAGTGCCCCGTCTCATGCAGGAGCGTGGAGAACAGGCACTCCTCGTTGCGGAAGCGATCGGGCGGCGTCGTGGCGAGCAGGATGTCCGCCTCGACGATGCGGCTCTGGGCGCCGCCCTCGCAGCCTCCCGGGCAGGAGCGGAAGAGCTGCCGGGTGTACCCGGCCTCGAATACACCGCCCTCTCCGGATCCTTCCGAGGCGCTGTCGCCGGTCCCCCAGGTGATCTCGTTCACCCCGTTCCCGCGCTCGGGAGCGCCGTCGCACGGGCCGTTGGAGGTCGCCTCGACGCCCCAGCGGGAAAACGCGTCGGCGGTGAGTGACTGCAGCTGCTCCGGGCTCACGAACCCGTCGTCATCGCCGGCCGCGATGCAGTAGGAGACCGGCAGCTCCTGCCAGCGGGCGCCGCGGATCTCCTCGGGAACGGTACCGGGGGTCACGCTCACCTCGACCGACCGCTGCACCTCGATGCAGCCGATCGCCCCGAGGGAACAGACGAGGAGTGCCAGCGCCATGGCACCGGGGCGAACCACGCCGCGAGGACGCCGGTGAAGTCGCTGGGGAAGTCGTCGCATGGGGAGTCCCGGACTCGGACCCCATCCGAGTCTAGGTGGACGGTGAGGGCGACACGGCTCCGTTATGTCCGGGCCCAGGCTCCCTTGCCGCACGAATGGGGCGCCTCTAGCGTTGATCAACAGTGCGGGTGGGGATGCACTGAGAGAACGCGCTTGGGCAGTCCGCGTCTAATCCCCTCGTTCCGCAGCCGGCGGCAGCTCCTCCTCGTGACGGCGTTGCTCCTCGGCCTGCTCGCGGCGGCTGCGCCATCGCTCGCATCCGCGACCGCGGCCTGGGTCGACACCGGCGGCGACTGCCTGCGACTCCGCACCGCCCCCGGTCTCTCCTCTGGCGACCTCGCCTGCCTCGACCACGGCGCCGAGCTCGTACTGCTCGGTCCCTCCGAGGATCGCGACGGTTTCACGTGGGTGCAGGTGCAGGCCGGGTCGCTGACCGGCTGGGTGGCCGACTACTACGTGACCACCGATCCCTCGGACGTGCAGGTCATCAACGAGACACCGGCCGCCACCACGGGCGCCCTCGCGACACCCCCGGTCGGAGGCATCACGCTCGGGCGCGCGGGCACCTCGGACCTCGCGGCACTCGTCGCGGCGCAGCCCTACGACGTGCTCAGCGTCTGGCACTTCGACGTCACGACGCAGCGCATGACGCAGTACGTGCCGGGCGCACCGGCGTTCGTGAACTCACTGACCTCGATCGGCCCGGACGACATCGTGATGATCCGGCGCGGCGGGGTGCTGACCTCGGTGGGGTCGGTGCCCGATCCGTCACTCACGGTCGCGGGGACGCCGAGCGTCCTGCCGACACCGCCCATCGGCGGGATGACGATCGGTCTGTCCGGGACCACCGACCCGAAGTTCCTCGTGCAGGGCCAGGACTTCACGGTCGAGAGCGTCTGGTACTTCCACGTCGAGTCGCAGCGCTGGCTCTCCTACGTGCCGGGCGCGCCGGACTACATCCAGTCGCTGAAGCAGGGACACCTGCGCACCGACAGCGTCGTATTCGTGAAGCGTGGGCCAGACGCGCCCAAGCCGCCGAGCAGCGCCGACAGCACCTACTTCGAAACGTCGATCACCTACTACTTCTGTGTCCCCACGGGCGACCCGCGCACCCACGGCGACGGCGGCGGCTACTGCGGCGGCATGGCGAACGGTGAAGTCGTCCACGAGGGGGCAGCCGCCTGCAAGCCGGGGCTGCTCGGCCAGCGCTTCCGCATCGAGGGCGACCCGACGGGACGCGTCTACGAGTGCACCGATACCGGCGGCTCCGTGCTGAACGACCATCGCGACATCTGGTTCATGAACAGCGCGGATGGCTACGAGTGGTGGATCACCGTCGGCGACCGCGCCTTCATCCAGATCGTCGAATAGCCCGCCCGGGCTGGGTGACGAACTAGGCGACGGGCTCGCGTGGATCGCGCCAGGTGCTGCCGTTGCCATCATCGTGCAGCCCGAGATGGCCGCGCGGGCGCTCACACCGCACCCGCGCGCACTCGTCGTTGACGGTCTCCGCCTCGCAGCGCTCCGCACCGGTCACGACGGCGTGTGGCTCCGGAGGAACTCGAGGATGCGCGCCTCGCCTTCGGGCGTGTTGCTCGCGGCGCCGTGCTCCTGGCCCTCGAAGAGCGCGACCTCGACGTTCGGCATGCCCTCTGCCAGCTCGGTCCACGGCACGTTCGGATACACGGTGTCGCCCGTGCCGTAGACGATGAGCACGGGCATCTTCAGTTCCTTGAAGCGCGCGGTGGCGTTGAAGTCGAGGTGCGCGGCGTACGTCCGAAGCTCGGCGCCGTACTTGTAGATGCGCTCTTCGCGCGGAATCTTCGCCAGTTGCGCCTGGATCGCCGCTCGGCGCTCATCGCGCTGGCGCTGCTCCTCCTCGGACTCCGCCGGACGCGCGGCGGCGAAGAGATTCAGTCCGACCGTGCCACCCTCGCGACGCGCCTCGTACGCGGCGTCGACGCCGTTCGCGTTGAGGATGTCGATGCGTTCGCGGAGCTTGCCGAGGAGCTCGGGATCCTGGGAGAGCCACGGGGCCGTCTCCGCGACCACCAGTCCGGCAGCCGCATCCGGGTGCTCCAGCCCGAACGTGATCGTGATCGGTCCACCGGCGGAGGTGCCCCAGACGAAGGCGCGCTCGTGCCCGAGGTGACGCAGCAGCTCACGGATGTCGCTCGCGAAGAGCGACATCGTGTGCGGGACGTCGGGGAAGCCGGAGCGGCCAGAGGAGCGTCGGTCCGGGAGGATGACCTGGAAGTGCTGGCTGAACCGCTCCACCCATGCCGGGACGTTCCCGCCGGCCCCGGTGCCGAGGCCTCCGAACCCGCCGTGCGCGAACACCAGCGGAAATCCGCTGCCGTAGGTCTCGTAGTAGATCTCGGTGCCGTTGATCGCTGCGGTGGGCATGGCAACCGCCTCTCGTGAACACGTTCGTGGTGCAGCGATTATGCCCGCCCCCGCAAGCCGCTTAACCCTTCGATGAGACCTCTCCCGTCAATCCTTATCCCGGTCATACGTGCCCGGTGGAACGATCCTCGCGTACCGACATGCCCCACCAGAAGCCTGTACGAAGGACCCTGAGTGAACCTGCAGCGACACGTAACCCGGAAGACGGCAGCATTCCTCGTGACGGGCGGCCTCGCCGTCGCGGCACTCGGCGTCGCCGGCTGCTCGAGTAACAGCGACACCAGCGCGGACGACGCTACCGACACGCCGACCGCGAGTGCGGTTGCCACGGATACCTCCACCCCGAGCGAGGCAGCGACGCAGGCGGCGACCGAGAGCCCGACGACAACCGCTACGGAGACGACGACGGCAGCAGCTACCGAAACGCCGACAGAGGCAGCAACGGGTACCGTCTCGGCCAACAACGCGACCATCGCGGAGCTGACCGCCGCCTTCGAGGCTGCCGGCATCTCGAACGCGAGCCGCTGGGCACGCGAGGTGGACGAATACCGCCCGTATCCCGACGACGATCCCGACCTCCCGAAGCTGCGCGGTGAACTCGCGAAGTACAACCCGGGCCCCGGAGTCGTCGACGCGATCGTCGCGACGCTCAGCCTGCCGTAGCGATGCCGCGACACCTCGCCCGCCCTGACGGACGGCTGCGGCCGGGGTTGCTCGCGTTGGCCGGGCTCGGCATCGCCGGAACGGCGGCCGAGCTCGGCATCGAGCGGCACTGGGATAGCTTCGAGCAGCTCATCCCTTGGGCGGCGCTCCTCGTGGCGGCACTGGCACTGATCGGTCTCGTGTTCCGCGCGAGCACCCTGGCGCTCTGGCTCGCCCGGATCGTGGCTGTCGCCCTGGTCGCCATCGCGACCGTTGGGATCTGGCGCCACATCCACGCCAACTTCGAGACGGCGCCGCTCGACTTCAGGTACTCGGAACGCTGGGAGACGATGTCGTTCTTCGACCAGCTCCGCGCGGCTGCGGGGGGCGCCGTCGGTCCGGCACCGGTCCTCGCATCCGGCATCCTCGCGCAGGTCGGGCTCGCCCTCGGCCTGGCGACGATCGGACTGCCGGCGTCCGGTGCGGGAGGAGACGCGAGCGCGTAAGCGTCTGCGATAGAACTGACACAAACGCACGGGCTTCGGCGCTCCCTCGATGCTGCACCGGTGGTCAGATATCGCGCGTGAAGAACGCGACGGCAGACCGTTCGAAGCGACGCTCCGAGCTGGGTGCATTCCAGCGCTTCGCGCGCGCCTTCTCCCACTTCACGGGCCGTCCGATGGTCTTCGCCGCGGCGGTCGCCCTCGTGCTTGTGTGGGCGGTCTCGGGGCCCGCGTTCGGCTTCTCCCAGACCTGGCAGCTCGTGATCAACACGGGCACCACGATCATCACCTTCCTCATGGTGTTCCTGATCCAGGCGACTCAGAACCGGGACAACGAGGCGGTGCACCTCAAGCTCGACGAGCTCATCGAGGCCACCCGCGCGGCGCACCGGGACATGATCGACCTCGAGGAGCAGCCGGAGGAGGTGCTCAAGCGGAAGCACGAGGAGATGCGCCGGCACCGCGACGAGCCAGACCCGCCGCGGGAGCGAGCGAACGACCGCTCGCGGGCGTCCTGAGCCCGGGCAGCCTCGGGAGCTAGCGCACGAGGTAGACGCCGCCCCCGTCGAAGCGCTTGAGCACGTCCGTGGCGACCGGACCCAGCAACGGCCGGCGGACGCCGAGCGAGGCGTGCGCCCCCATGACCACGGTCTCGCACCCCTGCTCGGCGGCGACGCTCACGATCTCGGCGCCGGCCTTGCCGCAGCGCAGCACGAGCTGGCAGTCTCCCGTCCACCCCTCGCGGAGGAGGGCGTCCCGGGCGCGCTCGAGCGCCGTCCGCGCCTCCTGCAGCTGGAGCCAGAGCCGTCGCGCCTCGGGCGTGTCCTCGCGCGACTTGCCCCGGCTCGCCGCCGCTTCGAGCGCGAGGTCGGCGCAGTCCTCGAGGACGGTCAGGAGCACCACGGACTCCGCGTGGAGCGCCGGGACGCCCAGCAACCCACGCCACGCGCTGGGACAGTCGTCGAAGGCGACGAGGACACGCAGGCCCGGTCGAGCAGGTCCCGCTGCCATGTCTAGTCCGCCATACCTGGGGCTGCCACGCCTAGGCCGCCAGCGTCGTCCGCTGGCGATCGTCGAGGCCGCGAGCGATGAGCAGTGCGACGATGACGCCAATGCTCACGGGGAGTCCGGCGATGGCAGTCGGGATCGCCGTGCTCAGGATGCCCGGCCGCGCCAGCAGCGACACACCGATGGCCCCGCTCGGGTGGATCGAGCAGAAGAGCGAGCGTCCCGAGACGAGCGCACCGGTCACCGGGATACGAGTCGTGCGGCCCGGCGGGATGACCTCGCTGCCGATCCGGTGGACGGCGTCGTCCTCGTTCCTCACCACGAGGGTGTCGCCCTTCCGGAGGTCCAGCGAGTCCGGGATGACCTCCACGGCCTCGCCCCGGGCGACGGCGGAGGCCGTCCCCTGCGGGATCTCCAGCGGCACGACGCGCGCGTCGGGCAGCAGCAGCCACCACGCGAGCGACACGATCCACACGAGCACCAGGCTGCCGAGGACGGCGGCGCCGTACACGCGAACGATGGGCGACCTCATCGGTCGATTCCGATCACGGTTCCCTCCGCGCCTGCCGTCCTCGACCGCCTGCCTGGGAGGCTCAGTGAGCTACTTCAGGAGGTAGAGGGTCGGGTAGAAGAACACCCAGACCACGTCCACGAAGTGCCAGTAGATGACCGCGGCCGCGATCGGCCACGCGTTCGTGCCGCCGGTGAACTTCCCGTCGCCGGAGCGCGCCCACATCAGCAGGAGGAAGAACACGCCGGTCACCACGTGGAACGCGTGCATGCCGGTCATCGAGAAGAACGCGGTGCCGTACGCCTCGGACGGCGAGAACTCCGCGATCGACCACTCGTAGACCACGCCGCCGAAGAACATGAGGCCCATGAGCACCGTCGCGAGCAGCATCATCCGGCCGTGGGACGTGTTGCCGTGCGTGAACGCCGTCTCGGCGCGGTACGCCGTGAACGACGACAGCAGCAGCAGCGAGGTGATCCCCAGGCCCAGCAGCTGGTTCAGGTGCGGGCTGATGGCGGTCCCGGCGATGTAGAACCTCGACGCGGCGAAGAGCGCGAAGAGGGCGCCGTCCGAGGCGAGGAAGAGCCACAGGCCCAGGCGGTTGATGCGCACCCGGCGGGCGGCGTGCGACGAGTCCACCTCGCGTCCGTGCGGAAGAGTTGCGGTCGCTGCCATTAGTGGGCCTCCTCGCCACGCCACAGCTTCGAGACGTGCATGAAGTAGACGGTGATCGCCCAGCACTTCGCCCCCGCCGCGACTGCCAGCAGGGCCACGAGCACGGGCACCGAGTCCAGGCTGACCGCGACGATGTATTCGATGACGGTCAGCACCGCGAGCGCGAGGAAGACCATCAGCCCTCGTCGCTGGGCAACCTGTTCGGCTGCGGAATTGAGAGTGCTCATCAGAAGCTCCAGCCCTCCGTCTAGCGACTACGCGTGCTCGGCCGAGGCCGGGCCGATGTGGGCGTGCTTGGGCGCACCGGGAACGCCGTACTCGTACGGACCGCTCTCGATGACCGGGGTGCCCTCGAAGTTGTGCTCGGGAGGCGGCGAGGAGACCTGCCACTCCAGCGTGGTGGCGTGCCACGGGTTCGCCGCGGCGCGACGGCCCTTCACCCACGAGAGGATCATGTTGGCCGTGAAGAAGATGAACGAGGAGCCGAGCACGAAGCCCGAGATGGAGATGAAGCGGTTGAAGTCCGCGTACGCGTCCGGGTAGTCCGCGACGCGCCGGTTCATGCCCTTCACGCCCACCTGGAACATCGGGATGAAGACCAGCTGGAAGCCGATGAACATCAGCCAGAAGTGGATCTTGCCCAGCGTCTCGTTGAACTCGCGCCCGGTCATCTTCGGGAACCAGTAGTAGAGCGCCGCGAACAGGGCGAAGATCTCGCCGCCCATGATCGTGTAGTGGAAGTGCGCCACCACGAAGTAGGTGTCGTGCAGGTGGATGTCCGTGGGGACGTCCGCCAGGTAGATGCCGGTCAGACCGCCGACGGTGAAGTTGAAGATGAACGCCAGCGCGAACAGCATCGGCGTTCGCATCCACAGCCGTCCGGCCCAGATCGTGCCGATGGCGGCGAGGAAGATGATGCCGGTGGGGATGGAGATCATCTCCGTCAGCACCAGGAACGGCGCGTGGAGGTAGTCCTCCATGCCCGACGTGAACATGTGGTGCGCCCACACGACGCCGGACAGCGCCACGATCCCCAGCATCGCGCCGACGACCCACTTGTACGCGTACAGCGGCTTCCTCGACATGTGCGAGAGCACCTCGAGGACCGCGCCGAAGGCGGGAAGCACCATCACGTACACGGCCGGGTGGCTGTAGAACCAGAAGACGTGCTCGTACAGGATCGGGCTGCCGCCCTCGGCGGCGTGGAAGAACGAGGTGTTCGCCACGCGGTCCAGCAGGATCATGATCAGGCCGGCCGCGAAGCCCTGCGTGAAGAAGAACGCGATCAGCGAGCCGGCGAAGGCGCCCCACACGAAGATCGGCAGGCGCCCCCAGGTCATGCCCGGCGCGCGCTCGTAGACGATCGTGACGATGAAGTTGATGCCGCCGAGGATCGACACGAGGCCGAAGGTGATCACGGCGAGGTTGAAGAGCACCTGGCCGGACTTGTTCAGCACCGAGAGCGGCGGGTAGGCCGTCCAGCCGGTATCCCAGCCGCCCATGATGACCGCGATGACGAGCATGATCGCCACCGGCGGCACGAGCCAGTACGACAGCGCGTTGACCCGCGGGAACGCCATGTCGTGAGCGCCGATCATGATCGGCACGACGTAGTTGCCGAACGCCCCGAGCATGATCGCCACGGCGACGGCGACCATGCCGATGCCGTGGAAGCTCATGACCGCGTTGTACTGGTCCTGCGTGAACAACTGCATGCCGGGCTGCATCAGCTCGTAGCGGATGCCCATCGCGGCGAGGCCGGAGAGCAGCAGGAGCGCGACGAAGGTCACGCCGTACTGCACGCCGATGACCTTGTGGTCCATGTTCCACTCGAAGTAGCGCTTCACGCCCTTCGGGGTCTGGGCAGCGGTGCCGCCGAACCACTCGGTCGCCCAGTACTTCCAGCCGCCGACCCCGGCGAGCCAGCCGAGGAGGGCGAACGGGTAGCCGATCGTCCACGACAGGTCGGTCGACCAGTACTCGAGTCCCATGCTGACGCGGATCCCGCCGAGCACGCCCGTGCCCAGCGTGAACCCGACGACGGCCAGGACGAATCCCAGGATGATCGCCATCTAGTTCCCCGCCTTCTCGGCCACCCAGGCCTCGAACTCGTCCGGCTCGACGACGCGGACGTTCATCCGCATCCCGGCATGGTTGAGCCCGCAGAGCTCCGCGCACTGGACGCGGAACGCGGCGTCGTTCGCCCCGTCACCGAGCTCGGTCGGGGTGATCCACAGGTAGTTGGTCTGTCCGGGAACCGCGTCGATCTTGAGCCGGAACGCGGGGACCCAGAACGAGTGGAGGACGTCGCCGGCGGGAGCCGTGACGTTGAACCGCACGCGCTGGTCCTTCGGGAGCACGATCTCGTTCGAGGTGAACTCGCCGTCCGGGTACTGCGCGGACCACGACCAGCGGTAGCCGGTCACGTTGACCTCGAGGTCGTACGAGCGGTCGCTCCGCATCTCGGCGAGCCCCGTGAGGCCGGGGTAGATCATCACCACGACCGCGAGGGCCGTGGTCACGCCGAGCCAGGCCCGCGGGATCATCCCGCCGCCCTTGAACGGCGGGCCGTCCTCCGAGGGCTGCCCGGACGAGCGGAATCGCGCGATGTTGTAGACGAGCGCCGCGATCACGAAGCCGAAGACCGGCGCTCCCATGAAGGTCATGATGCGGAACGCGTGGTCGGAGAACTCAGCCTCCTCCGCGCCGACCGTCGGGAACGGGTTCATCGCCGCGGCGCCGGCGAGGGCGAGCGCCGTGAAGAAGACCCACAGGACGCCCACGATCATCACATGCCGACTCACCGGCCGACCTCCCTACCAGGATCAGCTCGATCCTCCGTCGCAGGCGAATCTATGAAGGGGCCTCAGCACCCGCATGGTGCGGACGCACCATGCAGCCCCCCGGCACGTCCTCTTTCCGGGGGACCTTGGTCCGTTGTTCCCTGCGCAGCGTTCAGTAGGTTTCGGGTGCAGAGACAGGAACGGCTTGGCATCGACGCCCACTGAGCGCGTGTCTATCCCCGGCCTCGGCACCCTCCGCGCCGGGAACGCGCTGTATTCCGTGGACCTGGAACAGCGGATCGTCCAATGGGGCGATCTGGCCGAGCAAATCGCCCCCCGAGACGTGGCACTGGGGCGCACCTGCTACGAACTGATGAACGAGGTCAACCCGCGGAACGCGGCGTCGTGCCGCGCGAACTGCGCGGTCATCGCGCTCGCTCGCCTCGGTCGCGCCCACCGGGACTTCACGCTCCACGGACGCCCCGTCGAGGGCGTCACACCGCTCTTCGACATCTCCGTGCTGCTGGCCGGGGACGAGGCGGGCGCCGTGGAGAACGTGCTGCACCTGGTCCGCTGCTCCGGTGTCGAAGCGGCCTCCCCGTCAGAAGAGGCGTCAGCAGCGTCCCCGCCGGGCGATCCGGTCCTCACGCCCCGCCAGCTCGAGGTGCTCTGCTGCCTCGCCCGCGGGAAGACGCCGGCACAGATCGCCGCCGAGCTGGGCGTGACGCCGATCACCGTGCGCAACCACGTGCAGGCAGCAATGGACCGCCTCGGCGCGAAGAGCCGGCTGGAGGCCGTGCTCGCAGCGATGTGCCTCGGGTTGCTGCCTGCCAACCCTGAGCCGCGAGACGATGCCACGGACGACACTCTTCAGCGCTAGCTGACGACGCCCACAACACGCGACGAACTCTCAGCAAAGTCTCAACGTCTGGGTACTCGACAAGGCGAAGTGCGCGTCCAACGGTGCGGTATTCTCCGCGCATGCCTCCCCAGGACTCACCACCGTGGCCACCACACCATGGGGAGATGGCCGCGCTCATCCGAGAGCATGACTGGGCGACCACGCCCCTCGGGCCGACCGAGCAATGGCCCGGCGCGCTCCGCGTGGCGCTCGGGATGGCGCTCGCTTCGCCGCGCGCCATCGCCGTGTACTGGGGCCACGACTTCATCTGCCTCTACAACGATGCCTACCGGCAGCTGATGGGTGACAAGCACCCCGGTGCGCTGGGCCGCCCGGCGCGAGAGGTGTTCCCCGAGGCGCGCGAGGTCATCGGACCGATGTTCCGGCGCGTCCTCGAGACGGGACAGGCGGCAGCCGAGGAGCAGCGTCTGCTGCCGCTCGAGCGCGGCGGGGCATCCCTCGAGGGATGGTTCACCTACACCGCCGAACCGATCCTCGACGCGGAGGGCAATGTCGTGGGGATCCTCAACCCCGCGGCCGAGGTCACCCAGCTCATCCAGGAGCGCCGTGGCCGGGAGCAGGCGGAGGCCCGTGGCGACGACCTCGCGCGAGAGATCGAGACGCAGCGCCGCGCCGCGGCCGCCCATCGCGAGAGCGACGAGCACTTCCGGCGCATCGCGGACGCAGCTCCCGCGCTGCTCTGGGTGACGGCGCCCAGCGGCGCCTGCACCTTCCTCAGCCAGAGCTGGTACGACTTCACCGGCACGGCGCCCGGCACGGGCCTCGGTTACGGATGGCTGAGCGCGGTGCATCCAGAGGACCGCGACGAGGCGGAGGAGATCTTCATCACCGCCAACGCGCGCCGCGAACCGCTGCAGATGACGCACCGTCTGCAGGACGCGCGCGGTGGATACCGCTGGGTCATCGACTCGGGGCGACCGCGCTACGGCGCGCACGGGGAGTTCCTTGGGTATGTCGGCGCCGTCATCGACGTCGATGAGCGGGAGGCCGCCCAGGCCGCCCTCCGCCAGAGCGAAGGGCGCTATGCGGCCTTGTTCACGGCGATGGACGAGGGGTTCTGCGTGGTCGAGGTCCTCTTCGATGAGGACGAACGCCCGACGGACTATCGCTTCATCGAGATCAACCCGGCGTTCGCAGAGCAGACCGGCCTGCGCGATGCCCAGGGACGCACGGCCCGCGAGTTGGTGCCCGACCTGGAAGACGACTGGTTCGAGACCTACGGCCGCGTTGCGATCACCGGCGAGCCGTCCCGCTTCGAACTGGAATCCGCCGCGCTGAACCGCTGGTTCGATGTCTACGCGTTCCGTGTCGGGGCGCGGGGAGCCCGCCGCGTCGGCATCCTCTTCCGCGACGTCACGCAGCGCCGGCGCGACGAAGCAGCGCTGGAGGCGAGCGCGGCGCGAGCCGTCCTGCGTGCCCGCCTCGCCGATGTGCTTCGGACGCCCGGACCGCGGCGGGCGATCCAGACGGCGTCGGCGCTCCTGCTCGGCGACCATCTCGGCGCCGACCGCACGATCTGGGGCGAGATCGACGAGGCCCGCCAGACGATCACCGTCGATGTCGAGCACATGGCGAACGGGGTATCGAGCAGCGCGACGGGCGTCTACGACCTCCAGGCGTTCGGACCACGGGTACTCGAGGCACTGCGATCCGGCGCCGTGATCCAGTACGCGGACCTCGCTACCGAGCAGCGGTTCTCCGACCGGCTCCGTCCTTCGTACCTCGGCCTGGGCGTCCGCGCGTTCGTGACGGTGCCGGTGGTGCGCCACGGGCACGTCGTTGCGGTGCTGGCGGCACACCAGTTCGAGCCGCGCGAATGGCAGCCCGAGGAGATCGCGCTGATCGAGGAGACGGCGGAGCGGACCTGGACGGCCATCGAACGCTCCGACGCGGAACGGGCGCTGCGGGCGAGCGAGGAGCGCTTCCGTCGCCTGGCAGACTCGATGCCGCAGGTCGTGTGGACGGCCGACGACACCGGCACGGTCCAGTACTACAACTCGCGAAGCGCCGCCTACGACGGGATCGTGGGGCACTCGGACGGCACCTGGGAGTGGGAGCCAGTCGTGCATCCGGACGACCTCGCGAAGACGCTCGCCGCCTGGGATCGCGCCGTCGAGACGCAGACCGCGTACGAGTGCGAGCACCGGATCAGAATGGCCGACGGCACCTACCGCTGGCACCTGAGCCGTGCCGAGCGCGGCGAGACCCAGGGCATCGCCCACTGGTACGGCACGGCCACCGACATCCACGAGCTCATGGAGGCGAACGAACTCAAGGACCGCTTCCTGGCGATCGCGTCGCACGAACTGCGGAACCCGGTCGCAATCATCCACGGCACGGCGCAGCAGATCCGGCGAGCGCGCGCCCTCGGCACGCTCTCGGAGGAACGATTCGACCGGTACATCGACTCGCTCGTGGAGATCAGCACGCACCTCGCCAATCTCACGAACGACCTCACGGACGTGTCTCGCCTCCAGCGCGGGGCGCTCCCCCTGAGCATCGAGTCGATGGACATCGCGAGCCTGCTGACCGACATCGCGACCCGCGAAGAGTGGGCGCCCCGAGTCCGCCTCGAGGGGACATCGGAGGCGGTCGTGATCGAGGCGGATCCCCACCGGGTCCGCCAGGTGATCTCCAATCTCATCGACAACGCCCTGAAGTATTCCCCCGCCGAGGCGCCGGTCTCCGTGGACCTCCGGCGGGATGGCGTGGGCGTGACGATCGAGGTCACCGACTACGGGATCGGCCTCTCCGCCGACGATCAGCGCGCGATCTTCACCCCCTTCGGCCGCGCGGCGAACGCCGGGAACATCCCCGGACTCGGCATGGGGCTGTTCGTCGCTCGCGAGGTGGCGGAGCGACACGGCGGAGAGCTGCGCGCTCAGAGCGCGGGTCGCGGCCAGGGGACGACGATGCGCTTCTGGCTCCCCGCGACGCAGCCGCTGGAGACGTGAAGCGCCTCAACCTTTGCTCGACCTGACAGGCATCCGCCCTCGATAGCATCGACGCGACGGGTCGCCAGTCGCCCCGCGGCCGACGAATGCGCGCGCACCGCATCGAGGAGACGCCCGTGCCCCAGGTCCTCGTGGTCGATGACGACTACGGCATCCGCATCCTCGTCCGGGATGTCCTCCTTGACGCGGGCTACGAGGTCGTCGAGGCGGCCAACGTCGGCGAAGCACAGGAGCTCATCGCGCGACGGCGGCCTGACCTCCTGGTCCTCGACCTGTCGCTTCCCGACGGGGGCGACCGACCGCTGCGAGACGTGGTCGGGCTGTGCCGCCGGGTGCTGGTGCTGTCCGGATCCAGCCAGCTACGCGAGCGGGCACAGGAACTCGGCGCAAACGGTGCACTTCCGAAGCCCTTCGATATCGACGACCTGGTGCGCGCGGTGGCGCAGGTGCTCGGTAGCAGCGACCGCGGGACGGACGAAGGCAGCGGGGCGCACTCGGCCGCCTGACGCGCCGCCGGCCAGACAGATTCGCCCGAACCACGCACAACCTCGCGGCCGGGGGTAGCGTCTGAGCGCCGATTCCGTCAGGATGCCTCATGCGCGGGCTGTCGACCGCGCGGCGGGGTGCTCGGGATACTCTTGTGACCTTCGAGGGCGGCTCCTCCAGCATCCTGGTGGCTTCCATGACGCACACCGCGCGCCGATGGCGCTCGCGACTCCTCGGCATCGCCGCGCTGTCGATCGTGTCCGCGGCCCTCGTGGCCTGCGGAGGCGGCTCCGACGACTCGTCGATCGTCGTCGAGACCACGACCCCGACGCCCACCCCCACGGCAACTCCCAGCCCCACGCCGTCGCCCACGCCCGAGCCGTGGCCGATCGCGGCCGAGAAGATCCCGCTGGGCGACCGCGCGGCGATCCTCGAGAACCCGACCTCCGTCGGCTTCCCCGCGCCGCCCCAGGTGGTCATCAACCCTGAACCGAACGACGGCGGCATCGTCCGGATGTTCTCGCCGGCGCTGGGCATGGACCACGTCGTCGAGGTCGTCGGCGTGGTGGACGGCGTGATGGAGGAGCCGGTCGACGGCTCCTACGCCGTCGGCTGGTACCAGCCGGACGACAAGTGGGACTTCGGCTCGCCGGACAAGGAGGGCAACCTCGTCTTCTCCGCGCACGAGACCTGGAACCACATGCAGGGCCCCTTCTACAACGTGCACCAGGCCCGCATCGGCGACGACATCTACCTCGAGATGGCCGACGGCCAGGTGCGCCACTACCAGGTGGCCCGCCTGACCCGCTACGACCTCGCGACGATTCCGATGCGCGAGGTCCTCTGGCCGAGCGACCGGCCCGAGGCGGAGCAGTGGCTGACGCTCTACACGTGCGGCGGCGAGATCATCTACGGCGACCGTGGCTACGGTGACTACCTCGCGCGCGACGTGCTCGTCGCGAAGTGGGTCGGCTTCGGCGGCCCGGAGCAGGCGCCGACGCAGGAGACGACGCAGCAGGCCGTCGAGGCGGAAGCCGCCGGCGACTAGCGGCGAGTCTGCGCATACCTCGACGTCCCTCGCCACGAGGACGCCGGAGACCGGAGCGACCTTCCTCGTTGGGGCGGGCTCAGGTTGCTTCCTATTGGTAAGGTTGAACCCTGCCCTGCACGTAAGGTGAAGAGCCCCGCGGGAAGGTCCGCCGTTTGGCACGTCTGAATATCCGCCGGGGCCAGTCGGCCTCTGCGTCCGCCGTCCAGGAGCGCACCGCCGCTGCCACGATGCCGGCCGAGGCGCCCGCGAGCGCGGTTGCCCCGAGTGCGCCCGCCGCGACCGTCGAGACTGAGGCCGTCCGCAAGCGCCGCCTCCCACGCACGCTCGACTCGTTCTACGACCGCGAGTTCCGCTGGTTCTACATCTCCATGCTGGGCCACATGGGCTCCATGAACATGCAGCTCGTGATCCGCGGTCTGCTGGCGTACGCGCTCACCGAGTCCTACGCGACCCTGGGCCTCGTCGGCCTCGCCGGCGCGGTGCCGCAGCTGTTCCTTTCGATGTTCGGCGGCGTGATCGCCGACCGGAAGCCGAAGAAGACGGTGATGCAGCTCGGCCAGCTCGCGAGCCTCCTCAACGCGGCGGCCCTCGCCGCGGCGGAGTTCATGGGCATGATGAGCATCGAGCTGCTGCTGATCAGCGCGGCGCTCCAGGGCGCGACGATGGCGCTGATGATGCCCGCCCGCCAGGCGATGATCCCGGACGTCGTCGCGCCGGACCGCCTGATGAACGCCGTGGCGCTCAACATGGCCGGCATGAACTCCATGCGGCTCTTCGCCCCTGCCCTCGGCGGCTTCATCGTCGCCGCGTTTGGCTTCGGCTGGGGCTTCACCGCGATGTCGCTGCTCTACGTCGTCGCCATCATCTGCATGTCGCAGCTGACCTGGCGCCCGGCAAGCGCTCCCGGCGCGGCCGACCAGACCTTCCGGCAGGTCGCCGCGAGCTCCTTCGCCGACATCGGTGGTGGCTTCAGGTACATCTGGCGCGACCACAAGATGTTCGTCATCCTGTCGCTCGCCTTCGCGACCTCGGCGTTCGGCATGCCGCTGCAGTTCCTGCTGCCGGGCTACGCCGCGGACATCTTCGCGGAGAACGCCGAGCAGGGCGGCGCCATCGCCGGCACGCTGCTCAGCGTCAGCGCCATCGGCGCGCTCGTGGGGGCGTTCGCACTCGCATCCATCCCGGAGCGAAACCGCGGCTGGCTGTTCCTCGTCGGCGGCGCGATCCTCGGCCTCGGCATCTTCCTGTTCGCGCAGGCGGACACGAAGGAACTCGCCCTGGTGACGATGGTCATCTTCGGCCTCGGTTCCTCCTTCCGCATGGGCCTCTCGCAGGGCCTCCTCCACTCCTACGTGGAGGGCGAGTACCGCGGCCGCGTGATGGCCGTCTTCATGCTGCAGATGAGCATGATGCAGTTCGCCACGTTCTTCGTCGGCATCGCCGCCGAGGCGTTCGGAATCCGCGTCGTCGTGGCCTGCCTCGGCCTGATCCTCATCGCCACGATGGGACTCGCCGGCGCCCTCGTCCCGACGGTCCGCCGCCTCCAGTAGCGCGCGACGACACGCACTCACGACAACGGCCGGGGCAATGCCCCGGCCGTTGTTCGTGGTCCTTGCCGTCCGCGATGGAGCGCCGGGCGCTAGTCCTCGAACAGCCGGTACATCACCGGGCAGTAGTACTCGCCCAGCCCGCGTGCCATCACCTCGTCGAGGCGCGCCTTCGCCAGCTCGGCCCCCTGTGCGTCGACGCCTACCTCGGACGCGAGGTCGAGCGCATAGGTGATGTCCTTCAGCGAGTAGCGCGAGGGGAACATGTCGTCGGGGTAGTCGCCGCTCGTCATGTACGTCCCGTGGCGCGTCATCGCGAACGAAGCGCCCGAGCCGTGCTGGAGGATGTCGAACACCCGCTCGCGGGCGACGCCCGCCCTCGTCGCGATCGCCATCGCCTCTGCGAGCGCGGAGACGTTCTGCAGGACGAGCATGTTGTTCATCAGCTTCATCACCTGGCCGGTGCCGACCGGGCCGCAGTGGGAGATCTCCGTCCCCATGCAGCCCAGGTAGGGCTGGAGCCGCTCGAACAGCTCCTCGGACCCGCCGACGGTGATCGCGAGCGTGCCCGCTTCAGCGTTGGGGACGCCCTTCGCTACCGGCGCGTCAGCGAACTCGACGCCCTTCGCACTCAGCGCCTCGGCGACCTCGCGGTCGATGCCGGGGCCGGCGGTGGTCATGTCGACGACGACCTGCCCCGGACGCACGTACTCGGCGACGCCGCCCTCCCCGAGACACGCCTCGCGGACCTGCGGCTCGCCGGGCACACAGAGGAACACCACGTCCGTGCGTTCGACGACCTCTCGGATCGAGGACGCCGGCTCGATGCCGTCCGCCGCCAGGGCGGCGACCTTCGCCGGGTCGACGTCGTAGCCGACGACCGGCAGCCCGGACTTCCGCGCGAGGTTCCGCGCCATGCGGCTGCCCATCACCCCGAGCCCGATGTAGCCCAACCGTTCGACGGCCATGCCGCTCTCCCCTCGTCCTCGAACCGTGTCTTGGGTCGTTCCTCGGACTTCAGTCCTTCGCCCGTGCTTCTCGCTCGGCGCGCACCGCCTCGGCCTCCGGGCTCACGCTCGAGAAGCGGTACATCAGCTCCTCGTACGCCAGCTCGACGTGGCGCGGGAGCGTCGGCGCGTCCTTCAGGAGGCGCTTCGTGAGCTGCGAGGTGAGCGGAGGCTGCGAGGCCAGTTCGCGCGCGAACCCGAGAGCCTGCTCCCGGAACGTCTCGGCGTCGTACACCTCGTCCACGAGGCCGATGCGCAGGGCGTCCTCCACGGAGAGTCGCTTGCCCTCGAGTAAGAACTTCAGGGCGCGCGAGTAACCGACGCGCCGGACGAGGGTCTGGCCGAGGCCGTTGTCGGCGGTCAGCGCGATCTTGATGAACGCCGGCGCGAAGGACGCCTCGGAGGACGCGACGATCATGTCGCACGACGCGGCGAGCCCGATGCCGCCACCGGCCGCAACGCCGTTGACCGCGGCGATCGTCGGCTTGTCCGTGCGGTCGAGGGGCAGGTGCCAGCCGAAGCGCAGGCGGGCGTGATCGCGGAGGCGCTCGGGCTCGGCGGGCTCCTGCCCGCCGGTGAGGTCGCTCCCCGCGCAGAAGCCGCGACCGGCGCCGGTGATGACCAGCACACGGAGGTCATCGATCGCATCGAACTCCTCGACGGCCCGCTGGATCGCGAGCCGGAGCGGGATCGTGAGCGCGTTGAGGCGGTCCGGGCGGTTCAGCGTCAGCGTCCGTACGCCCTCGGCGTCCTCGACCAGCAGCTCGGGTTCGTCGGCCATCGCGATCTCCTCCGCAAACGTCGGTGCGGCGTGACGCTACTACGATCGGCGCGCCGACCGCGCGAAGGCGGACGAGCCGAGGAGGATCACGCCATGACCGAGGAACTACGCCAGGCCGTCGAACAGGTCTTCCCCGGCGTGCGCGCCGACCTCGAAGCGCTGGTCCGCATCCCATCCGTGAGCGCCGATCCCGGCCACGCCGCTGACCTGCGAGCCTGTGCCGAGCGCGTCCGCGACCTCCTCACCGGCGTCGGTCTCGATGTCGAGGTCCTCGAGGTGCCCGACGCACCGCCAGTCGTGCTCGGCACGAGGCCTGCCCCCGACGGAGCGCCGACGGTGCTCCTCTACGCCCACTACGACGTGCAGCCGGCGGGCGACCTCGGAGGCTGGGAGGCGAACCCGTTTGAGCCCGTCGAACGCGACGGCCGCCTGCACGGACGCGGCGCCTCCGACGACAAGTCCGGCATCGCGATCCACCTCGGCGCGCTGCGGGCCCTCGGCGATGCGCTCGCGGTCGGCGTGACGGTGATCGTCGAGGGCGAGGAGGAGCTCGGTTCGCCGCACGCGGAGGGACTCCTCGATCGCTACGGGGATCGCCTCGCCGCGGACGCCATCGTCATCGCGGACTCTGAGCACTGGGCCGTCGGCCACCCGGCGATGACGACGTCCCTGCGCGGACTCGTCGACGCGGTGGTCGAAGTACGGACGCTCGAGGCGGGCGTACACAGCGGCCAGTTTGGCGGCGCGATCCCGGATGCCGTGACCTGCCTCAGCCGCCTGATCGCCACCCTGCACGATGAGCACGGCAACTGCGCGATCGAGGGATTGGTGTCGGCGCCGACTCCCGAGGTCGACGTCGATGAGTCCGAGCTGCGGAAGAGCTCGGGGCTGCTGGACGGCGTCGAGCTGGTCGGTGACGGATCGCTGGCGGCGCGCATGTGGTCGCGCCCCGCCGTCTCCGTCCTCGCGTTCGAAGCGCCGAGGCTGTCCGAGGCGATCAACCAGATCGTGCCGGTCGCCCGCGCGAAGGTGAGCCTCCGCCTCGCCCCGGGCGAGGACCCCCGGAGCGCGATGGATGCGCTCGTCCGGCACCTCGAGACACACGTCCCGTGGGGCGCGCGCGTCACCGTCACGCCGGGCTCGAGCGCGCCGCCCTTCGCACTGACGCAGCGCGGAGCCGCGTACCAGGCGTTCGCCGACGGCATGGCCGAGGCGTGGGGCGTCGCTCCGGCGGAGATCGGCGTCGGCGGCTCGATCCCGCTCGTCGCGATGCTCGCGGAACGGTTCCCGGACGCGGCGATCCTCATCACCGGCGTCGGGGAGCCCACCTCGCACATCCACGGCCCCGGTGAGAGCCAGGACCTCGGCGAGCTGCAGCGGTCGATCCTCGGCGAGGCGCTGGCACTCCGTGCGCTCGGAAACCAGCCGTAGCGCTTCGTTTCGATCCCCATCACATCGCCCACGAGGCTTGCGCCGAGGGATAACATGCGTGCTCGCAGGGCACCGGTGCGGGTCCGGGCCCCATCCCGAGGAGCGAACACGATGGCTGATCAGACGTGCATGGTGTGCAACAAGGGCTTCCAGCCTGAGAACGGTATGAAGTGGATGCACGACGGCAAGTGGTACGTCTTCGACGACCTGGGCTGCCGCAACCGCTTCATCGCGAACCCCGCGAAGTACCTCGAGGCGGCGTCCGCCTAGGACGCGCCGCGGCACACACGATCGAGGGGCGGCCAGTGGCCGCCCCTCTCGCGTTCCGGTCGTCCTCGGAGGTGCCCCGCTAGTCGGCGCGTTCGACGCGCGTCGGGGGCCGCGCCGTCATGAGCAGCGCCCCGCCGATGAGGTTCAGGGCGGCGATGGTCAGAAACGCGCCGTTGTAGTTGCCGATGTGGTCGAAGTAGAACGCCGTCCCGAGCGGCGCGCTGGCGCTGATGCCCAGCGCGATCGGGAGGCCGGCACTGCGCACAGCGCCGAGGTACCTCCGGCCGAAGTAGGTCGCCCAGACAACCTCCTGGAGCGGGATGAAGCCGCTCCACCCCGCCCCGAGCAACGCGAAGCTCAGCGTGACCAGCACCTTCGCGCCGGTGGGCACCGTGAGCACGATCGCGAGCAGGCCGGCGGCGTTCACGAGGAACCCGACGAGCGAGATCCGCTGGACGTTGGCGCGGTCCAGGAAGATGCCCCACACCGGCTTCAGCAGCAGCGCGGGGACGGATGCCGCGGTGATCATCGCGGCCGCGAACCCCTTGCTGTAGCCCGCGTCCTCGAGGAACGGCTGGCCGTTGATGAGCATCGTGCCGATGGAGATGACGCCGAGGCCGAACGAGATCGCGATCACGTAGAAGGCGCGGAGCCGGACAGCCTCGGAGCGCGTGATCGAGCTCGCGAAGTCGCGGGCGGCGGCGAGGCCGCCTCCGGCCGCCACCTGGGCGTCGGTCTTGCCGTCCGGGTGCCACCCGTGGTCCTCGGGCGCGCGGCGCATGAGGAACGACAGCGGCACGATGATCACGGCGGCGCAGATGGCGGTGATCTTCCAGGCGTCCCGCCAGCCGACCGTCTCCACGAGGAACGCGGCAAACGGCGTGATGGCGATGCCGGCGAACGACACGCCCATCGAGGCGAAGCCGATCATGTTGCCGCGGCGCTCGACGAACCACTTCGAGATCGTCACGTTGACGACGAGGTTGCCGATCATCGCGGAGCCGGCGGTGAGGATGAGGCCGTTCAGGAGCCACCACTGCCACAGCTCCTGCACCTGCGACAGCATGAAGAGCGCGGAGCTCATCACGACGATCCCGATGCGCATGAGCCACTTCGCGCCGTGGCGGTCCACGATGCTGCCGATGAACACGCCGGTGAACGCCATGATGAACTGGCCGATGGTCCGGGCGGCGGTGAACTCCGCGCGTGACCAGTCCAGCTCCTCCGTCATCGGCGTCTGGAAGGAGCCGATGACGTAGTTCTGCGCTCCGACCGAGACGAACTGGGCGATGAAGGCCGCGCCGACCAGCCAGTAGCCGTAGTAGACGCCTCGAAGGCCGCGCTGCGGCTCCTCGACCGACAGCTCGCTGTCGGGCTCCGTGCTCGTTTCGACCACGTGGATCCTCCTGCCCTGCCACCCTCGGTCGCTCCGAGGTGCAGCGGGAAGCGCAGACTACCGCGATAACGCTTGTGTGCCGAGTGGTTCCCTTACGATCAGTACGAGAGATTTCCGGGGCGGCAACGACGACTCGACCGATCCGCCGCGTGCGGCTCGGCCAGGCAGGGGGAAACGGATGGCAGAGACCGAGAAGGCGACGCTGGCAGGCGGATGCTTCTGGTGCCTGGAGGCGGTCTACGAGCTGCTCCGGGGCGTCGAGTCCGTGCAGTCCGGCTACGCGGGCGGCCACGTCCCGAACCCCTCGTACGAGGCGGTGTGCTCAGGCACGACCGGCCACGCAGAGGTGGTGCAGATCGAGTTCGACCCGGACGAGGTGACCTACCGCGATCTGCTGGAGGTGTTCTTCACCATCCACGACCCGACCACCCTGAACCGGCAGGGCCACGACGTCGGGACGCAGTACCGTTCGGCGATCTACTTCCACACGCCGCTGCAGGAAACGACGGCGCGCGAGGTGATCTCGGAGCTGACCGAGCAGGGGCTCTGGGACGACCCGATCGTCACCGAGGTCACCCCGCTCGACACGTTCTATCCGGCCGAGGAGTACCACAACCAGTACTACCGCCGGAACGCGTACCAGCCGTACTGCCAGGTGGTCGTGGCGCCGAAGGTGGCGAAGGCGCGCCAGAAGTTCTTCGATCGACTGCGCCCCTAGCGCAGCCCGATCGCGATCGCAGCCGACCGATTCGCCGGTCGATTCGCGGGCCGATATCCTGAAGGCCCCCACGAGGCAGAAGAGGCGGCATGAGCGAAGCAACGGTTTCGCCCATCCTCGCGATGGGCGCGCTGCTGGTGGTTGGGCTGTCGGTGGCGATGGCCCTCGGAGCATCGGCGCCCGGCGCTACGTCGCTGCGGGCGCTGCTCCTCGGACAGGGACGGTGGCTCGCGTTCGCCGTCGCCGGCACGGCGATGGGCGCGTCCCTCTACTACTCGGAGGGCGTCGGGTTCATCCCCTGCGAGTTCTGCTGGTTCCAGCGCATCGCGATGTACCCGCTGGCCGTAATCCTGCTCGTCGCCGCGATCACACGCGATGACCGGGTCGCGAAGTACGTGATCCCGATCGCTGCGATCGGCCTGCTGCTCTCGATCTACCACTACCAGCTGCAGGTCTTCCCCGAGCAGGGCGGAGCGTGCTCCTCGGGCGTGCCGTGCACCACGCGCTACGTCGAGGAGTTCGGGTTCATCTCGATCCCGTTCATGGCCGGGTGCGGCTTCCTCTCCGTGCTCGCGCTGCAGTTCGCGATGATCCGGGCGCGCCGGGCGAGCTAGCTGCTCGCCGTCGGAGAGTCCGTCCGCGGCGCGCGGGGGCGAGCGTGCCCGAGGGCTAGCGGGACGCCGTCGTGGCCGCAGCCGGCCGGGGGCGCGTCTCATCCGAGCCGCGCGTGAGGGACGCGCCGATCGCGAGCAGCGACAGCAGTCCGGCCGCGAGGAAGGCAGCGCGGATGCCGCGGAGGAGATCCTCAGGCGGCAGATCGCTCGCGGAGAGCCCGGCGCTGGCGCCGCCACCGACGATCACGAGGACCGCGCTCCCCACGGCCAGGCCGACCGCGTTCCCGACGTTCCTCGAGGTTGCGACACTCGCGGAGGCGGTGCCGAGCATGTTCCTCGGCACGCTGCCCATGATCGTGCTCGTGTTGGGCGGGCCGAAGATCACGGCGCCGAGGCCGACGAGCGCCAGGCGCGCGAGGACGAGCGGGACCGACGTGTCGGCGCCGAGCGTGGCGAGCGTGAGTAGCCCCGCGCTCACCAGGCCGATCCCGAGCGTGGCCTGGTACGGCCAGCCCGTCCGGTCCGCCACCCAGCCAGACAGCGGCGCGAAGACCAGCATCATCACCGGCACCATCGCGATCATCAGGCCGGTCTGAGCGGTCGAGAACTCCCGAACCTCGATGAGATAGAAGGGCATCAGGAAGATCACGGACGATTGCCCGACGAAGTTCAGCATCAGGCTCGCGATCGATGAGGCGAACGTCCGCATGCGGAACAGCGTCAGCGACAGGATCGGGCTGGCGACGCGCGCCTCGACCCGCAGGAACACGACGAGCAGCGCGACGCCGCCCACGGCGAGTCCGATGATCACCGGGGACGTCCAGCCCCAGCTCTGACCCCGGTTCACCGACACGAGCATGCTCGTGAGCGCGGTGAACAGCAGCACCGCGCCCGGCAGGTCGAGCTTGCGGCTCGCCTCGCGCTCCCGCGGTTCTTCGTGGATCTCGAGGATGCCCATGACGATCGCGAGGATGCCGACGGGGATGCGGGCGTAGAAGATGGCGCGCCAGTCCGCGATCTCGAGGATGAAGCCCCCGAGGATCGGGCCCGACATGAGTCCCGCCCCCACGATCGAGGTGATCGTGCCGAGTGCCCTCCCCCGTTCGGAGTCGGGGAACGCGTCCGTGACGATGGCGTTCGCGTTCGCGATCGCCAGTGATACGCCGACGGCCTGCACGAGCCTCAGCGCGATGACCTGCTCGAGTGACTGCGCGAACGAGGCCGCCGTCAGCGCCAGCGTGAGGATCGCCCACCCGGCGAGGTAGACGCGCTTGCGGCCGTAGAGGTCGCCCGCCCGTCCCGCCGTGAGGGTGAGCCCGGTGACCACGAGGCTCGACCCAAGCGTGGCCCACACCACCGTGTCCGGCGAGCGGTCGAACTCGTCCGAGAAGCTGGGCAGCGCGACGTTGACGATGGAGAAGTCCATCGTCGCCATGAACGTGCCGAACCCCACGGCGATCAGGGTCCGCCACTTCCGAGGGAGCCGGGTCAGCGCGGTGGGAGCCACAGCGGCACTATGCGGCCCGGCCCCCCGGGCGGCAACAGACGCGGGTGCCGTCGCGGGCCGGATGGCCTGCCTCGGCCGAGTCGCGATCCGTTATGAAATCGCTTACTCTTCCGTGACCGTAAAGGTCAGACATCGAGGGAGCCCCCTGCCCGTGTCCGCAGCCGAGCGTCCCATCGCCTCCTCGAGCACGTCCGCCGTCGCGGCGGAAGGCCTGGAGGGAGCCGCGACCGCGGCGGCGACGCTCGATCGCTCCGTCAGCGCCGAATACACGACGGGCCGCCGGTTCCGTACCTTCGACTCGCTCATCGAGGTCCCCGCGTTCCGCTGGTATCTGCTCTCGATGATGGGCAACTGGTCTGCGCAGCAGATGCAGAACGTCGTGCGAGGGCTGCTGGCGTACCAGCTCACGGACTCGTTCGCCGCCCTCGGCGGCGTCGCCCTCGCGAACGCCGTCCCGCGGCTCTTCCTTGCCCTCGTCGGCGGCGTCCTCGCCGACCGCGCGAGTCGTCGACGCGTGCTGCAGGTGGGTCAGTGCGCGAGTGCGATCATCACGGCCGCGATCGCCGTGCTGATCTTCACCGACCGTCTCCGCGTGGAGCACCTCTACGCGGCGGCCGTCCTCCAGGGCATCGCGATGTCGTTCTCGATGCCGGCGCGCCAGGCGATGATCCCCGAGATCGTCGGCGAGGAGCGCCTGACGAACGCGATCGGGCTGAATGCCTCGGGCATGAACACCATGCGTCTGCTTGCCCCGGCGACCGCCGGGTTCATGGTCGCGATCTTCGGGTTCGGGATCGTGTATGCGCTGATGGCCGCCCTCTTCACCCTCGCGGTGGTCGGCATGTTCCGCGTCCCGGCGAACCCCACCGCCCAGTCCGCGTCGGCGACCTCGCCCGTGCTCCGGAAGCGCCGAGGCGCCGGCACGCGCGGCGGCATCAAGGACATGCAGGAGGGCTTCCGCTACCTCGGACGGAACCGCATCCTGCTGATGCTGCTCTCCGTCCACCTGTTCGTGGTCGTGCTGTCGCTGACGTTCCAGCGGCTCGCGCCGGGCTTCGTGAGCGAGGTCCTCGCGAGCAACGACGACCAGGCCGCGTGGCGCCTCGGCGTCATCCTGACCGTCATGGGTGGCGGGGCCCTCATCGGCTCGCTCGCCATCGCATCGATCCCAAACCGCGGGCGGGGACGCCTGCTGATCGGCAGCATCGCCGTCTTCGGGATCGCGCTGCTGGGCTTCGCGATCTCCCAGAACTACTGGGTCAGCATCGGGATCGTGTTCATCCTCGGCCTTGGCCAGGCCGGCCGGCAGTCCCTGAGCCAGATCCTCATCCAGTCGCACACCGAGAACGAGTACCGGGGCCGCGTCTCCTCAATCATGATGATGGAGATGGGCTTCGAGTCCTTTGGGACCTTCGCGATCTCGCTGGTCGCGGTGGCGTTCGGGGCGCAGGTGGCCTTCGGCGGCGTTGCCGTCGCGCTGCTGCTCCTCGCGCTCATCGTGGCAGTGTTCCTGCCGGCGTACCGCCGGCTCGACTGAGCCCCCGACCCTGGCTCGACCCTGCACCCCCTCCGGTCAGGGTCGAGCCGCCGGGGCGGCTCGACCGATCACCATCCGACCGAGGAGGCTGCCGCTACGCCTCGTGCACGGCGCCCGACGCGATCAGCGCGTCGGCGCGACCGCCGAGGCCGACCTCCGCGAGGATCTCGCGGCTGTGCGCGCCGAGCGGCGGCGCCATCGGACCGGGTCGGACGGGCGTCCTCGAGAGCCGGGCGGCGGGGCCGATCGTGGTGACGCGGCCCCACCCCTCGTGCTCGCGCGTGATGCTGAGGCCGTGGTCGAGCGCGTACGGCAGCTCCATCAGCTCGTCCGTATTGCTCACGACGTGGTGCGCTCCGACACCGTCCGCGGCGTTGAGGCGCCCCGTCCACTCCTCCAGCGTCGCGGCCGCGAAGCGCTCCTCGAGGGCACTCGCCAGCGCGTCACCCGCGAGTGAGCCGACGCCGGACAGCCCCTCGATGCCGTCGAGGGCTGCCGCTCCTGGAGCGCCCAGGAAGAACCACCCGTCCGAGGCGCGATAGGCGCGGTGGAGCGGCCCGGAGCCGATGCTCTCCTGGCCCCGTGCCTCATCCCAGGTCTTGCCGTCGTAGTCGATGAAGAACGACGACTGCAGCGCCGTCGCCGTGTACGCGAGCGCCGCATCGACGTGCTGGCCCTGGCCGGTGCGCCGCCGGTGGTAGAGCGCCAGCGCGACGCCGAGCGCGCCGAAGTAGCCGGTGCCGTAGTCGTTCACTGCGTACTTCTGCGTCTCCGGCATGCCGTTCGGCTTGCGGTACCGGTCCTGCATCCCCGTCGCGGCCTGCGCGATCTGCTCGTGACCGGCGCGTCCCGCGAACGGGCCGACGTGCCCGTACGTGTTCAACGACCCGTAGACAATGTCCGGCTTGCGGGCGCGCACCTGCTCGTAGCCCACGCCGAGCTTCTCGGCGACGCCCTTGCGGAAGTTCTGGACGACCACGTCCGCGGTGTCGACGAGCGACCAGAAGACCTCGAGGCCCTCGGGGGTCTTGAGGTCGAGCACGATGCTGCGCTTGCCGCGGTTCACGTCGCCGTGGAAGGAGCCCATCGGCGGGCGCCCGGGCGCCTCGATCTTGATGACGTCGGCCCCGTACTCCCCGAGGGTGCGGCCGCACGTCGGACCGGCGAGCACGATGCAGAGGTCGAGCACGCGCACGCCGTCGAGGACGTTGCGGAGCGCGGCATCCGTCGGAGCGCCGCCACCGACGACCGGCGCCGCGCTCAGCCCGGCGAGGATCGCGTCCCGGTCGGCGTCGAGCGCGTGGCGCGGTCCCTGGACCGCGCCGGGGGTGAGGGACATGCGCGCGGGAATGCCCGGCTGCCGCGTCGCACCCAGGACCGGGTCGTCGATCTCGACAACGGTCTGGGAGCCACGCGCATGCGGGTGGTCGACCCACTCGGCGGAGGGACGGCAGACCGCGCACTCGCCACCGGCGTCGTTCACGAGCTGCTCCCACTCGGCGGCGGGGCGGGTCTTGAACAGCGCGCGGGCGGCGTCCATGACTTCCTTCACGAGCTCCGGCTCCTTCGAGAGCCGCTCGCGGTCGACGTACCCCTTCGCCACCCAGTCCGCGACGCCTGCCGCGGTGAGGACCTCCTCGGTGCGTCCGTTCCCGGTGTGGAACATGATCCACTGGCCGTCGCCACACTCCCACTGGGTCGTGAGGTTGAAGCCGGCGCCCGGCGGGGGCGACGTGTCCCCGTGCAGCTTGTAGCCGTTGTAGCCAACCGCGCCGTACATCGCGTCGAACATCGGCACCTCGACGCGCTGGCCGACGCCGTCGCGCTCGCGGGCGCTGAGGGCCATCGTCACGGCGACGGCGCCCTGGATGGCGGCGTAGGCGGAGGGCAGCGGGATGGCCGTGAAGACCGGCGGTCCGTCCTCGGTCGCGACGCGGTTGCGGCGGTAGAGGCCCGACGCAGCGCCGACGACGCCCTCCCACGCGGCTACCTCGGCGCGCGGGTCGTCCGACGCGAAGCCGGGAAGCGAGAGGTAGACGAGGCGCGGGTTCGCCTCGGTCATCGCGACCGCGCCCAGGCCGAGCCGGTCCATGACGCCGGGCCGGAAGTTCTCGACGACGACGTCCGCACTCGCGATGAGTGAACGCGCGGTAGCGCGGCCCTCGTCGGTCTTGAGGTCGAGCACGATGCTCCGCTTGCCGCGGTTCCACGTGGCGTTCGCCGGGGTGTCCCAGGCGGGACCACCGGGCGGGTCGACGCGGATCACATCGGCGCCCTGGTCCGCGAGCAACTGCGCCGCGAGTGGCCCGGCCATGTACTGGCCGAAATCGATTACCCGGACGCCCTCGAGCGCGCTCGCCATGTTGCCCTCCTCGTTCACGAACCCAGCCGGTGCATGGTGCCGCCGAAGTGTACGCCCGGCCGCGAATGCCTCCGTCGGTCGGGCGTTTCGAGCGAGTTGAGAGGCCCTGTACTACTCCGACGCCCCGCCTTCACTCGCCTTCACCGGCCTTCACTCTGTCTCAACTCGGG
>JACKCJ010000012.1 GCA_020634075.1 Dehalococcoidia bacterium | reverse complement strand
CTGCCGGACGGGACCGAGGTCACCTCGAACGTTGAGCTGGTGACGGCCGCGATGCGGCTGATCGAAGGAGCCCGAGAGGGCTAGGCACCCTATCGCGGCAAAACGAGTGCCGCAGTAGGGTACGGGTGACGTCGTCCGGGGATGACGGCGTTCGCGCGTGCAGGAGAGGGTCACTCGCATGGCGCAAGCAACGCCGCGATCCACCGTGGAAGCGGCCGTCCGGCCGATTCGGAAGCGTCCCAAGCCGCTTCCCTGGCCGCTGAGCCTGTATCAGACATACGTCGGCAAGAAGTGGGTGATGGCGATCACGGGCGTGATCGGCCTGCTCTTCGTCGCCGGCCACATGTTCGGCAACATCAAGATGTACATGGGCGAGCAGGAGTTCCTCCACTACGCGGAGGGCCTGCGCACCGTCGCCTACCCGATCGTCCCGGAGAAGTTCCTCCTCTGGGTCGCGCGACTCGGGCTCCTCGGCGCGCTGGTGCTGCACCTGCACGCGGCGTTTTCGATCTGGAACCACAACCGCAAGGTACGGCCCGTCGGCTACCAGTCGCGCCGCGACTACATCGCCGCCGACTGGGCCTCCCGCACCATGCTGTGGACCGGCCCGATCATCCTGCTGTTCATCGCCTTCCACCTCGCGGACCTCACGTGGGGCGTCGAGGCGGTCAATCCGGACTTCCAGTCCGGCGAGGTCTACCAGAACGTGGTGGCCTCGTTCTCGCGGTGGCCCGTGGCGACGATCTACATCGTCGCGAACGTGGCGCTCGGGATTCACATCTACCACGGCGCCTGGAGCCTGTTTCAGTCGCTCGGCGTGAACAACCCGCAGATCAACCAGGGCCGGCGGATCTTCGCAGCGCTCTTCGCGCTGGCGATCGTCGCCGGGAACGTCTCGTTCCCGCTCGCCGTCCTGCTGGGCATCGTGGAATAGGGGCGGCGCCATGGTGACACTCGACGCGAGGATTCCCGAGGGCCCGATCGAGGAGAAGTGGGAGAAGGCCCGCTTCGACCTCCGGCTCGTGAACCCCGCCAACAAGCGACGCTTCACCGTCATCGTCGTCGGAACCGGCCTCGCCGGCGCCTCGGCGGCTGCGACGCTCGCCGAGCTCGGCTACAACGTGAAGGCGTTCACCTTCCACGACTCGCCGCGCCGAGCGCACTCGATCGCCGCGCAGGGCGGCATCAACGCGGCGAAGAACTACCAGAACGACGGCGACTCGCCGCACCGGCTGTTCTACGACACGATCAAGGGCGGTGACTTCCGCTCCCGCGAGGCGAACGTGTACCGCCTCGCGCAGATCAGCGTGAACATCATCGACCAGTGCGTGGCGCAGGGCGTGCCGTTCGCCCGCGAGTACTCCGGCCTGCTGGAGAACCGCTCCTTCGGCGGCGTGCAGGTCTCGAGGACGTTCTACGCCCGCGGCCAGACCGGCCAGCAGCTCCTGCTCGGCGCGTACTCGGCGCTCATGCGCCAGGTCGGCC
Organism: Dehalococcoidia bacterium; assembly: GCA_020634075.1. Classification (GTDB taxonomy): domain Bacteria; phylum Chloroflexota; class Dehalococcoidia; order UBA2979; family UBA2979; genus W-Chloroflexi-9. The sequence goes on along the minus strand of JACKCJ010000012.1, from coordinate 81,972 downwards.
TCGGCGCCGTCCAGCTCCACCCGCGCACGGAGATGCTCGACCTCGTCGTCGAGGACGGGCGCGCGGTCGGCATCATCACGCGCGACCTGCTGACGGGCGCGATCGAGGCACACGCCGGGCACGCGGTCATCCTCGCGACCGGCGGCTACGGCAACGTCTACTACCTGTCGACGAACGCCAAGAAGAGCAACGCAACCGCCGCGTGGCGCGCCCACAAGCGCGGCGCGCTGTTCGCGAACCCCTGCTACACGCAGATCCACCCGACCTGCATTCCGGCCGGCGACGAGTTCCAGTCCAAGCTCACCCTGATGTCCGAGTCGCTGCGAAACGACGGCCGCATCTGGGTGCCGAAGGATCAGAACGACACCCGTCCGCCGCACCAGATCCCGGAGCAGGACCGCGACTACTACCTCGAGCGCCGCTACCCGGCGTTCGGCAACCTCGTCCCGCGTGACGTCGCCTCTCGCGCCGCCAAGCGCGAGGTGGACGAGGGGCGCGGCGTCGGGCCGAAGAAGAACGGCGTGTACCTCGACTTCTCGGACGCCATCGCCCGCCTCGGTCGCGACGTGATCGAGGAGCGCTACGGCAACCTCTTCGAGATGTACGAGCGCATCACCGGCGACGACCCCTACCAGATGCCGATGCGCATCTACCCGGCCACCCACTACACGATGGGCGGGCTCTGGGTGGACTACAACCTCCAGAGCAACATCCCCGGCCTGTTCGTCGGCGGCGAAGCGAACTTCTCCGACCACGGAGCGAACCGCCTCGGTGCCTCGGCGCTGATGCAGGGCCTCGCGGACGGCTACTTCGTCCTGCCGTACACCGTCGGCGACTACCTCGCCGGCCAGCTCGGCAAGCCGCTGCCCTCGACGAGCGACGCGCCGTTCCAGGACGCGCTCAAGAGCGTGCAGGACCAGACGAAGCAGTTCCTCGCCATCGGCGGGACGCGGTCACCGGACGACTTCCACCGCGAGCTGGGCAAGATCGTCTGGGACAAGATCGGCATGGAGCGGAACGCCGCCGGCCTCGAGCAGGCCATCACGGACATCCGCAGCCTGCGCGACGATTACTACAAGGACCTCCGGGTCCTCGGGAACGGCGACACGCTGAACGACTCCCTCGAGAAGGCGTTCCGCGTGGCCGACTTCTTCGAGCTCGCCGAGCTGATGGCTCGTGACGCCCTCCACCGCGAGGAGTCCTGCGGCGGCCACTTCCGCGCCGAGCACCAGACGGCGGATGGCGAGGCGAAGCGCGACGACGAGAACTTCTCGTACGTCGGCGCGTGGGAGTGGAACGGCCCGGACACGCCGCAGACGCTCCACAAGGAAGAGCTCACCTTCGAGAACGTCCACCTCGCGACGAGGAGCTACGCCTGATGAAGTTCACGCTCAAAGTCTGGCGGCAGGACGGCCCGGAGGCGAAGGGCCGCTTCGAGACCTACGAGGCGAACAACATCTCGGACGAGATGTCGTTCCTCGAAGTCCTCGACGTGGTGAACGAGGACCTCATCCACGCCGGCCAGGTGCCGATCCACTTCGACCACGACTGTCGCGAGGGCATCTGCGGCTCCTGCGGCATGATGATCAACGGCCAGGCGCACGGCCCCCAGCGCGGGACCGCGACCTGCCAGCTCCACATGCGGAAGTTCCAGGACGGCGCGACGATCGTCGTCGAGCCGTGGCGGGCCGCCTCGTTCCCGATCGTGCGCGACCTCGTCGTGAATCGCTCGGCGTTCGACCGCATCATCGAGGCCGGCGGGTTCGTCTCCGTGAACACCGGCTCGGCCGTCGAGGCGAACACGCTGCCCGTGCCGAAGCAGGTCGCGGACGCCGCGATGGACGCCGCTCAGTGCATCGGCTGTGGCGCCTGCGTCGCGGCCTGCCCCAACGGCGCCGCGCAGCTCTTCACCTCGGCGAAGCTCCAGCACCTGAACCTGCTCCCGCAGGGCCAGGCCGAGCGCTGGGAGCGCACCGAGAACATGGTCGAGACCATGGAGGAGTACTTCGGCACCTGCACGAACCACGGTGAGTGCGAGACAGCCTGCCCGAAGAACATCTCCATCGACTTCATCGCGTACATGAACCGCGACTACATCAAGGCCAAGTCCCTGAACCGAAAGCTCGCCGGGCAGGGCCTCGAGTAGCGTTCTGTAACGCCACTTCAACCGACGACGGCGGGCTGTCAGCCCGCCGTTGTTGTATCCCCGCGTTCATCTGGCAATCTTCCGGTGGAAGGAGGCGCAGATGCCCGGACTAACCGGCCAATTCAAGATCGACTCGTGGGTCGAGGAGACCTACCAGGAGCTCGGTGGCGGCGCCAAGCTCACCGAGGCGCGCGTCACGCAGACCTTCGAGGGCGGCATCAGCGGCAAGGGCTCCGTCCGCTGGCTGATGGCCTACCGTCCGGACGGGACCGCGCACTACGTCGGCCTCCAGCGCGTGGAGGGCACAGTGCAGGGCCGCGAGGGGACGTTCATCGCCGAGACGGTCGGTGACTTCGACAGCAAGGTCGCGCGCTGGACGTGGTCGATCGTGCCGGGCTCAGGCACCTACGGACTCGCCGGGGTGAGGGGCACGGGAACGTTCGAGGCGCCCCACGGTGGGAGCGCCTCGTTCGAGCTCGACATCGAGTTCGAGTAGCCGTCGGCGTGCCTCAGGCCACCGTCGCGACCGGAGCCGCCTCGCGCTGTTCCACGCGCCGTGCGATCTGCTTTGCGATGAACCGCGCATCCCGCCCGACGCCGCCGATGAACGACGACGCGAGCGCGTACTGGAACCGCTGCCCGATCAGGTAGACGCCGGGCTCGTCCCGCACGACGCCGCGGTCATGCGCCGGTTCCTCGACACCGGCGAAGGCCGGCAGGTCGATCCACGAGAAGTCCGAGCGATAGCCGGTGCACCAGATGACGTTGGCCACGTCGAGCCGCCGGCCGTCTTCGGTGACGGGGAGGCCATCCGCGACGCCTGCGATACGGGCGACGCGTTCGACCCCGGCTCGCCGTAGGTCGGCGGGCTTCGTGCGAATGAGCGGCGCCGCGTGGTTCTGAGCCTGTGGACGCATCCGGCGCCCCATCGGCGTGGAGGTGTTCAGGAGCCGCGTCGCCGCGAAGAGGAACATCGGCATGACGATCCGTGCCGCCGGACTCGTCGGCCGGACCGGAAACACCGGGGCCGTGCCCGAGAGGTAGACAGCGTGCGACGCCGCCAGCTCGAGCGCGATCTCAGCGCCGGAGTTGCCCGCGCCCACGACGAGGACAGCGCCGGGTTCGAGCTGGCGCTGGCTCCGATACGCACTCGAGTGCATCTGGCGCACCTCGGCAGACAGGTCGGTGGCGAACACCGGCACCTTCGGCTCCTGGTATGCACCGGTCGCAAGGACGACCTGCTCCGCGACGAGGCGCTCGTCGCCGGCGTCGACGAGGTAGCGGTCGCCGCGCCGTGAGATGCGCTCGGTGCGAGCGTGGTACCGCACGTCGAAGCCGAAGTGTTCGGCATAGGCTTCGAGGTAGTCCGCGAACTCGTCCTTGGTCGCGAACGCCCAGTCCGGCCGCGGTTGCTTCATCCCGGGCAGGTGGCTGAGCCGGGCCGGCGTGAACAGGCTGAGGGAGTCCCAGCGCTGCCGCCAGCTCTCCCCGACACGGCCGTGCGCCTCGAGGATCACGCTGCTCCGACCCTGTCGTTGCAGCTCGTACGCCATCGCCAGGCCTGCCTGGCCACCCCCGATGATCACCGTCTCGACGGCCTCCCGCGGCATCGCGTCGTGCATGTCCGATCTCCTCGAATGGCCCCGCTTGATGCTGGAACCGTACGAAGACCGGGTAGGGGGCCGCGTCGGCCGTGATGCCCAATTCGGGTCACGGGTCAGTGGGTAGAAGTGTGTAGCCGGGGCTACAGGAGGCCGTGGTCGCGGGCGTAGGCGGCGGCGGCCGTCCGGGACGGTGCATCGACCTTCCCGAGAATGTTGCTGACATGGCGTGCGACGGTCTTCTCGCTGATCACGAGGGCTTCGGCGATGTCGCGGTTGCTCTTGCCGGCCGCGACGAGGCGAAGGACCTCGAGCTCGCGCGGGGTGAGTCCGGCGGGGGGCCTCTGTGCCGCCGGTTCGAGCGCCGCGAGGTCGGGGGCGGCGCCCAGTTCGCGGAAGGTCCAGGCGGCTCCCTCGCGCTCGAGCGCGGCGGTCTCCGTGTCGCCCAGCGATTCGCAGGCCTGCGCGATGAGGGCCCGCACACGCGCGCTCTCGTAGGGGGCGTCCAGGTGCTGCCAGGCGGCCCACGCAGCACGGAGCAGCGGGAGGGCGCCCGAGGCATCTTCCCGTGCCAGGCGCACACGGCCCTCGGCCTGCGATGCGAGGGCGCGCGGCAGCTCGGCTTCGTGTTGCTCGGCGATCGTCCGCAGCGCCTGCGCCGCGTCATCGGCTGCGTCGAGGTCACCGGTGGCGACGGCGATCTCCACGGCCGCCGGCAGGAGCCTGAGCCGGGTGACGGGGTCGGCGGCCTCCTGCAGGGCACGACGGATCGAAGCGGCCGCCGCCGAGTGACGGCCCTGTGCGAGCCGCAGGAGCGCGAGGCCCGGCTCCGGGTGGCGCCCCCAGCGACTCGCCTCGCGATAGGCCTCCTCGGCGGGCCCAAACTCGCCGCGGTGCCGATGAAGCTCGGCCTGCTCGTAGAGGGTCGCCCCCAGCGCGGGCTGGGGTGGCGTTGAGAGCGCCTCGCGGGCGCGCTCCGCCTCATCCATCGCAGCCGCCCAGGCACCGTGGAGGCGCATGAGCTCCGCACGGTAGATCAGGCACTGTCCGCGGAACTGCGAGACCTCCGGGTGGGCCTCCCACCACGCGGTGAGCGCATTCGTCCACTCCTGGGCACGCCTCATGTCGAAGGTCGCGAAGCACGCCTCGATGGTGCCGCAGTACACGATCCCGGCGATCATGGGGCGCACCGCGCCACCGGCGATGCGCACCATCGCTTCGTCGAACCAGGCGACTGCCTCCCTGATGCGACCCTCCCGCAGGAAGGACTGCCCGGTCCCCATCCGTCCGAGGGCGGCGAGGCTCGGGTCGTGGAACCGGTCCGCGCGGGCGAGGGCCTCCGCAAACGTGGCCCGAGCGCCAGCCGGGTCACCGGCGCCGATCTGTCGAAGCGCCACCGGCAGGAGCGCGTACCCGAGTTCGATGCAGTCCTCGTCGCATCGATCCGCGAGGTCGCGGAGTCGTGCCATCCAGCCACCGCCGCGAGCGAGTTCGCCGCGCTCCATGAGGAGGATCGTGAGCCAGGTCGCGGTCCGAAGCGCGCCGCGCATGCCATCCACGGCGAGGTGCGCCTCGTGCGCCTGCTCGAGCTGGCCGAGCCCCAGCACCTCGTCGCCCCGGAGGAGCGTGTCGAACGCAGCCGCTTCCGCCTCGTCTGCGGCGGAGAGGTTGTGGACCTCGCGGGGGTCGTCGGGCATGGCGACGCTCCTTTGGCGGATGGTCGCACAGTCGCTGCCACATCGTGCCGAACACGAGAGAGGCGGCCCGCGGGCCGCCTCTTCGTACGTTGTCCGGAGGACGCCCTAGGGGCGCGTCATCTCGTCCGGCTTCACCCACTCGTCGAACTGCTCATTGGTGAGCAGCCCGAGCGCGAGGGCACTCTCGCGGAGCGTGGTGCCCTCCGCGTGGGCCTTCTTCGCGATCTTCGCCGCGTTGTCGTAGCCGATGTGCGGGTTGAGCGCCGTGACCAGCATGAGCGAGGACTCGAGGAGCTCGCGGATGCGGGCCATGTTCGGCTGGATGCCCACCACGCAGTTGTCGGTGAACGACCGAGCGGCGTCGCCCAGCAGGCGGATGCTCTGCAGGTTGTTGTAGGCGATGACCGGCTTGAACACGTTCAGCTCGAAGTGGCCGGTGGCCCCGCCGACGCTGACCGAGACGGCGTTCCCCATGACCTGCGCGCAGACCATCGTGACGGCCTCGGACTGGGTGGGGTTCACCTTGCCCGGCATGATCGAGGATCCCGGCTCGTTCTCGGGGAGCAGGAGCTCGCCGATGCCGGCGCGCGGGCCGGACCCGAGCATGCGGACGTCGTTCGCGATCTTCATCATCGAAGCCGCGATCGTGTTCAGCATGCCGGCCAGCTCGACCTGGGCGTCGTGCGCCGCCAGCGCCTCGAACTTGTTCGGGGCGGTGACGAACGGCAGGCCGGTGTAGGCCGCGATCCGCTCCGCCACGCGCGGGGCGTACTCCGGGTGGCTGTTGAGCCCGGTGCCGACGGCGGTGCCGCCGAGGGCGAGCTCGTACAGCCGCGGGAGCGTGCTCTCGACGCGCTGGATGCCGTACGTGAGCTGCTGGACGTAGCCGGAGAACTCCTGGCCCAGCGTGAGCGGGACGGCGTCCATGAGGTGCGTCCGGCCGATCTTGGTGATCGAGTCGAACTCCTCGGACTTCGCCTGCAGCGCGTCGCGGAGGTAGGTCAGGGCCGGCACCAGGTGGTGCACGACCTGCTCCGCCGTCGCGATGCTCATGGCGCCCGGGAACGTGTCGTTCGAGGACTGCGACATGTTCACGTGGTCGTTCGGGTGGACGGGCTTCTTGGAGCCCATCTCACCGCCCATCATCTCGATCGCGCGGTTCGAGATGACTTCGTTCACGTTCATGTTCGTCTGGGTGCCGGAGCCGGTCTGCCAGATGACGAGCGGGAAGTGGTCGTCGAGGTCACCGTCGATGACCTCCTGCGCCGCTTCCTCGATCTTCGTCGCCAGCTCGGCCGGGAGCTTGCCCAGCGCCTCGTTCACCTCGGCGGAGGCGTACTTCACGATGCCGAACCCGCGAATGAGCGGGCGCGGCATGCGCTCGATGCCGATCTTGAAGTTCTGCAGCGAACGCTGGGTCTGAGCGCCCCAGTAGCGGCTCGCATCGACCTCGATCGGTCCGAACGTGTCAGACTCGGTGCGCGTCCCGGCCATCGGGCTAGCCCTTCGGGGTAGCGGCGACGAGCTCCTTGACGGCGTCGCCGGCGGCCTTCATCGCAGCCGCTTCGTCGGCGGCCAGCGGGATCTCGAAGATCTCCTGGATGCCACCCGCGCCGAGGCGCAGCGGGACGCCGACGTAGCCCCCGTCGACGCCGTACTGGCCTTCGAGGTAGGCCGCGCACGGCAGGATGCGCCGCTCGTCGAGGAGGATCGACTCGACCATCTCGATCGTCGCAACGGCCGGGGCGACGAACGCCGAGCCGGTCTTGAGCAGGTCGACGATCTCAGCGCCGCCGCGCGAGGCGCGAGCGACGACGGCCTTCACCTGGTCCTCGGGGAGGAGCTGGGTGAGCGGCACGCCGCCGACGGTGGCGTTCGAGACGATCGGGACCATGGTGGCCTCGGTGTGGCCGCCGAGCACCCACGCCGAGACATCCTTCACGGACGCGCCGGTCTCCATCGCGATGAAGGTGCGGTAGCGGGCGGTGTCGAGCATGCCGCCCTGGCCGACGACGCGTTCCTTCGGGAAGCCGGACGCCTCGAGGGCCACGTGGCACATCGCGTCCATCGGGTTCGCGAAGATGACGAGGACGGCGTTCGGCGAGCGCTTCACGGCCTCGGTGACCACGGAGCGCACGATGCCGGCGTTGGTGCCGAGGAGGTCCTCGCGGGTCATGCCGGGCTTGCGGGCGACGCCGGAGGTGATCACGACGACGTCCGAGTCCTTCGTGTCATCCCAGTTGTTCGTGCCGGTGATCTTGGCGGAGGAGCGCACCCACGGGAGCGACTCGGCCTGGTCGAGCGCCTTGCCCTGCGGCAGGCCCTCCACGATGTCGATGAGCGTGACGTCCGCGTGGCCGCGGCCAGCGAGGATCTGGGCCATGGTCGCGCCGGTGTTACCGGCGCCGACGATCGTTACCTTCGAGCGCAGGGGAGTATCCCTTCGTGCGGGCCGCCGCACGGATTCCGCCCGCCAGCGGCCCTTCCTGGGTTCAGAGCGTCCGGCGGGCCGCGGTGGCGGTCTCGGACGCCCAGCTAGGGCGCCCAGTCCCTCCGAGGAGGAAGCAGGGCGCCGTGGGCAACGCTACATGCCCATCTTCTTCTGCAGGTTTTCGTCCAGCGCGGCGAGGAACTGCTGCGTCGTGAGCCACGGCTGCTCCGGGCCGACGAGGATCGCGAGGTCCTTGGTCATCTGGCCGCCCTCGATGGTGGCCACGCAGACCTCCTCGAGCGCCGCGGCGAACGTGGCGAGGTCCGAGTTGTCGTCGAGCTTGGCGCGGTGGGCGAGGCCACGGGTCCACGCGAAGATCGAGGCGACCGGGTTCGTCGACGTCTCCTGGCCGGCCTGGTGCTGGCGGTAGTGGCGCGTCACGGTGCCGTGGGCGGCCTCGGCCTCCACGGTCTGGCCGTCCGGCGTCATCAGCACGGAGGACATCATGCCGAGCGAGCCGAAGCCCTGCGCGACGATGTCCGACTGCACGTCACCGTCGTAGTTCTTCGCGGCCCAGACGATGCCGCCGTTCCACTTGAGCACCTGTGCGACGAGGTCGTCGATGAGCCGGTGCTCGTAGGTGAGGCCGTTCTTGTCGAACTGGGGCTTGAACTCGTTCTGGTAGACCTCTTCGAACAGGTCCTTGAAGCGGCCGTCGTAGGCCTTCAGGATCGTGTTCTTCGTGGAGAGGTACAGCGGGTAGTTCCGCATCAGGGCGTAGTTGAAGCACGCGCGGGCGAAGCCGTAGATCGACTCGTCCGTGTTGTACATGCCCATCGCGATGCCGGGACCGTCGAAGTCCTGGACCTCGAACTCCATCGCGTCGCCGCCGGCGGAAGGCTCCCACTTCATCGTGAGCTTGCCCGGGCCGGGGACCAGGAAGTCCGTGGCGCGGTACTGGTCGCCGTGGGCGTGACGGCCGATGACGATCGGCTCGGTCCAGTTCGGGACGATGCGCGGGATGTTGGAGCAGATGATCGGCTCGCGGAAGACGGTGCCGCCCAGGATGTTGCGGATCGTGCCGTTCGGCGACTTCCACATCTTCTTGAGGCTGAACTCTTCGACGCGCGCCTCGTCCGGGGTGATGGTGGCGCACTTCACGCCGACACCGTGGCGCTTGATCGCCTCGGCGGCGTCGATCGTCACCTGGTCGTCGGTGGCGTCGCGGTGCTCCATGCCGAGGTCGTAGTACTCAAGCTTGATGTCCAGGTAGGGCAGGATCAGGCGTTCCTTGATGAACCCCCAGATGATGCGCGTCATCTCGTCGCCGTCGAGTTCGACGACCGGGTTCTTCACCGGAATCTTCGCCATGGGTACTCCTCACACCGATCCGAGGTCGCCCTCGATGCATTCGAGGCGGCCGGTAGGTATGGCCCTCTGGTCACGCCACTGGAGGCGCTGAGGTCGGGGCCCCCGTCCCGCGACGCCTGCGAGACCGTCTCGATCTCTTCAGGCCCGTTGGGCCCGGGCGTGGGGCGTCCTCCCGACAAGCGGGCGGAGTATAGCCCCATCGCGACCCTACCGCCGAACGCCAGAGCGCCCCGGACAACGCGTGGCGAGGCACTCACGCAGGCGTGGGGGGCCGGCTACGCGACCTGCTGAGGCTGGAGCGCAGGACCGGCGAGGCGCCCCAGCGCCTCGAGGCCGGCGAGCTGCTGCGGGGACAGCGCATGGGGCTCCGGCGAGGCCGCGACCAGGGATGCCACCCGGCGTGAACCGTCCCAGACCGGCACCAGCGCCAGAGAGCGCACCGGGTCGTCGTACTCGACGACCACGCGGTCACCCACGATGTCGGTGGGGCGCAGATCGGGCACGTAGCACGTCCGCTCGCTGTCCCAGCGACCGCGGGCTTCTTCGCTCATCCCCATGGACTCAACGAGCGGATGGTGGCCGTAGCGGGTGATCGGTGTCGGGTAGAGGCGGTCGCCGTCGCGCAGCATGAGCGAGAGGGAGATGGGCTCCGGCGCGATCGCAGAGGCGGCGGGGCGGAGGTGGGCGACGAGTTGAGACGGGACATAACGGTGTCCCGACACGTCGATGGCGAACCGAAGCAGCGCCTCGCTCGCCGGGAGCTCGGTCTCGTGGGCCTCGGTCGGCGGGCGGAAGACCGACCGACCGAGCACTGATCCGACGGACAGGACTTCCCAGCCGTCGAGGGTGGAACGGACGGGCATGAACGACGCGAGGAGCCAGGCCTCGTCGCCATCCGCGGTACGGATGCCCAGGACGCGCTGACGCTGAGGGATGCCGGTGCGACGCGCGATCTGCGCCGGATGGTCGCTCCGGGTCAGCTCGCGCCCGTGCTCGTCGAAGAAGCGCTGGCCGCCCATGAATGGCTGCCCGAGCGCGAGGTGGTCATGCCCGGGGTGGCCGAGGACTTCGGCGAGGGCAGGGGAGGTCGCTTCGAAGCGGCCGGAGCCGTCGCGAAGCGTCACGATGAGACCCGAGTCGAGGATCGCCGAGACGTAGGGGCTCAGCGGGTTCTCGGGGCCGGCGTCGTCGAGCAGAGATGCGAGCGTGGGCATGCGAACTCCCTCGCTCCCATGATCAGGGGAGCGAGGGGTGGTTTACATCGGGGAGTACCCGAGGCCGTTCGCACGAGACGGTCGCTGCCAGCAGATCGACAGCCAGCAGATCGGGGCCAGGAAGAGCGAAGAAGAGCCGGCGCCGCTTCTAGAGCGGAATGTTTCCGTGCTTCTTCGGGGGCACCGGAACGGACTTCGTCCGCAGCATCTCCAGGGCGTGCGCGATCTTCACGCGCGTGTCGCGCGGGTCGATCACGTCGTCGATGTAGCCCTTGGCGGCGGCGATGTACGGGTGCTCGAGGCGCGCGCGGTAGTCGTCGACGAGCCGCTTGCGCTCGCCCTCGGGGTCATCGGCCGCCTGGATCTCGCGGCGGCTGATGATGTTCACCGCCTGCGAGCCGGCCATGACCGCGATCGCGGCCGTCGGCCACGCGTAGTTCACGTCCGCGCCCAGGTGCTTCGCCCCCATGGCGTCGTAGGCGCCACCGAAGGCCTTGCGGAGGATCACGGTCACCTTCGGCACCGTGGCCGCGGCGTACGCGTACACGAGCTTCGCACCGTGGGCGATGATGCCGCCGTACTCCTGCGAGACGCCCGGGAGGAAGCCCGGCACGTCCACCAGCGTCACGATCGGGATGTTGAACGAGTCGCAGAAGCGCACGAACCGCGCGGCCTTGCGCGAGGAGTCGATGTCGAGCACGCCCGCGAGGTAGAGCGGCTGGTTCGCGACGACGCCCACCGGGTGTCCACCGACGCGGCCGAAGCCGACCACGATGTTCGGCGCGAAGTACTCGTGGACCTCCATGAACTCGCCGTTGTCGACGACGCGCTCGATGACGTCGCGGACGTCGTACTGCATCTCCGCCTCGGCCGGGACGACGTTCAGGATGTCGTCCAGCCGGCGGTCGACCGGGTCACCGGTCTCCTCGAACGGCGGGTCGTCCATGTTGTTGGACGGCAGGTAGGAGATCAGGCGCTTCACTTCCTCCAGGCAGTCGGTCTCGTTCGCCGAGGAGAAGTGCGCCACGCCGGACTTCGACACGTGCGAAGCGGCGCCGCCGAGCTCCTCGACAGTGGTGACCTCGCCGGTGACGGACGCGATCACGTCCGGGCCGGTGAGGAACATCTGCGAGGTCTGCTCGACCATGAAGATGAAGTCGGTGAGGGCGGGGGAGTAGACCGCGCCGCCGGCGCAGGGGCCCATGATCACGCTGATCTGCGGGATCACGCCGGACGCCTGGACGTTCTTGTAGAAGATCTCGCCGTACCCGGCGAGCGCCTCGACGCCCTCCTGGATGCGGGCGCCGCCGGAGTCGTTCAGGCCCACGACCGGCACGCCGGTCTTGGTCGCGACGTCCATGAGCTTGGCGATCTTGGTGCCAACGACCTCGCCGAGCGAGCCGCCGAAGACCGTGAAGTCCTGCGCGAAGACGCAGACGGTGCGTCCGTTGAGCTTGCCCCAGCCGGTGACGACCGCGTCGCCGTAGTACTGGACGCCGTCGTCCTCGTAGTCGTGGGCGAGGGCGTCGATCTCCTCGAAGGAACCGGGATCGAGCAGCGCGTCGATGCGCTCACGGGCGGTGAGCTTGCCGCGCTGGTGCTGAGCCTCGATGCGCTCTTCGCCGCCCCCGAGTCGGGCGCGCGCCTTCAGCGCCTGCAGCTTCTCGAGGCTCTCCTCGATCGTCATGGACGACTCCTCCACACGTGGCTCAATGGCCGACGTGCCCCGAAGGGCACCCTGGGAGCGCGGGCCGGGTTCGGCCTCGGCGCGACAATAAAGACTAGCGACGTTCGGGGCTACTCGCCCAACGCGGGCCTGATTCCGGTGTTCCCGGGGCCTATTGCGGGGACGGCAGGTTGATGACCTGCCCGATCTGAAGGTCGGTGATCTCGTCCTCGGTCATGCCGTTGGCGGCGGCGAGCGCCTCCACGGTGGTGTCGAACTCGAGGGCGATCCCGAACGCGGTGTCGCCAGCCTGGACGGTGTAGGTATTCCCGCTGTCCGTGGACGGGGGCGGAGTCGGCGTGGGCGTCGAGGTGGTCCCGGTGGAGCCACCGGTCGTGCCGCCGGCGGCCGAGCCGCGCGGGATGATGAGCGTTTGCCCCTCGAAGATGAAGTCATCCTCGATGTCATTCGCTTCGCGAATCACGTCGGCCTCCACGCCGAAGCGGTCCGCGATCGCGCCGAGGGTGTCACCAGCTTCGACGACGTACTCGACTGACTCCTCGGTGCTGGAGGATCCGCCGCCGCCGGGCACCCCGGTCCCGGTCACGAGGATGGGGTCGGGGACACGCGCGAGCGGCGTCGCCGTCGGTGCAGGCGTGGACTCGACCGCGACCGTCGATGAGGGCGTCGAATCGCCCTCGTCACCGCCCGAGCAACCGGCCAGGATGGCCGTCGCGGAAAGCACGCTCAAAAGGGCGAATGTGCGCACGCGCATGAACGATTCCACGAATCCATCGTATGCGAGCGCGGCATGCCCGAACAAGCGCCGCGAAACGCGCGAATGCGCTCGATTATCGGGCCAGCGCATCGGCATGCTGCTCCACGAGCGCGTCGAGCGCCGCGTCGACGGAGTCGAGGAACGTCGTGAGGGTGCTCTCCTCGATGCGGTCGAAGGTGTCTCCGGCGGTGTGGATCCTGGCGTTGTCGTCGCCCGCGTTGAACGTCACGGACGGGACCCCGACCGACTCGAACGACACGTGGTCGGAGGAGGCGTAGGGGGGAAAGCGTCCCGGCTTCAGTGGCGAGGTGACGCCCGCTGCCTTAATGCCGTCGAGGATGGACTGGGTGAGCTGCCGATCGCCCACGATGATCGGCGAATCGAGGATGCCCGCCATGTCGATGTTGAGCATGAAGCGAGCGGTGCCGGCGAGGTGTTCGGCGACATAATTCTGTGAGCCGTAGAGTCCCAGCTCCTCGGCGCCGAAGAGGATGACGCACAGTCCCCGGATCGGGTTCGTGCGTGCCACCTCGAGGACGACGGCGACCCCGCTGGCGTTGTCGTTCGCGCCCGGGCTCACCGGGACGCTGTCGTAGTGGGCGCCGAGGTAGGCGTGACAGTCGCCGCCGATCCGCCCGACGACGTTCTGCGAGGTGATCGTTTCCATCCCGGCGTCGGCGCTGACGGTGATGCGGCGGCCCACCGCCGCCTCGAACGCCGCCGCGTGGTCGCCGGAGACGGCGACCACCGGGATCGCGCTCCCCGCGCCGTCTCCCAGTGAGCCGAGGAACAGCCCCGGCTCGTCGTTCACGACGACCACGGCGATGGCGCCGCCGGCGACGGCGGCCTGGGCCTTGTCGGCGAAGGTGACGATGCCCCGGTCGAAGACCACGACGTTGCCCTCGAGGTCGGCGCCGGCGAGGTCCTCGGGGCGTCCGAGGCCCGCGTGGACGACCGTGCCGGAGACTTCCGCGTTGGCGGAGCCCTCCATCGCGAGGGCGGCCACCACGCTGCCGTCCGGCAGCGTCACCATCGAATCGTCCTTGGCGGCCTGGAACGTGAACGGCTCGATGGAGGCGTCGTAGCCTGCGGTCGTGAGCTGGTCGGCGATGTACTCGGCGGCCTGGCGCTCGGCTTCGGAGCCTGCGGGGCGCGGTCCGATCTCCACCGAGAGGTGCTCGATGGTGGCCAGGGCCCGGGTCGCATCGAGCGTCGCGTCCGGAGCGGCGTTCGAGGCTGAGTCGGAGGTGCCTCCTGCGCTCGCTTCAGCGGCTGCGGTAGCGGTGGCCGAGTCGGACGACGTGCGTGCCTCGACCGCAGATTCACCGGAGCAGCCAAGCGCGGATGCCAGCACGACCACGGTGGCGACAGTGGCCAGCGCGCGGGGCGCCCTCGAGGGCATGGGGGGCAACGGCGACTCCAGCTCCAGGTGGGAGTGCGGGGTACGGGGTTGCTAGCGGCGACGAGCCCGCGATGACCACCACCGGCGGAGGCGGCTGCCGAGGGACGGGCTGTCGTAACGGATTGTCCGGCCACGCCAGCGCTGCTCCGTCGAGGAGCCGGGCCGCGTGCGTGGGCCGAAGAGCATGACGGCGAACGTGCTGACGAACAGCACCACGCCGGCGAGCAGCACCCACGACGCAGCACCTGCCGGCAGGCCGCGACCACGGAAGAAGAAGGCGAACAGGATCATGAGGAACGACGCCAGCATCAGCTGCGACACCGACACCCGGCTCAGCTGACGGGCAATACCCCGCTGCACCTCTGAGATGCGCGAGGTAAACCGGTTCACATTGCGGCGGCGGTTCCGCTTCGCGCGGGACTCAGCGTCCGGGAACTGCTCGATCTTCCCGAGGATCTCGTTGATCTCTCGCTCGAGCCGGTCGTTGTTCGCCATAGGTAACGTCCGCAAGTGGTGGTCGGGCGGGGCCCGTTCCTTCGAGTATACGCATGTTCGCCCGGCCGGCCTTGCAGGTTTATGCGAATCTCCGGCGCCGAAATGTCAGTCGGACGCCGCGACTCCCCATCCGCCGCCGCCCGGTGTCTCGATCCGGATGCGGTCGCCGGGGCCGACGCTGACCTGTGCCCGCGCCCCCAGATCCTCGGTCGATCCACCCGCGCGGATGAGGGTGTTTCGCCCGGGCGTGCCCGGTTCGCCGCCGGCGAGCCCCCAGGGCGCGAGCTCCCGCCGCTCCGTGACGAGGGTGACGGTCGCGAGGTCGTCGAAGCGGTACTCACGTACGAGCCCGTCGCCACCGCGGTGCTGGCCGGCGCCGCCCGTCCCGGGGAGCAACTCGTAGCGTTCGACGGTGAACGGGTACGCGAGGGGCAGCGCCTCGACGGGCGTGTTCATGGTGTTCGTCATGTGCGTATGCACGCCGGAGCGCCCGACACGAAGGGGGCCACCACCGGCGCCGCCGGCGATCGTCTCGTAGTAGGCGTACGGACGGCTTCGACGGCTGTCGTACCCGCCGATGGTGATGTTGTTCATCGTCCCCTGCGAGGCGGCGGGGATGCGCTCCGGGAGCGCGAGCGCCAGCGCGCCGAGGGCGACGTCCACGATCCGCTGGCTCGTCTCGACGTTGCCCGCGGAGACCGCCCTCGGCGGCCCCGCGTTCACCAACGTGCGCTCCGGGAGTGTGAAGTGGACGGGGCGATAGCAGCCCTCGTTCGCGGGCGCGTCGCGGCCGGCGAGACAGCGGACGGCGTAGTAGCAGGCCGAGCGCGTGACGGCGGCGACCGCGTTCAGCGACGCGAGCGCCGTCTCCCGGGCCGTCCCGGTGAAGTCGAAGTGCATCGAATCGCCCTCGACGGTGATCGCGACGTGGATCGGCGCGCCGAAGTGGCGATACCCCTCTGTGCCGGGGGGCGGTGGGTCCTGGACCTCGAGGTAATCGGTGAACTCGTAGCGACCGTCCGGGACTTCCGCGATCACCGAGCGGATCACCCGCTCGCCGTGGTCGAGGAGGGCGGCGAAGCGCTCCTGCAGTCCGTCGACGCCGAACCGCTCGACGAGCGCCTCGATGCGGCGAGCCCCGAGGGCCGTGGCCGCCAGTTGAGCACGGAGGTCCCCACGACGTTCCTCGGGCGCTCGCGAGTTGCGGACGATCAGGGCGATAGCGCTCTCGTTCGGCTTGCCGGCGTCGATGAGCCGGATCGGTGGGATGACCAGGCCCTCCTGGAGCAGCTCGGTCGCGACGGGCATCGAGCCGGGCGCCATCCCGCCGATGTCCGCGTGGTGCGCCCTCGTCGCGACGAACGCGATCGGGGTGTCGCCGCCGGCGAACACGGGGGCGATGGTCGTGAGGTCCGGGAGGTGCGTCCCGCCGAGGAACGGGTCGTTCAGGGCGAGGACATCGCCGGGCGCGAACGGGGCGAGGTCGAGGACCTGCCGGACCGCGGCCGGCATCGCGCCGAGGTGCACGGGGATATGCGCCGCCTGCGCGACCATCGTCCCGTTCGCATCGAAGACGCCGCAGGAGTGGTCGCGCCGCTCCTTGATGTTGGGCGAGTACGCGGTGCGTCCCAGCGCCTCGCCCATTTCCTCGGCAACCGAGGTCAGCGCGGCGTCCGCGATCGAGAGGTCGGAGGCGGACAGCGTCATCTGGACCGCTCCAGCAACAGGTTCCCGAGGTGGTCGGCGCGCGCCGTCCAGCCGGGCTCGATGAGCGTCGTCGTGTCGACCTGCAGCACGACCGCCGGCCCCGAGACCTGGTCGCCCGGCCGGAAGTCCTCCCGCTGGTAGAACGGCGCGTCGTACTCCCGCCCGTCGACCGTCACGACGCCCCGCGCGACCTCGGTCGCGCCGCGTCCCGGCACCGGCTCGGGGATCGGCGTCTCCGAGGGCACACGTGCGACGGCACGGACGTTGACCACCTCCACGGCGGCGGCGGGGTCGGCGTGCGCGAAGCGTTGCTCGTGGGCGGCGTGGAAGCCGGGCGCCGCCGCCAGTGGCGCCGATGGATCGGCGACATCGATCGTCAGCTCGTAGGACTGGCCCGCGTACCGCAGGTCAAGCGCGTAGCGCACCTCCGCCCGCGCGTCATCGAGGACCGTGCGGGCCTCCTCCCCCACCTCGCGGAGCGCGGCGGCGAGGGCATCCCCGTGCTCGGCGGTCAGCGGGCGCAGGACGGAGCGCGTGCGCGTGGCCGTGAGGTCGCTCTGGACGGCGCCGAGGGCACAGAGGACGCCCGGCATCGCCGGGACGAGGATGCGCGGCATCTCCAGCGCGTCGGCCAGCGCGCAGGCGTGCAACGGCCCGGCGCCTCCGAACGGGATGAGGGTGAACTCGCGCGGGTCGAAGCCACGCTGCACGGAGACGACGCGGAGGGCGCGCTCCATGTTCGCCGTGGCGACCCGCAGCACGGCCTCGGCGGTTGCCGTGGCGTCGCCGAGCGCCGCCTCGAACGGGCGGGCTGCCGCTCGCGCGCGCTCCAGGTCCAGCGACATCGAACCGGCGAGCTGACCGTGCCCGAGTCGCCCGAGGACGGCCTGCGCGTCGGTGACGGTGAAGTCCTCGCCGCGGCCGTAGCAGGCCGGGCCGGGGACGGCGCCGGCGGACTCCGGGCCGACACGGAGCGCGCCACCGGCGTCGAGGCGCGCGATCGATCCGCCGCCCGCGCCGACGGTGTGCACGTCCACGACGGGCGTCCGCGCGGCGAAGTCGCCGACGATCACGTCCGGGCGCGTGGGGACGGCGCGGTCGCAGAGCGCCACGTCGGTCGACGTGCCGCCCATGTCGAAGGTGATGATCCGATCGAAGCCGGCCGCGCGGGCCACCTCGAACGCCCCGTGGACGCCGGCGGCAGGGCCCGAGAGGAGCGTCGAGACCGGGAAGCGGGAGGCGCGGTCGGTGCTGGCCGCGCCCCCGTCGCTCTGGACGACGTGCAGGCTGCGGACACCGCGCGCGGCGACACCATCGCCGAGGCGCTG
The DNA here is from genome assembly GCA_020634075.1 of Dehalococcoidia bacterium. Taxonomy (GTDB): domain Bacteria; phylum Chloroflexota; class Dehalococcoidia; order UBA2979; family UBA2979; genus W-Chloroflexi-9. The sequence continues at coordinate 64,136 of JACKCJ010000012.1, read as the reverse complement.
GAGATACGTCGACATGATCGGCCCGACGTATGAGTTGAGGGCGGTCGTCGCGGTGCGCTCCACCTCGCGGTACTCGGGCGATACCTCCGACGAGAGCGAGAGGAACAGCGACGTGCCCGCTTCGCGGAACGCCCGCTCAAGCGACGGGTCGAGGTAGGCGAAGAGGAGCGAGACCGCCACGGCCTCCGCGCCGGCCGCTTCGGCGCGGGCGAGCACGGCCCGGGCCTCCTCGACGGTCCAGGGATGCTCGATCGTCCCGTCTGGCCGCAGGCGTCCGGCGCACTCGAACAGCAGCGCGGGATCCACGAGTGGCTCGGGGGTCTCCGGCTCGAGGTCGTAGATGTAGGGGCGGGTCTGCCGCCCGATCGTCAGCAGGTCGCGGAAGCCCTCGGTGGTCACGAGCGCGGTGCGGGCACCGCGCCGCTGGAGGACGGCGTTCGTCGCGACGGTGGTGCCGTGCACGATCAGCTCGGGGGTCACGCCGAGGTGGTCGAGGCCGTCGAGGACGGCGCGCCCGGGGTCGTCGGGCGTGGACGGACGCTTGTGGACGCGGATCGCCCCGTCGTCCCAGAGCAGGAAGTCGGTGAACGTCCCGCCAACGTCGACCCCGAGGAGCGTGCTCACCGCCGCATCCTAGCAGCGCGTCCGTGAACGTCCTGTGACGCGCGAATCCCCTCAAACGCTCGCGCGGCTCGCCATCGTCACACCGTTGATACGCGCGCCCGGCCTCGGTTGCTCCGGGGTCACCCGCCCGTCCGCAACGTGCATGGAAAGCAATGACCGCGGCGAAAGGAGCCGGATCATGGCCAGAGCAGCAAGTGAAATCGTCGTCGAGGCGCCCCTGCAGCAGGTCTACAACCAGTGGACGCAGTTCGAGGCGTTCCCGAGATTCATGGGGAACGTCGAGCAGGTGCAGCAGATCGACGATCGCCGTCTTCACTGGAAGGCGAAGATCGGTGGCCAGGACGTCGAATGGGACGCCGAGATCGAGGAGCAGGTGCCGGACGACAAGATCGTCTGGCGGTCGCTCGACGGGGCGATGAACTACGGCCTCGTCCGCTTCAACCAGGTGGACGCGAACCAGACCCAGGTGCACCTCGAGATGTCCTACGAGCCGGAGGGCGTCCTCCAGAAGATGGGTGACGCGCTGGGCGTGCTCGACCGGGATGTCGACGAGGACCTCAAGAACTTCAAGTCGTTCATCGAGGACCGCGACGCGGCCACGGGCGCATGGCGCGGCGAGATCGAGAACCCGAACGCGCCGGGTGGCCACACCGAGGGCCACGGGACGCCCGACGTCTAGGTCCGGCACACGCGAATCGCGTCTGGTGACGCGTTGATCCTGATGGATGCCGTCGGTAACGTTGAAACGTTCGTTTCCGGCGGCATCCCCGCATTCGCAGGATGCTGACTCCACAGACCCGAGGACGCATCCATGACTGACGCCTACCAGGTCCAGCCCCGCACCGTCGTGGGCAAGGCCGTTTCCAAGCTCCGCCGCGAGGGCACCCTCCCCGCTTCCATCTACGGTCGCGGGCTGGAGTCCGTCGCCGTCCAGTTGCCGTACGTGGTCGCTCGCGACCTCATGAACGCGCACGGCTACAACTCGCTCATCAACGTCCAGGTCGAGGGCGAATCGAAGCCCCGCCCGGTCGTCGTGAAGCAGGTGGACCAGAACCCGGTCACGCGCGAGCTGTGGCACGTCGACTTCTACCAGGTCGACCTGACCCGCAAGATCTCCGGCCCGGTGCCGGTGCACTTCGTCGGCGAGTCGCCGGCCGTGCGCGACCTCGGCGGCATCTTCGTGATGCACGCCGACTCGGTCGAGGTGGAGGCACTGCCCGCCGACATGCCCGAGGCGCTCGAGGTCTCCCTCGACTCCCTGACGGACTTCGACACCTACCTCTACGCCAAGGACATCCAGACCGGCGCCGGCGTGACCGTCATCTCTGACCCGGAGCACCTGTTGGCCGCGATTACCCGCCCGCGCATCGTCGCGGAGGCCGCTGCCGAGGAGATCGCCGAGGGCGAGCAGGAGGCTGAGGCCGCTGCCGAGGGCGGCGAGGAAGCCGCCGAGTCCTCCGAGGAGGCTGCTGCCGAGTAACTACTCGGTCGCGGGGCCTGCGTCGGGCGACGTGGACCCCGCTCGTTCTGCACCACCGGACGCCGTCCCGCTCAACTCGAGTGGGGCGGCGTTCTGCGTTCCGGGGTTCTGCTGGTTCATCACGTCCGTGCGGAGCTGGCCGCACGCGGCCGCGATCTCCTGGCCGCGCTCGACGCGGACCGTGGCGTTCACGCCGTGCGCCTGCAGCTCGCGCTGGAACGCCCTCACGCGCTCCCGGCTTGGCGGGCGGAGGCCTGGACCGGCGGTCGGGTTGTACGGGATGAGGTTCACGTGCGCCTGGATGCCGCGGATGCGCGCGGCGAGGGCGCGCGCCTGCTCCGGCGAATCGTTCACATGGTCGAGAAGCGCGTAGGCGAACGTGACGCGCCGTCCCCGCTTGGCGATGTAGCCGCGCGCCGCGTCGACCAGGCCGTCGATCGTGACGCCGCCGGCGGTGCGGATGAGCTGGCGTCGGAGGTCGTCGTCGGGGGCGTGCAGGGAGACCGTCAGGCCGATCTGGAATCCCTCGTCACCCAGGCGGTCGATCGCGCGGACGAGGCCGACGGTGGAGACGGTGATGCCCCGCTGGCGCATGTCGAGGCCCTCGGGCCGCACCATCCAGCGGATGGCGGCGACGGTCGCCTCGTAGTTCGCGAGTGGCTCGCCCATCCCCATGAACACGACGTTGGTCACGCGACGCTGGCGCGTGAAGTGCAGCAGCTGCGCGAGGATCTCCGCCGGGCTGAGGTTGCGCGTGAACCCCTGCTGCCCGGTGGCGCAGAACGTGCAGCCCATGGCGCACCCCACCTGCGTGGAGATGCAGACGGTGGTGCGGTCGGGCAGGGCGCCTGCCTCGGGGTCCTCGTCGCCGCTGTCGTAGTCCATCCGGACCGCCTCGACGGCGTCACCGGCCCCGAGGTCGAGCAGCACCTTCGTCGTCGAGCCGTCGTCGGCCGTGCGCTCGGCGATGACGGGGAGGATGTCGATGGCGAACGCCTCGGCGAGCTGCGCGCGGAGTGGCGCGGGGAGGTTCGTCATCTCGTCGAACGAGGTGGCCCCATGCTTGAAGACCCATTGGGCGACCTGCTTCGCACGGAAGGCAGGCTGACCCCACGAGGCGAGTTCCGCCTCGAGCTCCTCGAGCGACAGGTCCAGCAGGTGACGTTGGCTCATCTGATCCAGCGTACGGGCTTCCCGCCGCAAGCGGCCCGGTGCATGGGCTAGAAGAACAGCCCTGCCGCGAGCGCGATCAGGATGAACGCGCACGTCGCCGCGATGGCGACCGCGGTTCGGCCTCGGTTGCGGGTGGTCACCATGAGTCCGAGGAGGACGCAGAGCCCCGCCATCGCCGCCGGAACGCAGCCGAGGAAGACGTAGGCGGCGGCGCTGTTGTCGGCGTCGGCGCGGAACAGGTTCCGCCAGATGACCACTGCCCAGAGTGCGAAGAACGCGCCCGCGACTGCCAGCCCGAAGAGCGCGAGGGCGCGACCGATCCTGAACACGTACTCCATCAGCCCAGCCGGGAGCCGATCAGCTCGCGGTCGCCGTTGAGGTAGGCCTCGATCGGGGTGGGGCGCTTGCCCGGTCGTTGCACCTCGAGGAGCGCGAGCGCGCCCTCCCCGCACGCGACCACGGCGCGCGAGGTGCGGCCGGGTAGAGCAGCGGTGAGCTCCGCACCGTCGCCGGCGAGGACCGTCCCTGGCTCGGTGCCGGGAACGCCGGCCACCGGCCACGCACCGTGGACGAGGAACGGCTCACCTCGATACGTGGTGGTGGCGAGGGGCCACGGGTGGAAGGCACGGACACGGCGCCAGATCGCCTCGGCCGGCTCGCGCCAGTCGATGGTGCCGTCCGAGCGCGCGAGCTTCGGGGCGAAGGTTGCGATCGATCCGTCCTGCGGTTGTTCCTCGATCTCGCCGGCCACCCAGCGCGGGAGGACGTTGCCGAGGAGCTCCGCGCCCAGTTCGGCGATCCGGTCGGTCAGCGTCCCGGCGGTGTCGAGCGGGTCGATGCGGGTCTCCACCTGCGCCACGATCGGGCCCGCGTCGACTTCTCGGACGACGCGCATGATCGTGGCGCCGCTGACCTCGTCGCCCGCGAGGATGGCGCTCGCCACCGGCGAGGCGCCGCGGTGGCGCGGCAGCAGCGAGGCGTGCACGTTCAGTACCTGGTGCGGGAAGAGCTCGAGCAGGTGGTTCGGGAGGATATGGCCGGAGGCCGCCACGACGCCGATGTCGGGCGCCAGCGCTCGGAGCGCCTCGGTTGTGTCGCGTCGGACCTTCTCAGGCTGGAAGAACGTGGTGAGGCCCGCGTCGACGGCGGCCTCTTTCACCGCGGTCATCTGGGGCGCCTTGCTGCGTCCGCGCGGCCGGTCCGGCTGGGTGACCACCGCCACCACCTCGGCGTCGGGAATCCCGAGGCACGCGTGGAGGCTGGGGACGGCGTAGTCCGGTGAACCGAAGAAGACGATCCGGGTGGGCATCAGTCCACGACCATCCAGCGTGCGACGTCCTCGAAGCGCGAGGACGGGTTCACGAGCAGCATCGGCTCGAACCCGGCGAGCCGCGCCGGATGAACGTAGGTCATCGTGGGGTAGGAGATCACGACGCTGGCGCCGAGTTCCTCGAAGCGTGCCTCGAAGAGTGCATAGAGCTCGCGTCGCTCGGTCACATCGAGCGTCGTGCGGGCCGCTTCGAGGAGCGCGTCGGCCTCGGGGTCACTGAACCCGGCGACGTTCCCCGCGGCGATCTGCGAGGTGTGCCAGCCGGTGTACGGGTCGGGATCGGGCGGCGTCTCCCAGCCGAACAACGCCAGGTCGTAGTTCCCGGCGCGGAGGTAGTCCGTCACCACGCGCTGGGCGGGCGCCGTGATCACCTCGACGTTCACGCCGGCGGTGGTGAGCTGGGCGGCGATGGCATTCGCCAGCGCCGTGCGATCACCCTCGCCGTTCGTCACGAGTTCGAGCGAGAGTTGTTCGCCCTCGCGCGTCCGGATGCCGTCCGGGCCGCGCTCCCACTGCGCCGCTGCCCACAGCGCCTCGACGTCGGCGGGTTCGCGGGAAGGTTCCGCGTAGAGTCCCGAGCCGGGCGGGATCACGCCGGCGCCGGGTAGCTCGGAGACTCCGGCCGCCTCCACGACTGCCTTCGTGTCGATCGACGCGGCGATCGCTGCGCGCGTCCGCGAGTCGGCGAGGATGCCCCGCTGGTTGTTGATGTACAGGACCGTCTCGGCATCCGTCGCGAGGACGCTGGCTGCAAGGTCGTCCCGTCCGGCCGTGGCTTCTTCGATCGTGGTCGCCGGCACGGTGCCCGGGAGCAGGGCGGCGTTCACTTCCCCGTCCCGGAGCCATGCAAGCTGTTCGTCCTCGGACTCGGCGAATCGCAGTTCGATCTCGGTGATTGGCGGCGTGCCGCCGAAGTACGAGGTGTTGTGGCGCAGCACGGCGTGCTGGTTGGTCAGCGAAACGAGGCGGTAGGGGCCGGTGCCGATCGGATGGCGCTCGAACGGGCGCGCCTCGAACCCCTCGCCGGTGTCGAGCTGGCCGGCCAGGTGCTCCGGCAGGATGCCGACCGTGGCGCGGACGAGGAAGTCGGCTGCCGGTTCGGGGATGCGAATCAGGATGGTCATCGCGTCGTCCACGAAGACCTGGACGCCCTCCCACTCCGCCTTCAGGCTCGCGGGGCCCGTGAAGCTCTCCGACTGGATGCGCCCGATGGTGTAGGCCACGTCCTCGGCGTCGAAGGCTGCGCCGTCGTGCCAGGTCACGTCCGAGCGGAGATGAAACGTGTAGGTGAGCTGGTCCGCCGTGACCTCCCAGCGCTCGGCGAGGTCCGGTTCAGGTGCGCCGTCCGGGCCGAGGCGCATCAGGCCGCTGAAGATGAGCGCGCTGAGGTCTGCCTCGGCCTGGTTCGCGGGGTCCATGAGCGGGTTGATCCGGACCGGGCGTCCGACGACCGCCTCGCGGTAGCTCCCTGACGTCGATCCCGACGTGCGCCCGGCAGCGAGCCAGCCGAGCGCGATCACGAGAAAGCCCACCGCGAGCAGGGCGGTGAGTGCGCCTCGGGGGAATGAGCGGAGGGGTGAGAACGCCGCCGGCATGACGCGCCCGGGCAGCGGCTAAGAGGCCGCGACGCTCCAGGCGGAGATACCGATGAACACGATCACCACGAGGATCGTGAGCCGGTGCATCGAGCGCTGCATCCCGCGGCGCGTGCGGAAGGACGCGTCCTGGCCGCCGAGCGCGGCGCCGAAGCCCGTCCCGCGCACCTGCAGCAGCACGAGGGTGATGAGCAGGCTCGAGATGAGGATGGTGGCGATGGACAGGAAGTCGCGTAGTTCCATGGTCTGAGCAGGCTACGTCCCGCCTCACTCAGCAGCAACTGAACGGTCGGCAGAATGGGGCCGATCGCTAGTCCTTGAACGCGACCGAGACCTGCGCCCGCAGGTCGCGCTCGTAGTAGGCCCGCATGACCGCCGCCGCGAGGCGGTCCGTGTCGTGCCGGTAGCGCTTTTCGGGGTCCACGAGGTCCGCGAGCACGAGCCGCGCCGTGCCGTAGTTGCCGTCGCCGGGGGCGATGACCGGCTGCGAGTTCCACTCCGCCGGAAGCGGCCCGGAGGGCAGGTTGCTGTTCGCGAGGACGGCGTCACAGACGTCGTCGCGGCCGAGGTGCCGTCGGAGCACCGCGAGGTGCTCGGCGGCGTCGTAGCCGTTGGTCTCGCCGTGCTGGGTGGCGACGTTCGAGATGAACACCGTGTACCCGTTCGACTCCTGCAGGGCGCGGTTGATGCCGCGCACGAGGAGGTTCGGGAGGATCGAGGTGTAGAGGCTCCCGGGCCCCAGGACGATCAGGTCGGCGTTCCGGATCGCGGCGATGGCGAGCGGGTTGCCCTCCACCTCGCGCGGGTCGAGACGGACCTCAGTCGGCGGGACGCCCTTCGACGGCAGCTGGGACTCGCCGCGCACCTCGGCGCCATCGCCGTAGCGCGCGACGAGCGCCACGTCCTCCAGCGTCGCGGGGAGGATGCGGCCCCGGACCGCGAGCACGCGCGAGGTCTCCTCGATCGCGGTCTCGACGCTGCCGGTGACCTCCGCCATCGCGGTGATGAAGAGGTTGCCGAAGGAGTGCCCGGCAAGGCCGTCCCCGGCGCGCTCGTCGAAGCGGTACTGGAAGAGCTCGGTGACGAGGGGCTCGGCCTCGGCGAGGGAGGCGATGCAGTTCCGGATGTCGCCGGGCGGGATCACCTTCAGGTTCTGACGGAGCTTGCCGGACGACCCGCCGTCATCGGCGACCGTGACGATCGCCGTGAGGTTCGCCGTGTACTCCTTGAGCCCGCGGAGGAGGTTCGAGAGCCCCGTGCCGCCGCCGATGGCGACGATCTTCGGGCCACGACCGCGCGTGCGGTTGCGGTAGACGGCGTCGAAGACGTCCGTGGGAGCGCTGGAGGGCGGCATGACCGCGAGGGCGACCGACTGGTTGAGCTTCCAGGCCGCGACGATGGTGAGCGTCGAGGCGCCGGTGATGAACAGCAGACCTCGCGCCCAGCGCGGGATGAACTGCAGGGTGACGTAGTACGCCCAGGCCGGGAACTCGAAGGTGGTGTAGGCCTCGCGCAGGAGGTAGGCGAAGCCAAGGGCCATGACGGCGATGGAAACCAGCAGCAGTAGCAGCCACCGCTTGATGTGGAGGCCGAAATACAGCCACTTCGTCAGGTTGTCGCGACTCAAGCCAACCTCGATGTCGCCCGCCCCTGAGGAGAAGTAAACGCGGTGCCGATCACGGGGTCAACAGACCGACGTTGAGCGCGAGTCCCGTCACGGACTCGTCAGGGATGACCGGCGATGCGGGACTCAGGCGTCGAGGTGCTTCCGCAGCAGCTCCGCTACCTGGTTCGCGTCGGCACGGCCCTTGGCTCCACGCATCACCTGCCCGACGAGGAACCCGATCGCGCTCTGCTTGCCGGAGCGGTAGTCCTCCACGGGCTTCGGGTTCGCCTCGATCGCGGCGGTCACGAGCGCGTCGATGGCGCCCTCGTCGCTGACCGCGCCCAGGCCCTGGGCGTCGACGATCTTCTTCGGCATCTCGCCGGTTTCGAAGGCCGTCCCGAGGACGTCCTTCGCGGTCGTGGCGGTAATCGCCTTCGACTCGACGAGCGTGACGAGTTCCGCGATGTGGGCCGGCGTGACCTTCGTGTCGGAGAGCTCGGCCTCCTGGCCGCGCTCGTTGAGGTGCTTCGCCACATCGCCGATGAACCACAGCGCCACGGGACGCGCGAGGTTGGCGCCGGCGGCGCGGACGGCCTCCTCGAACGCATCGGAGCGCTCGCGGGAGTCGGTGAGGGTGCGGGCCTCGTCCGGCGTCAGGCCGTAGTCGGACTCGAAGCGGGCGCGGCGCGCGTCCGGCAGCTCCGGCATCCGCGCGCGGATCTCCTCGAGGACGGACGCGTCGATCACCATCGGCGGCAGGTCCGGCTCCGGGAAGTAGCGGTAGTCATGCGCCTCTTCCTTGGAGCGCTGCGAGACCGTCTCCCCGGTCGCGTCGACGTACCCGCGGGTCTCCTGCACGAGGCGCTCGCCCGCGTCGAGGGCCTTGCCCTGGCGCTCGATCTCGAACTCGATCGCCCGCTGCACGGAGCGGAACGAGTTCATGTTCTTCACCTCGACCTTGGTGCCGAGCTCAGCCTGGCCGCGCGGGCGGATCGAGACGTTCGCGTCGCAGCGCATTTGTCCCTTCTCCATGTCCGCGTCCGAGATGCCGAGGTAGCGCATCGTCTGGCGCAGCTTGCGGAGGAAGGCGGCGGCCTCCGCGCCCGAGTGCATGTCCGGCTTCGTCACCAGCTCCATGAGCGGCGAGCCGGAGCGGTTCACGTCGATCAGGGAGTAGCCCTCGGCGCCATCGTCGCGGTGCAGGAGGCGCGCGGTGTCCTCCTCGAGGTGGATGCGCTCGAGGTGCACGACGTGGTGCTCGCCGTCGACGTCGATCTCGAGCTCACCGCCGACGCAGAACGGCTGGTCGTACTGCGAGATCTGGTAGCCCTTCACCAGGTCCGGGTAGGGGTAGTTCTTGCGGTCGAACTTGGAGTGACGCGGGATCTCACAGCCCAGCGCGAGGCCGGCCATGATCGTGTAGCTGACGGCCTGCTGGTTGATGACGGGCAGCATGCCGGGCATGCCGAGGCACACGGAGCAGACGTGCGTGTTCGGCGCGGTGTCGAAGTACTCGCGGTCGCAGGAGCAGAACATCTTCGACTTCGTCTTCAGCTGGATGTGGACTTCCACGCCGATGACGGCTTCGTAGTCGGTCTTCGTCTGGATGGTCGGGGTCGTCATGCCTGCTCCGCTCTTCCGCCCTCGATCCTACCGCGAGTCGCCGTTCGGAGCGCCCGAGGGCGGTCCAGCGGCGGCACGGTCCGCAGGGAGCGGCGGCGTACAATCGAGACATGCCTCCGCCGGAGCCGCCCGAGCTGCCTCCACTCGACCACGACGCGCCGGGCACCCCCATCCGCATCCTCTCGACGAAGTACGACGGCTCCCTCCACTACGACTACTGGGGCCGCCTCATCGACCAGCACGACGGCGTCATCCGCGTCGTGACCGACGAGGGCACGGTGACGCGGAGCTACCGCGGCGAGGGGATGATGCGGAGCACCATGACCCAGCTGTTCTTCACGGACCGCTGGTACAACGTGTTCCACAACTACACGCCGGTCGGCCGCCTGGGCATGCGCTGGTACGCCAACATCGGCACCCCCGCCCGGCTCGAGGGCGACACGCTCCACTGGATCGACCTCGACCTCGACCTGATGGACACGCGCGACCGCGGCCTGTTCGTGGACGACGAGGACGAGTTCGCGGAGCACCGCGAGGCGATGCAGTACCCGCCGGAGATCGTCCAGCGCGCGGAGGCGGCCCTCGACGAGCTCCTCCAGCTCTCGCGCGGGTTTCGGTTCCCGCTCGACCGCAAGAACCACCTGCCGCCGGAGGCGCACGGAGCGCAGGGAGCGCAGGGACCCGCGTAGACTCCCCGCATGCCCAAGCGCGACGAACTCCCTCCGGGCGTGCAACCCGAGTTCTTCCCACAGGAACGCCGCATCGCGCCCCCGGCCGGCGCGCCGCTGGCCGCGCGAATGCGCCCGCGCACGCTGGAGGAGTACCAGGGGCAGGACCACATCGTCGGACCGGGTGGGGCGCTGCGGCGCTTCATCGAAGGCGACGAGTTGCCCTCGATCATCCTGTGGGGGCCGCCCGGCTGCGGAAAGACGACCCTGGCGAACATCATCGCCAACCACACGCAGCGGCACTTCGAGGAACTCTCCGCCGTCACCAGCGGTGTTGCCGATGTCCGCCGGGTGGTAAAGGAGGCGGCCGACCGGCTCAGAATCTCCGGGCGCCGCACCATTCTCTTCGTCGATGAGCTCCACCGCTTCAACCGCACGCAGCAGGACGGCCTGCTTCCGCACGTCGAGGCCGGGACGGTCACGCTGATCGGCGCCACGACCGAGAACCCGTCGTTCTACGTCGTCGCGCCGCTGCTCTCGCGCTGCCGGGTCTTCCGGCTGGAGCTGCTGCAGCCGTCGATCGTCGAGAGCCTGATGATGGACGCCCTCCGCGACGAGGAGCGCGGGCTCGGGTCGCTCCACATCACCATCGACAACGACGCGCTCGACTCGATTTCCCACGCTGCCGCCGGTGACGCGCGCTCCGCGTACAACATCCTCGAGGCGGCGGCGACGCTCGCCGCGCAGGCTCCGGGCGAGGACGGACATCCCCACATCACCCGCTCAGTCGTCGAGGACGCGGCGCAGCACCGCACGATCCTCTATGACCGCGAGGGCGACGCTCACTACGACACGATCTCGGCATTCATCAAGAGCGTCCGCGGTTCCGACCCGGACGCCGCGCTCTATTGGCTGGCGCGCATGCTCGAGGCGGGCGAGGACCCGATGTTCGTCGCGCGGCGGCTCGTGATCCTCGCCGCGGAGGACATCGGACTGGCGGCGCCGGGCGCCCTCCAGCTCGCGGTTGCGACGCAGCAGGCGGTGCACTTCCTCGGCATGCCGGAGGGACGCCTCCCCCTGGCCGAGACGACGGTCTATCTCGCCGTCGCGCCGAAGTCGAACAGCACGTACGCCGCCTACGGCCGAGCGCTGGAGGATGCGATCGCCACCCGGAACGAGCCGGTGCCGCTCCACCTGCGAAACGCCGCGACGAAGCTCATGAAGCAGTTCGGGTACGGCGATGGCTACCAGTACGCCCACGACTACGAGGGCCATGTCGCGCCCGACCAGAAGTACCGCCCCGACGCCGTGGAGGGACATCGGTACTACTTCCCCGGCGACCTGGGCTACGAGGCGCGCGGGCGCTCGTAGTCGCTCACAGAACTCACGGCTCGTCCGAGGACGTGCACGGAGACGCAGAGAGGGCGGGCCATTGGCCCGCCCTCTCGCTTGTTCCCGATTGCCGCCCGGGTGCGGCAGTCGCGCTACTCGACCGTGAAGCCGACGCGCATGCCCGTCTCGTAGTGAGCCGGGATGTTGCAGATCAGGATGTAGTTGCCCGCCTCGAGGTTGACCGTCAGGTCCTCGGTGGCGCCGCCGGCGACCTGCGAGGTGCGGCCGACGATGTCCAGGCCGTCCTCGACGGCGATGCCCTGCGCGGTCTCCAGGGAGTCCGGAGCAGCGTCGGAGCGGATCACGACGAGCTCGTGCGGGATCGCGCCCTTGTTGTCGAGCGTGAACGTGACCTCACCGGCCGCGGTCTTCTCGACGCTCGGGGCGAGCGCGAACTCGGTGGCCTCGACGACGACCGGGCCCGCCATCTCCTCAGCCTCACCGCTGGCAGCGGTCTCGGATGCCTCGGCAGCGGCGGTGGTGGCCTCCTCCTCGGCGGCCCCCTCGTCGTCAGACGACGAGCAGGCGGCGAGCAGGCTCAGCGACAGGGCGCCGAGCGCGAGCAGCAGGGCGAGGCGCGACCAACGTGACTTCATGCAGTTCCCTCCATCTGGTTCGAAGACGCGCGGAGGAAATCCCTCCGCAACAACGCGAAACGTACAGTTTGTGACGCTACGCACAAGAATGTTTGCGCCAGTTGTCACAAGGGACGAGGGACGTTCGTCCCGCCCTTCATGGGGCGGTGCTGAGAAGCGGAATCAGCCGTCGCTCACTCGACGGTGAAGCCGATGAACATCCCGGCGCTGTAGTGCCCGCCGGTGTTCGAGAAGATGACGTACGAGCCGGGCTCGAGGTCGAGCGTGATCGTCGCGGTCGCGCCGGGATCCATGCTGCCGGAGTCCGCGAGGATGTCGACCTGCGTGGCATCCACGTTGAGGCCGTCCTGGGGGAGGCTGCCGGGGTCACCGTCGTGCCTGGCGATGGCGAATCCGTGCGGGAGCTTGCCTCCGTTCGTCACACCGAAGGTCACCTCGCCGGCGGCAGCGGTCGGCGAGGAGAGTTCGATGCCGAACTCGCGCGTCGCGCCCAGCGTGACGCTGATGTCGGCGTCGGCGAGGTTGGCGGCTTCGCCCGTGGCCACGGTGGCGCCACCGGTCCCGCTGGGCTCCGAGGTTCCGTCCTCGCTGTCACCGCCGACGCAGCCCGAGAGCAGGCCGGCCACCACGAACACGGCAGCCAGGACACCCCAGCGCAGCCCTCGAGACATCCGACCCTCCATCACGGCCCTCCGGCCTGCTCGCTCGTCGATTCACGCCAACGATGCCGTTGCATCGCGCCATACCATTCGCCCGCGCAGCCGCGCCAATCGTGCGGCGCTCTAACGGGGGTGACGCATGGGCCTCAAGGATCGCACGCCGACGACTCAGGAGGAGTACCGGGAGTACCGATCTCGCCTGACGAACTGGTCACGATGGGGAAGCGACGACCAGCTCGGGACGCTCAACCACATCACGGACGAGACGAGAGCGTCTGCCGCCGCCCTCGTGCGAGATGGGCGCACGGTCTCCTGCGCGAACCCGCTCGCCACGCGCGCCGTCGTCCCGGACGAGCGACGTAACCGCGTCGCGGCGGACCACCGGATGACGGTCAACCCGGGGTCCTGCGTCGACTACATCGGCGTCTCGTACCACGGCTTCGTGAACACCCACATCGACGCGCTCTGCCACATCTTCACCGGCAGTGGCGGGCGCCTCTACAACGATGTCGATCCCGCCCTCATCACCGAGGAGGGCGCCCGGACGCACTCCATCGACCGCTGGCGGGGCGGCATCGTGACCCGGGGAGTGCTGTACGACATCCCGCGGATGCGCGGACAGGATCACGTCCAGCACGGCGAGCCCGTCGAGGGCTGGCACCTCGAGGACTGGGCGAAGCAGGTGGGGATCGAGCCTCGTCCCGGGGACGCCGTGCTCATCCGCTCAGGCGCCGAGCCCTTCTGGCGCGCCAACCCGGACTTCGCGATGGAGATGCCGCTCAACACGCCCGGCGTGGCGGTCTCCTGCCTCGAGTTCCTCCACGACACGTCCGCCGGCCTGATGGGGTGGGACCTGCAGGAGGCCGGGCAGCAGCCGGACTACGGCGAGCGCATCCCCGTCCACGCGATCGCGATCCCGTACATGGGGCTGCCGCTGCTCGACAACGCCAACTTCGAGGCGCTCTCGGAGGCCTGCGCGGAGACGGGGCGCTACGAGTTCATGCTCGTGATCGCGCCGCTGGTGGTCCTCGGCGGCACCGGGTCGCCGGTGAATCCGATCGCCACCTTCTAGGGAACCGCCGGAACGCAATCGATTTCGTACTCCGGGCGGGAAGCGTGTTAGATTCACCGCCCAGTAGTCCACAGTTGCGAGGGGACGCCGTGGACCGACCGCTCGAAGGCATCCGAGTCCTGTCGATGGAACAGGCCGTCGCATTGCCGTTCGCGACGCGCCACCTGGCCGACCTCGGCGCGGAGGTCATCCGCGTCGAGTCTCACGCCCGGGCGCGTCCGGCGACGATCACCGAGACCGACCTGGTCCGGAACCGCCTGCGCTGGGGGCTCGACCTCGGCGCGGAGGGCGCCCCGGAGCTGTTCCGTCGCGTGGCCGCGAACGTCGACGTCGTCGCTCACAACTTCACGCCGCGGGTGATGCGCAAGTTCGGCATCGACTTCGAGTCGATCCGGGCCATCAACCCGGACGTCATCTACCTCTCGATCACCGGTTTCGGCACGACCGGCCCCTGGGGCGATCGTCCGCTCTTCGGCCCGGGCGCCGAGGCTGTCTCAGGACATAACCTGCTGATCGGCGACCCAAACGCCTGGCCCGGCCGGCCCGGCACGATCGTCTACGCGGACAGCAACACCGGCCTGAACGGCGCCGTTGCCGTCCTCGCGGCGCTCGACCACCGCGACGAGACAGGCGAGGCGGTGCACATCGACCTCTCCCTCTACGAGGCGTCGATCGCGCACCTCGGCGTGGCGGTGACAGAGCGCGCGTTCGGGGGCGCCGAGCCGAACCGCAGCGGCAACAACGACCCGCGGTTCCTCATCCACGACGTCTTCGACACCGCCGGCCACGACCGCCACGTCGCGATCGCGGCGCACGAGGACGACCGCGACGCCCTCGGCCGCGTGCTCGGGATCGACACCGTGACGCCTGAGGCGATCGCCGCGCGCGTCGCAGGTCGGACGGCCGAGGATGTCGCCGAGGCGCTGCAGGACGCGGGCGTCGCCGCGTACGTCGTTTCCGACGCTTCCGACCAGCTCACCGACCCTCAGCTCTGGGCACGTGGCTTCTTCGGGTTGCTCGGCGACGAGAACCCTCACCCGCACCAGGGCCCCGCGTTCGGCGGCGGCATCGACGTCCCGATGGAGGCCGTCCACGCCGTCGGCGCGGACAACCACTACGTGCTCTCCGAGATCGGCGGCCTCACGGATGCGGAGATCGCGGACGCGGAGGCCTCCGGAGCCGTGGGCGCGGTGCTCAACCGCGCGACGAACGCTCCGGTGCGGACGGCCGAGCAGTACGCGATCCGGATGCAACGCGGTGAGCTCTCCCGCGTCGACGACGATCCCAGCGGCTGGCGGAAGGTCGCCCGATGAGGCGCGCACTCGATCTCTCCACGGGCGTGGGTGCCGCGTACACGGGCCGCATGCTGGCCGAACTCGGCTGGGATGTCGTGAAGGTGGAGCCACCTTCGGGCGACCCGCTGCGCGACGAGGAGTCCCGCTGGGGCGGTGGACGCGGCGGGGCCTTCGCCTTCGTGAACTACGGCAAGCGCGGCATCGTGGCGGACGAAGCGACGATCATCGAACTTGCCCGCGCCGCCGACCTCGTCATCGGTGACTTCTCGCCCGGCGGTTGCCACGACTCCGGCGTTTCTGCCGGCATGTTCGCTGCCCTCGAGCCACGGCTCGCGGTCGTCTCGGTGTCGCCATTCGGCCTCACCGGACCCCGCGCGAACTGGGCGAGCAGCGACATGGTGGTGCAGGCCGCGAGTGGCCTCATGTTCCTCACCGGCGAGGCCGACCAGCCGCCGCAGCAGCTCCCGCCGTACGCCGCTGCCATCACCGGCGGCCTGGCGGGCGCGATGGCTGCGCTGGCGGCGTGCCGGAGCGCATCGAAGGACGGCGAGCGGCGCCGCGTCGACGTCTCGATGATGGAAGCCCTCGCGACGCACACCTACGGACAGGCGACGAACTACGCATACAACGGCGAGGTCGCTCGTCGCGAACAGTCCGTGAAGCAGGCGCTCCGGATGGTGCCCGCGAGCGACCGCTTCGTGTACTGCGCTCCGGGCGCCGTCGCGAACGTCGACATGCGTGGGGTGGCGGAGCTCCTCGGCGAGCCCCGACTGACCGAGGAGCGCTTCCAGACCGCCGAGGGGCGGATGCAGAACTACCAGGACTACCTGGACCTGTTCGTCCCGCCGTTCCAGC
Source organism: Dehalococcoidia bacterium (assembly GCA_020634075.1). GTDB lineage: Bacteria > Chloroflexota > Dehalococcoidia > UBA2979 > UBA2979 > W-Chloroflexi-9. Next base: position 48,168 of record JACKCJ010000012.1, on the reverse strand, counting down.
GCAAGACCGCGCAGGAATGGTTCGAGGAGGCCGAGAAGCTGCACCTCACCTTCTCGTTGGTGCAGACGATCGATGACCTCTTCTCGTGCCCGCAGGTCGCGGCGCGCGAATCGCTCCGCACGGTGACGGCGCCCGACGGCCGCACCGTGAAGATGCCCGGCCGCGCGTTCCGCCTGGAAGGCGGTCCTCCGGAGGCCTCGCGGCCGTGGCCGGCCCGACCGGGTGAACACACCGAGGAAGTGCTCCGCGAATGGCTGGGGTCATGAGCGACGACAGCGGGCAGCCGCGCGCCCTCGCGGGCGTGCGCGTCATCGACATCTCGACCACCCCCGCGGCCGCGTGGACATCGCGCCTCCTCGCGGATGCCGGCGCCGACGTCATCCTCATCGAGTCGCCCGAGGGCCATCCGCTGCGCCGAACGGGGCCGTTCGCGGACTCCGGCGCAAGCATTCCCGAGGCGCAGTTCCTCGCGAACAAGCGATCGATCACCCTCGACCTCGAGGACGCGACCTCGCTGGAGGTCGCCCGCAAGCTGATCGCCGGCGCCGACATCCTCGTCTCGAGCTTCACGCCGTCTCGGCTCGATGCGCTCGGGCTCACGTACGCCTCGTTCGGTCGCTCCGACCTCCTGATGACGCACGTCACCCCTCACGGCATGACGGGCGAACTCGCCGAGGTGCCGGGGAACGACCTCACCGTTGGCGCTCGCTCGGGCTGGGCCTCGATCAACGGCACCGCCGACCGCGAACCTCTGAAGCCGGCCGCGTGGACCTCCTCGTACTGCGCCGGCATCGCCGCGTACGGGGCCACCGTCGCGGCGCTCCGCTGGCGGGACGCACACCCCGGCGAGGGCCAGGAGGTCGACGTCGCGGTGACCGAGGTGATGGCCGCCACGTTCGCGCCCGGCATGCTCCGGTCGCTTTACACCGGCAAGGCGCAGACGCGGCAGTCGGCGGACGACCAGCTCGCCGGTCCGGTGCCCGTCGCCGACGGCCACTTCGCGCTCACGCTGAGCCGCGCCCATTTCTGGCGCGACGCGATGAACCTCCTCGGCCTCGAGGACCTCGCGGAGGACGAGCGCTACGGCGCATCGTGGTTCCGGCAGGCGCACCGCGAGGAGTACTCCGGCCGCGTCGCCGAGGCGATGAGCCACTGGAACAAGATGGACCTCTTCGAGGAGCTGGCGATCCGCCGCGTCGTCGCGGGGCCGGTGCTCTACATGCCCGAGCTGCGCGCGACCGACCACCTCGAGGCGCGCGGATACTGGCGGCGCGCCGCCGATGATCCGGAAGGGCCTGAGTACCCCGGCCCCGCCTACCAGATGACCGCGACGCCTCAGACGCTCGACCGGCACGCGCCGCGCACCGGGGAGCACTCGGACGAAGTGCGGCAGGAGGTGCAGTCGTGAGCGGCCCGCTCTCCGGTACCCGTGGCATCGTCCTGACGCAGGCATGGGCCGGCTCGTGGTGTACGAGTCTGCTCGGCCAGATGGGCGCCGACGTCGTCCAGATCGAGGTGCGGAAGCGCCCGGACTCGTGGCGTGGCGACTACGCGGCCCCGATCCCCTCGCAGCTCCGCGATCGCCCCAGCGCGGTCAACCCGTGGAACTGCAACCCGCTCTACAACTCCGTGAACCTCGGCAAGCGCTGCATCACGCTCGACCTCGGCACCGAGGAGGGCATGGCGGTCTTCAAGCGCCTGCTCACATTCGCCGACTTCTGCGCGGAGAACTTCTCGCCGCGCGTCCTCGGCAACTTCGGCATCACCTACGAGCAGATGTGCGAGATCAAGCCGGACATCGTCCTCGCCAGTCTTTCGGCATACGGCCACAGCGGCCCGTGGACGAACATCCCCGGCATCGGCGGCACCATCGAGCCGTCGTCCGGCATGTCCGGCATGCTGGGGTACGAGGGCGGCCCGCCGCTCAACTCCGGCCAGATGTTCCCGGACGCGATCGCCGCTCTGAACGGCGTCGCCGGGATCGTCACCGCGCTTCGGCACCGCGACCTCACCGGCCAGGGCCAGTACATCGACCTCTCGATGATGGAGTCGAGCCTCGCGTCTGTCGGTGACGCCTATCTCGAGTATTCGATGACCGGGCGGCAGCGCCCGCGCCTCGGCAACCACCACCCGTCGTTCGCGCCGCACTCGATCTACCCCGCGAATGGCGACCAGCAGTGGGTCGCCATCGCGTGCGAGGACGAGTCGCAGTGGGGCGCGCTCGCGGCGACCGCGGGGCAGGGGTGGGCAGATGACGCGCGCTTCTCCTCGATGGCGTCGAGGAAGGCGAACGAAGCCGCCCTCGACGAGGCGATCGCCGCGTGGACGTCGGGCCAGGACCGGGATGCGCTCGCGAGCCGCCTCTGCGCGGTGGGCGTGATCGCGGCCCCGGTGCTCGACGCGCTCGAACTCGCGGAGGACGCGAACCTGCGCGCGCGCGAGGTGATCCGCGACATCGACCACCCGGAGGCGGGCGTCTTCCCGCAGGTCACCTTGCCGATGCACTTCTCGCGCACGAAGCCGGCCGCGCCGCGCCCCGCGCCCCAGCAGGGCCAGCACAACCACGAGGTGCTCGCGGAGTTGCTCGACATGAGCGCCGACGAGGTGGACGCGCTCATCCGCTCCGGTGTCTCCGGCGGCGGCCCGCCCGACTAGTCATAACCCGAGTCCGTCGAACCACCCGAACCGAGGAGCCTCCATGCCCGACTACGAGTTCATCCGATATGAGCAGCACGACCGCGTCGCGCGACTCGTCCTCAACCGGCCGCAGTACCGGAACGCCCAGTCGTGGCGCCTCACCGAGGAGCTGGACGACGCCTTCGAGCACGCCTCGAAGGACAACTCGGTCGGCGCGATCGTCCTCGCGGGCGAAGGCGACCACTTCTCCGCGGGCCACGACCTCGGTACGCCCGACCAGAAGGCGGACATGGAGGCACGCCCCCGCGAGGAGGGCCTGCGCGGTCGCTACGCCGGTGCGTGGGACACCAACATCGACCCGAACATGAAGTGGCGGAACCTGCCGAAGCCGACGATCGCCGAGGTGAAGGGCTACACGATCTTCGCCGGCGTCGCGATCGCCGAGGCCTGCGACATCATCTTCGCGGCGGACGACACGATGTTCCTGCCGACGAACTACCAGTACTTCCACGTCCCGTGGGACCTCGGCATCCGCAAGTCGAAGGAGATCCTCTTCGAGTCGCGGTTCATCGACGCGCAGGAAGCGCTGGAGCTGGGGCTCGTGAACCGGGTGATCCCGAAGGCGCGCCTGGAGCAGGAGACGATGGAGTACGCGGCGCGGGTCGCCTCCAACGACCCGTTCCAGCTGCGGATGATCAAGCTTGCCATCAACCAGGCGCAGGACGCGCAGGGCTTCACGCAGCACATCTACGGCTCCTACGGGCACCACATCCTCTCCTCGGTGGGTGAGTCCGATCCGGGCTACGCTCTCCGCGATCCGCGCAAGGAGGGGACGCGACGCCGTCCCATGGTCCAGCGCGCGGTCGAGAACTACGAGCTCGAGAAGCAGCGTCGCGCGCGCGAGGCGCAGGACTAGCGTCCCCCGAACGGGCGCTCGTCGGACGGAGTGAGGGACTGATGGCCCAGGTCGCCGATGTCATCGTGGTGGGAGCCGGGAACGCGGCGCTGTGCGCTGCCATCGCCGCGCGGGAGACGGGCGCGTCCGTGCTCGTCCTCGAGAAGGCCGATGAAGGCGAGCGCGGTGGGAACACCTTCTTCACCGGCGGCGGCTATCGCTTCCCCTACAACGGCCTCGACGACATCCGCCGGCTGATCCCCGACCTCTCTGACGAGGAAGTCGACCGCATCGACGTCGGCTCCTACCCGGCCCCGAAGTTCAAGGAAGACCTCGTCCGCGTGACCGAGGGCCGCGCCGACGAGGCGATGGTCGACCACCTGATCGAGAACGCCTACCCGACGGTCCAGTGGATGAACCAGGTCGCGGGCCAGCGCTGGGTGCTGATGTACGGCCGCCAGGCGTACGAGGTGGACGGCAAGCTCCGCTTCTGGGGCGGCATGATCGTCGAGGGTGTCGGCGGCGGCGAGGGCATCTCCGAGAGCCTCTTCGCGCAGCTCCCGAAGCACGACATCGACGTGCGCTACGGCACCAAGGGCACCGGCCTGCTGACCGACAACACCGGCCGCGTGACCGGCGTCCGCGTCAAGGACCGCGAGGGCTACCACGACCTGGAGGCGGGCGCGGTCGTCCTCGCCGCCGGCGGGTTCGAGGCGAACACCGAGATGCGCACGCGCTACCTCGGCGCGGGGTGGGAGGTCGCGAAGGTCCGCGGCACCCGCCACAACACCGGCGACATGATCAAGGCGGCACTGGACATCGGGGCTCAGTCCTACGGCCACTGGTCCGGCGCCCACGCCGTCGCGTGGGACATGATGGCGCCGCCCACCGGCAACCGGCGCATCGGCGACCTGTACCAGAAGCACTCGTACCCGCTCGGCCTGATCGTGAACGTCCACGGCGAGCGCTTCGTCGACGAGGGCGCGGACCTGCGGAACTACACGTACGCGAAGTACGGCCGCGAGATCCTCAAGCAGCCCCACGCGGTCGCCTACCAGCTCTTCGACCAGCAGACGGTCCACCGGCTTCGCGACGAGTACCGCATCAAGGAAGCCACGAAGGCAGAGGCCGACTCGATCCCCGAGCTCGCGTCGAACCTGGGCATCGACGTCGGGGGCCTCGTCCGCACGATCGAGGCGTACAACGCCGCCTGCCAGGACGGGCACTACGACCCCTCGAAGCTCGACGGGCTGGGCACCGTCGGCATCGAGCCGCCGAAGTCGAACTGGGCGCTCCCGTTCAACAAGCCGCCGTACGTCGGCTACGCCGTCACCTGTGGCATCACGTTCACGTTCGGCGGGCTGCGCATCGACGCGAAGTCGGCGCAGGTGCTGGACACCGAGGACGAGCCGATCCCGGGCCTGTATGCCGCCGGCGAGCTCGTCGGTGGGCTGTTCTGGCACAACTACCCGGGCGGTACCGGCCTCATGGCCGGCTCCGTCTTCGGACGCGCCGCCGGCGCGTCGGCCGGGAAGGCCACGACCGGCGCCTGACGCCACAAACGAGGAAGACACAAAGAGGCCCCGTCCGTGCGTGCTGCGGACGGGGCCCCTTCGTTCCCCTCCGGACCCGGGCGGGCCTACCTGACGTCGAGGAAGTTCAGCACGCCCTTCGCCCCGAACGTCTGGCGGGCCACCTCGGCGGCCTGCTGGTACGTGTCCTTCGAGGCGACCGTGCCGCGCAGCTCGACGTAGCCGTCCACGGCGGTGGCGCGGATGTTCGCGCCGGCCTCGCCGAGGGCCTTCTGAATCCCCAGGCGGGCGCGGGCTGCCGTCCCGCGGTCGCCCATCATCACGCTCTGCAGGCGCGTCCACGCGTGCGCGAGCGAGTTCCCGCTGCCGGTCTTCGCCGAGGTGGTGATGTTGGTGTTGGTAGCCATTCTGTCCCTCCAGCCCACAGCGTTTGTGGTGACTTCACTGTCGGCCCGCGGCCCTGAGGGATTCCTGAGCGACACATTCGAGTTTTCTGAGACTCGTTCGTGCGCGCACAAGCACGAACTCCGTCCGCTCGCCGCGCGCGCCGTCGCTCCCGCATACTGGCGCGGTGAACATCCTCCTCGTCGACGACGACCAGAGCCTGGTGCGCGTGCTGCGGCAGGGCCTCGTCGCAGAGGGGTTCACCGTGTCTGCCGCTCACGACGGCGCCGAGGGACTTCGCCTCGCCGCCGGCCCGGAGTTCGACCTCATCGTGCTCGACGTCATGCTCCCGGAGATGGACGGCCAGGAGATCCTGCGCGCGCTACGCGCGGACGGGGTGACCACGCCGGTCCTGCTCCTCACGGCCCGCGATGCCGTCTCCGACCGCGTGTCGGGCCTCGAGGCCGGCGCGGACGACTACCTCACCAAGCCGTTCGCCTTCGACGAGCTGCTCGCCCGCATCCGCGCGCTGCACCGTCGCGCGGCGCTCGCGCAGCCGGACGTGCTCCAGGTGGGCGAGGTGACGATGGACCGGGCGAGCCACGAGGTGCGCGTGCAGGGCCGCCGCATCGACCTCACGCCCACCGAGTACCGGCTCCTCGAGCTGCTGATGCAAAACGTCGGGAAGCTGCTGTCGCGCCAGACGATCCTCGCGCGGGTGTGGGGGTACGACATCGAGGTGGCCCCGAACGCCGTCGAGCAATACGTCCACTACCTGCGCAGCAAGCTCGCGGACGCCCTGCAGGTGACCACGGTGCGCGGCGCGGGCTATCGCCTCGACGTGCCCTAGCCGCGCGTGTTCAGCGACGCCCGCCGCCAGCTCACCGTGATCTACGCCTCCGCGGGCGTGATCCTCTTCGGCCTCCTCGCCGTCGGGATCTACTTCGTGCTGGTGGCTGCGCTCGACCGAGAGATCGACGTCGAGATCGAGCATGTGCTCGACGAAGGCATCGACCTCGTGAGCTTCGACCCCCAGGGGACGCGGCTCGATGTCCCGACGGCCTTCGGTCCTGCGTTCCTCTTCGGCTTCACCCCGGAAGGGACGCTGATCAGCAACCCGCGCGACCTCCCAGCGTTCCGGGTCGTGCCCTCGACGGCGGTCAGCGCCGCCGCGTCCACGGGCGAGGGGGTGCAGCTCACACGCACCGTCGACGGGGAGCGGTTCCGGCTGCACCTGGAGCCGGTGATGCGCGGCGATACCGCCGTGGCCGTGCTCGTTGCCGGACGCAGTCTCTCCCGGCGTGACTCCGAGGTGCGCCTCATCGCGACCACGCTGGCAGGGAGCGCGGTCGTGTGGGCCCTGCTCGCTTCGGCGGTCGCGTACGTCGTCGCCGGCCGTGCCCTGCGCCCGATGCGGCAGGCGTATGCGCGCCAGGAGGCGTTCGTGGCGGGAGCCGCGCACGAACTGCGCTCGCCGATCGGCGTCATCCGCGCCGCGTCCGAGGTCGGCCTCCGCGGCGAGGCGCCGCCCGAGACCCAGGCGCTGCTGCGCGAGATCAACGACGTCGCGACGGACGCCTCGACGCTCGTCGACACGCTGCTCGACCTCGCACGCCTGCGGCAGGAGGCCGCGGACTTCCGGACGTCGAGCCCGCTGGCGGAGGTCGTCGCGCGCGAGCTGTCGCGGATGGAGCTCCTGCTCAACGAGCACGATGTCCGCGTCGTGGACGACCTCGGGGCGGTGAACGTGCGTGCACCGGAGGCCGAGATCGGCCGGATCACGCGCGCCATCCTCGAGAACGTGATCGAGCACACCCCGCGGGGGACGGTGGTCATCGTCCGCACCCGACAGGCCGGCGCGTGGGGGGAGCTGGTGATCGAGGACAACGGGCCCGGCCTCGCGCCGGACGACCTCGAGACGGTGTTCGCTCCGTTCACACGTGGGGACGAAGCGCGCCGTCGCGGTCGCCGCGTTGGCATGGGGCTCGCGATCGTGCAGACGGTCACCGAGCACTACGGGGGCCACGTCCGCGCGAGGAACTCCGAGCGCGGCAGCGGACTCGTCCTCGAGGTGCACCTCCCCGTCGCCTGACCATTACGCTGCCCGCCACTGCCTGTCACTGCCCGCATGGGCGCGCCAGCCGAGGATGCCGATGACCGCTACCCCCACCCGCACGCTCGCTTCCTTCGTCGTCGAGACCGACGACCCGCCCGAGTGGGTGATGCACGAGGCGAAGCGGACGCTCGTGAACCTCCTCGCGATCTCCGTGTCCGCGTCGGTGCACCCGTCGTCCGCCCGGCTGCTCGTCTGGGCCCGCGCCGAGGGTGCCGCCCGGCAGGCGCGCATCATCGCGAGCGACCTCGAGACGAGCCCGTCGCTGGCGGCGCTGGTGAACGGCTTCCTCGCCCACCTGCAGGACTACGACGACACCCATTACCCGACGGTGCTGCACCCGAGCGCCCCCGTCTGGCCGGCCGCGCTCGCGGCGGCCGAGGAGACCCGGGCGAACGGCCGGGACGCGCTCGTCGCGTTCGCGCTTGGCTGCGAGGCGGCGTGTCGCATCGCGATGTCGGTACACCCGTGGCACTACGACCAGGGCTGGCACATCACGGGCACCGTCGGCGTCCTCGGCGCCGCCGTGGCGGCTGGCCGCCTCTATGGCCTCGACGCGGATCAGCTCACGCACGCGCTCGGCTTCGCCGGGACGCAGGCGGGCGGTGTCCGCGAGGTGTTCGGCAGCGACGGCAAGGCCCTCCACGCCGGTCGGGCCGCCTCGAACGGCGTCCAGTCCGCCGAGTTCGCGCGCGCCGGCATGACCGCGAACCCCGAGATCCTCGCGGGGCGTCGCGGCTTCTGGGCGGTGCTCTCGCCGAACGGACATAACGAGGATGAGCTCCTCGGTGGCCTGGGGGAGCGGTGGGAGCTCCAGCGCAACGGCCTCAAGCCGTACGCCAACGGCGTCGTCTCGCACCCGATCCAGGACGGCGTGATCGCGCTGCGCAACGAGCACGGCCTGACGGCCGACCAGGTCACGAGGATCTCGCTGCGCGTGTGCCACCTCGTGCCGGAGCTGATGAACCGTGCCGCGCCGACAACCGGCCTCGAGGCAAAGTTCTCGTTCCAGCACTGCGCGGCCGCCGCGCTCGTGGACGGGGCAGGGCACGACGCGCAGTTCGACCTCGACCGCGTCCTCGACCCGACGATCGCCGAGCTGCGTTCGAAGGTGGCGTTCGAGATCGACCCGGCGATCCCGGAGCACGAGGCGTACGTCACCATCGAGCTGAAGGACGGTCGCACGGTATCGACCCATGTCGAGCACGCCTCGGGCTCCCCGGAGAACCCGCTGACCGACGAGCAGCTCACCGAGAAGTTCCACGCGCTCGTCGAGCCGGTCCTCGGCGCGGAGCGGGCGCAGACGCTGTTCGATGCCGCCTGGAGCCTCGACGAGGCGCCGGACGTCACGGACCTCCTCGGTCTGACGCGGCCCTAGCCGCCAAACTCCAGCGGACAGCCTCTACTATTCCGCCCATCACGGACGTCGTACCGCGCGGAGTCCGAGACGAGGGAGGTCGCCATGCCACGTCCACGGATCGCAGAGAGCATGGCGGACGCCGTCGCGGCGATTCCCGACGGCTCGACGATCATCATTCCGGGCTTCGGCGGCGCGGGGTTTCCGTGGAACCTCCTGACGGCGCTCTATCACCAGGGCACGCGCGACCTCACGCTCGTCACGAACAGCCTGAACATCGCGTCCGCGAATCCCGAGGCGAAAGCCATCACCGACATGGTCACGGACGGCCGCGTGCGCAAGGTGATCGCGTCGTTCACCGCTTCCACGCATCCCTCGCGCGCCTCCGTACCCGAGCAGATGGCGCGCGACGGACGCCTCGAGGTCGAGCTGGTGCCGCAGGGCACCCTCGCCGAGCGGATCCGCTCCGGCGGCGCCGGCATCCCTGCGTTCTGGACGCCCGCGGGGGTCGGGACCATGCTCGCCGAGGGCAAGGAGCACCGCGACTTCGAGGGCGAGACGTACATCCTCGAGGACGCGATCTTCGCCGACTACGCGCTCGTCCGAGCGCACCGAGGTGACACGGCCGGGAACCTGCTCTTCCGACGGGCCGCGCGCAACTTCAACCCGATCGCGGGCATGGCGGCACGCCACACCATCGCGGAGGTGGAGCAGCCGATCGAGGACGCGGGTTCGATCGACCCCGACGACGTGCACCTCGCGGGCGTGTTCGTCGGCACGGTCGCGGGCATCCCCGCTGACGGCTTCGTGCACGTCGAGCGCTCCGGTCGACCTGATGCCGGCGCCGTCGGCCCGGCGCCGCTGGTCGCACCGGCCCCGGGCGAGAAGCGACGCCTGACCCGGCACGAGCTGGCGGCGGTGATCGCGCAGCGGCTCGAGCCTGGGTGGCTCGTGAACCTCGGCATCGGCATCCCGACGTTCGCCTCGAACTACGTGCGCGCGGAGGACGACATCACGTTCACGTCCGAGAACGGCGTGGTCGGCTACAGCCGTCTCGCCGCCGCCGAGGAGGGCGATCCGGACATCGTGAACGCCGGCGGGCAGCAGGTCACGCTCGTCGACGGCGCGTCGTTCGTCCACCACGCGGACTCGTTCGCCGTCGTCCGTAGTGGTCGCCTCGACGTCACCGTGCTCGGTGCGTACGAGGTCGGCGCGGATGGTTCGTTCGCGAACTGGCGGCTCAGCACCGAGCCGTTCGACCATCTCGGCGGCATCGGTGGCGCGATGGACCTCGTGGCGCGCGCGAAGCAGGTCTGGCTGGCGATGGAGCACACCACGCGCGAGGGTGGCCCACGTCTCCTCGACCGCTGCACACTGCCGCTGACCGGCAAGGAGTGCGTCACGCTCATCGTGACCGACCTCGGCGTGATCGCGGTGCAAGACGGGCGCTTCATCCTCGAGGAGCATGCTCCGGGCCACACGTTCGAGGAGATCGCGGCGCTGACCGGCGGCCCGATCGAGGCGAGCCCAACGCTGCGGCCGGTGGATGTCTGGGGCGCCGTCGCGGCGGGTTGAGTTTGTCTGAACCTTTACGCTTCCGCGCGTCCGAACTAGTTCCCTGACTGGTAATCTCCCTCCGCTTGAAGCGGGGGCTCGTGTACGAACTGCAGATATTCGGACTAGACCTGGCGCAGCGCGCGGACACCGTCGTGTTCGTGATGATCGCGCTCCTCGCGGCCGGGATCCTCGTCGTGAGCTTCCTCATCGGCGAGGTGTTCGATGTCGCAAGCGACATCGGTGACTTCGACGATCCGAGCGCCGGGCTGCTCAACGTCCAGACGGTGTCCGCCTTCCTCGCCGGATTCGGCGCGACTGGCTGGCTGCTCTCGGGGTACTTCGATGTGCCGTCGCTCGTCGCGGCGGGCGGGGGGCTCGTCGGCGGTTTGCCGATGGGCGGCGTCGTCATCTGGATGACCAAGATGTTCCAGAAGCAGGAGGTCTCCACGACCTTCACGCTCGAGGAACTCGTCGGCGTCGACGCGATCGTGACGCTGGCCGTGCCGGCGACCGGCGCGGGGCGCGTGCAGTACTCGCGCGCCGGCGGCACGCACACGGCCGTCGCTCGCTCGGCGACCGGGGTGCCGATCCGCGAGGGCGAGATCGTCGTGATTCGTCGGGTGGTCGGTGGGACCGTCCTCGTGGACGCCGCGACCGTGGCGGGGGAGTCGTAGCAATGGACGTGAATGGCATCCTGGACACCGGCCTCGGGATCGGCGTGATCGTCGCGATCCTGGTCGTCGTCCTCGCGTCGATCCTCGGAATCTGGGCGTCGAGGTACGAGCGTGCCGGGCCGGACGAGGTGCTCGTCATCTCCGGTCGCCGCAATTCGGTCACGAGGCCGGACGGGTCGAAGGACAGCGTTGGCTTCCGCGTCGTGCGGAGCGGTGGCGCGTTCGTGTTCCCGATCCTCGAGCAGATCGAGCGCATGTCGCTGCACGTCATCAGCACCGAGGTGCGCACCCACAACGCTATCTCGAAGGAGGGCGTCCCGCTGATCGTGGCGGGCACGGCGCTCTTCAAGGTCGCCAGCGACGACGTCGGCATCATGAACGCCGCCGAGCGTTACCTCGGTCGGACGCGTGACGAGATCGAGCGCGACGTGCAGGCCGTCCTCGAGGGCCACCTCCGCGGCGTCTGCGGCCAGCTGACGCCGGAGGAGATCTACCAGGACCGCACCGCGTTCCAGAGCCAGATCGCCGAGCAGGCGCAGGCGGAGCTCACGCAGATGGGCATCACCGTCGACACCCTCACCCTGCGCGAGATCTCCGACGAGGTCGGCTACCTCGAGGCGCTGGGTCGCAAGCGGACCGCCGAGGTGCGTCGCGACGCCCGCATCGGCGAGGCGAACGCCGACCGTGAGGCGTCGATCGCCGAGGCCGTCGCGCGCCAGCAGGCCGACAAGGCCCGTGCCGAGGCCGACACGATCGTCGCCGAGGCGGAGAAGGAACGCGACGTCGCCAAGGCGCAGTACCAGGCGCTCACCACGTCCGAGCAGGCACGCGCCCTCCAGGCCGCCGAGCTCGCGGACGCGGAGGCGAAGCAACGCGTGACCGAGGCGATGGCCGTGCTCGCGCAGAAGCACGCCGAGCAGCGGCGCCGCGAGCTGGAGGCCGAGGTCATCGCCACCGCCGAGGCGGAGAAGGCGCGGCTCATCCTCCAGTCAGAGGGCCAGAAGCAGGACCGCATCCTCCGCGCGGAGGCGGAGGCGGAGGCCGAGCGCCGCCGGGCGGACGCGGAACGCACCGCGCTGACCTACAAGGGCGAGGGCGAGGCGAGCGCGATCCGCCAGCGCGGTGACGCCGAGGCGGATGCGGTGGCGGCGAAGTTGCTCGCCGAGGCGAAGGGCCTCGCTGAGCGCGCGGCCGCCCTCAAGGAGTACACGGACGAGGCGATCCGGGTGCAGCTGGCGACGGACATCATCGACCGCCTGCCGGAGATCGTGACCGCCGCCGCCTCGCCGATCGGCCACGTCAACGAGATCCGCCTGATGGACTTCGGGGGCGGGACCGGCAACGGCACGTCGCCGGTGAAGCAGCTCTTCAACCTCACGCCCGAGGCGCTCGCCACGACTGACGCCGCACTGAAGCAGACCGTCGGCCTGAGCCTGGTGGACCTCATCTCGCTCGTGCGGACGGGCAAGCCCGGCGAGACCGAGGGCCCGGTGCCTGCGGTGCGCGTGTCGCCGCCGAGCGCCTTCAGCGCCCCGGCCGCTCCGGAGCCGCCTCCGGCCGACGCCTAGGGCACCTGGGAATCGCCGCAACGACATCGAGCCGGGTCACCCCGGCTCGATGCGCGTTCGCGGAAGCTGGCTAGCCGCGGTTCGGCAGCACCACGACGGCGTGGCCCGGGCAGGTCGCGTCGCCCTGCTGGTTCACGACGTTCGTCTCGAGGTAGACGCGGTTCTCGCCGTCCTCGACCTTCTTGTCCGTGATCTTGCCGGTCACGGTGAGGGTGTCGTTCTTCTGGTTGATGGCGCGGAACTGGACGGCCGCCTCGCGGATCTCCGCCTCGTCACCGATCCAGTCGCGGAGGGCGTTCAGCAGGTACGTGTATCGCAGGTTGCCCATCCCGAACGCGCCCTGCTCGTTGAGGGCGGCGCGTCCGGCTTCGTCGTCCATGTGGATGTAGACGAACTCGTCGTTCACCGCGGCGTAGCGGTTCCAGTTCATGAAGTCCGTGGTGCGGGACCACGCGGGGAGGTCGTCGCCGACGTTGACGTCCTCGAAGTAGACGTTGGTAGCCATGGTCTGTCTCCTGGTCTGCGGGAGCGGGTCTCCCGCATGAGCGGGTGGGCTAGTAGCGGATGCCGGTGGAGATGCGCGTCTTCACGTGCTCCCCGCGCTGGTTCCGCCACTCCGTCTCGGTCTCGGTGAAGAGCGTCAGCCCAAGGCGGGTCTCCCGCTCGTTCCAGTCCTTGAGGCGCGTCCTCGACGTGATGACGTCGCCGGGACGCATCGGGACGCCGAACGTCTCGACCTGCCCACCGTTCATGCCGCGCTGGCCGCGGCCGGAGCGGGGTCCGTTCGACTCCTGGCGCGGCGGGCGCTCGACGGGCCACGCGAACGGGTTGAAGTCGTTCGGGGCGATGATGCCGCCCCACTTCGTGCCCTTCGCGTACTCGTGGTCCCAGAAGAGCTGAGGGGGCTTCTCCGGCCAGTAGGACGCGATCGCCCACTTCCGGATGTCGGACTCGGACACGGGAGGCGAGACGCGCTCGTCCTTCCAGACCCCCTTCTCCTCCTCCATCTGAGGCGTGACGAGGGTGTCGACTTTCTGCTCTGAGGTCATGGTTCGGGCCTTTCGTCGCGCCATTCCCGTCGGTCGGCGGGGACAGGGGCGCGTGAAGCGACCACGATTGTAATCAGCCCGCCAATCACCCGGCTGATGTGCCCCTGCCTGCGCCTGCCTGGCCCCTGGCGGAGCGAACTCGTGCTCTAGCCCGCACCCCTGGCGGAGCCGGCAGCGGGGATCACCTCGGAGCGGACGGCGCGCACGATGTGCCGGTCGCTGTAGTCGCCGCTCTCGAACGTGCCGGTGCACGTGATCAGCGTGAGCGTCTCCTCGTCGGTGCGCGCGAGGACCTCGCGCATGTCGATCTCGCCGACGGGGTAGGTGTGCTCGGCGACCACGACGTAGCGGATCGTCGCGCCGTCCTGCAGTTCGACATCGACGGTGTCCCCGGCTTCGAGCTTCCCGAGGTCGTAGAAGACGGCCGGCCCGTAGCCACGCCAATCGCGGTGCCCGGCAAAGACGGCGTTGCCCGTGCCTGCGCCCGGCGTGGCCGTGAAGTCGTACCACCCGACGAGTTCGGGGCCGTCTGGCGCCGCCATGTTCCCCGTCCGGGTGTCGATGCCGAGCGTGACGAGGTCGGCGTCGACGCCCAGGCGCGCGATGTGCATCGCGACCGGCGGCGACAGCAGGATCGGCTCTCGCGTCGCCGACGCCTCGTCGGGCGTCTCGCCGGGCGCCCTCGTCGCGGTCGGCGTCGCCTCGGTCGCCTGGGTCGCCGCAGGAGTCGGGGTCGTTGCGGCGTACAGCTCGTCGGTCGTGGTGTCCGGTGAGTCGCCCACGAGGAGGTTCAGAGCGACAAACCCGGCGACGACGGCGAGTGCGAGGCCGCCGAGGAACAGCGGGATTCTGAGTCGGGTTGGTGTGCGCATGCGTCCTCCAGCTACTCGAACGTCGCGTGGACGGTGACATCGGTCGTGAGGCAGGTGCGGCCCTGCGCGTCGGTGCTGCCTCCCTCGACCTCGAGGCGGGCGTCGACCCCGTCGCGGTGGACGCCGAGGTCGATGCAGAGGCCCGCGGTGCCGGGCTGCTTCTGGAGCGTCAGCTCGTACTGGTTCGGATCGGTCGTCGCGAGCGGCACCGTCCACTGGAGCGTCAGCTCGCGCGTCGCGCCGGGCGCGACCGGGAGGTAGACGCCCGACCAGCGGAGGGCGCCCGACGTGCCCTCGTCCTCGATCGCCGTCGGGCGCCCGTCGACCTCCGCCGTGACGCCGGTGGCGTCGCCCGGCGTGAAGGCGCGGACGTACGCGCCGTACTGCCCGTCGAACATGAGGTGGCGCACGAGATCGGGGTCGCGACCCACCGACCACTCATCCACGGTGTTGTCGTAGCGCAGCGTGAGCCGGTGCCGGGCGTCCCCCAGCGGGCCGACCTCGATGTCGTAGGTGGCGGTCGGCGCGAACACGAGGTTGAGCTTGGTGCTGTTCACGCTGGCCTCGTTGACCTGCAGGTAGTCGCCGGCCGGATCGAGCAGCGCGCCGTTCCACCGCACCTCGTCTACGAGGGCCTGTGCGCGGGCGTCGAACAGCAGCACCTGCAGGTGGCGCTCGTCGCCCATCTGGCGCATGACACGGATGAGGTCGTCCCAGCGCGAGGCGGGGAGGGCCATGACGTCGCGGAGGAGGGCCTCCTGGAGCGTGCCGACGGCCTCCTTCGTACGTCGCCACGTGTCCGGCGGGGCGCGGGTGACGCGTTCCAGCTCCATCACGGCGTTGTCGCTCGTGAGTCGCACCTCGCCAAAGCCGGGCGCCTCGACGGTCTGGGCGCCGGTGATCGCGAGGAGTTCCTTGAGCACGTCGAGGTCGACGGCGATCACGCCGTCCACGTGCTGCGGGCCCCACGCCATCTCGTACATCTCCAGCGACTGGCGCGCCCACGTCGGAAAGTCCGGATCCCAGTTCGAGACGCCGAGGTTCCAGGGGTAGTCCTTCAGCAGGTGTCGCTGCAGCGGCGCGGGCGCGTCGAGGGCCGTGCCGCCCGCCTCTGCGTATGCCGGTAGCCACGCCGAGGCGCTCCGGAACGTCGTCGAGACGACGTGTCCGTCCTCGACCGTGAGGACGCCCGCAGCCGTGACGAGGCCGCCGCCGGGCATCAGCTCCGCGTTGTTGAGGGACAGCACGAGGTACCGGCGTTGCCCCTCGAACCCCATCAGGCCGGGGACGACATCGCGCGCCACGACGGCCTGCGACATCAGCTCGGCGATCCGTGGGAGCTGCTCGTCCAGGCGCGTCCTCGCATCGTCGAGCGGGCCGACGAGCCGTCGGTCGCCGATCTCGCGGCGCGCCGCGACCGCCGCGTCGACGTGTCCCTGGATGCGGTCGAGGGCGGGCCCGGCGCGGTCGAGCAGGTCGAGCGCGGTGGTCGTGAGCGCGTCACCCGTGTCCGCGTCCTCGCGGGTCGCGATCGCGTCGCGCGCGAGGACGATCGCCTCGTCTCCGGCGGCCACGAGATGGTCCGCCGCATCGAGGAAGCCCTCGGCGGCGACGACCTGGTCGCCGGCGACGGGGAGGACCTTCCCGGCCTGCAGCAGGGGGTCCCAGCGGAGATGCGCCTGGGCGGCGTCGATGTGCGTGCGCGCCTCGGCGAGCCGGGCATCAAGGACGTCGAGGTCTTCGGCCTGCGCGTCGAGCCCGATCGAGACGGTGTCCTCGACGGAGAGCAGCGCCGACCTCGCGGCGGTGGCTTCGCGGTAGAGCGTCGTGTAGTGCCACCCGGCGAGGACGATGAGGGCCCCGACCGCGAGGTACGCGACCGCACGCCGACGACGGAACGTCGGGAAGTTCATCGGAGGCTCCGGTGGGGGAATGGAGGACGGGGGATGCGGTGACGAGCACCGCATCCCCTCGGTCGGCAGTTAGCTGCGGGTGCGCCGCCGGGCGAAGGCCAGGCCGGCACCCGTGACGGCCGTGCCCATCAGCGCGAACCCGGCGAGCAGCGGCATCGCGGGGCCGTCGGTGCTGTCGAGGCCCGTGCCCGTCGAGGGCGGTCCGGGCGGCTGGCCCACGTTCACGTTCGCCATCACCGCGGCCGGGCCGCACGGACTCGTCACACGGATGAGGCCGGGCTGGGAGCCCGTGTGGAGGACCACGTCGGCGGTGCCGTCGGGGCCCGTCGTGTACGCGCTGGGCGCGAGGTAGGCGGAGTCACCGGGCTGCTGCACGATGCTCATGTCGCCGCTCTCGCCAACGATCGGGTTCCCGGCGGCGTCGGCCGCGGTGATCGTGAGGGTCACCTGCGCGTCGACCGGCGGGAGCGGGTCCGACAGGGAGACGACGCAATAGCCGCTCGGCTGCGGATAGATCTGGGCGCTTGCGGTCGGCACCGCCAGCGCGCCCACGAGGAGTGTCGCGGCGATCCCGGCGACGACGCCGGTTCGGATGGTCTTCACGCTCTTCACGAAGGGCCGCCCTTCCTGGCCTGCAGGCGATGGCCGACTCCGGCATGTCCGGGGTCAGTCCGGTCGCCCACGGACAGCAGACCGCGAACGTGTCGAGCGCGAGTGAATCCGGTGTCCCCTTCGAGGTTGAATCGACGTGGAGTTGTTGAGCGCGCGTTGAAGCGCTCCCCGGGACGGTGCGATCTAGCCGATGGCGATCGCTCGCGTGTCGTCCGGCGCCGTGACGGGCGTGACGACGGCGATGCCCGAGGCGACGTCCCAGGCGCGCAGTTCCCCGTCCTCGGCGAGGTAGTAGAGCGTCGACCCGTCGGGCGAGAGCGCGACCTCGACGAGCGCCGTCGGAGGCGCGCCCGGGAGCGACGGGATCGCCGCCTCGAGGATCGTCCACTGCGTCGTGTCGAACGCGTGCAGCCCGCCGGTCGAGTCAGCGAACCAGCCGGTGGATCCGTGGAGGCCGACGGCGAACGGGCGGAACTGCCCGAGCAGCGGCGAGCCGAACGCGGCCGGCGACAGCGCGGTCTCCATCGAGCCGTCCTCGGTGCGATACACGAGCGTGGTGCCGAGCAACGTCGGGACGACGATGCGCCCGCCCGGCAACAGCGCGAACTCACGCGACAGGTCCGCGACGCCGCACCCGGGGAGGGCGGCGTCGGCGAACCCATCGATGGAGGGGCCTCGTTCGCCGGTGTCGACGTTGATCGAGTGGATCGCCTCGTGGGTGTCGGCGAACCAGAGGACGCGGGTTGTCGAGTCGTACGCGAGCTCGCGCGCGCCGGGGTACTGGCGCTGGGCGAGGTCGTCCTCGCTCGGCTGCTCGCTCCACGGCGGCAGCACCTGGCGCTCGGCGCCGTCGGCCTCGCGCATAAGGACCGAGCCATCGCCGAGCGCGAAGAACCAGCGCTCGGGCTCTGAACTCCCGGCGGCCACTGCGGGTGCAGAGGTCGAGGTCGGCGCGGAGGCGGCGAGGTCCTCGGCCGGTCGTGCCATCAGCTGTCGGAGGTCGGATGCGATCTCCTCGGGGGACTCTTCGTGGTCGAAGGCCAGCACCCAGCGGCCCTCGCCGTCGAGGAGGTAGACCGAAGCCGGGTGCGAGACGAAGTAGCCGCCGCCGTCGATGGGCTGGCGGGTCACCTGGACGCCCCAGCTCGTCAGCACCTGCTCGACGTGCGCCGGGTCGCCGCTACCCGCTTCGAAGTCGGGGTTGAAGAGGGCCATGTAGCGCCCGAGGACCTCGGGCGTGTCGCGCTCCGGATCGACGGCGACCATGAGGACGGCGAACTGCTCCTGTTCCTCCGGGGTGAGGAGCTCAACGGCTCGCTTGAGGACCCCCAGCGTCAGCGGGCAGATGTCCGGGCAGTGCGTGTAGCCGAAGTAGACCGCGAGGAACCGTCCTCGGTAGTCCTCGCTGCGGATGGGTTCGCCGTCGGTGCCGGTGAGCTCGAAGGCAGGCATCGCCGCCGGTGGCTCGATGAGCGTCCCGTGGAGCGCCGCGCCGGGCTCCACGGTGGGGGAGGGCGTCTCGACGTTCGTCGTCGGGCCGCAGGCGACGGCGAGGAGGGCCATGACGCTCAGCACGAGGGCAGCCGTACGTGTGCGTCTCATGGTTGGCCCTCCTCACCAATCGCTTCAGCAGGGCGCTTCGCTAGATCGCGGTGAAGATGTCCGGGTCTTCCGGACCCTCCACCACGAGGTGGCCCGCCGCGCCCTTCGTGAGGCGGCTCAGCGCGTGGTCGACGAGCAGGTAGGTCGCCGGGACCTGGAGGGCGAACTCCACCATCGTGGCGGCGCCCGGCGGGACGCTGACCGTCTGCACGCCCTCCGAGAAGGACGAGAACGAGCCCCACGTCGTGACCCGGTCGAAGATCTCGCCGATCACGTGGAACGACGAGGTCAGGTTCGGGCCGCCGACGCCGAAGAAGATGCGGACGGTCTCGCCAACGTTCGCCCGCAGGGCGCGGTCGCCGGTGACGGAGCCGACGGCGCCGTTGAACACGACGTAGCTCGGCCGCTCATCGGACAGGCGCTGCAGGTCGAAGGACTGCATCCCGGGCTCGCCGGTCGCACCCGTCGTGTAGATGTCGCCCTGGCAGACGTAGAACTCACGGTCGACGGGCGGCAGGCCACCCTCGGGCTCCACGACGATCAGGCCGTACATGCCGTTCGAGATGTGCAGGTCAATCGGCGCGGTGGCGCAGTGGTAGATGTACACGCCCGGCACCAGGACCTTGAAGCGGAAGGACTTCTCCTCGCCCGGGTTCACCCGGCTGAGCTCCGCGCCGCCGCCCTGGCCCGTCGCGGCGTGGAAGTCGACGTTGTGGCCGACGCCCGAGTCCTTCGGGTTCGCGATGGTGATTTCGACGTGGTCGCCGACGCGCGCCCGGATCATCGGGCCGGGGACGGTGCCGTTGAACGTCCAGTACTTGTAGCCGACGCCGTCGGCGAGCTTCGCCTCCACCTCGGCGATCTCGAGGCGCGCCTGCACCGTGCCCGGCTCGTTGCGGTCGATCGGCGGGGCCACCTCGGGGTTGGGGAGGTAGTCGAGGTCGACCGCCTGCTGGGGGGCGGCCGTCGCGGCGGCGCCCGCGGTGCCGGCGCTGTTCGCGACGGTCTGGCTGCCGCCCTCGCCGCCGGTGACAACCTCCGCGGCGGCGGCCTCGTCACCCTTGTCGTCGCACGCGGTCCCGAGCAGCCCCACGACGGGGACTGCGACGCCGGCCAAACCGATCCGCCGCAGCACTTCGCGGCGTCCAAGCGACTCGTGGATGTTCATGGTTCTCTCCTCGGACTATTAGCTGTCCGCTCAACGTTCTGTGATGCACTTTCGGTTTCTGAGAGGTCTCGCTCACACCCCGGACGGCCTCGGGACTCCGGGACCATGGTCCCGCTATCTCTTCGCGCGGTACTCAACGTTTACCTGTGAGGTTGTAGATTGGTCACAGCGGGACGCGGGGAAGGAGCCGTCTCTTGGAGATCTCACTGGGACGCAAGGGCGACTACGCCGTGCGCGCGATGCTCGTGCTCGCGCGGTCGTACGGGGCGGGGCGACGGAAGTCGCGTCAGATCGCCGCGACGATGGACATCCCGGAGCGCTACCTGCCGCAGATCATGGCGCCGCTGGTCCACGCCGGCCTCGTGAACGCGACGGCCGGGCGCGACGGCGGCTACGAACTCGCTCGCCCGCCCCGCGAGCTCTCCCTGCTCGAGGTCGTCGAGGTCGCCGAGGGCGCGATCACCGGAGACCGTTGCCTCCTCCAGGGCGGTCCGTGCGACTGGGAGCACATCTGCCCCGTGCACCACGCCTGGGCGCGCGCCCACGACGCGCTGGCGAAGGAGCTGCGACGGACGAACTTCGAGCAACTCGCGAAGAACGACCGCCTCATCGAGGACGGCGAGTTCCCGCTTCCGGATCACCCACTGCACCCGGTCCCCGTCGAGCGCAACGGCCGCCGCGAGGCGCTCGACGCATGACCGCCTCGCCGGGCGCCCGCCCACGCGACGCGATCCACGAGCGGTTCCTCATCGCGTCGCTCGCCTTCGGCCTCCTCGGAGGATTCACGCTCGCCATCACGCTGCCGGTCGAGGTCATCCTCGGCCGAGCCGACGCCTCCTGGGTGGCGCACGCGCAGGTGCACGGGCACATGCAGGTCGTCGGGTTCGCCGGGTTGTTCGTCGTCGGGATGGCCTTCCGCCTCGCGCCGAGATTCGGCGGGCGCCCGGCGATGGCGCTCCCCTGGGCGACGACGCCCGTCTTCGCGCTGCTCGTGCTCGGGCTGCTCGCGCGCTCGATCGGGCAACCGGTCGCCGAGGTGCCCGTGTTCGCCGCGATCGCCGTCGTCGGCCTCGTGGCCGAATTGGCCGGGTCGGCGCTCTTCGCCGCGATGCTGCTGACGACGCTTTGGGCCGCGATCCGTCGCCTCGAGGCGCACGCGATCCTGCTGGGTTCCGCCAGCCTCGGGCTCGTCGTGCAGGCGCTCCTCGGGGCATGGTGGATCGGCGGGGCGATGCTCGACGCCCGCATGCTCGTCGCGACGTCAGACGACCGGGTGCTGCTGCACCTGCAGCTCTTCGGCTTCCTCCTGCCGGCGATCCTCGGCGTGGGGATGCGCTCGTTCCCGACGTTCTTCGGGCGTAAGCCGCCCGGTGCCGTCGCCGGTGGCGCGGTGGCCGCGACGTGGCTCGCCGGGATCGCGCTCTGGAGCGGGGCGGAGACCTCGATGGCGGTCGCGGGAGGGCGTCCCTGGCTCCTCGCCGGCCTCGGGCAGGCGCTCACAGGGGCGTCGATCCTTGTCGCGATCGTGAGCTTCGGGCCGTGGCGGAAGGCGAGCCGCCTCGCGGCCGCGTCGAAAGGGCTCGCGTGGGCGATCCATCCCGCGGTGCTCTGGCTCGCCGCGACCGGCGTCGTGCTCACCGGGACCGCGGTGCAGGCGCTCCTCGACGGCACGCTCGTCGCGCCGCTGACGCTCGACGCCGTCCGCCACGTCTTCGTCGTCGGCGTCGTCACGCTCGCCATCATCGCGATGGCGCAGCTGATCCTCCCCGAGTTCGCGAGCGAGCGGCTGGTGCGCCATCCCGGCGGCTGGCGAGGCCCGTTCTTCGGCGCGGCGATCTCGCTGGCGGCCCTGCTCCGAGGCGTCCTGCCGCTCGCGGGCCTCGGTGGCACCGAGCGCTGGTGGGCGATGGCGATCGCCGGCAGCCTCGCGTGGGTGGCGCTGATCGTGTTCGCGACGCTGCTCTGGCGCGCGTCACGCGCGCACCGCGCCTACCTCCAGCGCATCGAGCGCTTCCGCTCGAACGAGCTGCCGGTCCGCTAACCGGCTGCGGTCGCCGCTGACTCAGGCGGTGGCGGTCGCGGCGGCCAGCCGCGAGGCGTGCGTCGGCGCGTCCGGGATGTCGGCCGGGCGGTCGCGCTCCATCTCGCGGCGCAGCACCGGCACCACCTCGGTCCCGAGGATCTCGATCTGCTCGAGGACCACGTCGAGCGGCAGTCCCGCGTGGTCGACGAGGAAGAGCTGGCGCTGGTAGTCGCCGATGTGCTCGCGCATCGCCGCGTACCGCTCGATCACCTGCTGCGGGCTGCCGACCGTGAGCGGCGTCGCGCCCATGTAGTCCTCGAGGGACGGCCCGTGGCCGTAGACCGGGGCGTTGTCGAAGTACGGGCGGAACTCGCGGATCGCGTCCTGCGAGTTGGGCCGCATGAACACCTGCCCGCCGAGGCCCACGATCGCCTGGTCGGCGCGGCCGTGGCCGGCCTCCTCGTACGCCTCGCGGTAGATGTTCACCATCCGCTGCACGTGCTGGATCGGCCAGAAGATGTTGTTGTGGAAGAAGCCGTCGCCGTAGCGCCCGGCCTGCACCGCGATCTCCGTCGTGCGGATCGAGCCGTGCCACACGAACGGCGGGACGCCGTCCAGCGGCCGCGGCGTCGAGGTGAACGCCTCCAGCGGCGCGCGGAAGTGGCCCTCCCAGTCGATGCCGTCCTCGCGCCAGAGCCGGTGCAGCAGGTCGTAGTTCTCCAGCGCGAGGTGCAGCGCGTAGCGGATGTCCTGCCCGAACCACGGATACACCTCGGGCTGGTTGCCGCGCCCCAGCATCAGGTCCACGCGGCCGCCCGCGAGGTGCTGCAGCATCGCGTAGTCCTCGGCGATCTTCACCGGGTCGTTCGTCGTGATGAGCGTGGTGGCCGTCGAGAGGATGAGCCGCTCGGTCCGCGCGGCGATGTAGCCGAGCATCGTCGTGGGCGAGGAGGGGACGAACGGCGGGTTGTGGTGCTCGCCCGACGCGAACACGTCGAGCCCGACCTCCTCGGCCTTCAGTGCAATCGCCACCATCGACTGGATGCGCTCCGCCTCGGACGGCGCGCGCCCGGTCGTCGGGTCAACGGTGACGTCCCCGACGGAGAAGATGCCGAACTGCATGGCGGGCGGGGTGGTGGTCACGGGATTCCTCGTTAGTTGCGGGTGGAACTAACAGGATACACGTAGCGATCGGCGGTCCGTGGTCCGGCCCCTGCTCGTCGCTCCGCGCCGCATGAGAGCAGTCGCAACGCGCGCCCTTGATAACGCATGTAGTATCGGCAATCGCACAGGTCGAGGTTGGCCATGGCACCCATCCTGTCTGACTGCACCGTGATCGAGGTCGGAGCCGGCGAAGCGATCGCCTACTGCGGCCGGCTGCTTGCGGATGCGGGTGCCCGCGTGATCAAGGTGGAGCCCCCGGGCGGCGACGCCGCGCGCTGGGAGACGCCGAGGGGTGCCCACGGCGATCCGGAGCGCTCCCCGCTGTTCCTGCACCTGAATGCCGGGAAGCGCAGCGTGGTGGTCGACCTGGAGACGCCGGTCGGCGTCGAGCAACTGTGCGACCTGGCGGCCCGCGCGGATATCCTGCTCGAGTCGCTCACGCCGAGCATGCTCGAGCGCTCCGGCATCACGCACGAACGACTGGTGGCCGCGAACCCGGAGCTGCTCCGGGTCTCGATCACCCCCTACGGCCACACCGGACCGATGCGCGACTTCGTGGCGACCGACCTCACGTTGTTCGCCTCCGGCGGAGCGATGTACCGCGAGGGGCTGCCCGAGCGGGAGCCGCTGCGCTATGCAGGTCACCTCCCGCGGACGTTCTCCGGGAGCATGGCGGCGGGCCTGCTGACCGCAGCCCTCTTGCGCCGCGATCGTGCCGGAGTCGGTGACTGGCTCGACCTCTCGGAGATGGACTGCTGGGCGTCCCATCCGAACCAGGTCACCCGGCGGTTGGTGTGGGAGTTCTCGGGCGATCTCGAGCCTCGCGAGGACACGAAGCTCGCCGCGAACGCCTCGACGGCGGGCTTTGGTCGCGGCACCTACCGCGCCAGGGACGGGTACATCACCTTCCTCCCTCTGGGCGACCGCCACTGGCCTCGGCTCGTGGAGCTCGTGGAACAGCCCGAGCTGACGGAGGATCCACGGTTCGCCACGCGCGAGGCACGTCGGACCCACCGGGCGGATTGGGAAGCGATCTTCGAGTCGTACATCGCGGCGCGGCCGATCGCGGAGGTCTTCCGCTCCGCGCAGCGCGCGGGGATCCCCTCCGCGCCGCTCTACGATCCGGCGCGCCTGCTGCAGGACGATCACCTCGCCGAGCGGGGCTACTGGAGGACGGTGACGCATCCGCGGGCGGGCAACCTCAAGCACCCCGGGGTGATCGCCCGGGGCCCGGACGGGTTCTGGGCTGACCTCGCCGCGGCGCCCGAGCTGGGTGAGGCGAACGACCGCCTCGATGAGCTCCTTCCTCGGCGCACGGCTACCTCGCCGGCGAGTGCAGCGACGAGCGACGCGCCTCACCCGCTGCCGCTCGCAGGCGTCCGCGCTCTCGAGATCGCCGAGATCTGGGCCGGCCCGTTCTGCGGGTCGTTGCTGGCTGACCTCGGCGCCGAGGTCATCAAAGTCGAGGCGATCCAGCGCTCGGCGCGCGGCGCCGTGAAGCCACTGCCGGGCGCGGCGGGGTACCCCGGCGGCGACCCGGGCGATGAGCCGTGGAACCGCAACGCCGCGTTCCTGGCGGTGAACCGGAGCAAGCGCGGCATCACGCTCGATCTGCACCAGCCGGAGGGCCAGGCGCTGCTCGACCAGCTGCTCCCGCAGGTGGACCTGGTCTTCACGAACCTCTCCCTCGACGCGCAGGAGTCGCTGCAACTGCTCCCGGCCCGCCTGCTGGCCGTGAATCCCCGCCTCGTCGTCACGCTCCTCACGGGGTATGGCCTCACCGGGCCGTACCGGTACTACCGATCGATGGGGATGACGCTGGACGCGATCTCCGGGCACTCGGCGCTCCGCGGCTATCCCGACATCGACCTCTCCACGATCACCCCCGTGCACCACCCCGACGGGATCAGTGCGGCCGCCGGGCTCTTCATGTCGCTCCTCGGCCTGCGGCATCGCGAGCGGACGGGTGAGGGTGTCGTGTTCGACCTGGCGCAGTTCGAGAGCACGATCCCGCATCTCGGCGAGTACCTGTTGGACTGGCAGCTCGCGGGTGTCGCCGCGCCCCGGCTCGGAAACGACCATCCGTGGATGGCGCCGCACGGCGTGTTTGCGACGCGCGATCCGGACACGTGGCTCGCCGTGGCCGTCGACACCGACGAGCGCTTTGGAGCACTCGCGCAGGCCATCGGTCGGGAGGATCTCCTCGGCCGCCCCGAGTACGCGACGGCCGCGGGGCGACATCAGCGTCGCGACGAGCTCGACCGTGCGCTGGCGGAATGGGCCTGCACCCAGGATCGCTTCGAGGCGGAACGGGCCCTCCAGGCGGCCGGCGTGCCCGCAGCCGCGGTCCTTCGCCCCGACGTGGACCATCACGACCATGCGCAGCTGCTGGAGCGAGGGGCGCTACGGGACGCCGACTTCGGCTTTGGCACCTTCCGGTACCCGGCGCCGCCCTGGCGGTTCACCTCGACGGTGGACCTCCAGTACTCCGCACCGCCGCGGCTGGGCGAACACAACGCCGAGGTGCTCGGTGGCCTGCTCGGACTCGACGCCGACGCGCTCGCACGCCTCGAACAGCAGCAGGTCATCGGAACGCGTCCGCTGGAGACGGCGGAAGACCCGGTGGCGGTGCGACGCCACTAGGGGGGTGGACCCCACTCGCGGTCCGCTGCGGCAGCGCGGCGCGACAAGACTCAACTGGTGCCGGGGGAGGGGGTCGAACCCTCACGGTGTTGCCACCCGCGGGGTTTAAGCCCGCTGCGTCTGCCATTTCGCCACCCCGGCACGGGTCGAGGCGAGGCGGAGCCGTCGAGGGCGTCCCGCTGACGCGATTCTAGTCGCGCCGACCGTACCCCGGCCCGCGGATACACTCGGGCCGATGCTGTTCAAGACCATCACGCACGAGCCGATCCGGCGCGGCGACATCACCCTCACCATCCGACGCTGGCGCGCCCCCCAGGCGAAGGTGGGCGGCCAGTACCGCCTGCACACGGGCGGCGCCGTCGAGGTGACGTCGGTGGAGGTCATCGGCGACGCCGACCTGACCGAGGCCGACGCGCAGGCCGCCGGGTTCCGCTCGCTCGCCATGCTCGGGCGCTGGCTCGCCAAGCAGGAGGGCGACCTCTACCGCATCGGGCTGCGCTACATCGGCGAGCTGCCGGACCCGCGCGCCGAGCTGGCCGAGGACGACGACCTCTCGCCCGACGACGTGCGCGAGATCCGCGACCGCCTCGACCGGATGGACGGCGACCACCCCTGGACGCGCGACGTCCTCTGGCTGATCGAGGACAACGAGGGCGTCCGCGCCTCCGACCTCGCTCCGGCGGTGAGCATGGAGACGCAGCGGTTCAAGACGAACGTGCGGCGGCTGAAGTCGCTCGGCCTCACCCAGAGCCTCGACGTCGGCTACCGCGTCAGCCCTCGTGGCTTCGCCTTCCTCGAAGCCGAAGGGGAGCTCGACTAGTGCCGACGGAGCGCCGCGTGGAGCGGATGCGCGAGGTGGCCGCGCGCCGGCAGCTGGACCTCCAGGTCGTCGTCGACCACGTCCACGACCCGCATAACGCCTCCGCGATCCTCCGCACCTCGGACGGCTTCGGGCTGCAGACGATCAACCTGCTCTACGAGCAGAAGGAGTTCCCGGAGATCTCGAACCCGGTGGCCGCGTACACGAAGCGGTGGATGACGCTCCGCCAGTTCTCGGACGCCCGCACGCTCGTCGACACGCTGCACGCCGAGGGCATGCGCGTGCTCGCGACGAACCTCGCGCCGGGCACCATCGACTACCGCGAGGTCGACTGGACGCAGCCGCACGCCGTCGTGTTCGGGAACGAGCACCGCGGCTGCACCGAGGAAGTGATCGCCCTCGCGGACGCGAACATCGCGATCCCGATGATCGGCTTCGCGCAGTCCTTCAACGTCTCGGTCTCCGCCGGCATCATCCTGAGCGAGGCGTTCCGCCAGCGCTCGGCCGCCGGGATGTACCGGGACGCCCTCGAGGAGATGGACGAGCCGCACCGCGCCCTCTGGGACGAGTGGACCCAGCGCGAGATCCGTCGCGAGCTGCGGCAGGACCGCTAGCGCGAACTGCTGAGCGCCCCGGCCGCCTCGTATCCGCCGGGCGACGGGGATGCCTCGACGTCCGGGTGCCACCGCCAGGCGAGCCAGACGATGGTCGCGGTCGCGGCGATCTCGATGATGCTGAAGAACCAGTAGTACGCCGTGTTCGAGCCGAACGTGAGCGTCATGACCTGCACGAGGGTCATGACCGACCCGGCCGCGATGTTCGCCCAGCGGTTGAGCGCGTGGTTGTTCACGAGCCGCGAGACGAGGGTCATCCCGATCGGGATCTCCATCAGGACCCCCGCGGCCAGCAGGAAGCCGGGGGTCATGTCGATGTCGTCGACCCTGCCGGCGAGGTATTGCTCGAGCAGGTTGTGGTCCATCAGGCCGAGCACGTCGCAGTAGAGGTAGTTGAGGGTCGCGAAGATCCAGATCGCCGAGAGCGTGGTACGCATAGCCGCCATTCCGTCATCGTGCCCCGCGCGCAGGAGGTCCCGCGCAGGCAGCAACCCCGCGCGGGGAATGGCACGTGTCAACGAGCCGGAGATCGGGACGCTCGGACAGCCTAGCGCGGGGCGTGATCGGGGTCGTCCCGACCTGTAATCGTTCCAGCACACGTAAACACATGCGTGATAGAGTCCACGCGCCGCGGAGGCCGGAGCGCCCCGCGAGCAGGAGGAACTGTCATGGACTGGAGCGATTCGACCGAGCAGGCGGAGTTCCGCGCCCAGGTGCGCGACGTGATCGTGAACCGGCTCCCGCAGCGCTATCGCGGCGCGGGCGGCGAGGGCGAAGGCGCCGGCTCGTGGCAGGCGGACCGCATCTCCTCGGACCCCGCGGCGAAGGCGGCGGCCGACGAGTGGGCGCACGCGCTCGCGGAGCGCGGATGGATCGCCCCGCACTGGCCGAAGGAGTACGGCGGCGCCGGACTCACCCCGATGGAGCAGTTCATCTTCAAGCAGGAGATGGCGCAGGCGCAGGCGCCGTCCGTCGGCGGCATGGGCGTCTCGCTGCTCGGCCCGACGCTCATCGTGCACGGCACCGAGGAACAGCGCGCCGAGCACCTCCCGAAGATCCTCTCGGGCGAGGTCGCCTGGGCCGAGGGCTACTCGGAGCCGGGGGCGGGCTCGGACCTGGCGTCGCTGCAGACGCGGGCGATCCGCGACGGCGACGAGTACGTCATCAACGGCCAGAAGATCTGGACGTCCGGCGCGCACACGGCGGACTGGCTGTTCGCCCTCGTGCGCACCGACCCGGAGGCGCCGAAGCACCGCGGCATCTCGTTCCTCATGATGGACATCAAGACGCCCGGCCTGAACATCCGGCCGCTGATCAACATGGCCTGGCAGCACGGCTTCAACGAGACGTTCTTCGAGGATGTCCGGGTGCCGGTGAAGAACCTCGTGGGCGACGAGAACCGCGGCTGGTACGTCGGCGCGTCGCTGCTCGACTTCGAGCGTTCGAACATCGCCGGCGCGATCGAGAACCGCCGCCTGATCTCGGACCTCATCGACCACGCGAAGAGCGACGAGGGACGCGGCCACTCGCGGCTCGCCGAGAGCACGGGCCTCCGCCACGAGGTCGCCGAGGCGTTCGTGCAGACCGAGGTGCTCTTCAACTTCTCGTTCCGCGTGATCTCGATGCAGAACCGCGGCCTGATCCCGAACTACGAGGCCTCCACGAGCAAGCTCTTCAACTCGGAGCTGGTGCAGAAGGTGGCCCGCCTCGGGACGCGGGTCTTCGGCCTGTACGGCACGCTCTGGTCGAAGGAGGAGCCGCTGTCGCCGATGGGCGCGCAGTTCACGCGCCTCTACGTCACGTCGATCCCGAGGACCATCGCCGCCGGCTCCTCTGAGATCCAGCGCAACATCATCGCGACGCGCGGGCTGGGGCTGCCTCGCGGCTAGCGCCTGTGCCGGCCACGTCTGCCTCGCGGCTAGCGGTCGCACGAGGTATCACCTGTACGAGGGGCTCCGCCGGAGCCCCTCGTCTGTTTCGGCCGTCCCCTGAGACGCTCGTGATGGACGCGAGACAGCGCTCATTCACCCGCCCGTGACCCCCGCGTCATGGCTGCGACACCGTCGCGCGCGACGATGCTCGCCGACGTGGGAGGACGGTCCGGACCATGGCCACAACCAGCACGATCGCCGGCACGCGAGTGCCGCGCACGGTCCGTCGTCGGCTCCAGGCGGAGTGGTTCAGCAACACCCGTGCCGACGTCCTCTCGGGCCTCGTCGTCGCGCTCGCGCTGATCCCGGAGGCGATCGCCTTCTCGATCATCGCCGGCGTCGATCCGAAGGTCGGCCTCTACGCGTCGTTCTCGATCGCGGTGATCACCGCGTTCGCGGGCGGGCGCCCCGCGATGATCTCCGCCGCGACCGCGGCGATGGCGGTCGTGCTCGTCTCGCTCGTGCGCGACCACGGCCTGCAGTACCTCTTCGCCACGACGATCCTCACCGGCGTCATCCAGCTCGTCGGCGGCTTCCTCCGCATCGGCCAGTTGATGCGCTTCGTGTCGAGGTCGGTGATGACCGGCTTCGTGAACGCCCTCGCGATCCTGATCTTCCTCGCCCAGGTTCCGGAGATGGTCGACGTGCCCTGGGCGACCTATCCGATGATCGCGGCCGGACTGGCGATCATCTTCATCCTCCCGAGGTTCACCAGGGCCATTCCCTCGCCGCTGATCGCCATCGTGACGCTGACCGCGGCGTCACTCATGTTCGGCATGGACGTGCACACGGTCGGGGACATGGGTGAGCTGCCGTCGTCGCTGCCGGTGTTCCTCGTGCCGGACGTGCCGTTGAACCTTGAGACGCTCGAGATCATCTTCCCGTACGCCTTCACGCTCGCCATCGTCGGCCTGCTCGAGTCGCTGATGACGGCCTCCGTCATCGACGACCTCACGCACACGTCGAGCGACAAGAACCGCGAGGCGCGCGGGCAGGGCATCGCGAACATCGCGACGGGCTTCCTCGGCGGCATGGCGGGCTGCGCGATGATCGGGCAGTCGGTGATCAACGTGACATCGGGAGGCCGCACGCGGCTGTCGACGCTCGTTGCCGGGACCATGCTGCTCTTCCTGATCGTGGTCCTCGGGCCGTGGGTCGCGCGCATCCCCATGCCGGCGCTCGTGGCCGTGATGATCATGGTGTCCGTGAAGACGTTCTCGTGGGCGTCGCTGGGCCGGCTGAGGACGAACCCCCGCACCTCGTCGACGGTGATGGTCGCGACGGTCGTCGTGGTCGTCGCGACGCACAACCTCGCGCTCGGCGTGCTCGCCGGGGTGCTCCTCAGCGGCGTGTTCTTCGCCTGGAAGGTCGCGCGGCTCCTCCACGTCGAGGGCCACGACTCCGAGGACGGCAGCGAGCGGCGGTACGAGGTCAGCGGGCAGGTCTTCTTCGCGTCCGCGGACCACTTCCGGTCGGCGTTCGACCTGACGCGGGTGCCCTCGGTCGTCACGATCGACGCGACACGCGCCCACCTCTGGGACGTCTCGTCCGTGGCCGCGCTCGACGCGGTCGTGCTGGACTACCGGCGCCTGGGGGCCGAGGTGAACGTCATCGGCATGAACGAGGCGACGGCCGCGCTCGTCGGCGCGCACGCCGTCCACGACAAGGCGACGGCGACGCTCCCCACCGCGCACTGAGGCAGACGCCTGGCGGGTCAGTTTCGAGGGTGAACGAGCGGTCCGAGGGAGGAAGGTGGAGGCCCCGACGGGAATCGAACCCGTGATAAAGGTTTTGCAGACCTCTGCCTTACCACTTGGCTACAGGGCCACCGAGTCCCTCACTGCACCGTGAGGGCGGACCGGCTGGGATCGAACGTCGGAATGGTGCCCAGGATGAGACTTGAACTCATACGCCCGTAAGGGCACTGCCCCCTCAAGACAGCGCGTCTGCCAATTCCGCCACCTGGGCAGGTGTCCGATCCGTGGCAGGAGTGGAGGGACTCGAACCCCCGACCGGCGGTTTTGGAGACCGCTGCTCTACCAACTGAGCTACACTCCTAAGAGGCCGGACAAGCAGTGTACCAACGGGTTTCCGTCTGTGAAAACCGCTGCGTACGAGGTTGCCGACGCCCCTCAGGCCTTAGTTGTAGAGCCTGCGCGTCCTAGCCGCACTCAGCCCGCGATCACCGCCTGCACGCGGTCCGGGAAGTCCGAGCACACCGCGTCCACGTCCGCCTCGATCACGCGCCCGATCTCGTCGGGCGTGTTTGGCGTCCAGCAGTAGACGGACAGTCCCCGGCGTCGCGCGCCGCGCACGCGCTCCGGCGTCGCGGCGAGGTGGTTCCACGAGACGGCGGCGAACCCCGACTCGACGGCGATCTCGACCGGCGTCTCCGGGTAGCCCAGGCGTTCGAGGACGCCCGGGGCGTTGTTCAGCGCGACGGGGACCTCGGGGAGGACACGGCGGCACTCTTCGCCGACGCCCGGGTGAAAGGTCCAGATCCACGTCCAGGGCGCGGCTTCGAAGCGCCTGACCTCGGCCGCGACGAGCTCATGGATCTCCGGCTGCTTGATCTCGACGATCACGATCGCGCGTCCGGCCACCCGTTCGTAGACCTCGACGAGTGTCGGCACGTGCTGGCCGCGGACGCCGTGCGCGGCGTTCAGCTCGACTCTGCGCAGCTCATCGAACGCGAGGTCGCTGATCGCCCGGGGGTCGCCGGCGACGCGCTGGAGCGTCTCGTCGTGCGAGAGCACGACCACGCCGTCCGAGGTCGCGCGCACGTCGAGCTCGATCCCGTCGACGCCCATCGCGAGGGCGGCGTCGATGCCGGCGAGCGTGTTCTCCGGCATCGTGCCGGCCTGGGTGCGGTGCGAGACGACGAGCGGGCGACGTGCCATCGGGCTAGAGCCTCCGTGCGAGGAAGTCGGGTGCGATGCGCAGCGGGATGCTGAGCCATCGGAGGATGCCCGGCGACCAGCACACGGTGCTGCGGCCCTCCAGCGCCTCCGCGATGTCGTGAGCGACGCGGTCGGGGGTGGTTCCCACGAGTTTGCCGCGCACGCCGCGGGTCATCTTCGTCTCGACGAACCCCGGTCGCACGACGAGCACGCGCACGCCTCGGCGCTTCACGGATGCCGCGAGCCCGCGCGCGAAGAAGTCGAGTCCGGCCTTCGTCGATCCGTAGACGTAGTTCGCACGGGGCCGGACGGCGGCGACCGAGCTGAGGACGATGAGCGCGCCCGACCGGGGCTGCCGCGCGAGCGCCCTCGTGGCCGCGAGCGAGGCGGAGACGGCGCCGGCGAAGTTCGTGACGGCGGCGCCCCCGGCGAGCGCCGGGTTCGCTTCGTACGACGCGGTATCGCCGAGCACGCCGAACGCGACGACCACGGCCTGCGTGTCGCCCGCGAGCGTGAACGCTTCCTCGATCGTGCCGACGTGGTTCTCGGGGTAGCGTGCGTCGAAGTCGACGGTCTCGATGCGCACACCGATGCCGGCCTCGAGCGCCTGCTCTCGCATCTGCTCGTGATTGCGGCCGGCGAGGACGACGGTCTCCGCGCCGCGGGCGACGAGCTCGGCCGCGATCGCGATGCCGATGTCGGAGCCGCCGCCGAGGACGATCACGGCGCGGGTGTCGGGTTCGCGATCGGGTGCCGATGCTTCCCCGGTAGGGGGTTCGTCGCGTTCTGTCCGGGAGACGTCAGCGGACGGGGCCGAGTCGCGGTCGCGCCCCACGAGTCGCGTTCCCATAATGCGAAGAGACACCAGCTGCGACCGCACCCGTTGAACGAGAGTGGGAAGCATGACTGAAGAGCTTTCAACTGGCGGAGCCGGCATCGCGCCACCGGCGATGCGCTCCGTGCCGTGCAACCTCTGCGGCGCGAACGATGTTCGCACGATCCGCGAGTCCACGGGAGAAGGCCGCATCGTCCAGTGCCGGCGCTGTGGTCTCGCGTACGTGAGCCCGCGCCTGTCGCACGACCCGCGCTTCCAGTACGAGAGCGACGAGTACCACGAGAAGTCGCAGCTCGCGACGGGCCGGCCCGGGTACACCTCGTACTCCAGCGACTACCCCGTCCTGTACCCGTACTTCGGCCGCGTCGCCAACGAGATCGCGAAGATCAAGCCGGGCGCGCGCATCCTCGAGATCGGCGCCGCCAGCGGCTACTTCCTCGACCAGGCGCGTCGCGCCGGGATGCGCCCCGAGGGCATCGAGCCCTCGAAGGCGTGCCAGCGCATCATCCGCGACGAGCTGCGGCTGCCGGTCGTGGCCGGATCGCTGGAGGAGGCCGCCGTCGACCCCGGCACCTACGACGTGATCGCCCTCTTCCAGACCATCGAGCACCTCGACGACCCGCGTGGTGGCCTCATGCGCATGGCGCGCTGGCTGAAGCCGGGCGGTCTGATCGTGATCACCACGCCCAACCGGGGCGCCTGGTTCTCGCGACTGATGGGGAAGCGCTGGTTCGAGTACAAGCCGCGCGAGCACCTCTACTACTTCGACGCGGAGACGATCTCCAAGATGCTCGAGGCCGTCGGCTTCGACCGGATCGTCGTGCGGCGCGACCCGAACCGGTACCCGGTGTCGTTCATCTTCGAGCGGCTGCGTCGCTACTACCCGCCGCTGCGGCCGATCGTGGGGCTGGTCGAGAAGATCACGCCGTCACGCGTGAAGCACTGGTCGATCCCACTCCACTACGGCTCGATGAAGGTCATGGCGTACCGCGCCGGCATCACCCAGTGATCCGGGGGAGTGATCCGACGGAACCAGCGATCCGACGAACGATCGGGCAACTCGCGTGACCACTCGCGGTGGAGTCAGCGCGGCGAAGCTCATCGAGGAGCGCGGGATCACGCTGGTCTCGCTTGACCTCGACGACACGCTCGTCGACTCCGACGCCGTCGCCGAGGTTCGAATCCGCGCCGCGCTGGCCGTCGCGAGACAGCTCGTGCCCGACATCGACCCCGTGCGCGCCGAGCTCGCCCTGAGCGAGGGGGTCCACGCGAACCCCGTCGTCGTCGGCCGGATGCCGGCGTTCCTCGCCACGCTCGGCATCGATCCGAAGACCGAGACCGGACAGGCGATCCGCGCCGAGTACAACCGCGTGCTCATCGACGAGCTCGAGTGGATCGAGGGGGCGCGCGACGCCCTCCTGCGGCTGCGCGAGCGGTTCACGCTCGCCATCGTCACGAATGGTCCGCCGGAGATGCAGTGGCCGAAGGTGCGGAAGTTCGGCATCGAGTCGCTGGTCGACCACATCGTGGTCTCCGGCGACGTGGGGCATCACAAGCCGGACCCGAGGATCTTCGAGGTGCTGCTGGAGCGCGCCGGCGTGTCAGCGTCCGTGGCGGCCCACGTCGGCGACTCGATCCACTCTGACATCGCCGGGGCGCGCGCCGCGAAGCTCACCGCGATCTGGTACCCGCCGAAGAAGCGGGAGCCCGACGAGATCGGGGAGCACGAGCCAGACGCCATCATCGACCGGCTCGACGACCTGCTCGACGGCTAGCAGTCGCCTGCTGGTCGGGAAGCTCTAGCCCTCCAGCAGCGGCGCCAGCGCGGCCAGGACGGCCTCACGCTGTCCGGGCTGGGCGAGGGCGCTCGCCACGCTCGCCTGGAGGTAGCCGACCGGGTGCCCGGAGTCATAGAACGGCTCGTCGTACGGCACGGCGTGGAACGGCTCCTGTTGCGCCAGCAGCACCATGGCGTCGGTGAGGTTCACCTCGCCCTTCACGGTCTTGCCGATGCGCTGGATCTCCTCGATGCACTCGAAGATTGCCGGCGTCAGGACGTATCGCCCGTTGATGCCGTGGCCGCTCGGCGCGGTGTACGCGCTGCCGGGCTTCTCGAGGATGTCGCGCATGCGCAGCAGTCCGCCCTCGACATCGTCGCCGGTGACGATGCCCCAGCCGTCGTAGTACTCGGGGCCGACGGTCGTCGTGGAGATGGCGCTGCCGCCGTGCTTCGTGACGGCGTCGGCCAGGCTCTGACCGGGCGGGGTGCCGGTGAAGATCATGTCGGGCAGCATCAGCAGGAATGGCGCGTCCACTCCGGCGTCACGTGCGTAGAGCGTGGCGTTCCCGGTGCCCTTCGCCTCCGGCTGCCTCACCCAGCGGATCTCGCAGCGGTCGAGGATCGCCTTGAGTCCGCCGAGCCGGGCGTCGCCGGCCTCGTCCGCGTCGAGCGGAGCAAAGTACGTCTCGAGGAACGGCTCGGAGCGGTCGGAGGTGACGACCGTGATCTTCGTCGCCCCGCAGGCAATCGCTTCCTCGATCGCGGAGTGGATCAGCGGGCGGTCGAAGTTGGGCAGGAACTCCTTCGGGACGACGCGCGTGGAAGGCCGCATACGCGTACCGCGTCCAGCGGCGATGATCACGGCGTCCTCGAACGGGGCGTTCGACATCAGGGCAGCCTCTGATCTCTACGTAGCCTTTACTGGCCTACGGTGGTGATTCTGACGGCTCACTGCCTATCGTACTGGTGAGGTGGGATGCGACGGTTTTGTCGCAGCCCTGGGAGCGGCTCGATGATCATTACCCGTGCGCCTGTACGCATCGGGATTGGCGGAGGCGGGAGCGACCTCCCTGCCTACTATCGCCAGTACGGTGGACGCGTCGTGAATGCGACGGTCAACCGCTACGTCTACGTCGTTCTCTCATCCAACCGTCGAGGATCCGTTCAGCTCACGTCTTCTGACTTCTCGGCGTTCCTCAACTTCGAGGCGGGCGCCGACCTCGCGAACTCGGACGACGCGCTCGCGCTCGTCCGTGCCGCGCTCGCGGACTTTGGGCTTTCCGGGGGTATCGACGTCTTCACGGCCTCCGAGACCCCGCCCGGCACCGGGCTCGGCTCCTCCAGCGCCACCGCCGTCGCCCTGGTGAAGGCGCTCTCGACGTACCTCGGCGAGCACTTCACCGACCTCCAGATCGCCGAGCGCGCGTGTCACCTCGAACTGGAGCGCCTCCAGTCGCCGATCGGCAAACAGGACCAGTTCGCGGCGGCCTTTGGCGGCTTCAACACGTTCGAGTTCGCCCCTGACGGCACTGTCCAGGTGCGCCCGCTCGCCCTCGAGGCGCCCGTCGTCGAGGCGCTCGAGCGGCGGCTGCAGCTCTACTTCACCGGCATGCAGCGCGAGGCGAACCGGATCCTCAAGACGCAGTCCGAGAACATCGCGACCCACCGCACCGAGGGCTCGCCGACCGACCTGCTCACGTACGCGACGCAGACCGAGAGCGCGCTCCAGTCGGGCGACCTCGATGCGCTCGGGGAGCTGATCCGCGTGGGGTGGGAGCGCAAGCGCGGCATGGCGGCGGGCGTCTCCACGGATCGCATCGACGAGTGGGTGTCGACGGCGCTCGCGAACGGGGCGCTCGGCGCGAAGCTCACGGGCGCCGGCGGGGGCGGGTATCTCCTCGCGATGGCCGCCGAGGGCCAGGAGGAACGCCTCCGGCAGGCGATGCTGGACGAAGGCCTGCGCCCGCTGGACTACCGCTTCGACTGGTCGGGCGCTCGCGTCTTGATGAACAGCGAGCACCGAGCGGCGGCGGTGGTCTGATGCGCCAGCTCGTCGCCATCCTCGGGCATCGCACCTTTGGCGCCTCTCGCGACGCGGCATTTGTCGCCG
Organism: Dehalococcoidia bacterium; assembly: GCA_020634075.1. GTDB lineage: Bacteria > Chloroflexota > Dehalococcoidia > UBA2979 > UBA2979 > W-Chloroflexi-9. The sequence continues at coordinate 11,415 of JACKCJ010000012.1, read as the reverse complement.
CCGTGACCGCGACGGTGCTCGCGATCTCGGATGGCTATCCGGCCTGGGAGATCCCGGCACTGACGCTGATCAACGTGCTCGTGGTGCTCGCCTGCGGGATCGCGACGGACCTCTACGACACCTCGCACCCGCGTGTGATCGCGCCGCCGCTGCAGCGGATGGTGCGGACGCTGATCTGGGTGCTGCTGACCTACCTCACGGTGCACTTCGTCACGGATGGCACGCCGGAACGCCGGACGATCGTCTACCTGTGGGGCTCGGCGGTGACGGCGTTCACCGTCGGCTACGCGCTCCGTGCGATGGCGCTCGTGTGGTTCCAGCGCCGCGGGATGCTGCGCGAGCGGCTGCTGATCGTCGGCGGCGACGAGCAGGCGCTGATGGTCGCGAACCAGATCGCACACGACCACCGGCTCGCCCTCGAGGCGGTCGGCGTGCTCGACGAGTTCGCCCCGCGTTCCTCGCTGCTGGGGAACGTGCCGGTCCTCGGCGATCCGCTCGAGCTCGACGCGATCATCGAGCGGACACGAGCGACGGCGGTCATCGTCGTCGCCAACGCGATCTCGTGGGAGGCGAACGAGTACGTCATGCAGGTGGCGGCCGACCGCCGCGAGTTGCGCGTGTTCATGGTCGCCGGCGTCTCCGACCTCCTCTCGTCCGAGGTCCTCGCGGCCCGCGACGGACTGCCGCCGCTGGTGCGCCTGCGTCCGGCTCAGCTCAAGCGCAGCGACGCCATCGTGAAGCGTGCGATCGACGTGAGCGTGGGCGTCGCGCTGCTCCCGCTGATGGTGGCCGTCCTCGCCATCGCCCGGCTCACCTCGCGCGGGTCGCTGACGCGGAAGCGGCAGGTGCTTGGGCGCGGCGGCAACGTCGTCTCCATGCGCCTCCTCGCGTACGGGCCGCCGGGTTCGCTCCGGTCGAGGCTGGCGGGCGGCCGCGCGGGGAAACTCCCGGCGCTCCCCGCGGTGCTCCTCGGACGCCTCAGCCTGGTGGGGCCCCGCCCGCTCCCGGCGACCGTCCCGATCGAGGCCGTCCCGTGGCGTCGCCGCCTGCTGCTCATGGCTCCGGGCCTCACGGGCCCGTGGGACCGCGATGGGTCGCCCTCGGACAGCCTGCTGGATGACCTCACGTACATCCGCACCTACACGCCGTGGTCAGACATTCGCCTGCTGGTCGCCTCGCTGGGGCGGCTGATGACCCGACAGCGCGCCGTGCCGGCCGTCCGCGAGGTGACCAACGGCGCGAGCGCCCTCCACCCCAACGGCATCGATGCGGCGTTCGAGCCGCCGACGTCGCGGTAGGCGACACTCAGCGCGGTCCGTGTAAACGCTCCCAGCTCAGACAGGAACAGACATGCGGGTCGAGGACTTCGTCGAGGGCGCTCGGATCGGCGTCGAGGCGGTCGATGTCGCGGCGACGCGCGCCGTCGCGCAGTTGCTCGCCGACTCCGCGGAGCGGGACGCGCGGGTCTTCATCATCGGCAACGGCGGCTCCGCCGCGATGGCGAGCCACTTCCACAACGACCTCATCAAGGGCGCGGCGGCCGAGGGCAAGAAGCCAATCCGTGCTGTCTGCCTGATGGACAACGTCCCGCTGCTCACCGCGTGGTCGAACGACGACGCCTGGGAGGTCGCCCTCGTGCGTGAACTCGAGGCGCTCGCGACGCCGGGCGACATCCTCGTCGTGATCAGCACGAGCGGGAAGTCCCCGAACCTCGTGAATGCCGCACGCTGGGCCGCTGAGCACGACCTCACGGTGGTCTCGATGACGTGCCGTGGTCAGAACCCCGTCTCGGAGTCCTCGGACCACTGGTTGCCGGTCGAGACGGACAGCGTCCCGCTCGCGGAGGCGCTGTTCGACCTGCTCTGTCACGCGATCGCGTGGGAGGCGAAGGCGATCCGCGAGGGCGAACCCTCCGGCGCCTGATCGCGCGCTAGTTCAGCACCAGCACCGCCGCGTAGCCGTTGCTCGCCGCCGGGCCGGTGAGGAAGACCTTCACCGTCCCCGCCGTGGGGATCTGCGCGTGCGAGATCGCGGCACCGACGCTCTGGCCCTGGATCGTGGCGATCGCGAACGAGCCGGCCTTCGCGTGCGCGACGTTCGTCACCGTCCCCGAGGTGGCGCCCTGGGCGATCGGCACGAGCACGAGCGAGTCGAACCACGCTCGGCCCTGCGCGTACAGCGCGAGGCCGTTCACGGAGTAGCCGTGGAGCCCGTTGCCCTCGACGGACGTGCCGAAGACACCGGAGCCCAGGGGTGCCTCACCCGTGACGCCGAAGCCGTTCGCGGCGCCGACGAAGCCCTTGATGCCGACCCCCGCGAGCGCCTCGCCGAGCACGCCCACGCCGATGCCCGTCGTGTCGCGCGAGAAGCCCTTCACGGCCACTCCGGCCGCCGCATCGCCCAGGACGCCGATCCCGGCCCCCGAGGGGTCCTCGGACTGCCCCTTCACGCCGATGCCGTTGGCGGCGAAGCCCTGGACGCCATGTCCTCGGACGACGTTGCCGAAGACGCCCGTGTTGAACGTCGACGGATCGCTGTTCGTCGTGACGCCCTCGACGGCCGCGGCGTTGAGCGCGGAGGTGGAGGCGAGGACGCCCTGCGCGCCCTGGCTCGCGGCGACCATCGCGGGGCCGGCGATGGCGTCGGCCTTCACGGCGACGCCAGACTCGCTGTAGCCGGAGACGCCGACGTTGGGCCCCTTGCCGACGACGCCGACGCCGCCGGCGTTGAACGACTCGCCGAGCACGCCGATCGGAGGCGTCGCGGCCGGCGGGCCGGGAGGGCTTGGCGGCGGGCTGCCGCTGGTGGCGGAGACGCCCGTACCCGTGCCGGACGCCGCGCGCACGCCGATGTTGGCGGTCGAGTAGCCCTGGATGCCGTGCAGGCCGCCCTCGCCGTACACGCCGGTGAGGTTCATCGAGCGCCCCACGACGCCGATGTCGGTGACCGAGTCGCCCTCGACGCCACGGCCGTTGTCGGCGACCGCGAGGAAGGCGTTGCCGACCGAGTTCACGAGGCTGGTGAGGGCGTTCGCCGTGTTGGTGACGCCCAGCTCGAGGAACTTGGGGGCCGCCTCGATGCGTCGTGACGTGAGCCCGAAGAGGGCGAGGCCGGCAGCCGTCGCCGCTCCGACCTTCAGGAACGCGCGCCGGCCAACGGGATCCGGCGCAGGGGCTGGGTGGCTGTCGAAATCGTCCGCCCGACGATTCATGGCGTCACTCCAGCGGGTCGACCTTTCGCTTGTAGATCCGCTCGACGAAGGTCGGATTGGTCAGCGAAACACGGCCCACTTCTTCGAAGTCTCGTTCGAGGAGGACCGGGGAGATCAGCTCGTCGAGCTTCCCCTGTCCATTCGTTCGGATAATTATCCACCGAACGTAGCGAGCGGGATCGCGGAGAGCGTCCTCCCAATTGGGGGACGTTTGGGACACGCCTTCGTGCATCACATCCTTGAGGTCGAGGTGCGTGGCAGGGATGAGCTGCGCGTGGTCTCGGAGCGAGAGCAGCACGTCTCCGCCGTCGTAGAGCGAGTTCCAGAGGTCGGCCGTGGCCTGGAAGTGGCGGTAGCCGGGCTGGGTCGCGTCGCGGACGGTGATCACCGGCTGCGATGAGGTCATGAACGTCCCGAACTGCGCCACGATGAGGATCGTCGCGAGGACCGTCGGGAGCCGTCCGAAGGACGCGAACGCTCCGATGACGATCGCTGCGAACGGCACCGCGATGACGCCGTATCGGGCGTTGAGCAGCCCGAAGCCCTGGTACACCGAGTCGTGCCGCAGCACCGATCCGCCCTGGTAGAGCGAGAGCGCGAAGAACGCGAGCGAGGTCGCCGGGAGCAGCAGGGCGAGGAAGGGCACGAGCTTCCTCGTGACGATGCCATAGACCGCGAGCCCACCGACGGTGAGGAATGACGCGAGCCAGCCGACGTTGTCGAAGATCGTATAGAAGAGGTTCAGCGAGACGTTCTTGATGTTCCCCGTGAGCTCCAGGCCGGAGGCCTGTTCGGCCACGGCGGTCTCGTTGTTCTGGAGGAACGCGTTCGGGGCTCCGAAGATGAGCCAGTTGTAGACGATGAAGAGGAAGATCGGGAACACGGACAGCGAGACGAACGCGAGGAGTTCGCCCTCCATCCGCCGCTGCCAGTCCCTGGACGGCGGGGACTCGCTGAGGTCCAGGCGCGAGACGACCATGAAGATCACGCCGGCCGGGACGAACAGCCACGCCTCGTAGCGGATCATCGCCCCGGCGCCGACCAGCAGGCCCGCGATCGTCAGCGCTCGCTGATTCCCGCCCGGCGATTTCGCCCACACCACGAGGTAGTAGAACGCGCCCACGGTGAGCGCCGCGAACGGCGTCTCGGACATCGGCGTGCCCGCCATGAACATGAAGTTCGGGGAGAGGGCGAGCGCGATGACCGCGACCCACGCCGCCGACCCGGACCGGGTGAGCACGAAGACGAATCGGTGCGTGTAGTAGAAGCACGCGATCAGCGACACGACCGAGACGATGATCCCGGCCGCCCCGGAGCGGTACGCCCAGTCGATCCAGATGAACGGCAACATCGCCGCCGGGTGCAGCGGCAGCCACGTGTTACCGAACTGCGTGAAGCCCGGCTGCTTGTTGTCGATGATCGACCGGGCGATCGTCAGCCGCGCCCGGCCGTCGGCCCAGACCCAGTCGAGGTCCGCCTGGATGATGATCCAGAGGTTCACCGCGGCCACGATCGTCGCGATGCCCAGGACGATCTGCGAGTGGCGCCTCGAGGGCATCGCCAGCGGCATGTCCCACGCCTGGCGCGGCCAGTTCGTCAGCCACCGGCGCCCGAGGCCCTGGAGCAGCCGTTCGATGCCGCCGGCGCGCGTGCCCCCTCCGCGGTAGACGCGCGTGCGCGGGGAACTGCTCACCGCGCACGCTCTCGGCGCTGCAGCTTGCCGGCACCGTGGCGCCGTCGGATCTGCCAGAGGACGCGCGGCTGTTCGATGAAGTAGCCGGGCGTCAGCCGGATCGTCGAGCCATCGACGTGTACCCACTCAACGAGCAGTTCGCGGATGACGAAGCCCAGCTTCTGCGCGACCACGAGGAACTCCACGTCGAAGTTCCAGCGGTCCACGAAGAGGTGCGGGATGACCTGCTCGGCGACCTCGCGGCGCAGCACCTTGAACGGGCACTGCGTATCGAGGAACGGCAGCCCCACCAGCGTGCGCTGCATGAGCCCGAAGAGCCGCGATCCGGCCTGGCGGACGAAGGGCTGGGTCTCGCGCTGCCGGCGCTTGCCGGTTACGACATCGGCGCCGCCCTCGATGAGCGCGACCGCATCCGCCAGATGCTCGGGGCCCACGGACAGGTCGGCGTCGAACAACGCGATGAGGTCGCCCTGCGCCGCCTGCATCCCCGTGCGGAGCGACGCGGACTTGCCGCGGTTCCGCTCGTGCTGGACGAGACGCACGAGGGGCGTCGGGTGCTGCGCGAACTCGCGGACGATGGCCGCGGTGCGATCGGTGCTGCCGTCGTCGACGACGATGATCTCGGTGATGCCCGTCGCCGGCGCTGCCGCGACGAGACGCTCGAGGGTGGCGGCGATGCGGTGCTCTTCGTCCTTCGCGGGGAGGACCACGGAGATGGCCGTCACGCGTCCTCCCTCGATGCGCGGCGTGCGTCAGGTCCGAAGACGAATCGCTCGTAGCCGAAGTAGTTCCACACCACCAGCAACCCCATCGCGGCGACCTTCGACGCGTTCAACGCGAGCGGCGAGACGGCGTCCAGGACGCCGCGGATCCAGAGCAGGTTGAAGTTGTAGAACAGGAGGCCGAACGCAGTGAAGGCGACATAAGCGATGATACTCCGTCGCGTCGGGCGGAGGCCAAAGGTGATCCTCGAGTTCATGAGGTAGTTCACGACCATCGCGCATCCGAACGATGCGGAGTTCGCACCGAGGACGTGGAGGGTCCGTTCCCGGTCGAGGCCGAGCATGAGCACGTTGAACACGCCGAAGTCGACGACGGCCGAGCTCGCTCCGGCGAAGGCGATCCGAGTCAGGCGGTGGCCGAGGACGTACGACGCGAGCCGCTGAGTCGGCGAGGCAGGCGGGGGAGGGGTGACACGGGTGCTCATGGACCCACCTCCCGATGGCGCCACCGCCCGCGGCGCGGTGTCACGGCGCGGTAGCGCCCATTCTCAGCCGTGGTGCAGGTGCCGGGAAAGCGCTGACCCGGTGAACATCCGGTAAACGCCCGGGGAGCCGCTCCGCTCTCGATCGGCCCTAGGAGTCGTCGCGGCGCTGGTCGCGGAGGAAACGCTCGAGGTCGTCGAGCAGCTCGGGCGTCGAGGGCAGGTCGAGGTCCTGCGGCGGGGCGAGCGGCGTCTGCGGCTGGTTCGCGTCGTACTGCTCTTCCAGCTGCTGCACGTACTGCTTGGCCTCGTCGGACTCGTCCAGCACCTGGGTCACCTGGTCCTCGAACGCGGCCGCCTCCTCGCGGAGGTCATCCGTGGACGTCGTCGTGCCGAAGCCGCGGTCGACGAGGGACAGCAGCTGGATCGCGATCGCCGGGTTCGGGCCGACGGTGAGGTAGTGCGGGGCCATGCCCCAGAGGCTGGCGTTGCGCCAGCCGAGGCCGCGCAGATGGACGTTGAGGACGCCCACGATGCCGGTCTGGCCCTGGTAGCGAGAGGTCGGCGCCTTGAGGCCGAACATCTCCTCGAACTCGGGATGCGAGGCGGAGAGGTTCACCGGGAGCGGCCGGGTGTGCGGTACCGCCGACGGCTGCGCGCCGAGGGTCACGCTCATCGTCGAGCCCGTCGTGCGGAGGACGTCCTCGATGGCCTCGCAGAAGGTGCGCCAGCGCAGGTGCGGCTCGACGCCGGCGAGGAGGATGAAGTCACGCTCCGCGCCCTCGGGGCTGGCGACGTAGAAGCGGTTCTCCGGCCACTCGAGGATGCGTTCGCCATCCTCGGTGCGCGTCCGGGGACGCTGCACGGTGAAGTCGAAGAAGCGCTCCGGGTCGAGCTCGGCCAGGGGCTGGGCGTCCCACTCCGAAATGAGGGCGCGCACGGCGGCGGTCGCCGCTCCGTGTCCGTCCGTGAAGCCGGTGAAGGCCGCGATGAGGACCGGGTCGCGCAGTTCGCGAACCTCGCCGAGCTGGCGCAGCGCTTCGTGCATGGTCCAGTCCCCTCGGTCGTTCCGTCCGGGTGGCCGGGTCCTCAGCCAGATCGGTTCCTAGATCTGCGAGTACCCCGTCCCCTTGATGTCGATGCCCCGGCCCTTGCCGTTGTCGATCCAGCCGAACTCCTGCAGGAGCTGCTGGCTGTAGCCGACGCGCCCGGTGATCTTGTCGAGCGGCTCGGAGGCACAGAGCAGGGCGCACTTCGCCATGATCTCGGGCGGCTCACCGCGGGGGTCGTCCATGCCGTCCACGAGCTTGTGGAAGACGGTGCCCGGCGTCGGCACCACCTGCGACGGCGAGAAGCACGTCACCGAGACGCCGTGCTCGTAGACCTCCTGCGCGAGCCCCTGCGTGAAGCGCTCGAGGGCAGCCTTCGACGCGCCGTACATCGTGCCGCCGGTCGCCTTCGCGCCCGGGTAGGGGCCGCGGCCGGGGCCGATCGCCGCGCCGGAGGAGATGCTCACGATGGCGCCGCTCTTCTTCTCGATCATCTTCGGCAGGACGGCCTTCGAAAGCATGAACGGCCCGTGCACGTTCACGGCAAAGGCGCGCATCCAGCGGCTGGCCGGGTAGTCCACGATCGGGATGTAGTAGTTGAGCGCGGCGTTGTTCACGAGGATGTCGACCGAGCCGAACGCCGCTTCCGCCTGCTCCACGAGCTGGTTGCAGTCGTCCTCCTTGGAGACGTCCGCGGTGACCGCGACTGCCTCGCCGCCGGCGTCCTTGATGAGCTGCACGGTCCGCTCGAGGGAGCCCTCCAGCTGGTGGTCGCCTTCCTTCAGCGTCCGGGCCGCGCAGACCACCTTCGCGCCTTCGGCTGCAAAGAGTTCCGCGATTGCCTGGCCGATGCCCCGGCTCGCGCCGGTGACGAGTGCGACCTTGCCGTCCAGCTTGCCCATGTGGCTCCTCCTCGCGCGACGGGGTTGGCGTCGCGGCTCGTACTGCCGCGGGAGTGTAGGCCCGCCCGACGGGTGATGCACCCCGCCCGTCGAGGGCGATATCACGCTCGTGTGGATGACCCGTGACGTGTCGCAGGCAACGAAAAGGCCCCCGGTGACGGGGGCCAATCAACGGTCAGAATGGCTGGGGATCAGGGACTCGAACCCCGACTGACGGAACCAGAATCCGCTGTCCTACCATTAGACGAATCCCCAGCGAGGTCCTCAGGATAACGCAGGAACGCGGGTACGGTGAACCCCCACCCGCGCCCGATCCTGCCGCCGGACCCTAGGGCGCGGACACTGCCGCGAGCGACGCCGAGGCCGCCCGCAGCCGGTCCACGCAGACGCCTCGCCCGACGATCTCCATGCTCTCGAAGAGTGGCGGCGACACGCGCCGGCCGGTGACGGCGATGCGGATCAGCGTGAAGAGGTCGCCCGCCTTCACCTCGAGTTCCTCGCACAGGCTGCGCATGCGCTCCTCGAGGGGGCCGGCCTCGAAGGGCTCGACCTCCTCGGTCGCTGCGGCGACGCGCTCGAGGGCAGAGGCGGCGTCCGAGGCGCGGTCCTTCCAGCGCTTCTGGAGGAACTCCTCCGGCGGCGGGGGGGCGATCTCGGACTGCCAGAAGAAGTCGATCAGCGGCGTGACCTCGGCCAGCGTCTGGATGCGCTCCTGGATGAGCGGCGTCACCGCTTCGACGAGCGCGCGGTCGACCGGACGCGGCACATCGGGCGGGAGCTCCACCTCGAGGCGCCGGGCGATCATCTCGGAGAGCTCCTCCACCGGCGTCTGGCGGATGTAGACGCCATTCATCCAGGTGAGCTTCTCCATGTCGAACGTCGCGGGGTTGAGGCCGATGTTCTCGATCTCGAAGACATCGATGAGCTGCTGCCGGCTCATCACGGTCTCGTCGCCGTAGCCCCAGCCGGTGATGCACAGGAAGTTGAACACCGCGTCCGGCAGGTAGCCGTCCTCGGCGTACTCCAGCATCGACTTCGCGCCGTGGCGCTTGGACAGCTTGCCGCCGCCCGGCGCGAGGATGATCGACGTGTGCACGAAGATCGGGCGCTCGTAGCCGAGCGCGTCGAAGAGCAGGCAGTGGCGCGGCATCGAGGGGATCCACTCGTCGCCGCGGGTGACGTGCGTGATCTCCATCGCGTGGTCGTCCACGACGTGGGCCAGGTGGTAGGTCGGGTAACGGTCCGACTTGAGGATCACGAAGTCGTCGAGCGTGGAGTTCTCGACCTCGATGCGTCCACGTAGCAGGTCGTGGCACACGGTCGTGCCCTCGTCCGGGACGGCGAAGCGGATCACGTGAGGCTCGCTCTTCGCGCGCTCCTCGGCCTCGGTGGGCGGGATCGCGCGGCACTTGCCCTCGTAGCCGGGCGGGCGCTTTTCCGCGCGCTGGCGCTCGCGCATCGCGTCGAGCTCCTCGGCGGTGCAGAAGCAGCGGTAGGCGTCGCGGGATGCGAGCAGGCGCTCGACGGCCTCGTGGTAGAGCGGGAGACGCTCGGACTGCACGTACGGCCCGAAGGGGCCGCCGATGTCCGGGCCCTCGTCCCAGTCGAGGCCGAGCCACTCCAGCGATCCGAGGATGCGCTCCACGGAGCCCTCGATCTTCCGCGCCTGGTCGGTGTCCTCGATGCGCACGATGAACTGGCCGCCGGTGTGACGCGCGTGGAGCCACGCCCAGACCGCCGTGCGGATGTTCCCCACGTGTGGGTCCCCGGTGGGGCTGGGGGCGTACCGGACGCGCGCCGGTCGTTCGCCCGCACCACCGGTCCCCGCACTGCCAGTCATGCTGCCACTAGTCATGCGGGAGGGCTCCGATCTCTCCGATGTCGGCGTTCGGCGTCACGCCGTAGTCCGCACGCAAGCGCTGGATCGCCTCGCACATGTCGTCCGGCAGCGGCGCGCGGAACGTCCGGAACTGGCCGTTCGACACGAGCATGAAGCCGAGCCGCCACGCGTGCAGCGCCTGCCGCCCGATCCTCTCCGAGGCGCGCCCGTACTGGAAGTCGCCCAGGATCGGGTTCCCGACGGCGAGCATGTGCACACGGATCTGGTGGGTGCGCCCGGTGAAGATGCGCACCTCGATGAGCGCTGCCTCGTCGCCGTACTGCTCGAGCACTCGGTACTGGCTGCGCGCGTACTGGCCGTCCTCGACCACCGCGCGCTTCCTCGGGTCGGCGGGGTCGGGCCCCAGGGGCGCCTCGATGATGCCCTCGGCCGGATCGGGGCGTCCCTCGACGATGGCGAGGTAGTACTTCTCGGTCTCGCGGTTGCGCCACTGGTCCTTGAGGACGGCCTGGGACTCCTCGGTCTTGGCGAGCGCGATGACACCTGAGGTATCGCGGTCGAGCCGGTGCACGATGCCACCGCGCTCCGTGTCGTCGATCTCGGCCACCTCGGGGTAGCGGGCGCGCACGGCGTTGATGAGCGTCGCCTCCTGCACGCCCTCTCGAGGGTGGACGACGAGGCCGGCCTGCTTGTTCACGACCAGCGTCTCTTCGTCTTCGTACAGGATCTCCAGTGGGATCTCCGCCGCCGCAAGCTCGTCCGGCCCGAGGGTGGGCTCCTCGACGCGGATCTGTGCGCCCGAGCTGACGGTGAGGCCGGGTTTCGTCGCCGGCTGCCCGTCGACGGTCACGGCGCCGCCTTCGATGAGGCGGCGTGCCTGTGCGCGCGACAGCGCCGGGATCTGCTCGATCACGGCGCGGTCGAGGCGTCCCTCGGTGGCGGCGGTGAAGTCGGTCACGCTCGTCACGTCTGCGCCTCGGAGCGTTGGCGGTCGCCACCGTCGCCGGGGGCGTGCTCGGGTTCCTCCTCGTCGTCCTCGCCGGGCGCGAGGAACGAGAGCACCGCGATGGTGAAGACACCGATCACGACGGCGGAGTCGGCGAGGTTGAACGACGGGTAGTGCGTCGGGTCGATGAAGTCAGTGACATAACCCAGGCGAATGCGGTCGATCAGGTTCCCGACCGCGCCGCCGAGGATCGCGGCGAGCGCGAGCGGGTACCAGCGGCCGCTGGAGGGCAGCATCAGCAGGAAGAACGTGATCGCCGCGATTGCGATGAGCGGGGCGATCACGAGGAACGTCGAGGCGCCCTCGAGGATGCCGAAGGCCGCTCCGGTGTTGTGCACGTGCGAGAAGCGGATGAGCTCCCAGTCCCGCGGCCAGACCTCGCCCGGGTGCAGCGATGCGCGGACGGCTGCCTTCGAGAGCTGGTCCGCGACGATGACCGCGAGCGAGAGCGCGAGCGGGCCCGCGAGGCGCTGCAGGGGGCTGCGCGACCGGCGAGGAGCGTGCTCGGTA
>JACKCJ010000011.1 GCA_020634075.1 Dehalococcoidia bacterium | reverse complement strand
AGGTCGGAGCCGGCGCCCGGCTCGGACCAGCCCTGGGCCCAGTTCCGCTCGCCGTGCAGGATCTTGGTGAGGTGCTCCTGCTTCTGCTCGTCGGTGCCGTGCACCATGAGCGTGGGGCCGATCATCATCACGCCGAAGCCGCCGACGTTGTTCACGCCGGCCTCGGCGAACTCCTCGTTGAGGACGAACTGCTCCTGCGCGGAGAGCCCGGCGCCGCCGTACTCCTTCGGCCAGTGCGGGGCGATCCAGCCCTTGTCCACGAGGGCGTCACGCCACGGCTTCATCGCCTCGGAGCCGGGGAAGTCGCCTTCCTCCCAGCCGCGACCGCGGTTCGGGTACTTGTCGGCGTTCTCGTCCAGGAATGCGCGCACCTCGGCGCGGAAGGTGGCTTCCGCCGGGCTGTCGGACAGGTCCATCGCGTACCTCTTTCTGGCGTTCGTGCGAGATGAGCGCGAGTCGCGGGAGGCGAGATCGCCGTCCTGCGGTGCCGGTCGCTCTCTTATGCCACCGAGAATAATCCTTCGCGCGGCGCGCCGCCATGACGGGCGTGATTGCCCTCCGCACGGTGCGAGGGATGCGGGAATCGTGGCGCCCCCCTCCATCGCCATCGGACTCAACGCTATTGAGACAGGCCGCACCGGCGGACGTTGCGACTCGGCAACGTCGCACCCCTCAGCGTGAGGTGTTGAGGGAACGAGAGGAGACCCGTGAAGAAGACAACCACCAAGACCCACCACCGCTGGCGCGCCCTGCTGCTCGCCGGACTGACCGCGGTCCTCGCGGTCGGGCTGATCGCCTGCTCGGACACCGAGGACGACGGCAATGGCGGCAATGGCGAGGACGGCGACAACGTCCCGAGCGCGAGCGTCGTGAGCGACGAGCCGGAAGACACCGGCGTCGCGCCGCCGCACGTGACCGTCGAGGCGACGATCCTGAACAACGCCTCGGACGACGTCGAGATCAACTCCGGTGACTCGATCACCTGGACGAACGAGGACGACCAGGCGCGGACGATCTCGGGCGACAACATCGAGTCGACGACGATCGAGCCGGGCGAGACGTACACCCACAACTTCCTCGAGGAGGGGACGTACGAGATCAACGTCGAGGGCGGCGAGAGCTTCACCGTCACCGTCCTGAGCGGTCTCCAGCCGGAGATGCAGGGCACGGGCGTCCCGCGTCCGCAGGACGGCACACCGGCCAGCGGCGGCTAACCGCCTCCGCCGACGCTGACCAACCCAGCGGGGGACGGCCTGCCCGAGCGGCGGCCGTCCCCCGCTTCTTCGTGCGCCGTGCTCCGTCGGTTCCGTCGCCTCCGGCCGCCGGGTGAGCCAGAGGATCGAGCGGCGTAGGCTGGCCCTCTCGCCGCGCGCGTTCCGTGCGACGGGCTCGGGAGGACGACGGGGTTGGCCAACGAGCGCATGGGCCTCAACGCCACGTGGGCGATGGCCGTCGGCGGCATGGTCGGCGGGGGCATCTTCTCCGTGCTCGGCGTCGTCATCGACCGCTCCGGGTCGCTGGCCTGGGCCGCCTTCCTCGTCGGCGGCATCCTCGCGCTGGCGACCGGGGACTCCTACGTCCGCCTCGCCCGCCACTTCGAGGAAGGCGGCGGCGCGTTCACCTACCTGCGCCGCTCGGGGATGCCTCGGATCGCCGGGGGCGTCTCCTGGATGCTCATCGTCGGCTACGTGCTGACGATCTCCGTCTACGCCTTCACGTTCAGCCACTACGCCGCCGGCGAAGTCGGCCTCGGCCCGGCCGGCACGCGCGCCCTCGCCGTCGCCGTCATCGCGTTCCTGGTCGCGGTGAACCTCAGGGGCGTCGCCTCCTCCGCCACGCTCGAGGTGTTCCTCGTGTGGGGGAAGGTGGCGGTGCTCGTCGTGCTGGGGGTCGTCGGCGTCTGGCGCTGGAACACCCCCGCGCTCTCCGAGGGCGTCACGAGCCACGGCTTCTCCGGGATCGCCCTCGGCGCGGCCACGGTGTTCATGGCCTACGAGGGCTTCCAGCTCCTCACCTACGACTACGACGACATCGAGGACCCCGATCGCACGCTTCCGCGTGGCGTGATGCTCGCGATCGTGTGCGTCATCGGGCTGTACGTCCTCGTCGCCGTGGGCGCGGCGATGCTCGTGGGCGCGGACAAGCTCGTCGCCCAGCGCGAGACTGCGCTCGCGCTCGCCGGCGACGCCGTCCTCGGCGCGACCGGTCGCGCGATCGTCGCGGTGGCAGCGGCGTTCTCGGCCGGCTCCGCGATCAACGCGACGCTGTTCTCGACGGCACGGCTCGCCGAGCGCGCCTCCGACGAGGGGCAGATCCCGTCCGCCGCCCGCCACGAGAACCGCGCGGGCGTCCCCGACCGCGGCCTCGTCGCCCTCGGCGCAGCGGCGGCGACCCTCGCGGCGATCGGCAGCCTCGGCGACCTCGTGGAGGCGGCGAGCCTGGCGTTCCTGCTCACGTTCGCGATCGTGAACGTCGTCGCCGCCCGCACGCTTTCGGCGCGGCGCTGGGTGCCGATCGGCGGGGCGCTCGGCATGACGATCGGCGCCGTCGTCCTGAGCATCGAGATCGCGGGCAACGCCCCGCTCGTCCTCGCGGCGTTCGTCGTGCTCCTCGTGGCGTCGTTCAGCGCGCCGTTCCTCCGCGACCGCAACCGCGAGCACGCCGGCGTCTGAGGACGACCTCAGGCCACTGGCGTCTCAGCCCGCGCGATGAGCGTCCCGAGGACGACGAGCCACACCAGCACGATCAGCCCGAGGACCGACTCGACGACTGCGTAGCCGTCGGGCGCGCCGAACGGCACGAGGAGCGCGGTGGTGCTCGCCCCCGCCGAGAGCACGATGCCAGTCAGCAGGAGCCAGCGGTTCGCCCTCGGCGCCCCCGAGGCGAGCGCCGCGACCGCGATCAACGCGATGCCGCCCATCGTCAGCAGGAAGCCCACGCCGAACACGACCGCGTCGAGGTCAAAGATCGCCTCGGCCACCGCGAGGTGCGTCGCGCGTTCCGCCCCGCTCGCAGCCACGTACCGCTCGGCAAGCTCGGGATCGACGCTCGACTGGAGCACGAGCGTGAGGACGAGCATCAGCCCGCCGAGCGCGCTCGCGACGCCCCCGAGCAGCGCGAGCAGGCCGCCGCGCGTGGCCAGCTGGAGGCGCGCGGTCGCGAGCAACCCTGCGACCAGCACCAGCGCGCCAACCAGGTCAACCGCGTTCGTCGCGACGTAGCGCGCCCGGAAGCCCTCGATGTTCTCGAGCGCCTGGGCGGTGTCGGTGCCCGGGCCGGGGCCCAGCAACAGCCCGGCAGCGAGGACGAGCGCCCCGATCGCCACGAGCATCCCCGGCACGCGCCACGGTCTCTCGGTCACGATCGCGCTCACGAGGGGCTCCACTTCGAACGCGCATCGGCGCCCTGCGCCATGAGGTAGCCGCCAAAGGCCAGCATCCAGAGGACGGTGGGATAGGCGATCCAGCGCTCGACGCCACCGTCGCCGAGTTCCTCGAACGCCGCGGTGTCGGCGCCGAACATCCCGAACGCCAGGGCGACCAGCGTCACGCAGCCGAGGCCGGCGGAGACGAATCGGAACGGGCCGTCCACCACGCGGTACGCGAGCACCGCCGACACGCCTCCGGCGACGAAGGCCGTGAGCGCCATCAGCGGGTGGATCGCCTCGTGCTCGCCGGGGAAGACGCCGACCCCGAACACGCCGAGGCCCATCGCGATCATCGCGATCGCGGCCGCGCGCGAGCGTCGCAGCGACAGGACGCCGAGGCCGCCCACGCCCAGCAGGACGCCCGACGCGATCATCGTGGCGTTGAAGATGCCTCGGGACGGTTGGAACCAGACGCTGTCCGGCGGCCGCGTCGCGCCGAGGTCGCTGATCTCGTTGTCGTGGGTGGTGTAGACCTCGGGATAGAGCGCCTCGCCGGTGATGATGCCCATGAGGATCACGATGCCGGCCAGCGCGAAGGCGAGGCCCGTCCAGGTTGCGGGAAGACGTGGGCGCACGAGGTCTCCTGCCTCCACCGCAGGCACAACGCCTGCGCGACACAGTGTGCCGTGCAGCCTCGACGCATCGGAGTGCCGAACGCGCAACGCCGGACGGACGAACGTCCCGGGGATGGATCGCTCGGCCCGCCCCACACGAAGAAGCCCCCGCTTAAAGCGGGGGCTTCGGCCCGTCGGAACGGCGGGACGGTGGAGGAGCGCCCTCAGGCGTCCTTCCAGCGGATCGACTGGCGGGGACAGGTGAGGATGGCGCGCTCGACCTGCTCGTAGAGCGCGTCGGGCACGGGGTTCACCTTCACCTGCGACCAGTCGTCGTCGGCGTCGAGCTTGAAGACGTCCGGAGCGCTCTCGACGCACTTGCCGTGCAGCTCGCACGTCATCTCGTCGACTTCGACCTCGCGTGGCATCGCTGCCTTCTTCCTAGTCGCTCCCTCGGAGGTTCGCTACTTGTAGTCGACCTCGAGGTGCTTCACGCCGTTGATGAACGAGGAGCGGAGGCGGTCCGGCTCGCCGGTCACCTTGATGTTCGGGTAGCGGTCGAACAGCTCCTCGAACATCACCTTCACCTCCTTGCGGGCGAACCCGGCGCCGAGGCAGAAGTGCTCACCGATGCCGAAGGCCAGGTGGTCGTTCGGCGTGCGCTCGATGTCGAACTTGTACGGGTCCTCGAAGACGTCCTCGTCCCGGTTGGCCGAGGGGTACCACATGATGACCTTCTCGCCGGGGCTGATGTGCTGGCCGCGGATCTCGAAGTCCTCGGTCGCCTCGCGGGTCATGTGGTGCAGCGGCGAGGTCCACCGCAGCATCTCCTCGACGGCGCCGTCGATGTACTTCGGGATGTCCGACTGGAGCTTGGCGCGCTCCTCGGGGTTGCGGTCGAGGACCACCATGCCGCCGGAGATCGCGTTGCGGGTGGTCTCGTTGCCCGCGACGACGAGCAGGTTGCAGAACGCGAGGATCTCGCCCTCGGTCAGCTTGTCGCCGTCCACCTCGGCCTCGAGGAGGAGGGAGATGAGGTCGTCCTGCGGGTTCGCCCGGCGGTCGTCCATCACGTCGCGGAAGTACTGCGCCATGCGCATGTTGCCGCGGCGCGCCGTCTCCTTGGCGATGTTCGTGTGGCCGGACTCGCCGGTCTGCGCCTGCTGGTACTCCGGGTCGCCGGCGCCCAGGGCCGCGTTCGTGAGCTCGAACATGAGGTCCCACGACTCGCGCGGGAGGCCCATCAGGCCGCAGATCACCGCGAGCGGCAGACGGCTCGACACCTCGAGGACGAAGTCACCGGACTTCCGGTCACCCACCTCGTCGAGGATCTCGCGGGTCATCTGCCGGATCTTCGGCTCCATCGAGTTCACGGCTCGCGGCGTGAACCCCTTGTTCACCAGGCGGCGCATCTTCACGTGCCGCGGCGGGTCCATCGTGATGATGCTCGAGGTGCCCTCGCCGCGCGGACGAGCGGCCTCGGCGGCCGCGGCCTCCGGGTCCTGCTCCCGCTCACCCGAGCCGGCGATGCCGCGCGAGGAGATGAAGATCTCCGGGTGTCGGGAGATGGTGAGGATGTCCTCGTACTTGGTCATCGACCAGAACCCGTTGGCCCGCGCGGACCCGGGGTTCCAGTGCACCGGCGCCTCGCGGCGAAGGACACGGAACGCCTCGTGGAACTCGTCGTGCAGGAACAGGTTCACGTTGTGCAGGTTGATGTCGTGGGTGGCCTTCTCGGCGACCATGGATCCCCCCTCTCGCCGAAGCAATGCAGCCGGTGCGCGCCCGCCCGTTTCCCCGACCGGCGGGCCGCGTCATTACCTGCATGATAGATACATACAGACTGCATGTGTGAAGTAGATCCAGCCGTCGGCGGAGGAATTCTTCACGGTCCGCCGACTGGCCGCGTCCAGCGGTCGCGCTGGCTACTCGAGATCCAGGGGTGGCGGATGCGCGACGTCCTTCAGCGGCCGGAAGTGCGTCAGCGGCACGTCATAGCCCGGGTAGCGATCCCACTGCGGGTGCGGCTCCGGGATGCCCCACGAGGGGTCGGGCCGCCAGTCGCGATATGAGCCGTCGAAGGGAAACCGCCGCGCCTCGATGTCCTCGATGACCGCGCGACCGGTCACGTAGAACTGCCGCACCTCCTCCTCGGTGTAGACCTCGAGGTCCGTCCAGCGCGGGAGCTCATCCTCGTCCTGCCACGCCCACTGAAGGTCGGGCGTCACGACGAGGTCGAGGATGTCGTCGGTGGTGTCGACGCCGATGGGCGTCCGCACGTGGGGCGAGTCGAGGTTCACGTACCACCCGAGAAACTCGTGCGGCGGCTCGGGCTGCCAGTGGAACCAGACCGAGTACCGCTTCCCCGGCGGCAGGAGGCGCAGGACATCGCCACGACGGAACTCGTCGTACGGATGGTCGCCGTGCACCTGGTCGGGCAGCTCCGTCCACGTGGCCATGTCGACGCGCTTCATCTTCGTGCCGACGGGCATCCAGAGCGCGAGCAGGTCCGGACGGTCCTCGACGACCACATACGGCCAGCCGAGGAGCTTCCCCGGCTTCCACTTCACGAACCCGTCGGAGTGCCCGACATAGCGCAGGGTGATCTGCTCACCCGGTGCCCAGCGTTCAATGTCCTCAGCCATGCGACCCGTCCTCCCCCGCTACTTGCTCGCTTCGTTCGCTGCGAGGAGACCCACAACGACCGCTGTCCCGGCGAGCAAGAGCGCGGTCTCACGGTCGAAGCGACGAAGCCGACGGCTCCCCCGCACGGCGGCCCAACCGATTCGGACTCCAAACACCACGGCGAAGACGAGGAGAGCGAGTGCATGCTCGAATCGGAAGACCGCCCAGACGAGTAGTGCCGCGGCACACAAGACCGCCCCAACGACGAACGCAGTCTTCACGGAACACTCCCAAAGCGAAGAGGGCGGGTTGCCCCGCCCTCTTCCGTCCGTCGATGTGCGAACGTCCTAGCCGCGGGTGGTCGTCAGCCAGCCGAACTTCTGAGGCTTGCGGCGGGCGTCCGGGTCCAGCGGGACGTTGATGAGGCTCGGGCCGTTGATGGCCAGCGCGTCCTTCAGCGCCTTGTCCAGCTCCTCGGAGTTGTTGGCGTTGAACGAAGCGCCACCCAGGCCCTGCATCATGATGTCGTACCGCGCGTCGAGGCTCATGCCGCCGACGGGCTTCTGGTCGCGCTGGAACAGCTCGGCCTTGTGGCCGCCGATGCCCCCGTTGTTGAACACGATCCAGGTGATCGGCAGGTTGTAGCGGACGGCCACCTCGCACTCGGTGCCGGCGAACCCGAAGGCGCCGTCACCCTGGAGGCAGATCACGCGCTTGCCCGGGTTGGCGACCGCCGCCCCGATGGCGAACCCGTGGCCCAGGCCCATCGAGCCGAACGAGCCGGCGTCGAGGCGGGTGCGCGGCAGGTGCTGATCGATCACCGTGCGCGAAATGTCCATCGTGCTCGCGCCCTCCGCGACGAAGATCGCGTCGTGCGGCAGCACCTCGTTGATCGAGCGCAGCGCGCGGTAGTAGCCGAGCGGGCTCGTCTCCTCCTGCTTCATGTGCTCGACGGACTCGGCGTTCTGGCGCGCCTCGGACTTCACCGTCTGGAGCCACTCCGAGTCCTGCGGGAACTGCCAGCCGTCCTCGTCGAGGACGTCGAGCAGCTGCTGCAGCGTTGCCTTCGCGTCGCCGATCATGCCGACCTCGGTCGGCACGTTGACGCCGATCTCCTCGGGGTTGAAGTCGAGCTGCACCACGCGGACGTTCGGGTTGAAGCGCGGCGGCAGGCCGAAGTGGAGCATCCAGTTCAGGCGCGCGCCCACGAGGAAGACGAGGTCGGCGTTCTGCAGGACGAAGGACCGGGCCGCGGCGGCGGACTGGTCGTGCGTGTCGGGGATGAGGCCCTTCGCCATCGGCATCGCGAGGTAGGGGATGCCGGTCTTCTCGACGAAGGTCTTGATCTCGTGCTCGGCGTGCCCGTAGGCGACACCCTTGCCGAAGATGATCAGCGGCTGCTCGGCGGTCTTCAGCGCCTCGATCGCGGCGCGCACGTCCGCCGGGTCGGACTGGGTGCGCTTCGGGTCCGGCACGCGCGGCGCCCACTGCACCTTGTCCTCGTCGATCGTGCCGGCGATGAGGTCACCCGGGAGGTCGATGTACGACGGACCGGGCACGCCGTGGAGCGCCTTCTTCACGGCCTCGGCGATGTAGATCGGGAGCCGCTCGATGCGCTCGGCGCGCTCGGCGTACTTCGAGAACGGGCGCAGCGGCGTGAGCTGGTCGGCCTCCTGGAAGAAGCCGGACATGTGGCCGTTCTGCTCGTAGGACCCACCGAGAAGCAGCATCGGCCAGCGGTTCGACCACGCGTTCGCGTACGCGCCGACGGCGTTGAGGACACCCGGTCCCGAGACGTTCAGCGCGGCGCCGATACGCCCCTTCGTCCCGAGGTAGGACACGGCCTGCGCGGCGTAGTTCGCCGGCATCTCGTGGCGCATGCCGATGTACTCGATGCCTTCCTTCTGGGCGGCCGCGGCGATCGTCGTCACCGGGATACCCACGACGCCGAACATCGCCTCGACACCCTGTGTCTTCAGGGCGCGGGCAATGATGGTGTTGCCGTCGATCTCAGCCATGCGTCACTCCTCGTGCGGTTGGGGGCGCGCCTCTGCGCGGGTCGGACGGCATAGTACCGTCCGCCGAAAGCGACCGGGGTTGAGGAGCGGCCCTGGCCGGACGGAGCGCCTCCGAACCCCGTGGCGCGATCCGTCAGTCCCCTGACCTTGACGCCACGACCTCCGCCCCTGACGGTGCTCCCATGCGAGCACGTACCGTCGCGATCGTCGTGTTCGAGGGCGTCCAGGGACTGGACGTCTTCGGCCCGGCCGACGTCTTCTACTTCGCCAACTACGTCGCGTCGACGATGGGTGAGCGGCGCGACCCCTACGTCGTCGAGCTCGTGGCGCCCGAGGCCGGCCCGGTCCGCACCGCGATCGGGCCGCGCATCTTCGCCGACCACGCCGCGCGCGAGCCTGACCTCAGGCCGGACGTGCTCCTGTTCGCCGGAGGGCTCTGCGTAGAGGAGCCGGCCGCCGACCCCGCCTTCGTCGCCGAGCTGCAGGGCCTGATCGCGCGCAGCAAGGAGGTCGGCTCGGTCTGCTCCGGCGCGATCCTCCTCGCCGCCACGGGCGCCCTCGACGGCCGGCGGGCAACGACGCACTGGGCGATGGCGGACGCGCTCGCCGCCGCCCGGCCGCAGGTCAACGTCGAGGCCGACCAGATCTTCATCCACGACGGTGTGTGGAGCTCCGCCGGCATCACCGCCGGGATCGACCTCGCGATCCAGCTCGTGAAGAACCATCACGGCAGCGAGATGGCGCTCCAGGTCGCGCGACTGATGGTCGTGTACATGCAGCGCGCCGGCGGACAGCAGCAGTTCAGCACCCACCTCGCCGGGCAGCAGTCCTCGAACGCGACGGTGGCGGAGCTGCTCGCGTACATCGCCGACCACCCCGAGGCCGACCTCTCGATCCCCGCGCTCGCCGAGCGCGCGCACATGAGCGAGCGCAGCTTCCAGCGGCTGTTCACGACCGAGACCGGCGTGAGCCCCGGCCGCTACGTGGAGCGGTCGAGGATCGACGCCGCCCGCGCGCTCCTCGAGCAGTCCGACGAGGGGCTCGCCGCCGTGGCGCGACGCTGCGGGTTCGGCACGCTGGAGACGTTCATCCGCGCGTTCCGTCGCGTCGTCGGCGTGAACCCCACGGAATACCGCCAGCGCTTCCCCCGCTACCCCCGGATCGCCGAAGGCGCCTAGCGCCGCCTCCAGGCCCCCGAGCTTCGCGCGACTCGGGTTGGCAGGATCCGTCAACGATCGAGCGTGGCGGCGGGCCTCCCGAGGGCGCAGCATCGGCTCGTGGCAGAGATCGTCAATTGCCCACGGATGTGGCAGGGCGACCGTCACGAGGAGGATGCACCTGTGACCGGACTGATTTCACCCAACCGCCTCGCGCGAGTCGCGAGCCTCGCCTACCTCGTCGTCATCGTGGCGGGCGGCTGGAGCGAGCTCGTCGTCCGCGGACCACTCGCCGTCGAGGGCGACGCGGCCGCGACGGCGGCGAACATCGTCGAGTCGAACTCGCTGCTCCGCTGGGCGTTCGCGGCGGACATGGCGATGATCGTCGCCTTCCTCGCGGTGGGCCTCACGCTGTGGGCGCTGCTCCGCGGCGTCTCCCGGGAAGCAGCGATCGCGATGCTCGTCGCGAACGCGATCAGCGTCGCGGTCATGAGCGCGAACCTGCTGAACCACGGCGCGCTCGTCGTCCTCGAGGACTACTCCGCCGGACTCGGCGCCGCGACGCACGACGCGCTCGCCGCCTTCTTCCTGCAGATGCACGGCATCGGCTACCTCGTGGCGCAGGCGTTCTTCGGCCTCTACCTGCTGCCGCTGGGCATCCTCGTGTACCGCTCGGGGATGCTCCCGCGCTGGATCGGCGTCCTGCTGATGGTGGGCTTCGCCGCCGACATGGCGCAGATCACCGTCGAGTACCTGGCCTCCGACGCCGACGCGCTCGCCGAGGCCGTCGCCGCTCCAGCCGGGATCGCCGAGCTGAGCCTTACGCTCTGGCTGCTCGTCCGCGGGGTCCGCACCGAGCCGACGGCGACGAGCGAGCGCCCTGCCCTCGTGGCGGCGGGCGCCTGAGCCGGGACACACGCGGACCGGAGCACCGAACGATCGACAACGAGGCCGGAGGCACCCCTCCGGCCTCGGTACATGGAGGCAGGAACCATGAGACGAGTAGAGATCATGGCGATCGGCGCGGCGGCGCTGCTCGGCGCCGGCGTCGCGTATCAGCTGGGGCTGGCCGCGGGCGCCCCGTACGGTGACGCGACGCTGGGAGGGCGCGCCGAGCACGTCGACGGCGTGCTGGCGACGCGGTTCCGTGTGATCGCGGCAGTCAGCGGCGGCGTGCTCCTGGGCTTCGCTGCCATCGTGCTTCGGCGGGTGCGGCTGATCGGGCTTCCCGTCCTCAGCGATCGAGCGGTCCGGTGGGCGACGTGGAACATCGGCGTGCTGCTGATGTTCAACACGCTCGGCAACCTGGCGGCGCCGCACGCGCTGGAGCGCTGGGGCATGGGCGCGATCACCCTCGTCGCCGGCGTGCTCACCCTCGGCGTCGCCCGGTGGGCCGACCGCGAGGTCGCGACGCCCGAGGTTGCTACGCCCGGCGGAACAGCGGGAGCGTGATCCCGTCCCCGATCGCGACGAACTCGACCTGCACCGGCATCCCGATGGCGATCTCGTCGTGGGCGATGTCGGTGAGGTTCGTCGTCAGCAGCGGGCCCTCCTCGAGACGCACGAGCGCCGTCGCGTAGGGGGTGTGACCGCTGAACGACGGGTGGATCGCCTGGTGAGTGACCACGTACGAGTACACCTCGCCGCGCCCGCTCATCTCGCGCCAGCCCTTCTCGAACGAACCGCACTCGGGGCACATCGGACGCGGCGGGTGGACGAGGTGCGCGCATTCCGCGCACTCCTGCACGACGAGCCGGCCCTCGCGCAGAGCGTCCCAGAACGGCTGGTTGTCCTCGGTCGGGACGGGCGGGGGGAACGGGGGACGAGCCTCCGACGTCATGAGGCACGCTCCAGCAGCAGGGCCCCGGTGCCGATGCCCGTATCGACGAATGACAGATGGCAGTCCGCCACCTGTGCGGTGGACTGACCGCGGACCTGCCGCACGCCCTCGATGAGCTGGTTCATCCCCTGCAGGTACGCCTCCGAGAGGTGACCGCCCGAGGTGTTCACCGGCAGCGTGCCGCCCTCGGCACGGATGCCGCCGCCCTCGACGAAGGGGCCGCCCTGCCCGCGCTCGACGAACCCATAGTCCTCGAGGGCGAACACCACGAACGGCGCGAAGTGGTCGTAGATCTGCGCCACGTCCACCTCGGACGGTGCGACCTCAGCCTGCGCCCAGAAGCGCGGCGCGAGGGAGGCGGCGGCCGTGTCGATGAACTCGCGGTCGCGGGCGTAGCCGGCCTGCGCCGCGGCGCGGATCAGCGCGGGCGGTTGCCGGAGGTCACGCGCGCGCTCGGCGCTGACGAGGACGAGCGCGCCGCCCCCGTCCGTCTCGAGGCAGCAGTCGTACAGGTGGAACGGGTCAACGATGAGCCGGGACTCCTGGTGGTCCTCGATGCTCAGGGACTTGCCGTAGAACGTCGCGCGCGGGTTACGCAGCGCGTGCTCACGCTCCGAGACGGCGACGTAGCCGAACTGGCGCGAGGTGGTGCCGAACTCGTGCATGCGTCGACGCGCCGTCATCGCGAGCCCGTGCTGCGGGGTGAGCAGCCCGAACGGCTCGGTGAACGCGCTCCCGCCCTGCCCTCGACGGCCGGTGACCTCGCCTCGGCCGTAGCGCGCGCCTGAGCGACCGTTCATGCCGCGGTAGATCACGACGACGTTCGCGAGGCCGGCGACGATCGCCGCCGAGGCATGCGCGACCAACGCCGCGCCGACGTTCCCCGCCTGGTTGATGTCGCCGAACCACGCGAGGTCCTTCACCCCGAGGTTCGCGGCGATCTCGGCCTCCGAGGTGTTGTCGACGCGCCACGTCATCAGCCCATCGACCTCGGCGGGCGCGATCCCGGCGTCGTCGAGCGCCGCCTTGATCGCCTGCAGCGCGAGCATCATCTCGGAGCGCCCGGACTCGCGTGAGTAGTCCGTCTCGCCGACGCCGGCGATGGCCACGCGGTTCGTCAAAGGTGAGGGCACGGGTTCCTCCGTCACGCGCTCAGGACGAGCGCGGCGTGCATCGTACACTCGCGCCCGGACCGACCGCGGAGGTGCACATGACCGAGAATCCCGCACGGCCGACGGAACCAAGCGGCCCGCTCGCAGGCATCCGCGTCCTCGACTTCACCCGCTACCAGCAGGGACCGATGGCGACGGTGTTCCTCAGCGACCTCGGCTGCGAGGTCGTGAAGGTCGAGGAGCCCGGCGGCGAGCCGGGGCGGGCGAACGGCCTCCAGCCCGACGGCTTCTCCGCCTACTTCGAGGCGCACAACCGCGGCAAGAAGAGCATCACGCTCGACCTCCGCATCGAGGAGGCCCGCGAGGTCGTGCGCCGACTCGTCCCGACGTTCGACGTGGTCGTCGAGAACTTCCGACCGGGCGTCATGGAGCGCTGGGGCCTCGGCTACGACGACCTCAAGGCGCTGCGCGAGGACATCATCCTCGCCTCCGGCTCCTCCTGGGGGCGCCTCGGGCCATGGGGGAACCGGCCCGGCTACGACCACGTGGGGCAGGCGCTCTCCGGCGTGATGGTCGAGCAAGGTGGTGGCCCCGGGAAGCCGCCCCACGCGCTCATCGGCGGCTTCGCCGACCAGATCGGCGCGATGCTGCTCGCCACCGGCATCGCCAGCGCGATCGCCGCGCGCGAGCGCCTCGGCATCGGCCAGCACGTCGACGTCTCCCTCATCGGCGCGATGACCGCGCTCCAGGCGATGCCCATCACCCGGTTCCTGCGGACGGGAAAGCAGATCGGGTTCGAGGAGCGCCGCGCGGCGACGTACACCCACTACGAGTGCGCCGACGGCGCGTACGTGGCGATCGCGGCGAACACGCAGGCGTTCTGGGAGCGCATGTGCGACGCCCTCGAGCGCCCCGACCTCCGCGAGGATGCCCGCTTCGTCGGCCCGTTCGAGCGCGCCGAGCACAAGGAAGCGCTCGTCGAGGAGCTCGAACGCCACTTCCGCACGCGCACCGCTGACGAGTGGTGCGACCGCCTGACCGCCGCGGACGTCCCCAACGCCCCGGTGCTGGACTACGCGGGCGTGGCGGAGCACCCTCAGTTCTGGGCGAACGGCTACCTGCAGGAGATCGACACGCCCAACCTCGGGAGGATGCGCGTGCCCGGTCCGGCGATCCGCATGAGCGCCACGCCGACGGCCGTCCAGGGCGGCGGCCCGGAGCTCGGCCAGCACACCGAGGAGATCCTCCTCGCCGCCGAGTTCACCTGGGACGAGATCGCCGCACTCCGGGAGAGCGGCGCGACGCGGGCGGTGTGAAGCAATGACGCAGCACGGACAGCCGGCCCCTCACCCTGTCACTCACGTGGTCTTCGACCTCGGCGGTGTGCTGCTGTCGCACGTCCGCACGTGGCGCGAGGCGCATGAGCGCACGGCCGTGCCGTGGGACGACCACTTCGACACGGTGGAGTTCCTCGAGAGCTCCCGGGACTCCGTGATGGCGCACATGGCCGGGCGTCTCACCCCCGAAGAGTGGTACGCCACGATGGAGACGCTGACCGCCGGTCGCCTCCGCGCGGAGCACGCCCGCGCCGTCCTCGAGGCGTGGCTCTACGAGGACTACCCCGGCGTCGCCGATCTCATCGACGACATCCACGCCGCCGGCCGCGTCACGGCCACGCTTTCGAACACGAACCCGGTCCACTGGGAGCAGGCGCTCGCGATCAGCGAGGCGCTCCGCCGCGTCCAGCACCAGCACGCCAGCCACCTGCTCGGCGCCGTGAAGCCCGACCGCGAGATCTTCGAGGTCTTCGAGCGCACGACCGGCTTCGCCCGCGAGGGCATCGTCTTCTTCGACGACCTCGAGGAGAACGTCGCCGGCGCCCGCGCCGCAGGCTGGCGCGCCGAGCACATCGACCCGCTCGGCAACCCCGCCGAGCAGCTGCGCACGTACCTCGGGCGCTACGGGGTGTTCGAGTAGCTAGCCGGCCGCGTCTGCCTCGTACGTCTCGCGTGTGAGCGACCAGACCTCCGAGGTCGGGTGCACCTCGGAGGGGGCGCCGGTGTGCTCGAAGCCGACGGACTCGGCGACGGCGATCGAGGGCGCGTTGTCGGGGTGGATCACCGCGACGACTTCCTCGATCTCGGGCTCGGCGAAGGCGCGGTCCACGAGGGCGCCGAGGGCTTCCCGGGCGTAGCCGTTGCCCCGGAAGCGCGGGATGAGCTGATAGCCCACCTCGACCACGCCGTCGTCGTCGGGCGCGCCCTTGAAGTTCGCGCTCCCGGCGATCTCCTCGGAGTCCCGCACCACGATCGCGCGGCCCTGCCATGCGGCGATCGCGGGGTCCTCGCGGAGGCGCGCGGCGTAGCCCGGAAAGGCGCGGTCGACCTCGGACCCAACGGGCCAGTCGGACAGATCGAGGCCCAGCTCGCGCCGGGCGCGAGGGCGGTCACCGTCCACGATCGCTTCGCAGAACTCGAGGGTGAGGGGCAGCAGATCGAGCCGCTCGGTCTGGAGGGTCTCGGCCTCGACGATCTCGTCGAACACGCCCTCCGAGCCGGCGCTCACCGGATCGGACATGCCCCGACCCTAGGCGACGAATACCTCGAACGGAAGGGTGGCCAGCTCGCGGCCGCCCACGGTGATGACGACCTCGTGCGGCCCGGCGGTCTGGAAGTCGAGCTGCAGCAGGTCCACCACCATGTTCGCGCGACCGCGGTCCGCGTCCTCCGGGAGCTGCAGCGCGAGTTGGCCCTCGACGGGCTGAGTCACGTCGCGGCCGTCGGCGTCGGAGATACGGACGCGGAAGGGCCGCGCACCAAGGTCGTCGCGGTTGAACGAGAACCGCACGACCGCGACGGCGCGAGGATGCACGGCGGGGAGCTGGCGGATGGTGATGCGCTCGAAGCCGATGCCCAGCGCGTGGATCTTCCCGCCACTCTCCGCGGCGGCGTCACAGAGGAACGCGTAGTCGACCTGCATGGGGCGAGTGTAGGCGCGCGCCCCGGCGGGCTAGCGCGCCGCCTCGATGCCGTCCTGGAGGAGGTTGCCGTAGACCGGCCCGAAGTTGCGGGCGCGGAGGATGCCGTCCGGGTCGATGAAGAACGTCGCGGGGAGACCCACCACGCCGTAGAACTCGCGCACCCGCCCCTCGCTGTCGAGCGCGGTCGGGAAGGTGATGCCGAACTCGTCGAGGAACCCCTGGACGACCGACTCGGTCTCCTGCCAGTTCACGGCGAGGACGACGACATCCTCGGAGTCGTAGGCGGCCTGCAGGTCGGGCATCTCCGTGCGGCACGGCACGCACCAGGTGGCCCAGAAGTTCAGGACGACGGGCTGACCGCGGAAGTCCGAGAGCGAGACGCGCTTCCCGCTGCCGGACTCCACCAGGACGAAGTCCGGCGCCGGCTCGCCCAGCGCCGGGGGCGCTGCACCGGCGACCACGCCGAGGGGTGCGTCGTCGTCGGTGTCGGCAGAGGAGCCGACCTGCTGGTACACGAACAGCCCACCGACCACGAGGACGATCGCGGCAACGGTGCTGTATCGGGCGAGGGTGCGTCCGTTCATCGATTCGAGCGTAGGCAGCGCCGGCGGTGTGGGGAACGAGGATCGTTGAGCGAAGTGTTAAGGGAGCCCGGGAAGTCGCCTCCGGCCTGCGTCGAGGCGTCCTTCGGCCCTCCCCTCCCCGCGATCCGGCGGATACCATCCGCCCGTGACCTCACCCGACTCACCGAACCCGGCCAACAACAGCGCGTTCCGCGAATCCGTCGCGGAGGCCGCCGCGATCCTCGCGGGCGCCGAGCGCACGGTCGTGCTCGCGGGTGCGGGGATGTCGAAGGAGTCGGGTATCCCGACCTTCCGCGGCGACGGCGGCCTCTGGACGATCAACGGCGAGCCACCGCTGAACCAGTACGACACCTTCGCGATGGACCCGAAGCGCTGGTGGGAGCGCCGCATCGAGGAAGCCAACTCGCCCGGCGACTTCGCCCTCGCGATCGAGGCGGCCCAGCCGAACGCGGGGCACGTCGGCCTCGTCGAGCTGGAGCGCATGGGGATCCTCGCGCACCTGATCACGCAGAACATCGACGACCTGCACCGGCGCGCCGGACAGCGTTCGATCACCGAGATCCACGGCAACCGCTACTGGATGCGCTGCGTCCGCTGCGAGGCACGCTGGCCGAAGGCGGAGTTCATCTTCGACGAGGCCGACCTGCCCCCGCGTTGCACGTCACCCGGTTGTGGCGGCATCGTGAAGAGCGACACGGTCATGTTCGGGGAGCCCATCCCGCCGAGCGCCCTCCGGCGCTGCGGCGAGGAGACCGCCCTGGCGGACTGCTTCATGACGATCGGCACGTCGGCGGTGGTCTACCCCGCCGCGCAGTACCCCATCGAGGCAGCGCGTCGAGGGGTGCCGCTGATCGAGGTCAATCCGGAAGAGACGCCGCTCACGCCACTGGCGGCGGTGGTCGTCCGCGCTCCGTCCGGCGTCGCGCTTCCCGCGATCGTCGAGGCGGTCCGGGCGGCACGAGGGGAAGACGCCTAGCCCATGGTCATCCGTCGCCGCACCTACGAGCCGCTCGGCATCATCATCGCCCACGATGGCGGCATCACCACCGTCGTCCCCGGTGGCGACCCCGACAAGGCCGTCGAGGGCCACGAGTTCACCTCGGTCGACTATCGCGACGGCGTCGCCATCGCCGGATCGCCCGAGGGCGGCGCGTGGGTCCACAACGGCAAGCGCTGGGAGCACAGGTGGGCGGGCAACGCCAGGTCCGTCTCGGTGCTCGCCTCGGGCGACCTGTACGTCGGCGCCGCGGCCGGCCAGCTCTATCGATCGACCGACCTGGGTGAGACCTGGGAGGAGATCGAGGGGGTGATGAACGTCATCAAGCACGGCACGCAGTTCGTCCCGAACGCGGGCGAGGCACGCGTGGTCGTGCAGGGCGTGGCGCAGGTCGAGGAGGGCGTGCTCGTCGGCCTCGGCGGCGGGAGCGCCTGGCACACGCGCGACAACGGCAAGTCGTGGACGCGCCGAGGCGAGGGCCTCAACCCGAAGATCCACGGCATCTGGGTGCACCCGGAGCACGCCGACCGCCTCTACGCGACCACCGACGCCGGCGTCTTCCGCTCGGAGGACGAGGGCTTCTCCTGGCTGCAGTCGATGGGCGGCCTCGACCGCTCGTGGGGCGGCTCGCTCGCGATCATGCCGGGGGCGCCGGACGCCCTCGTCGTGGCGATGGCCCGCACGGCGCCCGGCGAGACGGGCACCGTCTTCCGCTCCCCCAACGGCGGCGTGTCCTGGAACCGCATCGAGCTCGAGGGCGACGACGAATGGCCGAAGATCCCCTGCGTCGCCCGGCCCTGGGACTGGGAAGACGTGGTCTTCGTCATGGCCGGCTCAAAGCTGTGGGCCTCGCACGACCGCGGCAAGAACTTCATCGAGCTCGGTGACGGCCTGCCCGTCGCGAACGCGATCGCTGCGTCGCTCTAGCGGACGGCGCTCTAGCGGACCGCCGCTTCGAAGATTTAGCGAGATTCTTCGCGTTATGTCGTAGAAAACGAGCGTCTACGGACGCTCGTTGCTACGTTCATCCCTCACCCGTCCCCGGGCTCACGCGGCGACGAAGGCGCTCCCTTCGCCCGCTCGGTGTGAGCGTGAATGCGAGAAGCGATGGCCAATCCCTCCAAGCCGCGAGATGAGTTCGTCGAGGTCAACGACCTCAAGCTGCACTACCGCGAGTGGGGCGACTCCCGCAGCCGCCACGCCCTGCTGATGCTCCACGGCTACGCCTCGACGTCCGAGATGTGGACCGACGTGGCGACCGACCTCGCGCGCGAGTTCCGCGTGATCGCGCTCGACATGCGCGGCTACGGCCAGTCCGACCGCGCCGAGGACATGGACTACACCCGCGCGACGCAGCTCGAGGACCTCGAGGCGTTCGTGGACGCCGTCGGGCTCCGCTCGCTGACGCTCGTCGGCCACTCCATGGGTGGCGCGCTGGCGATCTGCTACGCCGCCGAGCACCCCGAGGTCGTCACGGCGCTGGTCGTCGTCGAGGCGGCGCCGGAGGTGCTGCGCAGCGGCATCGAGGGCGTGCGTCGCCTGCTCCTCACCGGCGACGGCTTCGACTCCGTCGACGCCGCGGTCGAGGCGTTCCGGGCGTACCAGCCGTACGCCTCCACCGAGCAGCTCGAGCGCCGCGTGCACTCGGTCCTCAAGATGAACGAGGACGGCCGCCTGGTCTGGGACTTCGACGAGGCCTTCCGCGACCCGCAGATCCGTCCCCCGGAGCCGGACCCCGGCCAGCGCCGCCTGTCCGACCTCTGGGACAGCGCCGACCGCGTCCAGTGCCCGACGATGATCATCCGCGGCCAGGACACGGACATGCTGACGCCGGAGGCGATCCAGCGCCTGCACCGCCGCATCGCCGGCTCGCGCGTCTCGCTCATCGAGGACGCCGGGCACCACGTCCCGACGGACCAGCCGGCCTCGCTCGCGCTGAACATCCGCGAGTTCCTGCAGTCCATCGCGGCGATCTAACTCGACGCTCCCGAGGACAACGACGACGGCCCGCTCTTAGGAGCGGGCCGTTCTCGTCCTCGCGGGACGTTCGAGGTTCCTCGACGGCGGCCCATCCCCCCGGCCCCCTTCCCGTCGCGGGAAGGGGGATCGAAGTGCGTGAAACCCCTCCCCAACCCCCTCCTTGCCGGGGAGTGGCGGCAATCGATGGCGGGACGCAGGCCCTACGCCTTCGGCGCTCCAGAACGCGCCCTGCGCACGGAAGCCCTCGATCTCGTCCGGGAGTAGCCCGCCTCGAGGAGCACCGACTCGGTGTGCTCCCCGAACTCAGGTGCCTGCCGGCGGATCTGCGCGGGTGACTTCGACAGGTTGACCGGGGAGCCGACCATCGGCCACTCCTTGCCGGTCTCGTCCGGGACCTTCACGAGGTAGTCGTTCGCCCACGCCTGCGGGTCGGCGGCGATCTCGTCGTAGTCCATGATCGGCTGCACGAGGAGGTTCCGCGCCTGGAACGCCGCGACCCATTCGTCGCGCGTGCGGGTGAGGAACACCTCGTCCATGCGACGGATGACCTCGCGGTTCCGCTTCGACCGCAGAGCGTGGGTGGCGAACTCGCCTTCGCAGAGCTCAGGCAGGCCCATCACGTCGCAGAACTCCGCCCACCACTTGTCGGGCGGCAGCGCGCCGATCATGAACCACTTCCCGTCGCCGGCCTGGTAGTGGTTCCACGTCGGCGGACGCTCGTTGTGGTGGAGCCGCGTACGGCGCTCGCCGGACCACATCGAGGCCGTGATGTTGAACGACTGGATGTTGATCTGCGAGCCGTAGAGCGAGGTGTTCACCTCCTGCGCCTCGCCCGTGCGCTCGCGGTGCAGCAGCGCGAGGACGATGGAGTAGCCGCTCACGAGCGCGCCGACGTGGTCCGCCTGCGGGAAGCCCGCCATCTGCGGCATCCCGTCCTCGCCCTCGCCGGTCACGGACATGAAGCCGCCGCGCGCCTGCGCGAGCGTGTCCATCGCGCCGTCGTAGGCGTCGGGACCGAGGTGCCCCCAGCCGCTGGCGTTGGAGAGGATGCAGCCGGGGTTGACCTCCTGCAGCTTCTCGAACGTCACGCCGAGCCGTTCCATCACGCCGTAGCGCATGTTGTTGTGGAATACGTCGGCGGTCTTCACGAGCCGCCAGAAGGCCTCCTGCCCGGCCTCGTTCTTGAGGTCGAGGAGGATCGATCGCTTGCCGCGGTTGAGGGAGTGGAAGTACGCCTGCCGGCCGTCCGGGATCCGCAGGCCGCGGCCCGGATCGGGGTTCGAGTACGACTCGATCTTGATGACGTCCGCGCCCATGTCCGCGAGCATCGCGGTCGCATAGGTGCCCTGCTGCCAGATCGTCAGGTCGAGGATGCGGTAGCCCTCGAGGGTAGCTGCGACATGGCGCCCTCCCGCGGCCGGATGGTGTCGGGCCGGCCGATCGTGGCGGGATTCTCGCACGGCGAGGCGAGGGCAGGACGCGTGCCCGCGTCCTGCCCATTCGCGCGAGCGCCGGCGCCGCCTAGCGGTCGCGCCGGAAGACCAGCACCTCGCCGACCTCGGCGTCGACGGCGGTACCGGCGGGGACGAGTCCCGCCCGCTCCGCGACGCGGATCGATGCGTGGTGCGCGGGCGGGATGGTGGCGAGCACCGCCGGCGCGCCGCGCTCCGCCAGCGCCCACTCCACGAGGCCACTCGCCAGCTCCGAGGCGTAGCCGTGGCCCTCCTCGGACGGATAGGTCAGTACCCCAGCGTGACGATGCCATCCGCGTCCGGGCCGAAGCCGAAGCCGCCGTTGACGACGGCGATCCCGCGAGCGCGGTCAACGCCGAACCAGGTCAGGCATCCTCGCCCGGGTGGTCGGTGAACCACGACCGCATGTACTCGAAGAAGTCCTGCGTCAGCGGCGGGAAGCGATCCCCGGGCGGAAGTTCGCCGCCCAGGAGGGCGCCGAACGCGGCACGGTCGCCGAGGACGAGAGCGTCGATCAGCGCAGCATTGACCGGGCGCAGCGAAAGCCGCGCGGTCTCGATCGTTGGAAGCAATGGAGTCTCCAGGAATGAACGACAGGTGATCTGTCGCCGCCGGTACGCGGACACGGTGAAGCGACAGCGCTAGTTGCTGTGCATTCCCATGACAGGCGTGGACACCGGCTTCTCCCGAAGCGCAGCCCGGACACGGTGCCCGGGCAGTGAAGACGATCGAGGATCGCCGAGCGCCGGTCAATGCCTCCGGCGGGATCGAGCGGCGTTCACCCGGTAGGATCGACGAAACACTTCGCGAGTCGTCAGAGGCGATTCGTCCCTGCTCGGAGTTGTCCCATGCCGCGAGAACTCAACCGTGTCGTCGTCACCGGCCTCGGGGCCGTCACGCCCATCGGCAACACGACCGCCGAGTACCTCGAAGGCCTGCGGACGGGCCGCAACGGCATCCACCGCATCGCGGCGTTCGATCCGACCGACCTCATCGTGCAGATCGCCGGCGAGGTGAAGGACTTCGATATCGAGCAGTACCTCGACCGCAAGGTCGCGCGCCGCACGGGCCGCTTCGCGCAGCTCGCGCTCGCGGCCGGCATGCAGGCGCTGCAGGACTCCGGCCTCGAGGTGACCGACGAGAACCGCGACGACATCGGCGTGGTGATGGCGACCGCCGGCGATGCGTTCAACATGGGGCCGGAGTGGGAGGTCTACCTCAACCGCGGCTCCCGCAACGTCGACCCGTTCATCGTGACCCGCATGGGCCAGCACATGGGCGCCGGTCGCCTCGGCCGCGGATCGGCGTCCGCGGCCCGAACACCACCGTGAACACCGCCTGCGCCTCCGGCACAGACGCGCTCGGCCACGCGCTCAACCTCCTGCGTCTCGGCCAGGCGAAGGCGATCTCGCCGGCGGCACCGACGCAATGGTGACGCCGCCTCGCTCTCCTCGATGGGACGCCTCGGTGCGCTGTCGAAGAACAACGAGGACCCTGAGCACGCCTCGCGCCCGTTCGACGCGAACCGCGACGGCTTCGTGATGGGCGAGGGTCGGGCGTGCTGATGCTGGAGACCGAGGAGCACGCGAAGGCGCGCGGCGCGCGGATCTACTGCGAGCTGGCCGGCGTCGGCTGGTCCTTCGACGCGACCGACGACGCTGCTCCCGACCCGAACGGCCAGGCGCTGGTCATGCGTCGGGCGATGAACGACGCCGGTGTCTCACCCGAGGACATCGACTACCTGAACGCCCACGGCACGAGCACGCCGTACAACGACCGCACCGAGACCCACGCGATCAAGCTGGCGCTGGGCGAGGCGGCGGGGAAGGTCCACGTCTCTTCGACCAAGTCGATGACGGGACACCTCATCGCCGGTGCCGGCGGCATCGAGGCGGTCGCGTCGATCCTGGCGCTGCACCACTCGTTCGTCCCGCCGACGATCAACTACGAGACGCCGGACCCGGACTGCGACCTGGACATCACGCCGAACACCGCCGTGGAGGCCAGATCGACGTGGCGATGTCGAACTCGTTCGGCATGGGCGGGCAGAACGCATCCGCCGTCTTCAAGCGCTACGCGTAGCGCATCGCCCGCCGGTCGCGAGCGCCTGCCTCGAGCGACCGGGCCGCGCAATGCGCGGCCCCGGCCATCGAGTGACGAGCTAGGCCGCCGCAGCGCGGCGAGCGGCCTTCGCCTTTCCTTTGCGATCATCCGGCGGCGGACCGCGGCGCGGTCCTCGGCTGCCGGCCCTCCCATCGCGTCTCGCGCGGGACGACGTTCACCGAGGGCAGCGAGCCGTAGACCGTGTGGCCGCAGTGGACACACGAGTAGTAGATCTCACCGATGTCCATGACGCGCGACAGCGCGCCGCGGCAGCGGGGCATGCGTGCGCAGAATCATGGCCAGCCTCCGTCCATTCCGGTGCACTCTCCCGGCTCACTGACCGGGCTTTCTGACACTGGATTCCCGATGCGGTGACGCCTGTTCTGGCGTCTTCTCCGAGGGAACGAAGGCATCTTCCGGCGCGTTCGTTGACTGACGGTTGCGCGGTTGTTGCGTGGTTGTGAAACGTGGGTGAGAGAACGCGCCGGCGCTGTGAGCGTTAACGGCGCCGAAACAATGCCATCGCGGCAGCGGCCGCAGCGCCCACCACCGCCGCGGCGGGCGCGACCTTCCGCACCGCCCGCGCGACCTCGGAGAGCGTGACCTCGCCCGAGCGCACCGGCACGAGGGCCAACGACGGCGACCGACGGACTGGCAGCAACTCCGGCTCGGCCACCTCGGCGCGGCCCTCGGGCGGCAGCGTGGCGCGGACCGGAGACGGCTCGGGTTCAGTGGTCACCTCGGTCACTGCGGTCGCCGCGGCCTCCTCGGCCGTCCCGCGAGGCGCCTCTGCCTCCCCCGGACCGTCCGTGGCGGCGGGCGACGGCAGCTCGAGTGGTGGGGGCGGAGCGACGAGCTCGGGGGCCGCGAGGTTCGGCGCCGGCGCGAAGGTCCACGAGCGCTGCTCGCGGGGGAACCAGCCCCAGCGCGGCCACGGCTCGTAGGGCCCGGGCGCGTGCGGAGGCGTCGATGCCGGACGCTGAGTGAAGCGCGGCCAGGGGCGCCGAGCATCCCACTCGCTGCGCTGGTCGGGATCGGAGGTCATCGCTCGCCCTCGCTTCGCTCCAATCCTACCGCCGAGGATCACGCCGCTCATTCGCTCGCTCGGTCGGTCGCATCACGGGGACGAGGGACGTATGCTGCCCGTGATGGCTCAACTCCCCAGGCTCGCCGTGGACTGCGTATGGCTCCGCCGGACGATCGACTCGTCCCGCCTCGACCCGTACGCCATGCTCTGCTCGCACATCGTGCGTGACGGCCAGGACTGCGTCGGTCCGTTCCTCGAGGACGTCGAGACCGAGTGCGGCCTGTGGGATCCCAACGAGCACGCGCGTGCCCGCGCCGAGCGCCAGGGCCTGCACACCTCCCGCTAGCAACAGCACCGGCACGAAGCGCCTGAGCGCCGGGCGGGCTTCGACCTCGCCCCGCCGCGGCGCTATGCTCGCTGCACGTCCCCCGACGAGAGGGCAGGACGATCTCCCCGAGGCACGCCGACGCCTCTCGCCTCGCTCATGCGCTCCCGGCCACCCCGCACGGAGCAGTAGCGTGACCACCATGGAATCCTCGAACCGCACCGGATCCGACCTGCACGGCATCACGCCCGAGCAGCGCGCGGAGATCGATGAAGCGCGCAGCGTCCAGCACCAGACGCGCCGCGCCACCGTCGAGGCGCTCGAGGAGATCCTCTACGAGCCGCTCCCGGTCCTGGACCACGGCTTCGTACGCGTGATCGACTACATGGGCGACGACGCTGCCGTCGTGCAGGCCGCCCGGGTCTCCTACGGCAAGGGCACGAAGCGCCAGCGCGACGACCAGGGACTCATCAACTACCTCATGCGGAACTGGCACACCTCCCCCTTCGAGATGTGCGAGATCAAGCTCCACGTGAAGCTGCCGATCTTCGTCGCGCGCCAGTGGATCCGTCACCGCACCGCGAACGTGAACGAGTACTCGGCGCGTTACTCGATCCTCGACAACGAGTTCTACATCCCCGCGCCCGAGCAGATCGCCGTGCAGTCCTCGACGAACCGGCAGGGACGCGGCGAGGTGCTCGACCGCGACGAGGCGATGCGCGTCCAGGAGATCCTCCGCGACGACGCCCTCCGCTCCTACGCGCACTACGAGGAGCTCCTGAACGAGGGCCCCGAGGGCGCCCCGCGCGACGAGAGCCGGGCGCAGGTCGCACGCGAGCTGGCGCGGATGAACCTCTCGCTGAACTTCTACACGCAGTGGTACTGGAAGACCGACCTCCACAACCTCCTGCACTTCCTGCGCCTCCGAGCCGACGCCCACGCGCAGTACGAGATCCGTGTCTACGCCGATGTCCTCACGGATGTCCTCGAGCGCTGGGTGCCGATGACGCACTCGTCGTTCGTGAACTACCGGCTCGGTAGCGCGCAGATCTCGAAGCAGGGCATGGAGGCCCTCCGCCGCATGCTCGCGGGCGAGGACGTGACGGCGAAGGACGTGGGCATGTCCGCCGGTGAGTGGCGCGAGTTCCAGGCCCAGATCCGCCCGGCGGAGTAGCCCCCGCGGGCAAGGCCGTTCGCTAGGATTCCCTCGGGTCGGCCGGTCGTCCGGAGGACACCCGTGCGCCGTCTGCGCCTGCCCACGCTCGCCGCGCTGCTTGCGTTCGCCCTCGTCGCGCTCCCGCCCGGAGCGGCGGACGTCGAGGCGCAGGTCGCGCCGGGAACGATCGAGGGCCAGCTGGCCGCGGACGGCGTCTCGCTCGTGCAATGGGGCGGCGGCACCCCGCAGGAGCTCGTCGCGGCGGCGGATGCCCTCGGCTGCTACGCCACCTCGATCTGGGTCACCCGCGACGGGCGCTTCCGCGGCTACGCACCCGCCTCCCCAGACTTCGCGAACCAGTCGTTCCTCTCGCTCTTCCCGGGCGGTGCGATGCCGTCCGGGCCGGTGCTCGTCGTGTGCATCGTCCGCGAGCAGGCGCCGCCAACGGGCGCGCGGAGCATCGAGGGCACCTCGTGCACGCTCTTCCCGGACGACAACGCGTGGGCGCAGCGCGTCGACGAGCTCCCCGCGCATCCGAACTCGGACCGGTACATGACCTACCTCGAGGGCCTGTCCGGCAACCAGTTCCTCCACGCCGACTTCGGCGAGAACCCGGACTACGGCATCCCGTGGACCGTGGTGCCGTCGAACCAGCCGAGGGTGCCGGTGACCTTCGACTACGAGGACGAGAGTGACCCGGGCCCGTACCCGATTCCCGCGGACGCTCCGGTCGAAGCAGGGTCGGACGCGCACGTGATCGTCGTGCAGGACGGCGACTGCGAGCTGTACGAGCTCTTCGCCGCCGAGCGGCAGGGCGCCGGCTGGCACGCCGGCTCCGGCGCGGTCTTCGACCTCGACTCGAACCACCTGAGGCCGGACGGTTGGACCTCGGCGGACGCTGCGGGCCTGCCGATCTTCGCGGGACTCGCACGGTACGACGAGGTGGCGTCCGGTCGCGTCGAGCACGCCCTGCGGGTCACGTTCGCGCGCACGCAGCGCGCGTACATCCACCCCGCGACGCACTACGCGAGCAGCGTGACCGATCCCGACGCGCCGCCGATGGGCCTCCGCCTGCGACTCCGGTCGGACTTCGACCTCAGCGGTTACACCGGGCACGCCCGGGTGCTCCTGGAGGCGATGCGGGACTACGGGCTGATCGTCGCCGACAACGGCTCGAACTGGTACGTCAGCGGCGCCACCGATCCACGCTGGAACGACGACGACCTGAATCAGCTCAAGTCCGTCCCCGGCTCCGCGTTCGAGGTGGTCGATACCGGCGAGCGCATCCGCCCCTAGGGCGGGCGGCTAACTGCTGGCCTCGGCTTCGGCCTCGATTCCCAGCTCGACGTTCGGGAAGAACTGGATCTGCCGCGCACGCCGCAGCTCGCCGCGGTGGTCGGGGTGAGCGATCGCGATGAGGTTCTCCGCGCGCTGGCGCTGGCTCCGCCCGGCGAGGCGGGCGATGCCGTACTCCGTGACGACGTGGTCCGCGAAGGAGCGCGTCACGGTCACGAACTGGCCGTCCTCGATCCTCGGGAGGATGCGCGAGACGAGGCCGTCCGCGGCCGCCGAGGGCGTCACGGTGATCGCCTTTCCCTTCGGGGCGATGAACGCACCGATGTGGAACTCGGGCTGGCCGCCGGTGCCGTTGTAGACGACCGTCCCGAGCGACTCGGCGCAGATCTGGCCGGTGAGGTCGACCGCGAAGGCGTTGTTGATGGAGCACATGCGCTCCTGCGCCGCCACGTTCACGATCGAGTTCACCTCGCGCACGGGCCGCGTGTCGAGGAGGCCCGAGGTCTCGAGCCACTCGTGCTCCTCGTCGCTACGAGGGCTCACGGTGGTGGTGACGCCGACGCCGGTGTCGACGCTCTTCCGGGAGTTGTTGATCACGCCAGACATCATCAGCGGCACCACGCCGAGGGGCGTGATCTCCGAGTGCCAGCCAATGTCGCGCTTCCCGGCGAACGCCCCCGACGGCACGAGGTGCGTCGCGGTGCGGCCGGCGCCAATCTGGCAGGTGTCGCCGTCCTGCACGATCTCGTTCACATAGCCGGCGATGGTGATCGTCTCCGGCGGCGGCACCGTCACCGCGACGGCCGGGCGCTCGGTGAGCTCGGTCATCACGAAGGCCGCCACCTCGGAGACGTGCACGCGCTCCGTGGTCCGCACGTTCGGCAGCCACGGGGACACCTCGAGGATGGTGCGGTCGGCGCGACGCGTGAAGTCGCCCTTGTGCCAGGGCATCCCGCCGAACGTCACGTAGCCCTCGTCGTCCGGGGGCGTGCAGTGGGCGATGAAGACGTCGATCGGCTCCTGGTCGTCCGGGCGCGAGTCGTACAGGTTGAACTGGTTCGAGAAGAGCTGCGGATAGAAGTCGGCGCGCCGCGCGGCGAGGGCGGCCCGGGAGAGGTTGCCGCCGAAGATCTCCACGGAGAACTCGATCGGCAGGTCCCAGTACTCCGGGAGGAACCAGTCCTGCGCCTGGGGCGCGCAGGCACGGACACGGACGTTGAAGTCGAGCTCCGCGATGCGGGCGAACACCGCCGGCATGAAGCTCCGTGCGTCGCCGCCGATCGGCGTGTAGACGACGTCTCCCGCGCGGATCAGTCTCGCCGCGTCCGTGAAGGACATCAGCTTCTGGTCGTACTCATCTCGCCAGGCCATGAGCGGGCCTCCGGGTACCACGTTTGTGTTGGGCGTTGTCGTGGATGGTACGTCCGGGGAGCAACCCTGCTGATGAGCGCCGAAAGCGACGGGCCCCCTCGCGGGAGCCCGTCGTCACGTCCGATCGTCCGAGGCCGCCGTTAGCGCCGACCTCGGGGTCCGCGTTAGTCTCCGCCGCCACCAGCACCCGCCGGCGCAGCCTCCGGCTGTCCGGCCGACGGCTGGCCGGCCGCAGGGACAGCTGGCACCGGGCGCGGCTCGAAGCGTCGAGGCTCCTCGGTGCCGAAGGTGTAGCTGGAGTTCGTGAGGCCGAGGAACAGCATGATCACGATGATCACGCCGCCCATGAGGGCGAACGTCGCCTCCGCCGTGATCACGTCGGCGAGGACGCCGAGCGGCGCGGACATCAGCGGCATCACGGAGAAGGTGAGCATGTTGATGCTCATCACCCGCCCGTAGTACTCGGGATCCGACTCGCCCATCACCATGGTGTTGTTGAGGGTCTGGTAGCCGGTGGTGGCCGCGCCGAGCACGATCACCGCCACGATGACGCCCGCGTAGCCAAGCCCGAGCGGCCACGCCAGGAGCAGCATGCCGACGCCCGAGGCAACACCGGTGATCCACTGAACCAGCGGCTTGCGGTTGAAGTCCGTCAGCGTCGCCACGGCCAGCGAGGCGACCAGCGCGCCGATGCCGGAGATCGACTGCAGCCAACCGAAGTCGGCCTTCGAGCGGCCGAGGTCCTCCTGGACGTACCCGGCGAGCAGGATGACGTAGGGCATCGCGAAGAGGGTGATGATGAACATCATCCCGATGAGCAGGCGCAGGCGCGGCGTGGTCCACACGTAGTGGAGGCCGCCGCCGATCTCCTTGAGCATGCTGCCCTGCGGCCGCGAGCGTCCCATCGGTCCGGCAGCACCGCCGCCGGCCGCCTCGCGCTGGGCGCGCGCCACCGCCGAGAGGCCCGTCGGCACCATCAGCAGCAGGGCCGTCGAGAAGACGTACAGGCCGGCCATCACGAAGTACGCCATCGCGATCCCGGACACGGCGACGAGGACGCCCGCGATCGCCGGGCCGAAGAGGCGCGTGAAGTTCATCGCGGCGTTCGACATGGCGATGGCGCTCATGACGTTCGAGGGGCCCACGACCTCCGCCATCAGCGGCATGCGCGCGGGCATACCGAAGGCGAAGAACGTCCCCTGCACGAGCCCGATGATGAACAGGATCTCGAAGGTGATCGTGTCCGTCGCGACCATCACGGCGGTCAGTAGCGCCAGCAGGCCGGTGGAGGCCTGCGTCATCAGCGTGAGGTTGCGCTTCTCCATGCGGTCCGCGAGCGAGCCGCCGACGAGCGCGAAGAGCAGCATCGGGAGGCCGAACGACAGGGCGATCGCGCCCGACGCGGCGAACGACTCGGTGAGCTCCCACGCGAGCAGCGCCCGCGCCACCTGCTGCATCTGCATGCCGGTGAACGAGAACGTCGATGACGCCCACAGGAAGCGGTAGTGACGGTACTGGAAGACCTCGAGGGCCTTGCGCATGGAGGGGCGGGACTGCCCCATTGCGGCGCCGGCACCCGGTCGCCCGGGTGCGCCCATCGCGGGACCGGCCATGAGATTCCTCGATCGCTGAGGGGGCTCTGGTACACCCGGGGAAGGAGGGTGCGCCGTCGGCCAGCCCGATGACGTATGCGATGACATACGAATCGTATGTTGGAGGAAACCCTCCCGTCAACGTAAGAGTCTGTCCATCACCAGGTTGATGAGGCCTCGCCGAACCTCGAGCGCTCCTCTCTCGAACTCGGTGTCCCGAGGGGTGGAGCGACCGCCTCACCGTTGCTTACCCTCTGCGAGACCGAAGTCGCCCGTCGCACGTCACAACGGGCAGCAGCGAGAGGCCGATGATGTCGCTCGACCGAAAGACACTCGAAGAAGGCGCCGACTGGATCGCTGAGATGGTCAGCGAGGAACTCGGCGGTTTCATCCCCTCCGAGCTGTGTGACCTCGTCATCGTCACGGAGGAGAAGATCCGCGAGGAGGTCGGCGACCCGGAGATGGATCACGCCTCGATGGCGGCACGGGTCATGAAGGTGTTCGAGGATGACCCGGACGTGCCCACGCAGGAGGGCGCCGTCTCGGAGTTCATCATCCGCGAGATCCTCCACTGGGAGGACGAGTTCCGCACCATGGCCGGCTCCCCGCGGAGCGTCCGCCCCTCCTGACCTTCCTCGACGACCGATACGGCGAGGCCCCGCAGTGCGGGGCCTCGTTGGTTGTGGGGCTTGCTCGACCGGCGCACAACCAGTCGGCGCGCTGACCTCCGACGGCTAGCGCGAGGCGGCCTTCTTCTTCGACGGCTTCTTTACTGTGACCCGGTCACGGATCGCCTTCAGGCGGCTGGCGTTCTCCGGATCGGGACCGTCGCCCTTCGGGTGCTCCTCGCTCGCGATGCCGGGCACCTCGAGCAGCCACGCCTTGTCCTGGAACGCCGGGTGCGCGGCCATCGCCTCGAACCCGGACGTGCCGATGTGGCCGTCGCCGATGTTCTCGTGTCGGTCGCGGAAGCCGCCGAGCGCGATCTTCGAGTCGTTCGCGTGGATCACGGCGAGCAGGTCGAGGCCGATGTGGCGGTCGAACTCCGCCATCGCGTCATCGAGCCCCTCGGGCGTATGGATCGCGTACCCCGCGGCGAAGGTGTGAGCGGTGTCCAGGCAGGTCTTCAGGCGCGGCGACTTCACCTCGCCGATGATCGCGCCGAGCTCCTCGAAGTACGTGCCGATCGCGCCGCCCTGCCCCGCCATCGTCTCGAGGGCGAGCACGGCATCGCCGGGCGCCTGCTCGAAGATCGTGTGGATCGCGCCGACGACCTGCTCGAGGACGGCCTCCATCCCCTGGCCCTTGTGGGAGCCGGTGTGGAGCACGACGCCCTGCGCGCCGATCCGCTCGGCGACCTGCATGGCGTTGATGACGGAGCCGAGCGACTTCTCGAGTTGCTCGTCCGTCTCCGTCGCGAGGTTCGCGAGGTAGATGTTGTGGATCCAGACCTCGCCCAGGCCGGACTCCGCGTGCATCTCGCGGAACTTCTCGACGTCGGCATCGGTGTGCTTCGTCGCCCGCCACGTCTGAGGCGCGCTCACGAAGAGCTGCACCGCCTCCAGCTCGCGCTCCTGGGCGCGTTCGAGTGCTCGATACAGGCCACCGGAGGCGGAGACGTGCCCGCCTACCTGGAACTTCGCTGCCATGAGGTCCTCCCCGCGAGGTTGCCGAGGCGCCCCACGAGGCCCTCGATCCGTCGTCTGGCGCCCATCCCGACCACCACGCGCTCCAGCGCTCGCTGCAGCGTCGCCGCGTCCACCTCGGCGCCCGGGGAGAGGCGCACGACCGCACGCGATCCGTCCAGGTCCACGCTTGCCGACTCGACGCCGGGCACGGAGGTCAGCGCGCTCTCGGTACGAGCGGCACAGACCCCGCACACGACGCCTCGGAGCGCCAGCGTGCGCTCGCCCGCCCCGATGGATGCTCCCTGGCCAGACGCAAGGTCAACGCGCGGAGCCTGGGTCAGACGGCGAAGGTGAAGA
This sequence comes from Dehalococcoidia bacterium, assembly GCA_020634075.1. Taxonomy (GTDB): domain Bacteria; phylum Chloroflexota; class Dehalococcoidia; order UBA2979; family UBA2979; genus W-Chloroflexi-9. The sequence goes on along the minus strand of JACKCJ010000011.1, from coordinate 55,374 downwards.
CGGAACCCATGCCGGCGGAGGGCACCCACGTTTCGCTGAATCGAAGGCAGGGCGCCGATGGGGTTCATGGGGCCAGTCTACCAGCGAGCGCGTGGCCCTCAGGTCTGGCAGAACCTCGTCAGGCCGCGGCCGTGGCGCTGCTACTGAGTGACATCTGACCGCCGAATATCACCTCGGAGGCGGCAAACGATGACCTTGTTCGAGGGGTGGTTCGCACCCGTCCCCTGGAGCGACCGGACCGCCACGCGGTCTGGCCTCGTGATCATGACGAACGCCCGCGCGGCCGTCGCGACCACGCTCATCCTCCAGGAGATGGGGCTAACCGTGGACGTGGGCGCGGAGCCCGAGTACGCCCTGCGCTGGCTGCGCCAGGCGCGCTACGACGTCGTCGTCGCGGGCGGGCCGGGCGTCGGCGTCGCCACGTTCGCGGCGAAGCTCCGCGACGCCGCGCCCGAGAGCCGCATCGTCATCGTGCCCGAGCCCGAGATGAACCCGGACGACGCCGGCATCCTCCAGGTCGAGATCCTCGAGCCGCCCGTGGACGTGAATCAGCTGGTCGCCTGCTTCCCCGAGTGACCGAGGCGCGGACTCGAGCGGGCTTCGAGAAACCCTCGCCAGAATGGTGTAGGCGGCTTCTCGATTCTTGATGCAGGCCGGGGCGGGTGATACGTTGCGCGGAGCGCATCAGGGCCACCGGCGGACTTATGCACATGGCGCCGCCAGGCGAGGCCCAACCCACCGGAAGGTGCTGCTTTGGCCTACAAGATCATCGAGACCTGTATCGGCTGTACGGCCTGCGTGAAGAAGTGCCCGGTCGAGGCGATCTCCGGTCTCCGTAACGAAATCCACGTCATCGACGCCGAGGTCTGCATCGACTGCGGCGCCTGCGGCGCGGTCTGCCCGCCCGAGGCGATCCTCGACGACATGGGCGACCTCTGCCGCACGTTCCCGCGTCGCGAGTTGCCCCTGGCGAAGATCGTCGAGGAGAACTGCATCGGCTCCGGCTGTGAGCTGTGCATGAACATCTGCCCGTTCGAGGCGCTCACGCTGCAGGACGCCCCGAACCACCACGACTACTACGGCATGGCGACCGTCGACCCGAAGAAGTGCGTCGGCTGCCGCCTCTGCGAGCAGTCGTGTGGGTGGTCCGCCATCTACATCGACCCGCCGCGGGAGATGCTCAAGAAGAAGGTCTACCCCGTGGAGATCCTCACCCCGAAGAAGGGCAAGGGCCTCCAGAAGGCGACCGCCTGACCCGACGTCAGTCACCAACACAAACGACCCCGCCGCTGGCGGGGTCGTTTGTTTGTGCGTAACTCCGTGGACGCGAGGCGTCCCACAGCGAGCGACGGACCTACGGTGAGCGCAGTCCTCCGAGCGGCAGTGACTGCCGCAGCTAGAACGGCGCCGGCATGGAGCACCCGATCGAGATCCAGTTTCGGCGACTCTCGCCGCGTGCGCGCATCCCTGCCCGGCAGACCGCCCTCGCCTCCGGGTTCGACCTCCACGCCTGCATCGATGCGCCGATCGAGGTGGGGACGATGCCGGTGCGCGTCCCGTGCGGAGTGGCGATTGCGGCGCCTGCCGATGCCGACGTGCAGATCCGCCCGCGCTCGGGGCTCTCCGCGAAGGGGGTGATGGCCACCCTCGGGACGATCGACGCCGACTACCGCGGGGAGTTGATGGTCACGCTCTACTGCCTGCCGGGCGCCGCGCCGTTCACCGTGATGGACGGCGACCGCGTCGCACAGCTCGTCGTGAGCCGCCTCGCCTCGGTGGAATGGGCCGAGGTCGCGGACCTCGGCGAGACCGAGCGCGGCGCCGGAGGGCACGGCTCGACGGGCGTCCGCTAGCTCCCGGCGAGGCGTTCCACCAGGCGCCGGATACCGCGCGCGTGGGCGCGGAGGTGCCGCAGGTTGCGGTCCACGTGCCGGAGCGCGTCCGGCGGTCGCGTCACCTCGACGGCCGCGACGACACCCGCGTGCACCTCGTCCCACGTCTCGAGCACGACCTCGAGGTCGTCGGTGTCCTCGGTGCCGGGGCCATTCCGCTGCGGCTTGCCGCCGGTCGGCATCCCGATCCGGCTCCACCGGACCGGGGCTGTGAAGAACGGCCGGAAATGGAGCTGCTCGGCGTAGATGAGATGTCGGGCGTTCTCCAGGACGGACCAGTCGTCCGACTCCGGTCGGCGGCCCAGGAGCTCCGCGGGACACGAGCGGAGCAACGCGATGACCTCGGCGCGCGCGGCCTCGAGCTCCGCGAACCGATCCTCGAACTCACCCATCACGCGCCTCCTCGCGGCATTGTCGCGGGTGCGGAGCCAGACGGGAGCGCGGGCGACGAGGGGACGCGGACAAAGCGAGAGCGGGCCTCGCGGCCCGCTCTCTCACCAACATCTGCCGTGCGGCGGGGGTACTGATTCTCGACAGATGCGGCTTCAGTACGACTGCGTGGCCCCACCCCCATTGACCGGGGTCACGCGGGAATTGTTCATCCTCTACCGGGACGCCATCGCCCCCTGCTCGGCCTCTTCAGAGAAGAGGTAGTGGTACGCCATCGATGCGAGCACGCCACCGATGACCGGACCGATCCACCAGACGAGCTGGTTCTCCCACTCGCCTGCCAGCAGCGCCGGTCCGAAGGCGCGTGCCGGGTTCATCACGGCTCCCGTCAGCGGGTAGGCCGCGAGGCTCGCCACCGTGAAGCTCAGGCCGATCGCCAGGCCCCCCACGTTGGCGACGTTGTCGCTCCGACGGTCGACGAACGTGCCGAAGACCACCATCACGAGGAAGAAGGTCAGGACCACTTCGATCCCGACGGCCTTCCCGAAGTCGATGCCGGGCCCGAGGACCGGCGTCCCGAGGTTCGAGGCTTCCCTCAGTCCCTCGGGGTACAGCACCGTGAGGGCCACCGCCCCCAGGATGCCGCCCGCCACCTGCGCCAGGACGTAGCCGATGGCGGAAGGTGTGCTGATGCGTCGTGTCACCCAGAGCCCGGCCGTCACCGCGGGGTTGAAGTGTCCCCCGGAGATATGCCCGAGCGCCGACGTGGTGACTGCGATGGCGAGGCCGTGCGCGAATGCGATCTCAATCAGCCCGATGTTCGCGTTGCCTGACGCCAGAACGATCGATCCCGCCCCGAAGAACACGAGGGCGAATGGTCCAATCGCTTCGGCGATGAGCTTGCGCGGGTCGACTGAGTCAGCCACGGCTTTCCCCCACCGCTCGCCGGACTGCAGGGCCGCTTCAAGAAGCAGTGACTGCACCCCGACTGCGATGATGTAACCATGTAACTACCAAGCCGTCAACACGCTTGAGCAATTACATTTTTCCACAGTCCGGCGATCCTCCCCTGCACCGGAAGAACCTGCCGAAGCCCGGTGCTACCTTCCAAGTCGTGCGCGAGCGGCCTTCCCTGCGACATCTCGCGGCCATCGTGGCCTTCTCCGCCCTCGTGGCGCTGACCGCTGCCTGCAGCGGCGGAAGCGACGGCATTCGCATCTCCGCGACCACGGGTACCGGCACCGGTACACCGACAGGCACCGTCTCCGACGCCGGGAGCTCGACGCCGACACCTACCCCCACGCCGGTCGCTGTCCCACCGCTCCCCGAGAACCCGTTCGCGGGCGGTCGGGCCGTGGAGGAGTACCTGGCCGGGGGCGAGCCCGACTTCGCGGACTGTCTCCCGGAGCTCGTGAAGGCCTGGGGCATGGCGCCCGAGGTCGACGGTCCGCGCTGCGCCATGCTCGACATCGATGGCGACCGCAAGGACGAGTTCGTCTTCCTGGTCTCCTTCGCCAGCGGCGCCGATGACGAGTCGCCCTACCCCGCCGACCTCTGGTTCTTCGAGGACAAGGACGAGGGGTACCGCTTCCACAACTCCGCCCGCGCGCTCGCGAACGCCTCGACGTCCGCGCTGCGGATTCGGAGCCTGGAGGACCTGACCAGCGACGGGCTGCCGGAGATCACGATGACGTGGGACGAGTGCGGCGCGCACACCTGCGTCACCCACGTCTCCGTCGCCTCGTACCACAACGGCACGCTCGAGAACCTCGCCCCGTCCGACGCCTCCATCGAGTCGCTCGAGGAGTTCACGATGGACGGGGGCGTGATCAGCATGAAGGGCGGGCTGGTCGCCTCGGTCGGCGCCGGACCGCAGCGCGAGTCCACGACCGTCGTCCGATGGGCAGGCTCGCGCTTCCGCGTCGAGACCGTCGAGGGGCCGCCGACCTACCTGGTCCACCTCGTGAACGACGCCGACGCGCTGTTCGCGGTGGGCGAGTACTCGCAGGCGAAGCAGGCCTACCTGGACGCCGCGGGGAACAACACGCTGCCGGACTGGAAGGCCGAGATCGGCGAGGGCGATGGCCGCTCCGAGCTGCAGGCCTACTCCACGTTCCGCGCCGCGCTCTCAGCGTTCCGCCTGAACGACCTGCTGGGCGCCGGCAGCCTCCTGGAGCGCGCCGCCACGCAGTACCCGCAGACGATGCACGGCTCCGCGGCGATCGAGTACCTCATCGCCCTGCAGAACGGCGCACCACCCGAGGACGCCTGCAGCGCCGCCGAGAACTTCCTCGACACCATGCGCGAGCAGTACGTGGCGTTCTGGAACTACGGGTACGAGAACCCCGAGCGCACCGTCTTCGGGCTCTGCCGCTAGCGGCGGCCAGAGCCGCCGGCCCTATCGCGCCGAGGCGAGACGGGCGGCCTGCTCCTCCTCGGTGCGCACCGGTGGCTGGGGATAGGACGCCAGCGCGAGCGCCAGTGCCGCCGTCCAGAACAACGCCGCGAACGCGATGAACGCGAGGTCGTACGAGCCGGAGCGGTCGTACCAGACCCCGACGAGGAACGGCCCGGCCGCGTTCATCGCCATCTGGAACGGCTGGAACGAGCCTCGGATCGTCCCCATCGAGCGCCGCCCGAAGTAATCCGCGTACACCACCTGCATCAGCGACACGAGCACGCCAAAGAAGGAGCCGTAAGTCACGGCGTAGATCAGCGCGGCCGTGAGCGTCGCGGCCTTCATCAGCAGCAGGATGCTGGCGCCCATCCCGACGAGAGACGCGGCCATCGTCCAGCGCATGGTGAACTTCTGCGCGATCACGCCGCCGAAGAACGCCCCGAACGCCCCCACCCCCGAGAAGACCGTCACCACGAGCGCTGCCTGCGTACGCGGGAGCCCCTGGTCCACGAGGTGCGGGATCTGGTGGAAGTTCACCGAGCCGCCGCAGAACATCACGAGCCCAACGGCAACGCCGACGAGCCAGTACGCGCGCGTGTGGATCGCCTCGCGCAGCGTGAAGTCGGTCTCGGGAGCGATCGCGAGGAGCTCGTCGGGGTCGGTCGGCTCGGGATCGCCGTCGGGCCGCAACCCCATGTCCTCCGGCCGCCGGCGCATGAACAGCAGCGACGGGACGGTGACGCTGAGGGCGATGATCGCGAGCGTCACCCAGCCGGCGCGCCATGACCCGGCAACCTCGATGACCACCGCGACGATCACCGGGAAGAGCGCCATCCCCACGCGAGGGCCGACGGCAACGATGCCGGTGACCAGCGAGCGCCGTCGCACGAACCAGTTCGCCGTCGCGATGAAGCCCGCGGGGTTCATCGCGCCAACGGAGACCGCGCGTCCAATCGCGTAGAAGACGAGCAGGTGCCACAGCGACGTCATCTGGCTGAGGATCAGCGCGCAGATCGCCATCGCGACGCCGGAAGCGACGATCACCCAGCGTCCACCCCAGCGGTCGAGGATGCTCCCGACGAAGGGCGCACCGACGCCGGCGGCGAGTCCTCCGACGGAGAGCGCACCGGCCACGTCCGACCGCGTCCAGCCGAAGTCATCCTCGAGGAGCTGGCTGAAGACGCCGAGCACCGGGTTGAAGAACGTGACGGAGCCGAAGGTGGCGAAGAACGCCGCGAAGACGACCCACCAGCCATAGAAGAACCCGGACGAGGGCTCGGCGGGACGCTGAGGGCTCACCTCAGGGCGGGATTCCGGCTGAGCGCTCACGTCGATCCGATCCAGGCCCTGCGGGAGGCGCTCGCCCAGTCTAGCGCCGAGGCTCGCAGGGTCTTCGCTACGGAACCGAAACGTCAGCCCGCCAAACTGGCGCACACGGCAGGTTGACCCGCCGCGAAGCCCGCTCCTACCGTCGAACTCTCACGAGATCTCGTCTTCGGAGGCCCCATGCTGCGCCGTCTGCGTACCGTCGTCCTCGTCGTCGTGGCTGCGGCGCTTGGTGCGGCGCTCGGCCGCGTCGCCCTCCAGGCCCGCCAGCGGATCGATGCCGGTGAATCGCCCAGCGACATCGACTTCGGCCAGATCGGCGTCCGTTTCCAGGACGTGATCCCCGGCCTGGTCGCCGCCTTCCGCGTGAAGGACGCGCCCTGGTCCTGGTTCCACATCCCCTCCTGGCTCGCGGCGTTCGCCGTGAACTTCGGCGTCGGCGCTGCCGGCGGCGACATCGCCTCCCTGCGCGCCCGTGCCGAGCGCATGGCCTTCGATGCGGTGGGCCTCGACGCGCGGGAGTTCGGGATGGGCGGCGAGTGGGACGACGAGACCGAGACGCCGACGGACGCCACGGGCTCGACCACGCACGCGTCGTGGGCATCGACGCCCCCGCCTCCCCCACCGCCCGCCGGCGACGACTAGGCCGCTGGCGGTAACCGCCGACGGCGTCCGGGCGGCCTCGATCCGGTGACTGAACCGCGCCCTCGCGCGAAACACGGCGCGACGCGTCACATCTGAGCCCCGACTGCTGACACGTATCCGCAACTTGTGCTCCGAGCGCGTTCACGCTTCGGCGCTTCCGCCAAGCGATGCCCCCCATAACGTCGATCTCGGTACCGGGGTCCGCACAAGAGGGAACGCATGAACGGATTTGCCTGGAAGAACCGCGTGACGCTGAGTCTCGGCATCGGCATCGCAACCGTGGCGCTCATCGCCGGTTGCAGTGGCGATGACGACGAAGGTGACGGCATCGACACCGGCACCGGCACGGAGATCACCCAGACGACCGAACCCACGGAAACCATGACGGCCACCGAGGGAGCCACGGAGACGATGACGGAGACCGCCACGGCCTCCGCCACCGGGACTGCCACGGAGACGGGCAGCGGCACCGCCGAGGACGTCACGCTCACCATCTCCGCCGACGGCGTGATGATGGACGGCACCATGGCCGACACGGTCACGCTGGCCGCCGGCTCCACGGTGACGTTCGAGAACGACGGCGAGAACGCCGTCAACGTCACCACCGACGACGGTGCGATCGACGAGGAGATCGCCGCGGGCGACTCCTACGACTACACCTTCGACGAGGCGGGCACCTGGACCGTTTCCGTCGACGGCGAGGAGATGGTGACGATCACCGTCTCGTAGTCAGACTCCGGTCAGAGCCTCAGGCTGAGAGCAGTGGACGCCGTGCCCGGAAGGGCGCGGCGTCCCTGTATCCGCGAGCGCGATCGCGTCCGTAACTGAGACAAGCGCTTAACCGCCGAACCGAGGCCCGGTGCTAGGATCGAGGCTGACTCCCGCTCCCCCCGGAGGATCCTCGTGACGCTCCCGATCGCCTTCGCGGTCGCCTATCTGCTTGGCGCCATCCCCACGTCATACATCGTGGTCTACCTCTTCACGGGCCGGGACATCCGCTCCATCGGGAACGGGAACCCCGGCACGATGAACGTGTGGGACAACGTGGGCGCCGTCCCGGCAGTCGTCGTGGGGCTGGGCGACGTGGGGAAGGGCATGGCCGCCGTCAGCGTGGCCTACTGGCTCGGCTTCGGGGACGTCGTCGCGATCTCGTGCGGACTGCTCGCCGTCGTCGGCCACGACTACTCGATCTTCCTGCACTTCCACGGTGGAAACGGCACCGCCGCGGCGGTCGGCGCGCTCTTCGCGCTCGTCCCCGAGGCGACGATGCCGGCGGCGGCCATCGCGGTCGGGATCACCGTCGTGACGCGCTCCAAGCGCGCAGGCGGGCTGGTCGGCCTCCTGCTCGTCCCGGCGCTCGCCGCGTGGCAGGACTACCCGAACATCCTCGTGGTGGGCGTGATCGCGCTCCTCACGGTGGTGGCGCTGAAGATCATCCGCTTCGAGGGCTTCACGCCCGCGCGGACGCGCCCGCCCCGCTAGGCTCGCCGCATGTCCTTCGAGCAGACCCTCGACACCTTCCGAACCGTCACCGCCGGCCCGGCCGACGAGGTTCCCCTCGCCCGTGCCGCCCTCGTCGCCGCGCGTGCGGAGTACCCGGACCTCGATATCGACTCGTACGAGCAGCGCCTGCAGGACATCGCCGAGACGCTGGAGCAGCAGCTCGCGCGCTCCAACGTTCGCGACAACGCGCGCCGCACGATCATGACCGTGAACCAGCTGCTCTACCGCGAGCTCGGCTTCCGCGGGAACACGGAGCACTACGAGGATCCCCGCAACCTCTATCTGAATTACGTCCTGGGCGAACGCCGGGGCATCCCGGTCTCTCTCGCCATCGTCTACGCCGAGGTCTGCCAGCGCGTCGGCCTGGACGTGAAGCCGGTCGGGTTGCCGGGCCACGTCATCTGCCGCTTCCGCCCCGACGACGCCGAGACCGAGGAAGATGAGCTGCTGCTGGACGTCTTCGCGTACGGGCGGCTGCTCACGCGGAACGACTGCCAGTCGCTCGTCCGGAACATCTTCGGCTCGCGGATCGCCTTCAAGGACTACTACCTCGCGAGCCTTCAGCCCCGGCAGGTGCTGCAGCGTCTCCTGCACAACCTGAAGGCCGGCTACCTCCAGCGCGGCGAGGAAGAACGCGCCGGTCGCATCATCGACCTGTTGCTCGTGCTCTTCCCGTGGGACCTCGACGAGATCCGCGACCGGGGGATGCTCCGCGAGCGGCTCGGCGACTCGGCGGCGGCGCTCGACGACCTCGAGCAGTACGTGCAGTACCGCCCCGGCGCCCGCGACATCCAGCTCGTCTCGGAGACGGTGAAGTCCCTCCGTCGGCACGTCCGCGAGTCCGACGACGCCTAGCCGCGTGCCTGCCTCTTGGCCGCCTCGATAGCATCGAGGTCGAAGCATCGAGGGCAGATGGCACCGATCCGCATCCTCCACCGCGCCGGGAACTTCCACGAGCTGCTGCACATGAGCGAGCACCCCTCGGTCGACGCGATCGAGGCGGACATCTGGGTGATGAACGGCCGCCTGTTCGCTCACCATGAGCGCCCGATCGGGCGCTTCCTCCTCGGCAACCGTGGCCTCGCGCTCGGCGTCGACCGCGTACCGCTGGAGGTCATCCTCGAGGCGGTGCAGGGGCATTCCGAGTTCGTGATCGACCTGCGCTCGTGGTTCGGCGATCCGGCACCTGACCTCGCGCGGACGCTGGCCCTCCAGCTCGATGACTTCTCGCACATCCATGTGACCTGCGAGGCCTGGCGCATCGCGGACCGGCTTCGCGAGTGGCTGCCGGGGCTCAACGTCGCGTACTCGATCCGGAGCGAGAAGCAGCTCCGACGCTTCATCCGCGACGTGGACGACCAGCGCATCCGCCCGACGCCCGTGACCGTCCGCCATACGCTCCTCCGCAGCCGGCGCGTCGTGCAGGAGCTGCGGGCGCGGGCCGGCCGGGTGGGCGCGTGGACGGTCGACGACGTCGAGCGAGGCCTCGAGCTCTCGACGTGGGACGTCGATGCGATCGTGAGCAACCAGCTCACGGTCCTCAATGCGCTCTAGGCGCTGATCTCGGCTCGCGCGGTGCGCGGCTCAGCCGCACACTGGTCGCGATGACCGACCAGCACTTCGACGACTTCGCGCTCGCCGACGACTTCACGCTCGCCGCCGAGAGCGCCCCGCTGCTCCCGGTGATCCTCGAGCGCATCGCCGCCGAGGGCGGACGCATCACCTTCGCCGAGTTCATGGGGCTGGCCCTCGGGCACCCGGAGTACGGGTACTACAGCCGCGAGGATCTCGCCTGGGGCGAGCACGGCGACTACGAGACCAGCCCGGAAGTGCACCCGATCTTCGGCTACCTCTGGGCGCGGCAGGTCCTCGAATGCTGGGAGCGCCTCGGGAAGCCCGCCGAGTTCGCGCTCGTCGAACCCGGCGCCGGATCGGGCGCGTTCATGGCCAGCATCCTCACGTGGCTGCGCGCCCGCGCGCCGGAGTGCTTCGCCGCCGCCCGTCCGACCGTCCTCGACGGGCACCCCCACCGCCTCCTCCAGCAGCGCGCGACGCTCGAGGCACGCGGGTTCGTTGCCGAGCACGCGCTCACCGAGGACTGGCTCTCCCTCCCGGGGACCGTGACCGGCGTGATGATCTCGAACGAGTTCTTCGACGCCCTCCCCGTCCACCTCGTACACCGCGAGGGCGATGCGCTGCGCGAGATCTACGTCGCGTCGGAGGACGCTCGCCTCGCGCTCGTCGAGGGCGACCTCAGCACCGACGCCATCTCGCGATACTTCGACCGGCTGGGCCTGCAGCCCGGGGACGATGCGACGGCGGAGGTGGGCCTTGCTGCCCGCGACGTGATGTCGCGCTTCGCGGCCCGCTTCGAGCGTGGTTATGTCTTGACCGTCGACTATGGCTACGAGGCGCGCGAGCTGTACGCCTCATGGCGGAAGCAGGGCACGCTGATGGCGTTCCGGGCACACAGCCCCCAGCCCGATCCGCTCGACCAGCCCGGGCTCACCGACCTCACGTACCACGTCGACTTCACGTCGCTGGCCGCGGCCGCTGAGGGCTTCGACGCCGCTCCGCTGACGACACAGGCCGAGGCGCTCACCGTCCTCGGGCTTGCGGACGCGCTCCGCGTTGCGGGGGAGCGGGCCTCGTCGGACGTGCAGCGGTACGCCGCCGAGCGGCGCGCCGCCGAGACGCTGACGGACATGAGCGGCCTGGGGCGGATCAAGGTGCTGGCGCTCGCGAAGGGCGCTCCGCTCGAGGGCCTGCGCTGCCTCCGCCCCCTCGAGTCGCTCATGCGACAATGACGGCATGGCAGAACGACTCTCGCCGGATGTCTACTCGGCGATCCTGATCGACCACTTCCAGAACCCGCGTAACGCGGGGGCGATGGAGGACGCGGACGCCGAGGCGTTCGTGACGAACCCCGTCTGTGGCGACTCGCTCCGCATCTTCCTCAAGTTCGAGGACGGCGTGGTCGCGCGTGCCTCGTTCCTCTCATCTGGCTGCCCGGCGTCGATCGCCACCTCCTCCGCCGCGACCGAGCTCGTCGTCGGCCTGACGCCGGAGGACGCGGCGACACTGAGCCGCGACGACTACGCCGACGCGGTGGGCGGCCTGCCGAAGGCGAAGATCCATTGCTCCGTCCTCGCCGCCTCCGCGGTGACGCAGGCCGTCGAGCAGTGGAAGGCGAAGGCCAAGGCGTGACTTCCGACGCTACCGGGGGCGGCCTGGACGTCGCCGCCATCGTCCTGGCGGCGGGCGCATCCTCCCGGATGGGCCGCGCGAAGGCGCTCCTCCCGTGGCAGGGGTCGACGCTCCTCGCCCACGAGATCGAGGTGCTGCGAGAGGCCGGGGTCGGCCGCATCGCGGTCGTGATCGGGATGCATGCGCAGCAGATCCGCCGCGCGGTCCCCGTCGCGATGCCGTTCGTGTTCAACCCGCGCTGGGCGCAGGGCCGCTCGACCTCCCTCGTCGCCGGAGCGCGGATCGTGAACCGCGAGCCGCGTCCGGACGCGGTGCTCATCGAGAACGTCGACCAGCCGACCACCGTCGAGGTCATCCGGACGCTCGTCGAGGCGCTGCGCTCCTCGGGCGCCGACGCCGTCCAACCCGTCTACCGGGACGGCGATGGCGTCGAGCATGGTGGGCACCCGGTGCTGATCTCCGGCGCGCTGCTGCCGGAACTGATCGAAGCGCGCGAGGTCACCGAGGGCCTCCGGGGCGTCCTCGCGAAGAAGCGCGTCGAGCGCGTGCGCATCGACGACCCCACCGTGGGCCTCGACCTGGACACACGCGAGGCGTACGAGACGGCGAAGGCGGCCCTCGGGGCGTAGCTCCGCCTCAAACTCCGAGGTGTGCGAGTTTCGGCACCCACGCCTTGTGATAGCCTGCACGAAGCTCGCGAGGATTGCCGCCTGAACACCGGGTATCTCTCGCGGGATCCGTCCGGTATGCTGCCGGGCGCAGGGCGGATGCAGCCATCAGCGCGAGGCTGCCCGCCACGGGAAGCGAGCAGTCGTGGCGTACGGATTCGGCGTCGCCAAGGGCATGCTTCTGACGCTGAAGCATGTGTTCCGACCCGCCATCACGGTGAACTACCCCGAGCAGCAGCGCGAGGTGCCCGTCCGCGCCCGCACGAACCTCCTCTGGTTCGAGGAGCGCTGCACCGGTTGCTCCACCTGTGCCCAGGCCTGCCCGGACGGCTGCATCCTCGTGCAGACCTCCCCGCGCGAGGACGGCACGCTGCGCATCGACCGCTACGAGATCGACTTCCGCATCTGCATGTACTGCGGCCTCTGCACCGAGGCGTGCCCCTACCAGGCCATCCAGGCCGGTGGGCGCTACAACGACGCGGTCTACCTCTTCGAGAACATGTACCGCGACCGCGACTCGCTCACGCGCGAGTCGCAGGAGTACCTCCGCAAGACGGACGGCCGGTACCCGAACGGCCAGACGCAGGCGGAGAACCCGCTCCGCACCTCGATGCCGACCGCGCGCTCGCGCGTCGACGTCGCGGGCATCGGCGGGGCGTTCGGGCCGCAGCGCCTGCCGGGGCGTCACACCTCGGACAAGCGCAACTAAGACTGACTCGCGCGCCGGGAGCGCCGCTCCCGCGCTCGTGATGTGGGGTTGGGGGAACCGTGGTCCAGATCACCATTAATGGCCGCACGGTCGACGCCGAGCCGGGCCGTCGCCTGGTCGAGGTGATCAAGGACCAGGGCATCGCGATCACGAACCTCTGTTACATCGACGGCCTCGAGCCGTACGCCGGCTGCCGTACCTGCATCGTGGAGATCGAGGGCGGACGCCCGACCAACCTCCAGCTCTCCTGCGTCGCGCAGGTGGCCGAGGGCATGGTGGTCACCACCGACACCGAGGCTACGAAGCGCACCCGCCAGTCGGTCATGTCCATGATCCTGGCGAACCACCCGGACCGGTGCCTCACCTGCCACCGCCGCGTGCACTGCATGCCGGGCGACATCTGCCTCCGCGACGACGTGGTGACGCACCGCTGCCTCACCTGCTCCAAGAACTACCGCTGTGAGCTCCAGACCTCCTGCGAGATCGTCGACCAGGGCGACTTCGAAGAGCCGTGGGTGGGCGAGGCGCGCTCGTACTACGAGACGCCGCCCCCGGAGCCGGACCGCGGCAACCCGTACCTCGAGTTCGACCCGCAGATGTGCATCATCTGCACCCGCTGTGTCCGTGCCTGTAGCGACCTGCGCCACACCGGCGCCGTGACGCTCTCCGGCAAGGGTCACACGACGATGATCGCCTTCGGCACCGGCGGCCAGATCCACGAGTCCGACTGTGACTTCTGTGGCGCCTGCATCGACGTCTGCCCCACGGCGACCCTGATGGAGAAGCCCAACAAGTGGGTCGGCCGCGCCGACGAGTGGACGAACTCGGTCTGCAACGGCTGCTCGATGGGCTGCACGCTCTCCTACGGCATCAACGACGACTTCGGCCCGACGATCGTCCGGCCGGACCGCGTGAACCCGGCCTCGCGCGACCAGATCTGCGTCCGCGGCCGCTTCCACTACGACGCCATCCCGGAGAAGCAGCGCCTCTCGCGCGCCCTCGTGCGCGCCGGCGAACGCCTCATCCCCGCGTCCTTCGAGGACGCCCTGGAGCGCGCCGTCGAGGAAGTCACGAAGGTGAAGCAGTCCGCCGGCGCGGAGGCGATTGCCGTCCTCGGCTCGCCGATCGGCACCACCGAGGAGGCGTTCGTCCTCTCCGGCATCGCCCGCCTGCTCGGCACGCCGAACGTGGACTTCACCACCGGCGCCGTCCACCGCGCGGTCGGCAACACGCTGACCGCCGCCTTCGGCACCGACCGCCTGCCCTCGAACCTCGCCGATATCGAGAAGAGCGACACGATCATCGCGATCGCGCGCGACCTCGAGGAGTCGCACCAGGTCGCCTCGCTGCGCATGCGCGACGCCAAGGTGAAGCGCGGCGCCGCCATCGTCCTGATCTCGCCCACCTGGAGTGAGCTCGACCGCTTCGCCACCGCCGTGCTGCGCACGCGCCCGGGCCAGGAGGCCACGGTCGCGCAGGCGCTCGCGGACGGCGCTGCGGCGCCGGCCGGCATCGACGCCCTCCAGTGGGAGGCGGCCGTCGCCGCCGTGAACGCCGCCAAGGGCGATGTCGAGTCCCGCGCCACGGTGATCTTCGCGCCCGAGGACCACTTCGGCGCCTACGCCGCTGACTTCGCCGCCGCCGCCGCGAACCTCGCGATCACGCTCCGAGGCGAGAGCGCGGCCGAGCACCTGCTCTACCTGCCGACGGACGCGAACGTCCGCGGGGCGCACGACGCCGGCCTGCGCCCCGGCGCGAACGGCAAGTCCTTCACCGAGATCGTCGCGGCCGCGAAGTCGGGCGCGATCAAGGCGGTCATCCTCCACGCCGACAACCCGCTGCTGACCTCCCCGGGCACGCCCGAGGTGAAGGCGGCGCTGGACGCCCTCGACTCCCTGATCGTCATCGACTCCGTCCGCTCCACGGCGGCCGAGTCCGCGACCGTGGTGCTGCCGCAGGCGGCGTTCCACGCCGACGACGGCACCACGACGAACGCCGATGGCCACGTCTTCCGGCACCACCCGGCCCGCAAGCCGGAGCAGCAGACCGTCCCCGGCCTGTACGTCCTCACCGCGCTGGCCAACGGCCTGGGCGCGAACCTGACCTACGGCACGACCGAGGACGTCACGGACGCCGTCGCGGCTGCGACCAGCGGCTACCCGACGGCCGCCGCGCTGGGGACGAACCCCGCCGGCACGCGCGTCGTCGGTGAGGCCTCGAAGGCCGCGAAGCAGCCCGTGGGCGCCGCCCCGGCCGCCGGCACCGGCCTCGCGATCGTGACGAGCCGCTCGCTCTACCACTCGTGGGAGGGTTCCTCGATCCGTTCCGAGGAGGCCGACAAGCTCCACCGCGAGGAAGCGGTGTGGGTGAACCCGGTGGACGCCGAGGCTGCCCGCGTGCGCGACGGCGAGGTCATCGAGCTGGCGAACGACCGCGGATCGGTCCGCATCGCCGTCCGTCTCGACGATGGCGTCCCGGCCGGCCAGGTCTACGTGCCGCAGTACTACGACGGCGGCGCGGTCCTCTCGCTGTTCGGCCTCGACGGCCTCGCCGGTGGCGTCGCCGCCGTGCAGGTCCGGGCCCTCCAGCCCGCGTAGGCCCCCGATGACCGAAGCGCGGTGGCAGCCGGGCGACGAAGTCGTCCTGCGCTACATCACGCGCCAGGAGCGCCCGGGCATGTCGTGGCCGGCCCGCGTCGTCGAGGATCGCGATGACCTGCTCGCGCTGTTCATCCCGAACGGCGCGGTCACGAAGCAGTGGCGCGGTGTCCGCGACTCAATGGGCCAGCCCGTCACGCGCGAGCTCGTCGACATCCCCTGGCGACGCGACACGCTCCGTCTCATGTACCCCGGCGAGGACTACTCGATCTGGCTCTCGTGGCGGGACGAGGACGGCGAGCGCGTCTTCCACGGCTACTACATCAACGTCGAGGAGCCCTTCCGCCGCACACCGATCGGCGTCGACACGAACGACCACACGCTCGACGTAGTCGTGCAGCCGGACCTGTCGTGGGTCTGGAAGGACGAGGACCAGCTCGCCGAGCGCGCCGCGAACGGCGTCTACGTCCCCGACTTCGCGAAGCGGGTGCGGGCGACGGCGGAGCGGGCGCTGGAGATCCTCGAGCGCCGCGACCACCCGTTCGACGGATCGTTGGCGGAATGGATGCCGGACGCGGGCTGGGCGATCCCGCGGCTCATCGAGGGCTGGAACGAGCTGCCGGCCACCCTCTGGCCGGATCGTCGCTCGGCGTACGGTGACGCACCGCCGGCCTGAGACGACTCCAGTTCCAATCGGATTCCATTCTCCGCTCGCTACCATGCCTTCATGGATACCGACGCACCGCCGGAACGGCGGCCGCTGCTCGTGACATCGAACGTCGAGCAGGCGGAGGGCTGGGCGGCGACCCTGCAGGACGCGGGCGTCGATGCGCTCATCGAGATCACGGACGCGCAGATCGGTGACCCCGCGCGCTCCCCGCTCGTGGGGGTCCTCGGCGTCCGGCCGCCCGAGTTCGTCTACCTCGTCACGCTCCCCCCGAAGCAGCGCGACCTCGCCGTGAGCGCCCTCGTGGACGCGGGCTGGGACGGCCGGGAGGGGTTGCGGGGCGGCCGAGGCACGCTGGGCCCGGGGCAGTCGAGCACACGCCAGCTCGTGATCGCCGCGCTCTGCACGCTGGTCGGCATCGGGCTGTTCATCCTCCTGCGGATCGCGACCGGATGATCCCGCCCTGGGTCCGCTGGGTGGAGGTCGCCCAGTTCGCCGACGCAACGCATGCGAACGACCTCCAGGACTGGTTCGCCGACCGCGGCATCTACGCGCGCATCCGCACGCACAGCTCGGAGCGCCCGGGCGTCGGCACCACCGTCGGCTACCAGGTCCTGCCGGACCGAGCGCCGATGGTCAGCCGTTTCGCGATCGAGGTGCGACGAAACGACCTCGCCGAGGCGCAGGGCGCCCTCGAGGCGTCCGGGTGGCAGGTCGAGGGCTACGAGGAGCACTGGTGGCTCTCGCAGTCACTCACGGCAGCGGGGATGGTCCTCACAACCGCCGTCGTGGTGGGACTGATCATCCTCCTGCGCGCGCTGGGCGAGGGCTGATGACGCGCCTGCGGCTCTTTCCCCTGCGCACGGTGCTCTTCCCGGGCATGGACCTGTCCCTCCAGGTCTTCGAGGAGCGCTACCGCACGCTTGTCGCGGAGTGCCTGGAGACACGCGAGCCGTTCGGCGTCGCCCTGATCCGCGAGGGCGCCGAGGTCGGCGGCCCCGCGGTGCCACACCCCGTCGGCTGCACTGCACGCATCAGGCGCGTGTCGCCGACGCGGGACGGGCGGCTCGCGCTGGAGTGCGTGGGCGTCCGACGCTTCCGCGTCGCGCAGCTCTACGACGACCGCCCCTACCTCAGCGCCGACGTGGAGTACCCGGTGGACGAGGCAGGCGACGTGTCCGATGAGGCGCTGGAGGTCGTCAGGGAACGCCTGAGGCAGCTCTATCGACTTCGGGATACGATCGCGAATGAGTACCACCGCGACGTCGAGTTGCCCGCCTCACCGGGCGCCCTCGCGGACCGGGTCGGTGCGCTTGGGCGGGGCCTTCTGACCGACAGGCAGTTGCAGCAGATGCTGGCGACGCTGAACGTGCGTCGCCGCTTCGAACTGGCTGACGACATCCTGACGACTATCGTCTCCGCCACCCATGAACAAGCCGCCGCCGTTGTCGCGCAACGGTGGGCTGCACTTGAACGGCGCAATTAGGGCAAACCTAACGGTGATCCCTGGTTGCCAGTGTTTTCGGGGCGGGGTGTTCGGCTGGAGTCGAATACCGACGATAGAGTTATGGCAGACCGGGCTCACCACGGCCCCGGGTCGGCTCCGCATGACTTCGGAGCCGCCGCGGGGCCCCGGGGCGACATGACTGACGGTGCGGGCGGGCGGCGGACCCAGGATCCGTCCGGTTGGCTGATCGTGCGTCGGGACGGCAACGTCGTGACGGCGGAGCGCCGTGCCTGCGAGCTTCTGGGTGCCCCGGATCCCGATGCCCTCGCCGGTCGCGAGTGGGCCTCCCTCCTCGCCCAGCCCGACGCCGCCGATGTCCACGCGGCGCGCGACGCGATCACGAGTGGCGGCACGTGGGAAGGCTCGCTCCGCTTCCGCTACGCGCGCGACGAGGTAACCCTCAACGCAGCAGTCGCGCCGGTGGCCCGCTCCTCCGACCTCGTCGTGATGAGCCTGCAGCCGGTGACCGCCGCGCCGTCGCACACCCGCGGAGCCGCCCCCCTCGCGCCACCACCGCGCCCCCGCCCTCCTGAGCCCCGTCAGCCGGCGCGCTCGCTGAGCGAGGCGCCGCGGACCGACGAGCCTCTCTCCGAAGATCTGCGGGCGCTGGTGAGCGCCTATGAGGCGATCCACGACCTCGACGATCCGATGGCCGTCGCCCGGTCCGTCCTCCAGGCGATCGAGTCCTCGATCGGGTTCCAGTGGGCGGCGGTGATCCGCTTCGTCGCGGCCCCCGAGGGAACCGCGGCCGAGGTCCTCGCCACCTACCCGACCCCGATGGCGGGCGTCTCCCGCGGACGCCGCTGGGCGCCGCTGGAACCGGACCTCGCGCTGGTGCGGACCTCGGGTGAGCCGTCACTCCTCGGCGAGCTGGTCGCCTCGGGTGCGAGCCCGCTCGACCGGCTGCCCGCCTTCGGGCTCCGCTCTCGCGTGCTCGTGCCGCTGTACGCCGGGGCCGAGGTCATCGGTGCGCTGGCGCTGTTCCGCACCGGCTCACTGGCATTCACCGCGGCCGAGGCGCTCGCCGCCGAGCGGACCGTGCGGCGACTCGGAGACGCGATCGCCCGCGAACGTGTCGAGATGCCCCACGCCTCCCGTGCCCCGCACGACCTCGAGGCGCCGATGCCAACGCCTCCGCTGCCACCGGCACTCGGTGCGCTCGATCCATCGGTCGCGCCGGTCGAGCACCACCCGCCGGCGAGCGTCGAGGATGGCCCCCTCGCCGGGAACCGGCTCGAGTCGCTCGGCGAGTTGGTCGCCGGCGTGGCCCACGAGCTCAACAACCCCCTCACGGCGATCCTCGGGTACGCCCAGATCCTGAGCGGCCTCGAGGGCACCGAGCGGGAGCACGCGCTCCGCACGATCGAGGACGAGGCGCAGCGGGCCGCCCGGATCGTGCGCAACCTGCTCTCCTTCGCCCGCCAGCGGCCGGGCCAGCGCCACCTCGTGAACGTCGAGGAGATGCTGCGCCGCGTCATCGACCTGCGCCGGTACGCCCTCGAGATGGACGATGTCCACGTCGTGACGCGTCTCGGCCTCGTGCCCGAGGTGCTCATCGACGAGGGGCAGTTCGAGCAGGTGTTCCTCAACCTCCTGAACAACGCGCACCAGGCCCTGCAGGGGCGCGGTGGCGAGGTCATCGTCAGCACGTGGCAGGAGAGCGACCACGTCTACGTCGCGTTCGCGGACGACGGTCCCGGCGTGGCGGAAGAGCTCCGGTCGCGCATCTTCGAGCCCTTCTTCACGACCCGCGAGGTGGGGCTCGGCCAGGGGATGGGCCTCGCGATCGTGTACGGCGTCGTGAGCCATCACGGTGGCCGCACCTGGGTCGAAGAGAACGCAGATGGAGGCGCGACCTTCGTGGTGGAACTTCCCGTCCCGCGAGACGACAGGACCGACGGCAGGACGGCCGGGCGGAGGTCGGACGCTGCGGGGGTGACCACGCCGCCGACGACGCTCGTCTCCACGGACACAGCCCGGAAGCGCATCCTCGTGGTGGACGACGAGGGCGCCGTGCGCGCGCTCACGCGGGAGATTCTCAGCGCCACCGGCTATGCCGTGGAGACGGCCGAAAGCGGCGACGAAGCGCTCGATGTGCTGGACGAGGGCACGTTCGACCTCGTGATCACGGACCTGCGGATGCCCGGCATGGACGGAGCCACGCTCTACGGGGAGATCCAGCGGCGCTGGCCCGAACTCGAACACCGCGTCCTATTCGTAACGGGCGACATCGAGGGCGAGCCGAACTCGCGGGCGCTGGACGCGGACACGATCCGCTACCTGGAGAAGCCGTTCACGACGCGCCAGCTGCTCAAGGCGGTGAAGGACCTCGTCGCGAACGAGCCGTCACCTCAGCCCTAGGCGGCGCGCTCCCTCACACGCCCCAGAACGCCAGAAGCGCCGTCCGCGTGGGACGGCGCTCCGCCTGGGGTTCCGCGCCAGAGCACGGACTAGGTTGCGAGTAGGGATCAGCGGCGGATGCCGCCGTTCCGACGATGGCGTCGGTGCGAGTGGTCCGCTGTTAGTGGGTCTCGGCGTGCCGCCGCGCCTCGAGGCGCTCGGAGTACGTCCCCAGGAAGACCGCGAACGCGGCCCCGGCGAGGAACAGGATCCCTGCGGCGATCATGGTGATTGGTTCCATCGGATGACCTCCTTCTGAGGAGTGCATCCTCGCTCGGACGCCCCACCAGTCGGAGGGGCCCAGGTCCCGCGTCTCCCGGGACGAACGACACCCCGGCCGCAGGGACCGGGGTGTCGCGATGGGTCTGGCCCTCGAGTGGGACTACATGCCCTCTTCGAGCGGATAGCCGGCAGCGCGCCACGCGTCGTGGCCACCATCGACGTTGTAGATGTCCGTGATGCCGAGCGCCGCAGCGAACTCCGCGGCGACGGCCGAGCGCTGGCCCGACTTGCAGATGAAGAGCACCGGCTTGTCGCGGGCGATCTTGGCGGCCTGCGCCATCGTCGCCATGTGCTGGATCTGGATCGAACCGGGGACGTGGCCCTCGGCGTGCTCGTGCGGCTCGCGCGAGTCGATCACCTGGACGTCCTCTTCGTCGATCATCTTCTTCGCCTCTTGGACGTCGATCCGCGTGAACGGCTCGCCGGGGCGCTTCTCTGCCATCGGGGTATCCTCCAGCCCAGTCTGGGTCACGCGCGTCTGATGCGGTGTGTTGTCACAGGTGTCGTCGAGATCATGAGTTTATCAGGCAGCTCAGTCGAGAACTCGGGGCGAAAGCGAAACCTCGCCTTGGGCATCGACCTGCGCTCGGGGCCTCGGTACCCCACCGGCCTCGCCACGATGGACGGCGATCGCCGCTGCCACCGGATCGCCGTCGTCCGCGGCGACGACGAGATCCTGGAGGCGATCGAGGAGGCTCAGCCCCGCGTGGTCGCCATCGACGCTCCCCTCGCGCTCCCCGAGGGGCGGGACTGCGCCGACCCGACGTGCGCCTGCGCGAGCGCCGGCATCATGCGCGAGGTCGACCGGATCGCGGCGCGCGAGGGGTACCGCCCCTTCCCCACGCTGCTGCCGAGCATGGTGAAGCTCACGCTACGCGGCATCGCGCTCCGGGAGACGATCGAGGCACGCGGCTACGAGGTCCTGGAGGTCTACCCGGGGATGACGCAGGACGTGCTCGGCGTGCCGAGGAAGCGCACCGGGCTCGACGACCTCAGACGCGGCCTGAAGCGCCAGGGCGTCCTCGGGATTCCACGCTCCCGTCGGCTGAGCCACGACGAGCTGGACGCCGTGACGTGCGCCCTCACCGGCGTGCTGTACCTCGACGGATTGACCGAGGTGATGGGGCCCGGCGTGCCGGTGCCGCTCGTGCTTCCCGACCGCGCGCTCCCGTGGCGATGACGAACCTCGAAGCCATCCGGTGAGGAATCCCGGACTCGCCGGGCGTCCGGAGGGCGCATCTGGTTACAATCGGGCCATGCGGCAGAACCGGCGTCCAGGGCTCATCCCGTTGGGAGCCGACTCGTGACTCGCGTCTTCGTCACCCGTGAGTTGCCCGGCGGCGCCGGCGACGGCAGCCCGATCGCGCGCCTGCGCGAGGCGCTCGGCGCCGAGAACGTCGACGTCTGGCCCGAGTTCGACCCACCGTCGCGCGAGGCGTTCCTCGAACGCACCGAGGGCTGCGACGGCGTCCTCTGCATGATCACGGACCGCATCGACACCGAGTTCCTCGAGGCCCGGCCGTCCGTCCGCGCCGTTGCCCAGCTCGCCGTCGGTTATGACAACATCGATGTCCCCGCCTGCACGGCCCACGGCGTCGCCGTCACGAACACCCCGGACGTGCTGTCGGACGCCACCGCGGACATGGCATGGGCGCTCCTCATGGCGGCGGCGCGACGGCTGCCGGCCGGCCGCGATGCGATCGAGCAGGGCCAGTGGGGGCAGTGGAACCCCACGTGGATGCTCAGCAGCGAGATCACCGGCCGGACGCTGGGCATCCTCGGGCCGGGGCGCATCGGCGCGGCCGCCGCACGACGGGCGTCCGGATTCGACATGACGGTGCTCTACACCGGCCACTCCGAGAAGCCGGACTTCCCGGGCACGTTCGTCTCGCTCGACGAACTCCTCGAGCGCAGCGACTTCATCTCCGTGCACGTGCCGCTCAACGACGAGACGCGCGGCATGTGTGACGCCTCGTTCTTCCGGCGCATGCGGCGCCACGCCATCTTCGTGAACACGTCGCGCGGGCCGGTCGTCGACCAGCCGGCGCTGATCGCGGCGCTCGAGGACGGCACGATCGCGGCGGCGGGACTGGACGTCATGACGCCCGAGCCGCTCCCGCCGGACGACCCGCTCGTGCGGGCGAAGAACATCGTGCTCTCGCCGCACGTCGGCAGCGCCACGCTGGAGACACGCACGAAGATGGCGCATCTCGCCGTCGACGGGCTGCTCGCCGGTATGCGCGGTGAGACGGTCCGGCACCTCGTGAACCCCGAAGCACTGAACGCCGCCTCGCGGCGCTGATCACGCAGGCACCTCCCGCGGCCGGAGACACCCGACCGCCACTGAAGGGGCAGACATGACCTCCGAGCGCGAGAACGACGACGCACAGGGACGCCTCTGGCTCGCCGACACGCTCTGGCGGCTCGGCGCGATCCAGTTCGGTGACTTCAGCCTGGGGCGGACGGTGCGGAACTCGCCCGTCTACGTGAACGCGAAGCTGCTCATCTCCCGCCCCGACGCCCTGAAGCGGACGGTGCGCCTCATCCAGGACGAGCTCGAGCTCGGGATGGCGATGCGTAACCGGGTGGTCGAGCCGTTCGACGCGATCGCCGGTGTCCCGATCGGTGGCCTGCACATCGCCACGGCGCTCTCGCTGCAGATGGACCGCCCGCTGCTCTACCTCCGCCCCGCGCGTGACCCGGACGAGGTGCTCGCGCCGCACGTGGAGGGCATCTACCGCCCCGGCCAGCACGTGCTCGTCGTGGACGACCTCGCGGCCGGGGGCGGCTCGCTCGTCGAGACCATCGAGGGCCTGCGGGACGCCGGCCTGATCGTCGCGAATGCCGTCGTGCTCATCGACCGCGAGCAGGGCGCGGCCCGGCGACTGGAGGCGATGGGCGTGCGGATGCACTCGATCCTCACGCTGGAGGTGCTCCTCACCTACCTGCACTCCGCCGGTCACGTGAACCGCGAGGACTACGACCGCTCGCAGGGCTACCTCCGCCGCGAGGGCGAGCCCCGCTCTGAGTTCGACTAGCCCGGTGACGCCGTCGACGGTTCGCCGCTCTCCCGGTCGCTGGATCGCGAGCCTCGTGCTCATCAGCGCCGCGCTCATCGCGGGCGGATGCTCGGGGTCGGACGACTCGGGCGAGGGGACGGCGGAACCCACCGAGACACCGACGCCAACGCAGGCGATCACCGCCGCCTCGCCGGCTGACCTCAGTTCCTACCGCTACACGCTCACCGTCTCGATCCTGCCGTCGCTCCTCGATACGTCCGAGGCGCCGGCAGGCCTGCCCCTGGACCAGGAGATCCACCTCGCGATCCAGGGCGAACGCGTGAACCCGGACCGCGAGCACGCGGTGACCTCGGCGGACCTCGGCTTCCTGCAGGTGAGCACGGAGACGATCGTGATCGGCGACCGCCGATGGATCCGGGAGGCGAGCGGCGCGTGGACCGAGGGCGCCGGGACGGCCCTCGAGTCGTTCGCAGGGCTCGACTTCCGCCCCTCCGTCCTCTTCGCGGACGACGCCGGACAGTACGACGAGGTGGCGCGGCGGCTGAACGACTACGAGTGGGTGGAGGAGGACCTCTTCGGCATCCCCACCCGCCACTTCACGCTCGACCAGCAGGCGTTCCTGGATCTGTTCCAGGGGGAGAACGATGTCCTCCCGGTGGAGGTCGACGCGACGCTCTCTGCGGAGATCTGGCTGGAGCGCGACCTCGGGACACCGGTGAGCCTCCGCGTCGTCGGGGTGGACTCCTCCGGCGCGGAGGTCGTCCGCCTCGAGCTCGACCTGATGGACCTCAATTCAGAGGACATCGCGGTCGAAGCTCCCGAGTAGCGGGACGAGGTCCTAGAGCAGGCGACGGATCGGCTTGCGGCCCGGACGCGGGTCGTAGCTGGACTTGAAGATGTCCAGCTTGTCGCGCTCGATCAGGTACTTCCCGGCAAACAGAGTCGCGGGGACACGTCCCTGCTTGATCAGGCGACGCAGGCTCTGGGGGTGGATCCCCAGTTCCCGCGCAGCCTCGACCAGGTCGAGGTAATCGTCGAAGGGGGAGTCTGGCACGAGCAGGTCCATCCAAGGTTCGGCGCAATGGATCAACTGCTCACACGGTATATGCAGATGCGCTGATATGTAAAGCGATCTGTTGCAGCGCGTAGACAGATTCTTCGAAATTGGCGGGCACCGCGGACCGCTACCCGCGAAGAGGGGGCGAGCGGCGCCCGGCGCGTCGAGGGCTAACGGGCCGCCAGCTCCGCTTCGCGGACCGCCTCAGCCAGGTCGGACGTGCCGAACGGCTTGGGCAGGAACCGGACCACCCGGTCGCTCGTCATCTGCGCGAAGCGGCTCTCGAGGCCACTGATCGCGATGACACGCGTGGGCGCGTCCGCGCGGTCCAGCCATTCGATCAGCGTCGTCGGCGGGCTCCCCGGCATGTTCTGATCGAGGATCACGATCTCGACCGGCTCCTCGCTCAGGCGGGTGAGGGCCTCATCGACGGTGCGTGCCGTCCTCGTCGCGTACCCGCGGGCGTTGAGGGCCGCCTCGGCGACCGCGCCCACGATCGGCTCGTCGTCGACCACGAGGACGCGGGTGCGACCGGAGGAGTCTCCGGGGCCGGTCGACACCGCCGGCCGCGCAAGCGGCAGTTCGATCGTGAAGCGTGTGCCGAGGCCCGGCTGCGAGGCGACCGAGATGTCGCCGCCGAGGTCGCGGATCACGCTCGCCGCCATGGGGAGGCCGAGCCCGGTCCCCTGCTGGCGCGCCTTCGTCGTGAAGAACGCATCGAACGCGCGGTGGCGGGTCTCCTCGCCCATCCCGACGCCGTTGTCCTCGACCAGGATCCGGGCGTGGTGATCGCCATCCTTCACCACTGGCTGGAGGGTGACCCGGATGCGACCGGGCTCACCGGCAGGAGCGCCGTCGAGCCGCGCGAGGATCGCGTCGCGGGCGTTGTTGAGCAGGTTCATCAGCACCTGCTCGAGGTCGGCATGGTCACCATGCACGACGAGCGAGGCGTTCTTCGGCGCGTCGAACACGATCTCGACGCGGCGGTCGTACACCTCGCGGGAGAGGTCGACGATCTCGGAGGCGATCGAGACGAGCTCGACCTCCTGCTCGGTCTCGGAGGTCTGACGGCGCGAGACGCGGAGCAGCTTCTTCACGAGGTCGCCGGCACGGGCGGTGGCCAGGCGTGCCTGGCTCATCCAGCGGGCGCGATCCTCCCCGCTCTCGGCCAGCTCCAGTGAGCCGCCGATGGCCGTCAGCAGGTTGTTGAAGTCGTGAGCGACCCCGGCCAGCATCGTGGCCACCGCCTCGGAGCGCTGGCTCTCCAGCACCTGCTCCGCGATCCGACGCTGGTCGGTCACGTCGTCGTGGACGGCGAGGACGGCGAACTCCTCGTGCGAGAGCGCGGTGAACGTCGCGCGGAACCACAGCAGGTCGGTCTCGGTGGCGCAGGGATAGGTCGTCACGAATCGGTCGGTGCGACCGGAGAGGACACTCTCCAGTCCGCCCGCGATCTCCAGGGCGAACGCGCGCTCATCACCGTCCGTCGCCTTGCAGACGTCGACGTAGTTCGTCCCGATGCCGCCATCGAAGCCCGGATGCGCTCCGTTGAGCTCCCCGAACTCGCGCCACGCACGGTTCGTCCAGCGCAGCACGCCGGAGCGGTCGATGAGGGCGATGTGAGCGGGCAGCCCGTCGAGGACGGCTGAGGTGAGTACGGGGTCTCTGAACACGGGATCACCACGTCAACACGAGCGTCGTCACCACCGACGTTACGAGGACGCGCCCGCTACGAACCTCGGGGAAACGCCTGATGTCAGGGAGGTGTCAGCAGGAGGCGATCAGACGGGGAGCTGGCGGGAGGCGACGGCGGCAGCGCGGCACTCGGTGACGGCAGCCGGGAGGACCTGCGCGACGTAGTCGACCTGCGCCTCGGTGAGCGAGGGCCAGATCCCGAGGCGGAGCGAGCCGACGGCAAGGTCGATCGGGACGCCCATCGCGAGCAGGACGTGGGAGGGCTCCCACGTCGCGGAGGTGCAGGCCGCGCCCGCGGATGCCTCGATGCCTCGGGCGTCGAGGGCGGCGACGAGCGCCTCGCCCTCCAGGTTCGAGAAGCAGGCGTGGAGGCTGTGCGGCAGCCGTTCCGTGGGGTGGCCGTTGATCCGCGCCTCCGGGCAGGCGTGGCGGACGCCGTCCAGCAGTCGGTCGCGGAGGGCCGAGGTCCGGGCGCTGAAGCTCTCCCGCTCGTCCTGCGCGAGGCGCAGCGCGGTCGCCATGCCGACGACGCCGGGGACGTTCTCGGTGCCCGAGCGGCGCTGCCGCTCCTGCCCGCCACCGGAGATCAGTTCGAGGAACGGGACACCTCGGCGGAGATGCAGGACGCCGGTCCCCTTCGGTCCGCCGAACTTGTGCCCGGAGAGCGAGAGGAGGTCGACGCCCAGCGCATCGACGTCCAGCGAGTGGGTGTTCGCGACCTGGACGGCGTCGGTGTGGATCGGCACGCGGCGTCCAAGCGCGGTCGCGGCCTCGCGCACGGCGCGCGTGATCTCCGCGAGCGGCTGGACCGTGCCGACCTCGTTGTTCGCGTACCCGATGGAGACGAGCACTGTGTCGCTGCGGACGGCAGCGGCCGCCGCCTCGGGCGACACACGCCCGTACTCGTCGACCGGGAGCAGCTCGACCTCGAACCCGAAGCGTTCGAGGTACTGCGCGGAGTGGAGCACCGCGTGGTGCTCGATCTCGGTGGTGACGATGTGGCGCCCGACGCCCGCCTCGGACTGGGCCATCGCGACGCCCTTGATCGCCTCGTTGATGCTCTCGGTACCGCCCGACGTGAAGATCACCTCTTCGGGCGAGGTGTTGAGGATCGCCGCAACGTCTTCGCGCGCGCCCTCGAGGGCGTCGCTCGCGTCGCGACCGGCGGAGTGGTGCGCGGAGGGGTTCGCGTACGCCGTCGTGAGGAACGGCATCATCGCCTCGAGCGCCTCGGGGCGCAGGGGCGCCGAGGCCGCGGAGTCGAGGTAGATACGCTTCCCGCCCGGGGGGCCGACCACCGGCGAGCTGTCGTGCTCGGAAGTCGCGCTCATGGGTGGAGGTTACACCCGGGCGGGGTCTGCGTACGTTTCGTTAGTGCGGCCGTTCGTCCGTGTGCCGTCTCGCTAGCTGCCGGTCTCGTCGCGCCACGCCCAGTAGCGCGTCGCACGGCCGAGGGCCTGCGCCCCACGAGAGAACGACGGGAAAACGGGCACGCCCTTCTTCGCGACGTAGTACCTCGCGGCCGTGATGGTCTCAGGCGCCATCTGGCCCACGCTGCCCTCGGGCATGAGGGCGACGACCGGCTGACCGGTCTTCTCGCGGTACTTCAGCACGAGCTCGACCTGTCCATCGACGCGCTCCGTGCCCTGGTCGAAGTCGCGCGCCTGCATCTCGAGCGCGACGCCCTCGATGTGGGAGTCCTCGGAAAGGATGTCGAGGATCTTCGCGAGGTTGTCGGTCTCGCGGCCGATGGTCGACGCGGCGTCGAACGGGTTACGGAAGGAGCCACCGATGGTCACGAAGAACTCGGCAAGCTTGTCGTAGGACTTCTGCTCGAGCTCGGGGACATCGAAGCCGCCCTTCTCGAACTGGTCCGTGATGGCGACGGACTGGCCGCCGGTCATCGCGATGAGGGCGAGCCCACGCTTGCTGCTGCGCGGCAGGCGGACGATGCACTGGAGGACATCCAGCGCCTCCTCCAGCGAGTCGGCGGAGATCGCGCCGGCCTGGCGGAGCAGCGCGTCCCAGATCGCGTCGTCCGACGCGAGCGAGGCGGTGTGCGACTGCGCGGCCTTGGCGCCGGCCTTCGTGCGACCACCGCGCCAGATGATGACCGGCTTCACCTTCGTCACCTCGCGAAGGAGCTTCGCGAAGCGGCGGCCGTCACGGACGCCCTCGAGGTACATGACGATGACGGAGGTGTCGGGGTCGTCGCGGAGGTACTCGAGGTAGTCGGCCTCGTTGAGGACGGCGGCGTTGCCGATGGAGATCGTGCGGGTGATCGGCAGGCCGAGGTGCTGCGCGCCGACGGTGATGGCGATGCCGTGCGTGCCGCTCTGCGAGATGACGGAGATCTCGCCGCCTTCGCCCTGCTCCTGGTTGTTCGTGAACTTCACGCCCAGCCGGCGGTTGTAGACGCCCATGCAGTTCGGGCCGACGAGCGGCAGGCCGCCCTCGCGCGCCGCGGTGACGATCTTCTCCTGCAGCTGCGCGCCGAGCTCCTCGCCGGTCTCGACGAAGCCGGAGGTGAACATCGCCACGCCCCCGACGCCCTTCTTCACGGCGTCCGCGACGATGAACGGCGTCACCTGGCGCGGGACGGCGCAGACCACGAGGTCGACGTCACCCGGGACCTCCATGAGGCCCTTGAAGTTGGTGATGCCCTTTTCCTCGATCCCGGGGATCTCCTTCTCGTCCAGCTGGACGGAGTAGAGCTGCCCGGTGAACTCGGACATGTTGCTGAGCCACTGGTAGTTCGGGCCCTTGTCGCCGACGACCACGACGGTCTTCGGGTTCAGTGCCCGGTGCAGCCGTTCGCGGTCGACGTTCACGCGGGCACCTCCGTCAGGACGATGCGCGCGTCGACGGCGAGGGCGCCGTCCGGGTAGGCGAACACGGGGTTCAGGTCCAGCTCAGCGATCTCCGGGTGCGTCTCGATGAAGTCCGAAACGCGGAGGATGAGCGACTCGATCGCTTCGAGGTCGGCGGGGTCCTGCCCGCGCACGCCCTGGAGGATGGGGAGGCCCTTGATCTCGCGGACCATCTGCTTCGCATCGCGGCCCTCGAGCGGCACGACGCGGAACGCGACGTCCTTCAGCACTTCGACGAACACGCCGCCGAGGCCGAACATCAGCACCGGGCCGAACTGCGGGTCAGTGGTGGAGCCGACGATGACCTCGGTGCCCTGCTTGGCCATCGTCTGGATGGCGACACCGTCGATCTTCGCGTTGGGCGCGGCCTCTTCGACGCGCTCCATCATCTCCTTGTACGCCTTGCGGACGGCCTTGGCGTCACGCAGTCCGACGACGACACCGCCGACATCCGACTTGTGGGCGATGTCCGGCGAGACGATCTTCATGACGACCGGATAGCCGAGCTCGTCGGCGATCTCGACCGCCTTCTTCGGCTTCTTCGCCAGGTGCGCCATGGCGACCGGGATACCGGCCTCCTGCAGGAGTTGCTTGGACTCGACCTCGGTGAGCAGCGTGCGTCCGTCGGCACGTGCGGAGGTAATGATGTCCGCCATCGTTCATCTCCGATCCTGGTAGATGGTTCAGGCGACGCGGGTAACGGTGCTGGTGCTGGACCCCGCGGAGCGCCGGAATCGTAGGTGTGGGGAGTCCCCGCCCGCAACAACAATTGCGGTAACGCGAACCACTCCGAGAGCGCTCGCTAGCGATCCGGATCGCCGAGCACGGCGTCCAGCGTGCGGCGCAGCACCCGCACGAAGCCGGGGTTCGTGTCGCGGTAGTACGGCAGACCGACGAGGGCGATCCAGAGCGCCCATCCGCGGCCACGCGTCCACGTCGCCTCGTCCGCCCGCACGGCGTCCCGGAAGCGCCCTCGCACCGCCGCCGGGAGGAAGACCCACGCCGGGATCATGTCGCAGGCGGGATCGCCGACGCCGAGCGCGCCGAAGTCGATGACCGCGCTGAGGCGTCCCTCGTCGATGAGGAGGTTGCCCGGCATGAGGTCGCCGTGGAGCCAGACGGGAGCCCGGTCCCACTCGGGCGCCGCCAACGCCGCCTCCCACACTGCCGTCGCCGCCTCGACGTCGATCTCACCGGCGAGTGCCGCGAGGCCTTGGCGGGCGCTCGCGTCCCGAGGCGCGAGCGGCGCACCTCGCTGGTAGTTCGCCGCGCTCGGCCCCGGCCCCTCGCTCGCGTCGATCGCGTGGAGGGCGCGGATGAACGCCGCGAGTGCATCCGCCGCGGCGGCCGGGTCGTTGGGTGCGACGTCGGTCGCCGGACGGCCCGGTAGCCAGCGGTAGACCGCCCACTCCGAGGGATACGCCTCGGTGGCTTCGCCGGCAGCGACGGGCTCCGGGATGCGGAGGGGGAGGTGTGGCGCGAGGTACGGCAGCCAGCGTCGGTCTTTCTCGAACTGTTCCGCCTGTCCCGGACGCAGCGGGAGGCGCACCGCGAGCTCGTCACCCAGGCGGTAGATCGCGTTCACCGTGCTCGTTGCTGTGACGTGGGCAAGCGGAAGCGACGACCACCGCGGGAACTGCGCATCGACGAGCGCCCTCACCAGCGGCGCATCGATCTCGAACTGGTCGTCGTGCATGCGATCGGGCAACGCGTCCTCGCTGGCTCGCAGGGAGCGTAGCCGCGGAGCCTGGGCGTGGTGGCGGACAGGACGCACAGAAAGACGGAACGGCAGGCCGACGATCGTTCGGCCTGCCGTCCCTAGTCGTATCAGGGTCTCTGTCCATCTTCCCTGCGGTGTCAGAGCCGCCGTGGAAGATGCCCCCGCCTGACTGAACCCAATGTACGGCGACGCGCGCCCGCCACAACGTGAGTTATCGACGGGGTCACGCACAGCTTGCCAAGAACTGGCGGCCGCCGCGTCGATAACCGGCGCGAGATCTCTCGAAACGCCCTCGGCGGTCCCACTCGCGGCCCCAGTTGCGCCGGACGCGACACCTCACCGACGATTCGCGCATGGCCATCGGCGGGCGGTTCGCCCAGTTCAGGAAGCGCACCCCGCGCCAGGAGGACGACCTTCCGCCCGCGGAGGACGCCGACCTGACGCGCCCGCTCGTCGTGTTCGGCCTCGGCAACCCCGAGGAGCGCTACGAGGGCACGCGGCACAACGTCGGCGCGTGGGTGATCGCGGCGATGGCGAAGCGCTACCACGCGCAGCCGAAGCGCGAAGGCCGGGTGAACGTCGCGCGGATCGAAGTGGACGGGCACGTCCTCCACATCGCGCAGCCGCGGTCGTACATGAACGAAAGCGGTGGGCCGATCGCGCAGGAGGCGAAGCGCCTCAAGGCACGCCCGGAGCAGGTGATGATCGTCTACGACGAGCTCGACCTGCCGGTGGGCGCGACGCGGATGCGGCTCAAGGGGAGCAGCGGCGGCAACAACGGCATCAAGTCGATCATCGGCGCGCTCGGGAGCCAGGAGTTCCCGCGCCTCCGCATCGGCATCGACCGCCCCTACGACCACGGCCAACCGGTCCGCGACCCGGATCGCGTGGCGAACTGGGTGCTCTCGAAGCCCTCGCCCGGCGACCGGCGCATCCTCGAGGAGGCCGTCGAGCGCACCATCGACGCGATCGAGCTGGCAGTTCGCGAGGGGTACGACGTCGCGATGAACCACCTCAACGCCGGCTCTCGAAAGCCCGCAGCTCCGCCGGAGCGTGACGCGGAGTAGCGGCTCCCGCGCGCCTTCGGGCGTACACTGATTCAGACACGAAGCACCCACGTCGAAGGGCCCCCGACACTCGGGCGGCCCCGTTCGCGCGTGCACGCGCTTCGCGAATCGGACCGCTGGAGGACTGCCGGTGTCGCTCGGACTGGACGCGCTGCTCCCCGCGCTGGGCACCCTCGACGCACTCACCGAGGCGTACGCGACGCTCGACGCGGGACGCCCGATCCGCCTCGGCGTGCCCGACGGCGCGAAGACCGCCGCGTCCGCCCTGCTCTGGCGCCGGAACCGACAGCCGGTGCTGTTCATCGCCGCGCGCGAGGCGGACGCGCAGGCGTACGCGGAGCAGATGTACACGTGGCTCGGTGACGCGGCGGTGCACTTCCCCGCGCGGTCCGGCCTGGCGTACTCCCGCGACGGGCATGACAGCCGCGTCTCCTGGCAGCGCATCGGAGCGCTCTCGCGACTCGCGCAGGCAGGACGCGAGCGGCCGCCGTTCATCGTCGCGTCGGCCGCCGCGGTCGCCGAGCACACCCTGCGCCCCGCCGACCTCGGCCGCGGCCCCGGCGTCGTCGCGCGCGGCGACCAGCGCGGACTCGACACCCTGGCGCGGGCGCTCGTCGACGCGGGGTACGAGATGGTCTCGCTCGTCGAGGCTCCCGGGCAGGCGGCCCGACGCGGCGGGCTGATGGACGTCTACCCGACGGGCGCCGAGTGGCCGGTCCGCATCGAGTTCTTCGGGCCCGAGGTGGACTCGATCCGCGAGTTCGACCCGGACACGCAGCGCACGCGCCAGCAGCTCGACGAGGTTCGCATCGGCCCGGCGTCCGAGTGGTTCCCGACGCGCCTCGAGCTGAACGCCCTCGCCGACCGCGTCGAGGAAGTGAAGTCGAGCGAGCACCGCGAGGAGCTTCGCCAGCTCCGTGCCGGCGAGCTGCCCGCGCGTGACTTCTACGGTCCGCTGGCGGCGACCGCGACGATTCTCGACCACCTCAAGCGCGACGCCATCGTGATCATCGACGAGCGCGAGGCGGTCGACGCTGCCTTCGCCGACCTCGATGAGCTGGTACTGGAGCGGCGCGCCGAGCTGGCGCAGCGGGGCGAGCTGGACCCCGGCGCCCCCCTGCCTCACGAGCCACGTGACGTCGTCCGCGTCACCCTCGACGGACACGCGCGGCGCGTCGATCTGGGCCGCTGGGTGACCGGGAACGAGGCGAGCGCCTGGCGCCTGCCGTTCCGGCAGGCGGACGCGTACGCCGGGCGACTGAGCGAGGCCGCGCGCGACATGCACCGTCAGCAACAGCGCGCCGACCGCGTCGTCATCGTGACGCAGCAGGCGCAGCGCTACGCCGAGGTGCTCGGCGAGCACGGCGTGGACATCCCCGTCTCGGCCCGCATCGAGGGGAAGCTCAACCGCGGCGACATCATCCTGCTGCAGGGCGGGCTCCCCGAGGGGTGGACCGTCCAGACCGACGACGGGATCGTCTCGCTTCAGACAGACCGCGAGCTGTTCGGCTTCGTGAAGCGTCGACGCACCCTGCGCCAGCGCTCCGGCACCCACCGCTCGCGTTTCCTCGCGGAGGTGTCACCCGGCGACTTCGTGGTCCATGCCGACCACGGCATCGCGCGGTTCGGGGGGATCATCCGCCGCGACATCGACGGCGAGGGCCGCGACTACCTCGAACTGCGGTACGCAGGCGAGGACAAGCTCTACGTCCCCGTCGAGCAGATCGACCGCGTCTCCCGCTACAACGGCCCCGCCGGGTTCGTCCCGCGCCTGACCCGCCTCGGCACGCAGGAGTGGGGACGCGCCCGCGCGAAGGTACGCGAGGCGGTCCAGATCGTCGCGCAGGACCTCCTGCGCCTCTACGCGGCGCGCCAGCTCCTCCCCGGCCACCAGTACGGCGCGGACACGCCGTGGCAGAAGGAGCTGGAGGACTCGTTCGGCTACGAGGAGACCGAGGACCAGCTCGAGGCGATCCAGCAGGTGAAGGCGGACATGGAGTCCGAGCGACCGATGGACCGCGTCATCTGTGGTGACGTCGGCTTCGGCAAGACCGAGGTCGCGGTGCGCGCGGCGTTCAAGGCCGTGCAGGAGGGCTTCCAGGTCGCCGTCCTCGTGCCGACCACCGTCCTCGCACAGCAGCACCTCCGCACGTTCCGGGAGCGGCTCTCCGGCTTCCCCGTCTCGATCGACGTGATCTCACGCTTCCGGACGGAGCAGGAGGCGCGCGACATCGCCCACCGGGCGCGGCAGGGCGACCTCGACATCGTGATCGGGACGCACCGCCTGCTGGAGGCGAGCGTCGACTTCAAGAACCTCGGGCTCGTCATCATCGACGAGGAGCAGCGGTTCGGCGTCACCCACAAGGAGCGCCTCAAGCGCCTGCGCCTCGAGGTGGACGTGCTGACGCTGTCCGCGACGCCGATCCCGCGCACGCTGCACATGGCGCTGACCGGCATCCGCGATATGTCGCTCATCGAGACCGCGCCGCACGGGCGTCAGCCGGTGCAGACCTACGTGATGGAGTGGGACGAGGCGATCGCGCGCGAGGCCATCCTCCACGAGATCGAACGCGGCGGGCAGATCTTCATCGTGCACAACCGCGTGCAGAGCATCGACCGCTTCGCCGACCAGATCCGCGCGCTGGTACCGGAGGCACGCGTGGTCGTCGGCCACGGTCAGATGCCGGAGGGCGTCCTGCGGCCGGTGATGGAGAAGTTCTCGGACGGCGAGTTCGATGTCCTCGTCTGCACGACGATCATCGAGTCCGGCATCGACATCCCGAACGCAAACACGCTCATCGTCGACCGCGCGGACATGCTCGGCCTCGCGCAGATGTACCAGCTGCGCGGCCGCGTGGGCCGTGGGGTGAACCAGGCCTACGCGTACCTCTTCCACCCGAAGAACCGCGTGCTCACGGAGACGGCTCAGGCGCGACTCTCGACGATCTTCGAGGCGAGCGAGCTGGGCGCCGGGTTCCAGGTCTCGCTGCGCGACCTCGAGATCCGCGGCGCCGGCAACCTCCTGGGCGCGGAACAGAGCGGCCACATCGCGTCGGTCGGCTTCGACCTCTACACGGAGATGCTGTCCGAGGCCGTCGAGGACCTGAAGTCGAAGTCCGAGAACCGCCCGCGCGAGGTGCTGCCGCACGAGGAGCGCGGCGAGATCCGCAAGGTGCTCATCGATCTGCCGGTCGCGGCGCACGTCCCGGAGTCCTACGTCGGCGAGATCGAGTCGCGCCTCGCGCTCTACCAGCGCATCTCCGGACTGAGGACGCTCCAGGACGCCGACGAGCTGGCGCAGGAGACGGAGGACCGCCTCGGCGATCTGCCGGAGCCGCTGATGAACCTCATCCGGCTCGTCCGCATCCGCATCGCCTCGCGCGACGCCGGGATCACCTCGATCCGCCTCGAGGATGGCGAGGTGGTCATCACCTCGAGCGAAACCCGACCCTTCGCCGGCCGGCTCATGCCCAAGCTCCCGCCCGGCGTCCGCGTCGGACGGACGCAGATCCGGCTCGCTCGCGGACAGCTCGGCGACTCGTGGCTCGTGCCGATCGAGGCGCTCGTGCGGCTGCTCGGCGGCGCGCCCGAGGCCGTGGCGGTCGGCTGATCGTCACGAGGGTGAGCGGGTATGGTGCGGCGATGAGCACGCGAATGCGCGCGGTCTTCCTCGACTTCCAGGACACGCTCGCCCGGTTCCGGGACGGCGCGTGGAACTCCGCCTACGGGCTGTACGTCGAGGCGGCCCGCGAGCACGGCATCGAGCTCGCCCCGGACTCGGTCGTGCTCCCGTCCGACGAGGCGTGGGCGGACTACCAGACGCCCGAGGGCCCGGCGCACCCCGACTACTCGGGCGACCCGGAAGCCTTCAGCCAGGTCCGCATCACCGTCCACCGACGCCGGCTGGCAAAGGCCGGCATCACCGGAGACACGGCCGTCGCGATCGGGCGCCGCATCGATGAGCTCGAGGGCGACGCCGCGCGTTATGTCCTGTTCGATGACGTCATCCCTGCCCTCGGGCGCGTCCGGGACGGCGGCGCGCAGGTCGTCATCGTCTCGAACCACATCTGGCGGCTGAGCGACATCGTGGCGGAGCTCGGACTCGCGCCCTACGTCGACCACGTGATCAACAGCGCGCGTGTCGGCTATCGAAAGCCGCACCCGGCGATCTACCGGGCCGCCCTCGAGGCGTCGGGCGTACCCGCGGGCGAGACCGTGATGGTCGGCGATTCCGTGGGCCACGACGTGCGCGGCGCCGAGCGTGCCGGGCTGCACGGGGTCTACCTCGACCGCACCGGGACGGCGTCACCGCCGGCAGATGTCCGCACCATCACGACCCTGGCGGAGATCCCCCTCGAGTGGACGTGACGCTGCGCCCCGTCGCGCTCGCCGAGTACGACGACTACTTCGCCCACCTCGAGGAGTACCAGCGCGAGCTGGACCAGTACGACACGGAGGCGGGCGACGACCCGTGGGATCCGGCGCAGCACCGCGAGGCCGTCCTCGACGACATGGACGGGCGCGAGCTCCTCTGGATCGAGGCCGACGGCGAGCGCGCCGGGCTCGCGATGGTGCGCGTGTACCCGGACTTCCCGGACGAGTCGCGTGACGTCGCCGACATCGCCGAGTTCACGGTGTTCCCGGCGTATCGAGGTCGAGGCATCGGCACCGCAGCGGTGGAGGCGCTCCTCGGCGATCACCGCGAGCGCGGGACACACTCCATCGACGCCTCGGTGCTCCGGGACAACCCGGCGCTCGCGTTCTGGCAGCGGCTGGGGTTCGTGGTGCGCTCGGTGAACACCTCGCGCCGTCCGTAGGCGCGAGAGCGAACGCGGCGCGTCGCCTAGATCTCGACCTGCTGGCCGACCTCGATCACGCGCTCAGGCGGCAGGCTGAAGTACTCCGCCGAGGACGAGGCGTTGCGGTACATGATCGCGAAGAGGTGCTCCCGCCAGGGCGCCATCCCCTTCTTCGGCGACGGCAGCACCCGTTCCCGTCCGAGCACATAGCCGGTCGCCTCAGGGACGAAGCCCGGACCGTCACCGACGAGGCTCGCGAGTGCCTCCGGAATGTTCGGCCGCTCCATGAAGCCGTAGCGCAGGACGACCTGGAAGAAGCCGTGACCGAGGTCGGTCACCTCGGAGCGCTTCACCCGTGGGACGCGCGCGACCTCCTCGGTGATGATCGCCACGAGGATCACCTCGCCCGGGAGTGAGCCGCTCGTGCGCAGCATGGTGAGGAGCGCCGGCGGGGCGATCAGCGGGCGCTTGTGCAGAAACACGGTGACGCCGTCGGTGCGGATGGCGGGGTGCTCCTCGAAGCTATGGAGGAACGCGTCGATGGGGACGTCGGCGCCCTGTAGCCGGCGCGCGACGAGGATGCGGCCCTGCCGCCACGTGCTCATGACGATGAACAGCGCGCCGGCGACCACCAGCGGGAACCAGCCGCCGTGGGGGATCTTCAACAGGTTCGCGCCGAGGTAGGCGAAGTCCACGGCGAGGAACGCGATGAGCAGCCCTCCGGCCGCGGGAAGCGACCAGCCCCAGCGGTTGCGCATCACCAGGAACAGCAGCAGCGAGGTGATCGTCATCGTCATCGTGACGGCCACGCCGTAGGCGGCTGCGAGGCGGCTCGACGACTGGAAGCCGAGCACCAGCCCGACGCACGCGAGCATCAGCGCCCAGTTCACGATCGGCACGTAGACCTGGCCGACCGCCCGCGCGGAGGTGTGCGTGACGCGCACCCTCGGGAGGTAGTCGAGCTGGATCGCCTGCGTCGTCAGCGAGAACGCCCCGGTGATGAGCGCCTGCGAGGCGATCACGGTGGCGACGGTCGCGAGGACGGCGAGCGGGAACCGCGTCCACTCCGCGGACATCCGGTAGAACGGGTTCTCGATGTTCGCCGGGTCGACCAGCAGCGAGGCGCCCTGCCCCGCGTAGTTCAGGACGAGCGCCGGGAAGACGAGCGCGAACCACCCGAGCGTGATCGGGCGGCGCCCGAAGTGGCCCATGTCCGCGTACAGCGCCTCCGACCCGGTCACGACCAGGAAGACCGACCCGAGCACGACGATGCCGCGCGCGCCGTGGTCGATGAAGAACTCGATGGCATACGTCGGGAGCAGCGCCCGCAGCACGCCGGGCTCCTCGGCGATGCCGTGGATGCCGAGGCCGGCGAGCACGGTGAACCAGACGATCATGATCGGGCCGAAGATCGCCCCAACGGCGCCGGTGCCCCGGCTCTGCACCATGAACAGCCCGACGAGGATGGCGACCGACACGGGGATCACGAACCGCTCAACGCCGGGCGCGGCCACCGCGAAGCCCTCGACGGCGCTGAGCACCGAGATCGCGGGCGTGATCATCCCGTCGCCGTAGAGCAGCGCCGTCCCGAAGAGCCCCGCGATGATGAAGGTCATCCCTCGGCGCGTCGCCGGCGATGGCCCGGCGAGCGCCAGCAGCGCGAGGATGCCGCCTTCGCCGTGGTTGTCCGCCCGCATCACGAAGACGAGGTACTTGAATGAGATCACGAAGACGAGTGACCAGACGATCAGCGAGATCACGCCCAGGACGTTCGGCTCGGTGACGTCGATCCCGCCGCCGGCGAGGAACGACTCCCGCATCGCATAGAGGGGGCTCGTGCCGATGTCGCCGTACACGACGCCGAGCGTCGCGAGCGTGAGCGCGGCCAGCCGGCGTCCGGTGGGAGCGGGCGGGGCGTGCGAGGAAGACGCGCTGGGAGCGGGCTCGTCGGTCATTGGCCCTCAAAGCCTACGCATCGAGGTCTACGCTCGGCCATGCTTACGCGCGAGCACGGCAGACGCGCACGACCGAGGCTCACACGCGCGGTAGCATGAGGCGTCAGCCCGACCGTCTCCCACACGTCCCTGACGGCGGAAGTGGCCGGACATCGCGCACACACCGCAAGGCCGGAGGGTCGATGAAGCCGCCGATCTGGGACGTCCACTGCCACTTCCCCCGCAACTGGGAAGACCCCGACAACCCCGAGTACGAGCGGCTCCTCGATGAGCGCGGCGCCGCGCTCCGCGAGGCGGGCGTCGTGAAGGCATCGCTGCTGTCGGGCGGGCGCTTCGGCTCGCTCCCCTACGAGGACTACCTGGAGTTCGCGAAGCGCGACGAGGACCTGTGGGTGCCGAGCGCCGTCGTCGACCCGGGCGAGCAGAGCTTCCGCGACATCAAGCGTCTCTACGAGATGGGCTACAAGGGCCTGAAGATCATCGGGACGAAGTTCGAGTACGACGACCCGCGCTACTTCCCCTGCTACGCCGCGGCCGAGGAGTTCGGCCTCCCGATCCTGATGCACCTCGGCGTCATCGGCGGCGGGGTCGACTACGCGATCACGCACCCGCGACGCGACCCGAAGGCCGCCGAGACCTACCAGCGCATGCAGAAGATGGGCCGGATGCAGCCGCGCGATGTCTCCGCGATCCGGATGCGCCCGTTCCACCTCGACTCCATCGCGAACAACTTCCCGAGCCTGCGCCTGATCGGCGCGCACATGGGCGGCACCGGCAACTACGACGAGGCCGCCTCCGTGACCCGCTGGCGGCACCACGTCTTCCTGGACATGTCCGGCGGCGACACCATCGAGCGTCACGCGGTGGAGCGCGGCCTCGTGAAGCGCGAGATCGGCGTCGAGAAGCTGACGTGGGGCTCTGACTGCAACACGGACGAGATCGCCTCGCACGTCGAGCACCTCGAGCAGATCTTCACGGACTGCGGGCTGACCGAGGACGAAGCGGACCGCATCCGCTACCGAAACGCCGCCGAGATCTTCGGCTTCGAACAGCCGACGTTCGCCGCCGAGTAGGTATCCTCGAAGTCGTGGCTGACGAGCAGCACACTCCGGACGACGCATCGAACGAGGAAGACGAGGCGCCCCAGAAGCGGGGTGGCCTCGGACGCTTCGCGTCGCGGTTCCGCCGAGTCGGGCGCTCCAGCGTCGAGGAGTCCGCGCCACACGACGCCGCCTCCGATGACGTCCCTCCCACGTCTGACGACGACGCGGAGACCCTGCCGACCCTCGCCCCCGAGCTCGACCTGAGCATCACCCCGCGACCGGCACAGCTCGCGCGGCCCCCGCAGGAGCCCGAGACGGCCTCCCCGGCTGCGTCTGCTGAATCGCCGCCCGAGTCCCCCAACGCACCGCAACGCGAGGCGCTGACCGAATCGCAGACCGAGCCCGGAGCCTGGTCACCACCCTTCGGGTCGGCTCCCGAGCCCGAGACAGAGCCCGAGCCCGAGCACGAGACGGCGGAGCCGCCCGGGCAGCCCTCGGAGCCCGCGCCGCCATCGAGTCCGTGGCCCCATCCCGTTGACGCGGAGCCGCCTCCCGTCGACGCGGAGCCGCCTACCGACGAGACACCGGAGCCCCCGGTCGCGGAACCGCCCGCGGAGCCCCTCCCTGCGCCCGCCGTTCCGGTCGCTGCCGTCGAGACCGAACCCGGACCGCAGCCGGTGTTGCTGCTCGAGGAAGAGCCCAACGAGCCCGCGCCGATGCTCGCGCCGGTGCCCACCGTCGAAGCCTCCGACGAAGCGCGCACCGCCCGCATCCGACCGAGCGGCATCTCCGCCCACCTCGTCGTCACATCGGTCCTCGCGACGATGGTGATGCTGGCGTTCCTGCTCATCGAGCCATCCCCGCGATGGCTGCTCCTGCTCGGCGCGGCCGCGGTCGTATTCGGACTGGACGGGACGCTGCGGCAGACGTGGCGTGAGCCGTTCTCGCTCGGCCAGGAGACCGCGCCATTCCTCTTCGTCCCGGCGCTCTACGTGATGGCCGTCCCCGTGCTCATCGAGCACAACATCTCCGGGGAGCTGGTGCTCCTCGTCGGCCTCGGCGCCGGCCTCGGCTTCGGCGCGCTCGCCTGGGCGGAGGTGGCCAGCGTCCGCCCAATGGCCGAGGAGTACGACCAGGCCCGCCTCGTGGTCACGGCGAACACGTACCTCACGGGCTTCGCGGTGTTCTCGCTGACCTACGTGTTCGAGCTGACGCTCCCCGCCGCCATCCTCGCCACGTCGATCACGGCGGCGATGCTGGCCGTCGAGGTCCTGCGCGAGGGCGAGATCGATCCGCTGGAGACGCTGGGGCTGTCGCTCGTCGCGGGGTTCATCCTCGGCGAGATGCGCTGGCTGCTCTACTACGTCCCGCTGGACACCTACCTCGCGGGACTGACGCTGCTGCTCGCGTTCTACCTCGCGACCGGCCTGCTCCACAGCCACGTCATCCGCGCGCTGAACCGCGTCGTGGCCGCCGAGTACAGCGGCATCGCCGCCGCCGGCCTCGCACTGGTGATCCTCGCCCGCGCCGCCGGCCTCGCCTAGCAACCCTTACGGACGGCGTCTGCTAGCATCGAACGCCCACGGTCGGGGAGTGGCGCAGTCTGGCAGCGCACCAGTCTGGGGGACTGGGGGTCGTGGGTTCAAATCCCGCCTCCCCGACCATTCTTCTTCGCCAGAAGCAGCACCAAGAGCGCCTGCGCCGGAGTTCCCGGGTGCCGAGCGCCTCGGCGACATACCTCGACGACGTCCTTCGGATGGCCCGACTACACCGTGTACAGCGCGTGGCCCGGGTGGCCGTGCGAGATGGTTCCGGCGGCGGCGTTGTAGTCGAAGTCGAACGGCATGTAGCCATCGACCGGGGACAGCGACAGCGCGTGCTCGGCGCCGGAGATGTCGAAGATCACCGAGTCGCCCTCGAGGCGCAGCACGGTGATGTCAGCATCGTCCGAGGACATGATCGCGGTGTTGACCGTGCCCGCGGAGGGCATGTAGGTGAAGTGCCGCGTGGCGGCGAAGTCGACCTGTCCCGGTGCTTCCACGAGGTTCACGGTGGCGTGACGGGTGTAGCCCGTGGCGCTGACGTTGTACTGCGAGTCGGCGAGCAGCAGGTCCTTCAGCTCGTCGCTGGCGAGGAACGGTGCGCGGCCGCCGGTGATCCGGTAGACGGTCTGCGTCCCATCGAGCGTCTGCTCCTCCAGGGCCGCGTGATCCCCGTCCAGAACGCAGACGCGCACCTTGCCGGTCGGCGTCTGCGGCGTGGCGGTGTAGCGGTCGTTGTGCGTCCGGAACGAGGCCGCGACGTTCACCCAGTCCACCTGGCCGGCGCGCACTCCGTCGGCGACGGCGTCTGCGTTGTCGGGGCGACGTCCGGCGAAGGCGACCCAGTCGGACGCCTCGCGCCCGCCCGGATCGCCGACGAACTTCCGGATCAGCGTGACGAGCACCGGCGCGGTCCAGCCGAGGCCGAGCAGCGGCGCGAACTCCTCGAGGGTGACGATGCTCGTCTTGGTGTTGGCGAAGGCCTCCGCCAGCGTGTCGGCGGCAGCGGGCGCCAGGCCGTCCTTCTGTTGGAGGAGCTGGCTCCACATGCGGATCCGCTCGAGGCGTTCGCGCTCGGGGTTCTTCGCGCGCTGGATCGCGCCACCCGAGCCATCGAGGAGCCTCGAGAGCGCGCGATTGCCGACGGCGCCCTGGAGCGCCCGCACCTGTCTCGCGCTGGGCCGTGCCTCACCGTCGGAGAGCTGACGCGCTGCGGCCGGTGCCTCGGGCTCGGGGCCGACGCGCACGCGTCGCGACGCCCGGCCGGGCTGGTCGCCGGGTGCCGGCGACGGGCGTTCGAATGCGCTGCCAGACATCGCGATGCCTCGAATCTGGCCACCCGCGCGCATCCTAGCAACAACCGATGGTGAATGTTCGTGCACAGATTCGCACCCGTGCCTGCGTGGGGTTGCTGCGATGTCCCTACTCGGGACCGAACTCGTCGACGAGGTAGTTCACGAGGT
Source organism: Dehalococcoidia bacterium (assembly GCA_020634075.1). Taxonomy (GTDB): domain Bacteria; phylum Chloroflexota; class Dehalococcoidia; order UBA2979; family UBA2979; genus W-Chloroflexi-9. The sequence continues at coordinate 12,953 of JACKCJ010000011.1, read as the reverse complement.
CCCACAGTTGGTCGTCGGTCAGCTCGTCCTCCCATGCGGGCATGGCGGTCCCGGCGATCCCGCTCGCGATGAAGCGGAACGTGTCACCTTCCGGATGCGCCGGGACGTGGATCCTCAGATCGGCGGGACGGGGCTCGAGGCGGGCGGCCTCCGGCCCGTCGCCACGGCCGTCGACGCCGTGGCACGCCTCGCAGTGCCGGACGTAGAGCGCCTCGCCGCGCGCGATGGACTGTGGATCGGCGGGGTAGGGATTCGTGAGCGTCGAAGCGCCGTCGTCCACCCACGCCAGCACGCCGACGCTGCCGACGACCAGCACCGTGCCGAGTGCGTACGCGGGCGCCTGGCGTCGAACGCGACCCGCGAACACAAGGAGGCCCCCACCGGCGATGAGGACGACCACCGCGGAAAGGTGCCCGGTACCAAGCTGCGGCGCGAAGGAGCCGAAGCCCGGAGAGACGACGCCCGCCGCACCGGCAATCGGCGCCTGGTAGTCGAACACCGCGTCGTCGTGTCCGGCGCGGATGACCTCGACGTGGATCGTCCACGTCACGGGCTGCGCGAGGACAACCTGGGCCTGGTACACGCTGCCGGACACGAGCTGCGCGACGATCCGCTCACCTCCACCGCCCTCGGGCCGCCGCGGCTCGACCAGCACGCGCAGGATCTCGCCGGTGATGTCCGTCCCGTCCTCGGAGTAGAGGTGGATGTAGAGGTCGTTCTCCCCGAGTGTGCCGGGGCTTACCTGCACATGGCTCGTGAGGCCCTCGACGGTCTCGGCCGCGCTGAACGGATGGGCCGGCGGGGGTGACTGGGTGCTCAAGTCCCCGCGCGGAGTCGGCGTCTGGCCCATGACCGCCACCGCGAGGAGCGCGGCGACGACGAACACGATCTCGAACGGCAGGAGGCGACGGACGTCCGCGACCGCGCGGGCATCTCGTGGCGAGGTCGTTCGCGCGTCGGCGATCACTTCCACGCGCCACTTGTTGCGAAGAGCCAGCAGCAGCGCGACTCCGACCAGGGCCAGCTTGACGATGAGCCAGCGCCCGTACTCGGTGCTCCAGAGCGCCGACGCAGTGGGCAGCTCGCCGAGCGAACGGACCAGTCCGGTCGCCGAGATCACGAAGACGGAGGCCAGGGCGAAGGCTGAAAACGGGACGAGGAGCATCCGTGCGTCCTCGCGGGTGACGTCGTGTCGGCGATGGAGCACTGCCAGCAGGACGAAGAGGACGACAAGCCCACCCGTCCACGCGGCCGATGTCGCGAGGTGGACGAAGTGGGAGATGCGCGCCCAGTCGGCGCCCGGCGCCGCGTTCGCATGGCTCTGGAGCGATGCGGCCGCGACGGCGACGAGCACGCACGGCGGGACGAGGCCGACGACGACGGCGAGGCCCTTCCTGCGTCGTGAGCGCGCCGCGAACACTGCCAGCGCGACGAGCACAGCGGCAGCCTCGACAGCGAGCGCACGCCAGGCCCACAGCGTGCCTCCACGCGTCGCGGCGAGGAACGTCGTGAACGAGGCGTCCGGAAGGGACCGCGCTTGCTCGAGGCCGATGAGGGCAATGCCGGCGCCGGCGAGGACAACGCCACCGACGCCCAGGCGAGTCACGACGACGAGGTAGGTCGTCCAGACTCCGGGACGTCGTCGGCGCCCCACGAAGAGCGGCTGGTAGAGAGCGACCCCGCCCATCAACAACGAGAGGCCGAGGAACGAGAACCAGCGTCCGACGACGTTCGCCACCGACGAGGTCGCCCCGAGTCCATCGATGGCGACGGCGGCGCCCTGCGGGCGCGAGCCGTCCGGGTTGAGCACCACGAACGAGAAGGCACCAGTCCAGGGGTGGCCGTCGGCGGACGAAACGTTCGCGTAGGCCACGGTGTAGAAGCCGGGCGACAGCGTCGGCGACACGCCCGATAGCCGGTGAGGATCGGTGGGGTCGACCGCGATGGCTTCGACAGCGAGCGACCTCCCGTCGCTCGCGAGTACCTCGAACGAGCTGGCGGCAGGTTCCAGTGGTTCAGAGAACCACAGCTCGATGAGCGCGGGCGCGCTCGCCAGTTCCGCGCCGGATGACGGATTCGACCGCGCGAGGATCGCGTGGGCCTCCGCCTGCTCCGTCCCGGCGAGCAGCACCGCGATGACGACGGCGGCGATCAGCCCGAGTGTCGACACGTACCGACGAGCACCGTGCCGAGGGCGACGCGCGATGATGGCGTTCATTCAGGCATCTCTGTGCGGAGCGCCCACACCGCGGCGGCGCCGCCGCCGAGGATGCCCAGGGCCGCGATCAGCACCCAGGCGGGAACGCCGGAATCATCCTCCGCGGCTCCGGCGACGGTGGCTGCCGGTGTCGCGTCGACCGTCGCTGTGGCGACCGGTGCTTCGCTCGCGGCGGGTGACGGCGTGACTACCGGGGCCTCGGTGTCGACCGGGGCCGCCGACGCCGAGATCTCCGGCGCCGTCGGATCGACGGTGAAGGTGAACGTGCCGTCGGCGGCATCACCGTCGACGGCGGAGAGTGTTCGCCAGGTGACCGTGTAGACGCCTGCCGCGAGGTTCGACCGGAGGCCAACCGAGAGGTGCGTCCGGTCGAGGTCATCGATCACGAGATCGTCGAGGTCGACCCGCTCGCCTGCCTCGTCGTGCACTTCGAGCGCGTTCGCCCCGGCTCGCCGGAACACCTCCTGGACGAACCACACCTCCAGCCGCTCGGGCGCCGCGCGGACGGTGCCATCAATCGGTGGGTTGGCCGTCTGCGGCTCGGCGTGCGCGGACGCCACGGAGGGACCGAAGAGGCTGATGCCGGCGCTTGCCAGCATCAGCCCGATCACGATCCGCCCGGAGAGGAACCGCCTCAGCGATCCGGTGAACAACCAGGGATTGCTCATGGTCGACTCTCTCCCCGGGCGGATGTCCGCCTGCGCTAGTGGTCGTGACCGCCGCCAATGGCGGCGTACACGTCGTGGCTCAGGGCATGCTGGGCCTCGTGGACCACGGCCGCCGGAGCCGCGGCGGACGAGGCGTCGTCCGCCTCGAGCGCGGCGAGGAGCTCGGTGGCACCGGCGATGAAGGCATCCGCCGCAGCCTGCTGCTCGCCCCACGCCACCACGCGCGCGGCCGTCAGCGCCCGGCTGGTCGCACCCGTCCAGGACGCGACGATCTCGGGCGCGTCGCCGTTGAGCGCCTCGTCCATGCCGTGGAACCCGGCCGTGTCCGCGAGGATGATCGCGGCCAGCCGCGCGGCCACCGAGTCATCGGCGGCCTTCATCCCATCCAGCGCCGCGTACGCGTCGTGGCTCAGAGCGTGCTGCGTCTCGTGGACGGCCGCCGCAGGTGCGGCGGCCGCAGCGGCGTCGTCCGCCTGGAGGGCTGCGAAGAGCTCCTCGGCTGCGGCGATGAAGGCGTCAGCCTGCGGCTGCACCTCGCCCCAGTCGACGGAGCGGGCAGCGGCGAGGGCGTTGTTCGTCGCACCAGCCCACGACGGGTCGATCTCCGGGGCGTCGCCGTTGAGCGCCTCGTCCATGCCGTGGAAGCCGGCGTTGTCGAGGTAGATCAAGGCGGCAAGCATCGCTCCCGGGGACGCATCCCGGGCGCCGAGATGCTCCAGCTCATGGAACGCCGCGTGGCTGAACGCGTGCTGCGACTCGTGCACGGCGGCCGCGAGCGGCGCTGCCGCTGCCACGTCGTCCGCATCGAGGGCCACGACCAGTGCCTGGGCGTCTGCGAGGAAGGTCGCCGCAGCGGCCTCGGACTCGCCGGGCCACGTCACGGCCTGCGTGGCGGAGATGGCGTGGTTCGCCGCCCCCACCCAGGACGCGTCGATCGCCGGCGTGTCGCCGTTCAGGGTCTCGTCCATGCCGTGGAAACCCGCCGTGTCAACGAGTCGCAGGGCGGCGAGGAGCGCACCGGCCGAGGCGTCGTGCGCCATGTCCTCAGCCATCTCGGTCGCCGCCGGCGTCGCCGCGACTTCGGTCGCAGCAGCGGTCTCCGCGGCGGTGGCTTCGACCGCCGGGGTCGAGGTGGCCTCGGCGTCGCCATCGTCAGAGCACGCCACGAGGCTCAGCGAGCCGGCGGCCAACGCAATCAAGGCCACCCGGCGCAAGCGCCAGGAGGCTCGTTCAGAGGTGAACAAGGTGTTGTCCATTCCGGGGCGCGCAACGCGCGCCCCCTCGAGGTCACAGGTGAACGTCGAAGGTGCGCGCCGCGACCGCGCCGGTCTGGAGCAGACGGCGCGTGGATCGAGACGGCGCGCGACGGCCTAGGACCTGGGCGGCGGCGAGAGAGGTGGGGACGCGTACGCGACGAGGGTCAGCGTGCCCCCTCGCTCGATCCGGATCGCGAGAGCCGGGCGTTCGACGAGGTTCGCGACCAGCAGCGAGGGCAGGACGCTCCCGAAGAAGTCGAGGTCGAAGACGAACGCGACGCCCTCGTCGGATTCGCCTTGCTGGCCAGGGCCCGCGGGGCCCTCAGAGGCGCGAGCGTCCCACGGGTGCGTATGTTCGACGGGCACGCCGTTGGCGTAGACGTGACCGTGGTCGGGTCGCCAGCCGGCAAGGTCAGGAGAGAGGCTCGCCAGCATGGGCTGCAGCAGCGCCACAGCAGCGGCGACCGTTAGGATGCGTCGCATCCCCGGCCGGCCCACCATACCGAACGTCCTCCATCGCATCGAGCGGGACTTTCGGCCACGGATCACGTACGCGCAACGCGCGAGGGGGTGCCCGCTTCGTCAGTTCGAGGAGGACTGGAGCTGCCCGAGGTACTCGGTGAGCGTCAGGCCGGTGAACTCGAGGAGCGACGCGTGGTACGTGCCGACGTACCGGAGGTGCCACGGCTCGTAGAGGTAGCCCGTGATCGCCTCGGCGCCCTCCGGGTAGCTCTCCACGAAGCCGTACTCGGCAGCATGTTCCTTCAGCCACTGGCCGCCGGGGGTATCTCCGAACTCCGGCAGCAGGTCCCAGCCCACCTCGGCGTTGGTGAGGTCCACCACGGTGCCGAGCTGGTGTTCGCTGTGGCCGGGACGGGCGCTGCGGCGGTCGGCCTCGGTCGCGCCGAGGATGTCCACCCAGTACTGGTACGTGTAGACCTGCTCCTCGTAGGAGCGGTACGCCGAGCGCACGACGATCTCGTGTCCGGCGTCGCTCGCCGCCTGGAGCATCTCCTCCAGCGCCGCGGCGGCCTCGGCGGTGAGGCGCTCGGAGCCGAGGCCGGGGAGCGTCCACTGCTCGGGCAGCGCGACGAGGTCCTCGGGGACGAAGTCGGCCGGGAGCGCGTGGTCCTTCGTCACGAGTTGGACGAGGTGGGCGTCCCGCACCTGCGACGCGGGCGAGCAACTCACGATGGCAGCTCGCGGCGGCACTAGCGGGTCGGGGAACTCGCGGTTGGCGAACGCAGGCGCGTCGGGCGAGTAGAGGCGGAAGCGTCCGCCGATGGTCACCGCGAGCAACTCGGGCTCGCAGCCCTCGTCGCGCAGGGCGTCGAGGAGCACCGTAACCGGCGTCTCGCCCGTCACCGCGACCAGCGCCACGCCGCCGCGCGTGGGGACGGAGCCAAAGAAGACGGCCTCCGGCGCGGGCTGAGGCGCTACCTGGGCCGCTGCCGAGGTCAGCACGAGCAGCGACAGGACGAGGCCGAGTGTGACGGAGCCGAGACGACGCACCGGCGCTCCCTAGCGCTTCGCCCGGAGGTACTGCGGACGCCAGTCGATCTCCTTGCGGAGCGCGCGGGCGGCGTCCTGCACCCAGTACGGGTGCCGCAGCAACTCACGGCCGAGGAGCACCGCGTCCGCGTCGCCGCCGGCGACGATGGAGTCGGCGTGCTCGGGTTCGGTGATGAGCCCGACGGCCGCCGTCGGCAGGTCGGCTCGTTCGCGGATCGCGCGGGAGAAGGGCACCTGGTAGCCCGGGTACGGATGCAGACTCTGGTGTGGCAGGTTCCCGCCCGAGGAGACGTCGACGAGGTCGACGCCCAGCGCCTTCAGCTCGGCGCTCAGCGCGACGCTGTCCTCGAGGGCCCAGCCGCCTTCGACGTACTCGCTCGCGGAGATGCGCACGAACAGCGCGAGCTGATCGCCGATGGCGTCGCGGACGGCGGAGACCACCTCGCGCACGACGCGGCGACGACCCTCCGGGGATCCGCCGTAGTCGTCCTCGCGGCGGTTGGTCAGCGGCGAGAGAAACTCGTGGAGGAGGTAGCCGTGCGCGGCGTGGAGTTCCACGACCTGGAACCCCGCGCGGACGGCGCGGCGGGCGGCTTCGGCGAACTGTTCCACGAGGATCGCGATGTCCTCGACGGTCAGTTCGTGCGGGACGGGATATCCCTCGTTGTACGCGATCGCGCTCGGACCGACGGGGACCCAGCCACCGGCGGCCTCACTGACCGGCTTGCCGCCCTGCCACGGGCGGTCGGTGGAGGCCTTCCGTCCGGCGTGCGCGAGCTGGATGGCCGGCGTCGCGCCCTGCTCGACCACGAAGCGGACGATGCGCTCGAAGGCCGCCTGCTGCTGCTCGTTCCAGAGGCCGAGGTCCCACGGACTGATGCGCCCCTCGGGCGCGACCGCCGTCGCCTCGACCATCGCGAGGCCGACGCCGCCCTGCGCGCGCGCTCCGAGGTGGACGAGGTGCCAGTCGTTGGGGACGCCGTCGTCGGCCGAGTACTGGCACATCGGCGACATCCACGCACGATTGCGGAACTCCACGCCACGGATGCGCAGCGGATCGAACAGGCCGGGCATCGACACCTCCAGCAGCAGACAGGGATACGCGGTACCTCATCCTATCGGCTGGTCGGGAGCGCGTCCCGGGAGCGGCTGCACCGCGTGCCGGTCGCGCTAGAGTCCCCTCAGCCGCGGGCGGCAAGGAGGGACGATCGATGCACGACATCAAGGGACAGGTCGCATGGGTGACGGGGGCCGGAACCGGGATCGGCGAGGCCGGAGCGGTGAAGCTCGCCGAAGCCGGGTGTCGCGTCGTGCTGTCCGGGCGCCGGGCCGAGCCGCTCGAAGCGGTGCGCGCTCGCATCGAGGCGGCCGGCGGCGAGGCGGTCGTCGAGCCGCTGGATGTCTCGCGGAACGCCGACGTGGAGGCCGTCGCCGCGAGGATCGTCGAGCGGTTCGGGCGCATCGACATCGGCGTATTCAGCGCGGGGATCAACGTCCCGAAGCGGAACTGGCCAGACGTGACGCCGTCGCTCTGGGACCAGGTCATCGGGATCGACCTCGACGGCGCGTTCTACTGCTGCGCGGCCGTGGTCCCCGTCATGCGGCGGCAGGGTGGTGGGCTCATCATCAACATCTCGTCGATGGCCGGGAAGAACGTCAGTCCGTTGACCGGGCCGGCGTACGGGGCGGCGAAGCACGCTCTCAACGCGATGACGGCGAGCCTCCTCGTGGAGGAGCGCAACAACGGCATCCGCGCGACGGCGATCTGCCCCGGCGAGGTCGCGACGCCGATCCTGGACCAGCGACCGGTTCCCGTGTCCGACGAGGACAAGGCGCGCATGCTGCAGTCCGAGGACCTCGGCGACCTCATCCTCTACGTCGCGCAGCAGCCGCCACACGTGACCCTCAACGAGATCCTGATCACGCCGACGTGGAACCGCTTCGCGGCTCGCTAGGCGACGGGACAACGAACAGCGGGCGCCGAACGGCGCCCGCTGTTGAATCGCTGAACCCTGCGGAGCCCGAGCTTAGACCTCGCCGACCGTCGGGATGGTCTTGAGCTCGGCGATGATCTCGCGGATCTGGTCGGCCTCGTCGGGGTTCTTCGGCTCGCCCGCGGAGAAGCTGATCTGGGTGTTGATGCCCGCGTACTTCTCGCGCATCTTCGCCGGCAGCTCGTCCCACGTCCCGATGACGCAGAACTCCTCCATCATCTCGTCCGTCACGAGGCCGACCATGTCGTCCCACTTGCCCTCGACCGAGAGACGGTGGAGCTGCGCGGCCTCGTCCGCCCAGCCGTGGAGCTTCATGACGTTCCCGTAGGAGCGCGTCGAGGCGTAGAACGAGATCTGGCGGCGGCTGCGTTCCTTCGCCTGCGCCACCTCTTCCTCGTTGCGCCCGGTCACGATGAAGCCGCCGCCGCGGATCTGGAGGTCCTTCGGGTCCTTGCCCGCGCGACGCGCGCCCTCGTGGACGGCCGGGATGAGCACCTCGCGGATGTACTGGAACGTGCTGAAGCCGTGGATGGCGATGCCGTCGCAGACCTCGCCGGCGAGACGCGCGTTGAACGGGTTCACGGCCGCGATCACGATCGGGATGTCCGGGTGCTCGATCGGGCCGGGGTTGAAGAACGGGCTGGTGAGCTTGTACTGGTAGTGGTCGCTCTCGAAGTCCGGCTTCGTCCCGTTCTGCCAGGAGTCCCAGACCGCACGGATCATGTTCACGTAGTCGCGGATGCGCGGGCCCGGCGCGACCCACGGCACCGAGAACCGGCGCTCGTTGTGGCCCTTCACCTGCGTCCCCAGGCCGAGGACGAAGCGCCCACCCGAGAACTTCGAGAGGTCCCACGCCATGTTCGCCGTGACGTACGGCGAGCGCGGGAACGCGATCGCGAGCGAGCTGAAGCGCATCCGCTGCGTGTGCTCCATGCCGAGGAGCAGCGGGAAGAACGGGTCGTGCTGGGTCTCGCCCGTGGAGGCAGCGTCGTAGCCGAGGTCCTCGAGCTGCCGCGCGCGCTCGGGCACGGTCGTCAGGTCAGTCGCGGTCAGTCCGGTGCCGATATCCATCGACGGAGTCCTCTCAGTCTGGTGAGTCGAGAGGGGTGGCACTGATCGGCCGGCTGCCCCTCGCGTCGCCCCCTACACCGTTCGAGTGCGGAGGGCGAAGCGGGCGGATGGTAGCAGCACCGGCGCGGAGCGACGGAATGAAGCGCCAGGGCGCCCCATCCCGTCCGATGGCTCCTCGGGAGCGTCTAGTACTCGAACGACTCGCCCGGCAGCGGCGGGGTGGACTCCGGGACGCGCCGGTTGTCCGTCACCGCCTCGAACCCGCTCGCGAGCTTGATGAGCGTCGGCTCGGACCACGGCCGTCCGAGGATCTCGAGGCCGACGGGGAGGCCTTCCTCGGTGAATCCCATCGGAGCGATGAGGGCGGGGAGTCCGGTGACCGGGCTCATCTGGTTGGGGCGGTACTGCCGCTCCGGATCGTCCTTGTGGCCGATCTTCAGCGGGCCATGCAGCTTGTGCGGGTAGATCAGCGCATCCAGCCCCCAGCGGTCCATGAGCCCCACGACTGCCTCGCGGAGCCGCGTGCGGCCCTCGAGGGTGGCGCGGAAGCGCACGTCGCGGTCGAGGTCGATCGGGTGCTCGATCGCCTGGCGGTCCTGGTCGCGGATCGGCACCTCGGGGTCGAGGAGCAGCTCCTTCGCGTCCTTGAACGGGTAGTCGGACGCCTGCCGCGACAGGTACTGGTTGATGGCGTGGATCCGCTCGTGGAAGCTCGGGAAGAGGTTCGCGTCGAGGTAAGCGGGCAGGTCGATGTCGAGGGCGACCGGGTCGAAGACGAATGCCCCGTTGTCCGCGAACACCTTGATCGCGCGCTTCGCGAGGTCGATCACCGCGGGGTCGATCGGCGTGAAGTCCCACGCCTCCTTCAGCACGCCCACGCGAGCACCGGCGAGGCCGTCCGCGTCGAGGAACGAGACGTACGACTTCAGCGGCATCTTGCCGAGGCTGTTCGCCGTCCAGAGGTCGGCGCTGTCGAAGCCCGCGATGACGTCGAGCGTCGCGGCGAGGTCGTAGACGGTGTGCGCCATCGGCCCGCCACGCTCGCCGGTGATGTAGCTCCACATCTGCCCGGCGCGACTGATGAGGCCCGAGGTGGTCGAGAGCCCGAAGAGGTTGCTGTCGCTGCTGGGTGTGCGGATCGAGAATCCAGTCTCGCTCCCGAGCCCCACCGTCCCGAAGTGCGCGGCGAGACCGGCGCCCGTCCCGGCGCTGGACCAGCCGGGGGTGCGGTCGAGGCAGAACGGGTTGAGCGTCGAGCCGCCGAGCGTGCTGCTCGCCATCGTGTCGGGGGCGCCGTACCAGTCGCTGAGGTTCACCTTCGCGAGCATGATCGCGCCGGCGTCGCGGAGCTTCTTCACGATGGTCGAGTCGAGCGCCGGCGTGACGCCCTCGAGCGGCGTGTAGCCACCGGTCGTCGGCATCTCGGCCGTGTCGAACACGTCCTTCACGAGGACGGGAATGCCGTGGAGCGGGGACCGGGGCCCCTGCGCCTGGCGCTCGGCGTCGAGGGCTCGGGCGGTGGCCAGTGCGCCGCCATTGAGCGCGAGCACGGCGTTCAGTTGCGGGCCGGCGTGGTCGTACGCCTCGATGCGGTCGAGGTACATCTGGACGAGGCGCTCGGAGGTGAGGGCGCCGGCGTCGAACGCCGCGTTGATATCGGCGAGGCTCGCCGTGGTGAGGTCGAACCGGGTGGGCATGCGTATCTCTCTACGCGCGGAGCGCGCGGACGTCGGAAGGTGACGCCCGCACGTTGGCGCGAGGAGATTTCGGCGGCATGCCGTGCCGATGAACTCCGCAGGACGCGACGGCTGCGCGGGCGCTGCGAACCGACAACGCACCGACAGCCCTCAGGCAGCCCTCAGACAGCGCGGCGATTGCGGCGCCGTCACGAGTGGGCGTCGCGGCGCCGGCTAGCTGCCCTTGAACTCCGGGGCGCGGCCCTCGAGGAAGGCGCGACGCGCCTCCTTGCCGTCGTTGCTCCCGAACGCGCGCCCGATGCTCAGCAGCTCGTAGCGCATGTGCCCCTCCATGTCGGGGAGCTGCGCCGCGCGTCGCACCACGCGCTTCGAGAGCCGAGCAGTGATCGGCGAGAGCTTCGTCAGGCTGTCGCAGTACTCGTCGAACCGCGCGGCGAAGCGGTCGTCGTCGACGACCTCGCCGACCATGCCGAGCGCGTGGGCCTCCTCGGCCATGACGGTGCGGTTCTCGAGGAGGAAACGGAGGGCCTGCTCGTACCCCATCGCCTGGAGCAGCGTCCACGAGAGGCCGCCGTCCGGCGAGCCTCCGATGCGCGGGTAGCCGGCGATCAGCCGCGCGCTGCGCGTCATGATCTTGAGGTCACACGCCATCGCCAGCCCGAGTCCGGCACCGACGGCGACGCCGTTGATGCCGGCGACGATCGGCTTGTCGCACTCCTGGCGCAGCACCATCGGGAAGCGGCTGACCCACCCGAGCTCATCGAGGTACTCGTCCTGCGGGTTCAGCCCCGTGTACGACTCGGTCCGAGGCTCCGGGGTGAGGTCGAGGCCGGAGCAGAACGCGTCCGCGGTCCCCGTGATGCCGATGACCCAGACGTTCTCCTCGTGCGCCGCGTCCTCGACGGCGTGGACGATCGCCCAGGCGAGCTCGGTGGAGAGGGCGTTCTTCTTCTCCGGGCGGTTCAGCCGGATGACCCGGACGTGGCCACGGTCCTCGATGCGTACGACGTCGCTCATGCCGTCCTCCGGATTCCGGCGCGGCCATGGGCAGCACCGGCCTCGCTCGCTGGCGCGGTCTTCGTGAGTGGCACGGTACGACGGTGCGCGCCGAGGCGCGCGACCAGGAGCGGTCGGCCCCAGAGGCTGCGGAGCCTAGAGGTCGTCGCCGCGGTCGTCAGAGATCATGAAGCCAAGCAGCGGCGGAGCGCCCTCGGCGGGCCAGTGCCACGCCAGCCAGGACCGATCGAGCGCCCAGAGCACCGTGAGCGCGCGCTCACGCGTCCGCTCGGCCTCGCCGATCGCGATCGCCATGGCGGAGGGGTCCTCGTCGGGATCGAGGAAGACGACGCCCTGCTCCGAGGAACAGAAGGCGGACGCCGCGACATCGATCGCCTCGATCGCCTGCGAGATGCCTCGGATCAATTCGTCTGAAGACGAGCGGTCGGGCTTACTGGCCATGCAGCCAGCTCACCACGCGGCCGACGATGCCGGAGCGCACCGGGGAGGCCTCGAGCGCCTCGATGTCGGCCATCTGGGCGAGTTCCCGGACGAAGCCCTGCATCACCGCCTGCGGCCCCTGCAGACGGACGGTGACGCCGCCGCTGGAGAGCGTGAGCAGCTGTTCCTCCGCGCACGGGGTCAGCTCGATGTCCCGGATGGCGTCGATCGGCAGGCGTCGCTCGCCACGTGCCGGCCGCACGAGGCTCGACAGCTCCTTCACGACGAGCTCGCGGCCCTCGAGCCAGGCGAGGACCTCGATCGATCCGGTCCCCATCGGCGCGCGGAAGGCGCGGATCGGGCCGGCGGCGGTTTCGCAGAGGGACGTCGTGGCCGGTTCGGTGTGCATCGCAGTGACCTTCTCGACTCCAGGGTTGCCTACGCGCGGCGGCAACCGAGATGCCGAGGCGACTGCGGGGGCAGTCGCCTCGGCGAGCTCGAGCGGCCGGCTCGCCTCCTGAGGGGCAACGACGGGCCGGCGCTCCGTGGGTCAGCCTTCGGCGGCAGCTGGCTGACCCTCGGGCTGGTACCAGTCGGCCTTGTAGCCGTGGACGTGCGCGACGCCGAAGCTCACGCCGTTCTCGTCGACGTCCACCACGAACCGCACCTTGCGGTTGCGGGCGAACTCGATCGGGCGATCCGGCTGGAGCGAGGTGAACTCCCACGTCTTGCCGGACTCGTTGGCGAGACGCCACGACTCGACGAGCAGGTACGGGAGCAGGGTCGGCATGACCTCGTACTCGCCCTGCATGGTCTCGGCGGTCTCCGGCGCGTGGTACGCGCCGAGGAGCTCGGCGACCTCGGCGTGGGTGTACTGGCGGCCCGTGAGCTCGCGCAGCTTCTCACCCAGGTCTTCGCTGGCCATCAGGTTCATGGTTTCGGCAGTAAGCAGACGGCAGTGGGCACCAGACATCGTCGAACCTCCATTGAGTGCACCGGAAGTCTGGCTCGGAGTGTCGCTCCATACCTCCGCCATCTGACGTATGCTTCCGCCTACGTCATGAGCCTCGTCACTGATGCATTCGCGGTGCTTCGAAACA
>JACKCJ010000010.1 GCA_020634075.1 Dehalococcoidia bacterium | reverse complement strand
AAGGCCGCGTCCGGGGTCGCGCCACGCAGGCGGCGGTCGGCGTACCAGAAGAGCTCGCGGACGATCGCCGTGAACGGCACCGCGACGATCATGCCGATGAGGCCCCACACCGCGCCGAAGACGACCAGCAGCATGATCACCATCGCCGGGTGGATGTCCACGGCGTCGCCCTGGATGCGAGGGACGAGCAGGTTGTTCTCGAGCTGCTGGACGATGAAGTACACGAACATGACGGGGAACAGGAGGTCCGGCTGGGTCGCGAGCACGATGATCACGCCCGGGATGCCGCCCAGCCACGGCCCCAGCACCGGGATCATCTCGGTGATCCCGGCCCACAGGCCGAGACCGACCGAGAACTGCACGCCGAGGAACGTCAACGACACCCCGACGGCCGTGCCGACGACGAGCCCGAGCAGCAACTGAGCGCGGATGTACCGCCCGAGGAGGCTGTCCGAGATCCGCGCGACGTGCATCACGTCGTCGTGGAAGCCCTCGGGCACCGCGCGCATGAAGTTGCGCTCGATGAAGTGGCGGTCGCGCAGGGCGTAGAAGAGCCAGAACGGGATGATCAGGAACCCGGAGACGAGCCCGATCGCGGACGTCAGTGATCCGAACGTGCCGGTGAGGATGTCGCCGGCGATCTGCGTCGACGAGTTGCCGATGTCGGCGATCGTGCTGTCGATCTGGTCGCGCAGGTCGTTCGGGACGCTCGCGCGGTAGCGGTCTGCCCAGTCGGTGAGCTGGATCCTCGCCTCGTCCACGATGTCCGGCAGGTTGTCGATGAACTGCGAGGCCTGATCGACGGCGGTCGGGACGATTGCGACGCCGATGCCGCCGAGCGCGCCGAAGAAGACGAGGTAGATCACCAGCACGACCGCGCCGCGGCGCAGCACGTCGTGCGTGCGCGTCCGAGCCGGGATCAGGCTGGCGAGCCGGTCGACGACGGGCGAGAGGGCGTACGCGACGACCGCACCGAACGCGAAGGGGAGCAGCGCGATCCGGGCGCTCCACACGACCCATGCGGTGAACAGGAGCATGCTCGCCCAGAGCAGGATCCGCCAGTGCTTGTTCGTCACGGAGACATTGTCGCCGGTTGCTCCAAGCACGCCACTCGCACGGCTCGGGCGTCGGGGTTTCGTTGACAGGGCATGGAGCGCTCGGGACGATGGAGAGACCACTCCGCGCCCGCACCCGAGACATCGAATGAGCCAGGTCAGCCCGGACGCCATCGAACGGCTGCTCTCACGCCGTGGGTATCGCCTCACCGCGCCCCGCCGGAACCTGCTCGAGGTCATGGCCTCGCTGGGCGATCACTTCTCGGCCGATGCCGTCGTCGGCGCGGCGCCCGAGGTGGGGCGTGCCACCGTCTTCCGAACGCTGCGGCTGCTCCAGGACCTCGGTGTCGTGTGCCAGGTCGTGCTCGACGACGGCACGCTCGCCTACCGCCTGGCCCCCGAGGAGCACCACCACCACGCACTCTGCGTCGAGTGCGGATCGGTCGAGGACTTCTCGTCGCCCGCCCTCGAGTCGGTCCTTCGCGAGGTGGAAGAAGCGACGGGCTTCTCGGTCGAGGCGCACCGCCTCGAGCTCTACGGCCGCTGCGCCGCCTGTCGAGCCGCGTCCAACTAGCTCCCAGCAGGCGTGTTCGGTCCGACCCCTGTGTCGCATTCCCGATCGGTCGGCGGCTTGCAAATGAAACTGAGTCTCGATACAGTCCTGTCGCAATCGAGACTCAGTGTCAGTATCTGGTCGGCAGGTCATCATGCGTTCCACGTTCATCCGCACTTCAGCCCTCGTGTCCCTCGGGGTAGTCCTCCTGCTCGGAAGCGCCTGCGGCTCCTCCGGGCAGGAGGACGCCGGGGGAGACGGCATCAGCGTGGTGACCACCACGCCGCTCCTCGCGGAGTTCGCTGGGCGCGTCGCCGGTGAAGACGCGAGCGTCAGCGCGCTGATCCCGCGTGGCGTCGATCTGCATTCGTGGCAGCCCTCGACAGGCGCCGCCCGCGACGTCGCGGAGGCGGACGTGCTCGTGGTGAACGGCCACAACCTGGAGGAGTCGCTCCTGAGCATCGTGGAGGAGAACGCCGGCGACGGCGTCCCGATCGTCGTTGCCTCCGCCGGCCTCGATGCGCTCGAGGGCGGTCACGACCACGAGGGCGAGGACGCGGACCACGCGGACGAGCAGCACGCGGCCGATGACCTCGTCACCGCGCCGGGCGATCCGCACTTCTGGCTCTCCGTGCCCAACGCCGTTCGGTACGTCGAGAACATCCGTGACGGTCTCGCCGCCGCGGACCCTGATCACGCGGAGGGCTACCAGTCGCGGGCGGAGGAGTTCATCGCTGAGCTGCAGGCGCTCGACGCCGAGGTGCGGTCAACGCTCGAAGCGATCCCGGCGGAGGCGCGCAAGATCGTGGTCTTCCACGACGCGTACGAGTACCTCGCCCACGAGTACGGCTTCGAGGTGGCGGCGGCGGTGGCGCCGGCGAACCCGAACCAGGAGACGAGCGCACAGGCGATCGCCGCGATCGTGGACGAGGTGCGTTCGCTGGGCGTGGGCGCGGTCTACAAGGAGCCGCAGTTCAGCGCCCAGTCGCTGGATCTGATCGCCCAGGAGACCGGCGTCCGCGTCCTCGCGCTCCACAGCACCCTTGGCGACGACACCCCGACGTACGCCGAGATGATGCGCGCGAATGCCCAGGCCCTCGTCGACGGCCTGGCCGGCTAGCGCGATGAAGCCCCTCGCGCTCGGGCGGCGGACGACTACCCTACGGGCTCCGGGGGCGGTCGCTCCCGAAGAGGGAGCACCGATGGTCGACGCCGTCCACGCGCACGTTCCCGCTCGCGAGCCGCTCGCTCCCGAGCACGAACACGAGGGCTTCGCCCTCGTCGTGCGCGACCTCTCCGCCGGCTACCCGGGGTTCCCGCCCGCGATCCAGGGCGTGAACCTCCGCGTTCCCGTCGGCGAACTCGTGGGGCTGATCGGGCCGAACGGCGCCGGGAAGTCCACGCTGTTCAAGTCGATGCTGGGCCTCATCCGCCCCCAGCGCGGCGAGGTGCTCGCATTCGGGCGTCCCGTGGAACGCGCACGCGAGGACATCGCGTACATGCCGCAGATCGAGGAGGTCGACTGGGAGTTCCCGGCGACCGTCCTGGATGTCGTCCTGATGGGCCGGTATCACCGCGTGCGTCCGTTCGGCCGCTGGTCGAAGGCCGACCACGCCGCCGCCATGGACGCGCTTGAGCGCGTGCAACTCGCGAAGATGGCGCACCGACAGGTGGGGCAGCTCTCCGGCGGCCAGCGCCGTCGGGTGCTGATGGCCCGGGCGATCGCCCGGGGCGCGCGGCTCCTGCTGCTGGACGAGCCGTTCGCCGGCCTCGACGCCGGCGTGCAGCACGACCTCGTCCGGATCCTCGACGAGCTCGCGCACGAGGGACGGGCCATCCTCATCGCGACGCACGACCTGACCTGTGTCGCCAACTCCTGCGACGAGGCGATCTGCCTGAACCACCGGGTGATCGCCGCGGGGCCGTCCGCCGAGGTCCTCACGGCAGAGGTCCTCACCGAGACCTTCCAGCGCCACCTGCTCACGATCCCGGACGCCGCGTCCGCGATCGCGGCCGTGGCCGCCGCCGGGGAGCACGACTGATGTCGCCACTCGTCGACTGGGTGCTTGGGCCGTACGAGTTCGAGTTCATGCGCCGGGCGCTGCTCGTGCTGATCGTGGTGAGCATCGTCGGCGGCGTGGTCGGTGCGTTCGTGGTCCACAAGGGGCTGGCGTTCGCCGGTGACGCCCTGGCGCATTCGACGCTGGCCGGCGTCTCCGTCGCATTCGTCGCGGGGATGAACGTCTCGGCGGGAGCACTCGCGGCCGCGGTGCTGACCGCGCTCGGCATCGGCTGGACGCGGGAGCGGGCGCGCGTCTCCTACGACACGGCGATCGGCATCCTCTTCGTCGCGATGTTCTCCATCGGCATCCTCGTCCTCTCGACGCGCACGAGTTACACGCCGGACCTCTTCTCGTTTGTCTTCGGCGACATCCTCGGCGTGTCGAACTCGGACATCGTTGGGGCGCTCATCCTCGGCGTGGGGGTGTTGCTGTTCGTCGTCGCGTTCTACCGCGAACTGCTGTTCGTCGCGTACGACCCGCAGATGGCGCGCACCGTCGGGCTCCCGGCCCGGGCGTTCGAGTACGCCCTGGTGGCGCTGGTCGCCGTCGCGGTGGTGGTCGCGCTGAAGGCGATCGGGATCGTGCTCGTGAACGCGATGCTCATCATCCCGGCGGCCACGGCGTCGCTGCTCGTGACGCGGCTCCAGCAGATCATGCTGCTCGGCGTCGCGATCGCGCTGACCTCGTCGATCGTCGGGTTGCAGCTCTCGTTCCACGCGAGTGTCGCGACGAGCCCCGCGATCGTCCTCACGGGTTGCGTGCTGTTCGTCGCGGCCCTCGGCTGGCAGCGCTGGCGAGGGCGCACCGTGGTGGCTCCCGACGCTCCGGCCGCCGCGTAGGCTCACGCTCCCAACGCGCATCGCCCGCCGCTAGGATGCGCGCATGTCATCCGATGCGGATCCCAGCACGCCCGACCCCGAGACCGTCGAGAAGGACTGGCTCGAGCTGCCCCGGGCGCTGAAGTCGCCGATCTACGACTACGTGGGCTTCGACATCGTCGACGGTGGCGAGGGCTGGGCCGAGGTCGAACTCCGCATCGACGACGTGCTCCTGAACGCCGATGGGGTCCTCCACGGCGGGGTGTGGACGCTGGTGGCGGACACCGCGATGGGAGCTGCCGCGCGGACGCTCATCGAGCCGCACGAGCGGGTGATCACCACCCAGATGGACTTCCGCTGGATGCGCCCGATCAGCGGGCGGACGTTGCGCTGCGTCGGCCGCGTGATGCGCCGAGGGCGCACGGGCTGGCACTGCACGGTCGACTGTCTCGACGCGGAAGGCACGCTGGTCGGCATGGGCTCCGGCTCGTTCGTCGTCATCGATCGGGGACGTGACGGCGCCCGCTAGGGGTTCGTCCGACGACCATCCTTAACAGTCGCTACGCTACGCTGAGGCGACGACGAGTAGCGCTCAGGACGGCCTCGCACCCATGCCCGACGAGATGACCCCCCAGGGATCCTCTTCCGAGGCTGCGCCCGAGCGCCCGCAGGTCGACCGCAAGGCGCGGTTCAAGATCCCGCCGCACCGGCCCGACAAGCAGCCCGCCGCCGAGCGCACCCAGAACTGGGACGAGGTCTACCACCTCTTCGATGTCTCCACGGCGCGCATCGAGGCCGAGCGCTGCATCCAGTGTCCGGCCGCGCCGTGTCAGAAGGCGTGTCCCGTCCACAACGACATCCCTGGCGCGCTCTGGCTCCTGGAGCAGGGCGACTTCAATGGCGCCGCCAACGTCTTCCGTGAGACGAGCGAGCTCCCCGAGATGTGTGGCCGCCTCTGTCCGCAGGAGCGGCTCTGCGAGGGCCACTGCGTCGTCGGGAAGAACGCGCTGCCCGTCGCCATCGGGAAGCTCGAGACGTTCACCACGGAGTGGCAACGCGCGAACGGTGGACCGCAGCATCCGCCTCCGGCCGCTCCCACGGGGCGCAGCGTCGCCATCGTCGGAAGCGGACCGGCCGGCATCGGCGCCGCCGAGCGGCTCGCGCGGCTGGGGCACAGCGTCACGATCTACGAAGCGTGGCCGGAGCCGGGCGGCGTGCTCCGGTACGGCATCCCCGACTTCAAGCTGAACAAGCCGGCCGTCGCCCGCAAGTTCGAGGAGCTCTCCACGCTGGGCGTCGAGGTGCGCACGAACATGCGCATCGGCGTCGACCTGTCGTGGGACGACCTCCGGGCCAGCGCGGACGCGGTCTTCGTCGCCATCGGGGCGTCCGAGGGCGCTCGGCTCGGGATCCCGGGCGAGGATGCCGACGGCGTCATCACCGCGACCGAGTTCCTCGTCCGCTCCAACCTCCCGCCGGAGGAGCTGCCGGAATCGCTGCGCACCTCGCTGGGTTCGCCGAAGCGCGTCGTCGTCGTCGGTGGTGGGGACACCTCGATGGACTGCGTCCGCTCGGCCCGGCGCCTGGGCGCCGAGGAGGTCACGCTGGTCTACCGCCGCACCGAGGCGGAGATGCAGGGGCGCATCGAGGAGCGCACGCACGCCGTCGAGGAGGGTGTGCGCTTCGAGTACCTCGCCAGCCCGATCGAAGTGCTGCACGATGCCGAGGGCCACGTGTCCGGGCTGCGCTGCGTGCGCATGGAGCTCGGCGACGCGGACGACACCGGCCGCCGCCGCCCGCATCCCGTCGAGGGCTCCGAGTTCGACATCGCCGCTGAGATCGTCGTCACCGCGATCGGCTACAACGTGGACCCCGAGTGGGGCGTCGCGGTGCCTTCGGTCACGCGCGACCGCTGGGACCGGCTCGTGGTCGATCCCGAGACGATGCAGACGAACCTGACCGGCGTCTTCGCCGGGGGCGACGATGTGAATGGCGCGGACCTCGTGGTCACGGCCCTTGCCGACTCGCATCGAGCGGCCGAGGCGATCGACCGCTACCTCCGCACGCTGCTCCGTGAACCGATGCGTGAGGGACCGCTCGTCGGCGATTCGTCGTTCCTCTAGCGACGCCCTGCGCCTCGCCTCGACACTCCTCCGGTCTCCCGCGATTCTTCGCCCGATCCTGTCCGTCTACCCATCCGGCTATGGCTGGACATAACGCAACGGTTGGATCGTTAGAACCCTGCAACTTCCTCCGACGGATTCGCATCGAGAAGAGGAGGAACAGGCACATAACGTGCCGGGGAGTGGGGTAACACACACATACAGAAAGAGGCGACGAAATGGCATCACTTGCGCTCGCCCCCGCGCGCCGAGCGGCGTTGGCGGCGGCGATCGTGGGAGTGCTCGCGCTGCTCCTCGTGCCCATGGTCCGGGCGCAGGAGGCCACGCCGACCGAACTCCCCGACTCCGTCAGGACAGCAGTGATCGCGGCCGCGGCAACTCAGGCCAGTGTGCCCGAGGCGAACGTGGAGGTCCTGCGTACCGAGGCGGTCACGTGGAATGACGGGTGCCTCGGCGTCCCGGCGACCGGCGAGGCCTGCACGCAGGCGCTGGTCGATGGGTTCGTCGTCTGGGTCGTCGCCGGCGGCACGGTCCAGCGTTACCACACCGACGCGCAGTCCTCCGTCCGCCTCGGCGAGAGCGGGATCGCGACGTCCGCCGTCGCCGGTGCCTCGCTCCCGAGCGGCGCGACCGCGCGTGGCGGCACCGAGCCGACCTCGATCGTCTCGGGCGATATCCCCACCTCTGGCTTCGCGCTGTTCACCGTGACCGCGCAGTCGAGCACGACCGCCGTCCGCGCCGCGCTGCAGGCCCAGGGCTGCTCCGCGCAGACGCTGGCGAAGGCCGTCGATGGCGAGTGGTACATCTACGGCTTCAACTCGCCGTCGTTCGTCAACGCGCGCTTCTTCGCGAGCGACAGCTCGCAGACCGGCATGATCGCCGCCAACACCATCCTGCTGACGAACTGCATCGGTGGCGGCACGGCGACGCCGACCCCGACGCCGTCGAGCACCGCGACGCCGACCGGCACGGCGACCCCGACCGGCACCGCGACCCCGACGGGGACCGCGACGCCGACCGGCTACTCGACCGACCCGATCGATGAGACCGCCCGCACGGGCGCGGGCGTGCTCCAGAACGTCAGCGTCGGAGAGCACGTGGGCTACGAGCGCATCGTGTTCCAGTTCGGAACGACGCTGGACGGCGGGCCCGCCCTCGCCAGCGGCGTGCCGGCGTACTCGATCCAGTACGAGGACGCCCCCACCGCCTGTGGCTCCGGGGCGCCGGTGACCGTGAACGGCCAGGCGATGCTCGTCATCAACCTGCCGGGCACGTACTCGTACGACCCGAACACGGGCCAGCAGTTCGCCACCGAGCCGGACCTCGGCCAGGTGCAGAGCATCCAGGGCGTCGACCAGTCGTGCGCCTTCGAGGGCAACTCGACCTGGGTGTTCGGCATCGACTCGATGGCCGGGTTCCAGGTGTCCGAGCTCTCGAGCCCGACGCGCCTCGTGATCGACGTCCAGACGGACGCCGGCACGAGCGGAACCGCCACGCCGACCCCGACGCCCTAGTCGCGGTCAGGCTCTGACGCCCGAGGACGGCCCGGACTCAGTCCGGGCCGTCCTGCGTGTGTTGATACACTCGCTACTGGCGGAACCAAACACCGCCCTCCCAACATCTCAATGAACGCATCGCGTACGGAAGGAATGACCGTGGCAATCGAAGTCGGCCAGGAAGCACCGGATTTCACCCTCGTTGACGAGAACAACGAGAAGGTGACGCTCTCGGAGCTTCGCGGGACGCCCGTGGTGCTCGTCTTCTTCCCGTTCGCCTTCTCCGGCATCTGCACGGCGGAGATGTGCGGCATTCGTGACGACTACTCGAGCTGGATGGCGAAGGGCGCCAAGGTCTACGGCATCAGCCGCGACAGCCGCTTCGTCCAGGCCGTCTTCAAGGAGCGCGAGGGCCTGACCCACTCGCTGCTGGCGGACCTCAAGGGTGACGCGGCGAAGAAGTACGGCGTGTGGAACGAGGCCGTGGGCGCCGCCGAGCGCGCCACCTTCGTGATCGACCGCGAGGGCAAGGTCGCCTACGCGATCCACAACGAGATCCCGAACGCCCGCGACCACTCCGAGGTCGAGAAGCACATCGCCTAGGACCTGCTCGCGGTGCCTCGAGCCGGCGTTCAACGCCACCTCGGCACACCGCCCGATAACCTCTCGCGACGCCCGATGGCTGGCACGCCGTCGGGCGTCGCGCTACGTTAAGCGCCTGAACCCACCCGTATCCGCGCGCCTCTCGCGAGGAACGCGGCCGAGGCGGACGACGGACGATGGAAGAAAAGCTCACGCTGACCGTCGACGGACGCTACTGCCCGGTGCGAGCGACGCTCGCGCTGCTCGGACAGAAGTGGGTTCCGCGCATCGTGTACGAACTGCAGTCCGGCAAGCGGCGCTTCAACGACCTCTCGGCCAGCGTCGGCGGCTGCAACTCGCGGACCCTCCGCGATCGCCTCAAGGACCTCGAGGACCTCGACATCGTGCGCCGGGAGATCGTCTCCGAGAACCCGCCGTGGGTGGAGTACGAGCTGACGGAGCGCGGACGCGAACTGGCGTCGGCGCTCTCGCCGCTCGCCGCCTGGGGGCGCGAGCACCTCGCGGAGGATGCGCTGTCCACCTCGATCGCTGGCAGCGGGGGCGAATGACCCACACCCTGGACTTCACTGACCTCCAGAAGGGTCAGGCTTTCGCGCGTCTCCCGCTCGCCATCACGTCCGACGAAGTCGAGGCGTACCTCGAGTCCACCGGCGAATCGTCCGAGACGTGGCGCGAGCTGGTCCCGCCGATCTTCCTCGACACCGTCGCGATCGCGACGCTGCTCTCGACGGTGGCGATCCCGAAGGGCGTGATGCACACGGGCCAGGAGCACGAGTCGCACCGCGCCGCGCGGATTGGCGAGCCGCTCACCCTCGAGATGCGCGTGAGCACGCTGTCCGAGCGCCGGGGCGCGATCATGATCGCCTTCGAAGCGGAGGTCACCGACGCGGACGACGCCCCGGTCTCCTCGATGAAGATCTCGGTGATGGCGCTCCCGGACGGAGTCACGGCGTGACCGTCCCCACGAGCTTCGAGGTGAGCCGCCTCATCGATCAGCCTCGCGTCGACCGCTACGCCGTCGCGGCGGGCGATCCGAACCCGATCCATCGCGAGACGCCGGAGGCGTACGCCGGGCCGTTCGGCCAGCCGGTGGCGCACGGCATGATCGTGCTCGGGCTTGTCTCGGAGGCGATGACCTCGGCCTTCGGTGTGACGTGGGCGGAGACCGGCACGGTGAAGGTCCGCTGGCGCACGCCCGGCCTCACCCCGTTCACGGCGACCGCCCGCGCCGAGCTCAAGAAGGACGCGGACGGCGTCGCGACGTACGACGTCACCTGCACGGACGACCGTGGCGAGACGCTCCTGACGGGAACGGCCACCGTCCGGCACGGGTAGCCTGCTCTCGATGACTTCCGACGCCTTCGATCCCCGTCACTACGACCAGATCTGCTTCGCCTGCGGCGACCGCAACGAGCACGGCCTGCACATGCGCTTCGAGCGCGACCCGGATGGGCCCGAGGGCTCAATCATCTGTCGCTACACGCCTCGTCCCGCCGACCAGGGGTTTCCGGGCGTCCTCCACGGCGGCATCCTCTCGACCCTCATGGACGAGGCGATGGCGTGGGCGATGTGGGCGAAGTCCCGCGCCCTGGGCGTCACCGCGAAGATGGAGACGCGCTACCGCCAGCGCGTGGACGCTGACGCCGAGCTCACCGTGCATGCGGTCGTGACCGAGGAACGCGGACGCCGCATCCAGGTCGAAGCAGCGATCGCCGGGCCGGATGGCAGCGTGCTCGTCGAGTCTTCGGCGCTGTTCCTGCGCCTGCCGGCCGAGGAGGAGCAGCGCGTCGCGCAGGCCCTCGGCTGGGCCGACATCCCGCGCTAGCGCTCACCCTCCAGGGGGCGCGGAGGCGACGGGAGACTACCCGCCGCTGCTCGGCTCTCGATCCGGTACGCGGTCGGACGCGACCGGCACCGGCGATGCCCCGGCGGTCGCCTCGGCCGGCGTACTCGGGCGCTCCAGCGTCTCGCGAGCGGTGAGGAAGACCACGGCCGCGATGCCGATGAGCGCGGCGTTCACGTAGAGCGCGAAGTCGTACGAGGTGCTGTCGGCGATCCAGCCCAGCAGTGGCGGCCCCACCATGAACCCGATGTCGCCGGACGACCGGTAGAGCCCCATCCCCAGCCCTCGGAGGTGTGGGGGTGAGATGTCGGCGGCGTAGGCGGCGGGTGCGGGGCCGGCCATCGCCGTCGCGATGCCGAGCGCGAGGTTGCCGACCACGAAGATGAGCGTCGTGGTCGAGACGCCGATCAGGACGAGCGAGAGCGCGACGAAGATGCCGCTCGGGACGATCGCGGCCTTGCGCCCCCACTTGTCCGCGATGACCGCGGACGGCGCGATGAGGACCGTGTTGAGCGCCGCGACCGCGGTGAACAGGAGGCCCAGTGAGCCCTCGGAGAACCCGAGGTCGTCGACGGCCATCAGAGGGATCACCGTCTGCCGGGACGCGGTGCGCGTGAAGAAGATCGCGAGGGTGATGAAGGACACCGCCATGAAGTCCTTCGACATGATGAACACGACCCAGTCGCGGCGCTCCTTCTTCGCACCGGGAACGGGCACAGGCTTCGGCGGCGGAGGCGGCTGGAGGTGCTTCGTCTCCGGCAGGCGGAGGTAGGCGTACACGGTCGCGACGAGGGCCATCGTGCCGACGAGGACGAACGGCGCGCGGAGGCCCCAGAACTCCGCGACCACGCCGCCGATCGCCGGGCCGACCGCGACGCCGAGCAGCAGCGCGCCCTGGTTGGTCCCGATGAACCTCGCACGCGTCGCCGGGGTAGAGATGTCCGCGAGGTAGATCTGCGCGCCGGTCATGTACATCGCTGAGCCCGCGCCGGCGAGGAACCGCCATGCGAGGAGCTGGTAGATGTCGGCGGCGAAGCCTGAGCCGTACATGCCGGCGGCCGTCACCAGCGGTCCGCTCACGAGGAGCAGACGACGCCCGTAGCGGTCGGAGAGGACGCCCAGCGGGACGTTGAGGATCAGCCGCGCGAGGGCGAAGAAGGAGAGCGTCAGGCCGATGACGGCCGCGCCCACGCCGAGGTTCTTCGCGAAGAGGGGCAGCACGGGCGAGATCACGCCCTGGCCGGCCATCACCAGCACCGTCGAGATGCTGATCATGAGCAGCTGCTCTTGCTCCCGGAGCGTGCTGATAGCGCGCGCGATGGGGCGGAGAATCAAGCCGGGCCTCCTCGTGGGCCCTCAACCCTGCCGCAGAGGTGAGGGTGCGCGGATTCTACCCCTGCAACCTGTATGTGCATGTTTCACCGCCTGCCCGAACGCAGAACTTCGGCGCGGCCGGCGCTATCCTCGGCGCTTCACGCTCACCCCGGAGGACTCCCGTGCCCGAGTACCGGTACCTGCACTACGACGTCTTCACCGATGCACGCTTCGAGGGGAACCCCCTCGCGGTGCTGCCGGACGCTCGCGGGCTCTCGACCGAGCAGATGCAGACGATCGCCCAGGAGATGGCCTTCTCGGAGACGACCTTCGTGCTGCCTCGGGAGCGCGACGACACCGACATCCGGATGCGGATCTTCACGCCGGCGGCGGAGCTTCCGATGGCCGGTCACCCCACGATCGGGTCGACGTTCGCGCTGGCGCGGGAGGGCCTCATCCGCCCGGGCGCCGAGCGGTTCGTGTTCGGTCTCGGTGTGGGGCCGACGCCAGTCGACCTGTCGTGGGATGGGGAGGCGCTGTCGTTCGCGTGGATGACGCAGCGCGCACCCGAGTTCGGCGACACGTTCGACGACCGCCCCGCGCGAGAGCTCATCGCGCGGGCGGTCGGCCTCGACGCGGGCGAATTCGCGGAGAATGCGCCGATCGAGGTCGTTTCGACCGGCGTCCCATTCGTGTACCTGCCGATCCGGACTCGCGCCGCGGTCGACCGTGCGGCGCCCGACCTCGAGGCGATGCGGCGCGCGCAGGCCGAGCTCGGGTTGGAGCACTACTACCTGTTCAGCCTGGAGGCGGGCGAGCCGGCGTCGACGGTCTACAGCCGCATGTTCGCGCCGGTGCTCGGCGTGATGGAGGACCCCGCGACGGGTGGCGCGTGCGGCCCGCTCGGCGGGTACCTCCTGCGCCACGGGCTCGTGACGCAGGAGCAGGCGCGCGCCGTCGTGAACCTCCAGGGGCACCGCATGGGGCGTCCCTCGTGGATCAGCATCGAGGCTTCCGGCACGCCCCAGGCGCCCGGCCCCGTCCGGGTCGGTGGACGCTCGGTGCTCGTCGCGACCGGCACGCTCGAGGTCTGAGCGGCCCCGGCGCTAGCTCGACGCGGTCGCCATCGCCTGCTCCAGCGGGACGAACTCGCGCCCGAGCGCCGCGGCCACGGCGGGGTGGGTCACCTTGCCACGCCACACGTTCACGCCGTGACCGAGCGCCGTGTTGCGTCGCACCGCGTCCTCGACGCCGAGGTTCGCCATCGCCAGCGCGTAGGACACGGTGAGCCCCGAGAGCACGCGCGACGATGTCCGCGGGACGGCG
The DNA here is from genome assembly GCA_020634075.1 of Dehalococcoidia bacterium. Lineage (GTDB taxonomy): Bacteria > Chloroflexota > Dehalococcoidia > UBA2979 > UBA2979 > W-Chloroflexi-9. Next base: position 76,227 of record JACKCJ010000010.1, on the reverse strand, counting down.
CCGGGCATGTTCGGCACGGCGTAGTGGATGACGCCTTCGTCCATGTAGGTCGGCGTCACGTGGTCCGTCGGACGGGTCGTCTCGATGCAGCCGCCCTGGTCCACCGCGACGTCGACGATCACCGAGCCCTGTGGCATCGAGCGCACCATCTCGCGCGTCACCACCACCGGCGCGCGTTCGCCCTCGACGAGGACGGCGCCGATCACGAGGTCGGCCGTGCGGATGCGGTCGGCGATGGTCTTCGGGGACGAGAGGATGGTCTCGACGCGTCCGTGGTACTCGCGGTCGAGATCGCGAAGCTGGTCCGCAGCAATCGACGCCACGGTCACGCGCGCCCCGAGGCCGACGGCGACTCGCACCGCATTCGCGCCGACGTTCCCGGAGCCGATGATCAGCACGTGGCCCGGAGGGGCTCCCGGCACGCCACCGAGCAGCAGTCCGCGCCCGTGGCCCGGCTTCTTCAGGTAGTGCGCACCGACCTCGACGGCCATGCGGCCGGCGACCTCGGACATCGGCGCGAGGAGTGGCAGTGAGCCGTCCGGGTGGCGCACGGTCTCGAAGGCGATGGCGATGCAGCCGGAGTCGATGATCGCCTGCGCCGTCTTCGGCGTCGCAGCGAGGTGCAGGTAGGTGAAGACGATCTGGCCGGCCCGCATCCGCGGGAACTCCGGTTCGAGCGGCTCCTTCACCTTCACGACCATGTCGGCGCGCTGCCAGACCTCGTCCGCACCAATGACGATCTCGGCCCCGGCCTCGAGGTAGTCGTCATCGAAGTAGTGGGAGCCCTCGCCCGCGCCTCGCTGCACGAGGACGTGGTGGCCGGCGTGCACCAGCGCCGCGGCCGACTCAGGCGTCAGGCCAACGCGATATTCCTCTGTCTTGAGCTCGGTCACCGTACCGACGATCACCCGGCGACTCCTGTCCCAACGCTCCGGCGAGGCCGGCGATGCGCGGCCGCATCACGTCGATGCGGTCACGATCCAGCGTAGGACAAGCGCTGTTACGGACGTTCGAGGATGTCACCGACCTGCAAAACGTCGGCCGCGCCGGTCTTCGAGCCACCGTCCTTCTGGACGCGGTCGACGACGATCGAGCCGCCGATCGCGGCGATCTCGACGCTGCCGTCGACGGTAGCGATCACCGTTCCCGGGGGCTGCTCCGGGTGGCCGGGACGCCAGTGGGAGCCGAAGAGGCGTACCGCGGAGCCGCGGTACATCGCCCAGGCGCCGGGCTGCGGGTCGCAGCCGCGGATGATGTTGTGCACCACGCGACCGTGCTGCCCCCAGTCGAGGCGAGCGTGCTCGGCCGCCGCGGGCGGCTCGTACGTGGCGAGGGACTCGTCCTGCTCCTCGCGCGGCGCGGTGCCCTCGCGGACCATGCGCGTCGCGTCCACGAGGGCCTGCACGCCCATGGGGTAGAGGCGGTCGAAGTAGATCGAGCCGACCGAGTCGTCGTCGCCGATCTCGACCTCGCGGGTGAGGATGATCGGGCCGGTGTCGATGCCCTCGTCGACCCAGAAGATCGTCAGGCCGGTCTTCGCGGCGCCGGACATGATCGCCCAGTTCATCGCCGTGCGGCCCCGGTGCGCCGGGAGCAGCGACGGGTGGTACTGGATCGCGCCGTGCGTGGCCGCGTCGAGCACGCGCTTCCGCACGATGTCGGTGACGAACGCGAACACCAGCAGGTCGGGCTTCAGGTCGAGGTAGTGCCGGAACGGCTCGTCCTGGCGGAGCGCGGGGGTCTCGATGACGGGGATGCGCTTCTCCGACGCCGCCTCGAACAGGGGATCCGGACGGTTCCCCGCTCGCGGAGTGGAGACGCCCACGACCTCCTCACCGGCTTCCAGCAGGGCGTTCAGGACGTCCCGGCCAAAGGCAGCCTGTCCGAAGAGGACGATGCGCATGTGTGCTCCCGTTCTGCCCCCTCGGGCAGTATAGGAGCGTGCCTCGTTGTCCTCGGTGCGAAGGCGATTCGCGCTAGGACGGCACCACCGTGTCGGCGGCGCGCCACATGTACCACGAGCCAACGGAGCGGTAGGGCGCCCACTTCGCGCCGATCTCCCGCGCCTCGGCGGGGGTGGGCATCGCGGGTAGTCGGTATGCGACGCGCATCCCGTTCCGGACCCCAAAGTCTCCCACTGGCATCACGTCCGGCCGGCCGAGCTGGAACATCAGGAACATGTGCGCCGACCACTCGCCGAGCCCCTTCACGGCGGTGATCTGCCCCACGACCTCGTCGTCCGGGAGCGATTCCAGCGCCGGGAGGTCGAGGGCGCCCGCGAGGATGTGCTCGGCGACATCGCGCATGTAGCCGGCCTTCTGGCGCGAGACGCCGGCGCCGCGGAACGCCTCGTCGGTCGTCGCGAGGAGCTCGGGTGGCGTCGGGTAGCGGTCGCCGTAGAGGGCGAGCCAGCGGTCGCGGATGGTCGCGGCGGCGGTGCCATTCAGCTGCTGGAAGAGGATCGTCCTCAGGAGTGACTCGTAGTGGTCCATCGCCGGGCGGGGCCGGTACGGACCATGGGCGTCGATCAGCGCGGCGAGGACCGGGTCCGCCTCGCGCAGATGGCGATAGGCGGCAGCGGCAGAGAAGCGCAGGCGTCGAGGCACAGGGAACCCTCCGGTCCGGGGTCGCGGCGACGGTAGCTCAGGCGGACGTCCGGCAGGCAGCTTCGATGGCGCTTCGGAAGGCATCCACCTCGCGCTCGGAGGTGAGGCGGATGAAGCGGATGTGCGCCCAGCGCGGGTCGGCCATCTTCGCGAGGATCGACCGGCGCTTCCGTCGTTGCTGCGTGACTGCCCACCACACGAGGGAGTCCTCTTTCCGCCAGACCGCCAGCTGCGGCCAGAAGCGCTCGTAGTTCGTGCCCCAGAGCAGCTCCCTCCTCCGCGACCGGCGCCACGACCGCGTGATCACCCGCCGAAGGATGAGGTGCAGCGGCAGGTCGAGCCACACAACGGTTTGAAGGCGGTCCCAGAACACCTTCTCGGAGAAGTTGGAGTACGAACCGGCGACCACCCAGCCGTCGCCGGCGGTCGCCTCGGCGATGCGCCGCTCGAACTCCGCCGGGTCGGTGGCGTTGAGGCCGACCCAGCCCGGTAGCCAGTTGAGCGCGTCAAGCTCGACGGCCGGCACGCCGATCGCACTCGCGAGCTGCGCTCCGAGCGTGCTCTTGCCGGACGAGGTGTTGCCGATCACGTGGATCCGGCGGCCGATGGGCGATGGCATGACCGACCTCGACGGGTGGGAGGACTAGGCGACGCGCGACGCGACGGGGAGGGTAATGCGGAAGTACGCGCCCTGCTCGGTCGGCAGGAGCTCGGCGGTGCCGCCGTGCATCTCCGCGATCTGGCGGACGATCGGCAGGCCGAGGCCGGTGCCGGAGATCTTGTCGCGCGTGTTCGAGGCCCGGTAGAAGCGGGTGAAGACGCGCTCGTACTCCTCGGCCGGCACGCCGGGGCCGGCGTCGGCGACATCGATGAACAGGCGGTCGCCGCCGTCCCGGAGCACGAGCCACACCGTGCTCCCGGCCGGGCTGAACTTGATCGCGTTCGTCACGAGGTTGGTCACGGCCCGCTGGATCTGGCGGCCGTCCACCTCGATCACCTGCGGAATGTCGCCATCGACGGCGTCCCGCACGACCACCTGCTTCTCGTCCGCCTGTGGACGGAGGAAGTCGCAGACGTCGCGGCAGAGCTGGATCGGGTTGTAGCGCTCGATGTTGAGCTCGGTCTGACCGCTCTCGAGGCGGGCGAGGTCGAGCATGTCGTCCACGAGCTCGCGCATCCGCTGGACGTTGCGCTCGGCGGCATCGATGAGCTGCGTCTGGTCGGCGCCGGGCTCCTGCATCATCCCGATCGAGAGCGCGACCACGGTGAGCGGGGTCCGTAGCTCGTGGCTGACCACGGAGACGACGTCGCGCTTGAGCTGCTCGACCTCGAGGACGGCGGAGACGTCGCGGATGATGATGAGCAGGCTGTGCCCCTCGCCGCGGTATTCCGGCACCTGGTAGGCGTCGAAGGCGAGGTCGCGCCCGGCGAGCTGCACGACATCGAGGCGCTGCGAGGCGTTCGGGTTCGCCGCTCGCTCGCGCATCCGGTGGTACAGCTCGGCCCCGAGGACATCGTTGAGCGTGCCGCGCAGGCCGACGATGTCTCCCGGCTGCACCTCCAGCAGGGAGGACGCCGCCGGGTTGCAGACGATGCACGTGGTGTCTGACCGCTCGACGAGCACGCCTTCGTGCATCGACCGGATGACGTGCTCGCCGAGGAGCTGCCGCGCGGTTGCGACGCGCGCCTCGTCAATTGCCTGGACCGTCCGCTCGCGCAGGGAGCGCAGCGTGTTTGCCGCCTGCTGGGCCATTCGCCCCACCTCGTCGCGTCCCGCGAGGGAGTCGAGGACCGCGGGGCTGCCGTCGCGCTCCTGCGCGGCGACGAGCCCGCGGCGGACGTCGGCGACGCTCGTGGCCATCGTGCGGACGATGAGCAGGAAGCCGATCGCGCCGGCGAGGCCGATGGCGGTGAGGATCATCACCCAGCGCGACAGGCCGTCACCGGCCGGGGCCGGCAGCGCCGAGGCGGGGGCGTCGATGACCGCGACGAGCGTGCGCTGCGCTCGCGCGAGGTCCAGCGGTGCGACGATCGAGACGCGTCCAGGGCTCGTCCCCGGGAGGATCTGGACACCCGGTGGGGGAGCGTCGCTCCCGGCCCAGGCGAGCGTGAGCTGCCGCGACGGGTCGGACACCATCGACGTGAGCGCCTGCTGGTCGAGCAGGACGCCGAGGCTGACGGCAGCGCGCTCGAGGCCCGGGCTGGTGCTGGCGCCGGCCGCGAGCACCGGGCCGTCGACGAAGTCGAAGATGCCGCCATCGACGGCGCCGTCGAGGAGGTAGACGGCCTCCGGCACGACGTCCTCGACGCCATTCACGATCGAGCCGCCGATGCCGTCTTCGTACACGAGGACCCGTCCGGGGCCGGAGATCAGGATGTAGTCCGCGCCGCCTCGGCTGATGCGGCCCTGGTCCAGGACCTCGGGCGGGTCCGTGCCGCGGACCGCGAACGAGGTGATGTCCTGCTCCTGGAGCAGGGCGGAGGCGTATGCCTGCAGGCCATCGATGCGGGAGCGGAGCGCGGCCTGGACCGCCTCGATCTCGGACTCTGCCGCGATCTGGCGGCGGTCATCATCGGCGGCGCCCACGGAGAGCCAGACGAACGTCGCCGCGCCCGCGAGGGCGAGGACCGTGACAAGGCCGGTGAGCAGCGCGGCGACCTGGTAGCGCAAAGGATTCCCGGGGACTGTTTCGTGGGGCTCCCGACACTATACGAGCCGCCTCGTTGGAGGCGGCTCGTACGTCGTTCATTCCCGGGGCGAGTGGGTGAATCCCCGGTGAAGATTCGGCAAACCGGACGGTTGCCGAAACTAGGACATGTACTGCCCGCCGTTCATGCTGAACTGCGCGCCGGTGTACCAGGCGCCCGACGGCTTGCAGATGAAGACCACCGTGTCGGCGACTTCCTCGGCGGTGCCGAAGCGGCCGAGCGGGATCTGCTTGATGAGGGCTTCCTTAATCTCGTCGGAGAGGGCCGCCACCATGTCGGTCTCGATGAAGCCCGGGCAGACCGCGTTCACGGTGACGCCGAAGCGGGCCAGTTCCTTGGCGGCGGTCTTCGTGAAGGCGATCATGCCGGCCTTCGCCGCCGAGTAGTTCGCCTGGCCGATGTTGCCCATCTGGCCGATGACGGAGGACATGTTCACGATGCGGCCGTAGTTCCGCTCGCGCATGCCGCCGAGGGCGGCGTTGGTCAGGTAGAAGATCGACGAGAGGTCCGTCTCGATGACCTCGTCCCACTCGCCGGGCGTCATGCGCTGGATGGTCTTGTCGCGGTTGATGCCGGCGTTGTTGATGAGGATGTCGACCTTGCCGAAGGTCTCCTCCGCCTGCTTCACGAGGTTCTGAGCCTCGTCCGCCTTCGAGACGTCCGCCTTCACGACCAGCGTCTTCACGCCGGCCTTCTCGCACTCCGCCGCGGTCGCCTTCGCCGCCTCGTCGTTCGAGGTGTAGTTGATGACCACGTCCGCGCCTTCGTTGGCGAGCGCGATCGCGCATGCGCGGCCGATGCCGCGGCTGCCGCCGGTCACGACGGCGACCTGACCCGAGAGTGCCCCTGCCATGTCTTCTCCCCCTGAACGGGCCGAGCCCCTCAGGCCTGACCCCTCGTTTGCCCACGTAGCGCCGTCGCTCCTCGTCGGGAGTCGGGGCGCAGCTTGCCTGGTCCAGGCGCCGGGATTGGCGCGATGCGGACGCCCGAGGGCGCCCGGGTTAGACGACCGTCTTGGGCGTGTACTCGCCCCACTCCTCGCGGAAGACGTCGCACATCTCGCCGAGCGTCGCGTAGGTGCGCACGGCCTCGATGATCGGCTCCATGAGGTTCACGTCCTGGTGCGCGGCTTCGCGCAGCCGCTTCAGCGCAGCCTCCACGGCGGCGTGGTCGCGGTTCGCGCGGACATCCTTCAGGCGCTGGATCTGCGCGTCCACCACCTCGAGGTTCGGGCGGAAGATCGGCGTCGCGTCCTCGTCCGGGTCGATGTACTCGTTCACGCCGACGACGATCCGCTCCTTGGACTCCACCTCGCGCTGCCAGCGCATGGAGGCTTCCTGGATCTCGTACTGCATGAAGCCGTCCTCGATCGCCTGGACCGAGCCGCCCATGTCCTCGATGCGCGCCATGATCTTGCGCGCCTCTTCCTCGAGCGTGTCGGTGAGGCTCTCGACGTAGTAGGAGCCGGCCATCGGGTCGATGGTGTCGGCGGCGCCGGACTCGAACGCGATGATCTGCTGGGTGCGGAGGGCGATCTGCTGCGCCTCCGTGGTCGGCAGGGCCAGCGCCTCGTCGTAGCAGGAGAGGGCGAGCGACTGCACGCCGCCCACGACCGCCGCCATCGCCTGGAGGGCGGCGCGCGCGATGTTGTTCTTCGGCTGCTGCGCGGTGAGCGTGGAGCCACCGGTCTGCGTGTGCGTGCGGAGCATCTGGGCGTTCGGGTTGGTGATCCCGTAGCGCTCCACCATGAGCCGCGCCCACAGGCGGCGGAGGGCGCGGTACTTCGCGATCTCCTCGAAGAAGTGGTTGTGCGTGTTGAAGATCCACGAGACGCGCTGAGCGCTCTCGTTCAGGTCGCCGCCCTGGCGCTTGCACTCGTCGAGGTAGGCGAGGGCGTTCGAGAAGGCGAAGCCGATCTCCTGCGCGGCGGTCGAGCCGGCCTCGCGGATGTGGTAGCCGGAGACGGAGATCGAGTTGAACTTCGGCGCGTGCTCCGCGCAGTAGTTGATGAGGTTCGCGGCGAGTCGCACGGACTCGGCCGGCGGGAAGATGTACGTCCCGCGCGCCACGTACTCCTTGAGCACGTCGTTCTGGGCGGTCCCCATCACCACGCTGTGGCTGTGGCCCTGCTTCTCCGCGGCCACCATGTACATCGCAACGAGGATCGCGGCGGGCGCATTGATCGTCATCGACGTCGAGACTTCGTCCAGCGGGATGCCGTCGAACAGCGTCTCCATGTCCGCGAGCGAGTCGATCGCGACGCCGACCTGGCCCACCTCGCCGGCGGACATGATGTGGTCGGAGTCGTACCCGGTCTGCGTCGGGAGGTCGAAGGCGGCGGAGAGGCCGGTCTGGCCGTTGGCGAGCAGGTGCTTGAACCGCTCGTTGGTCTCCTTCGCCGTGCCGAAGCCGGCGTACTGGCGCATGGTCCAGAGCCGCCCCCGGTACATCGTGGGCTGGACGCCGCGGGTGAAGGGGAACTGGCCGGGGAAGCCGATGTCCTCGAGGTACGAGACCGAGGCGGTGTCCTCCGGCGTGTAGACGCGCTTCTGCGGCGCGGACGAAGACTCGAACTGCGCCTTCCGCTCAGGGAATCGCGCGAGGACCTTGGCGACCGCGGTGTCCTCCCACTGCTGGTGGGCGGCAGCGATCGCCTCGAGCTCGTTGCCGGGGCGTGGTTCGGTAGTAGTCATAAGGGCAAAGTCCCGTCGTCGCCGAGGGTGCAGCGCCGCGTTCTCGTGGGAGCGTCCGCCGTATCGCGGGGCTGCGCGACTAGCGGAGCGCTTCGACCATCACCAGCGCGTCGCCGCGGATGACCTCGGTGCCGTCCTGCTTCGTCACCACTGTATCGAGTGAGACGCGAGAACGCTCCGCGTCCACCTTGGTCACGGTCACCGTCGCGGTGATCTCATCGCCGGGGAGGACCGGGGCGCGGAACTGCAGGTTCTGCGCGAGGTAGATGCAGACGGCGTTGGGCTGGAGCTTCGTGCCGATGGCAGCCGAGATGGCGCCGGCGCCGAACATGCCGTGCGCGATCGGCTGCTGGAAGCGCGTCCGAGCCGCGTACTCCGCGTTGGAGTGCAGGGGGTTCGTGTCTCCGGTCACGTTCGCGAACGTGTTGATCGCGTCCTGCGTCACCGTGGTGGTGTAGGTCGCGGTCGTGCCTTCGGTCAGGCCCTGGACGTCGTCAGCCATCGGATTCCCCCTGCCCCTCGTGACCCCGTCGCGCCGCGCGGCGTCTCGCCGCGAGCGTACGCGCGGGCGCATCGTATGGGTGTGGCGGGCGCGGGACAAATGCCACGAAGCATCGAGGAAGGGGCGGCCGCGGGGGACCCTTCCTCGCGGCCCCGACGCGCCGGAACGAGGTGTGACTTAGCCCGCACATAGCGTCCGGTGAAGGGAAGACATACTTTCCGGACTTATCCGCAATAAAATGCAAAAAACGTTGACCGCCCTCGAATACATGCCTACGCTGAGGAGGCGGAAACGGGGATCCCACATGGCCACCGTGGAACGGACGCGCGACGAGGTGCTCCGCCTGCTCTACGAGCGGGGCGAGTGCTCCGTGGCCGACCTCGCGGCGGCGATTGGCGTCTCGGACTCCTCCGTCCGGCGCCACCTGGACCTCCTCGAAGCCGACGAGCTCGTGGTGACGCGCCTCGAACGCATCCCGCGAGGGCGCCCCATCACCCGCTACGCGCTGAGCGAGGCGGGTGAAGAGGAGCGGGCGGCGGCGCACTACCAGCGCCTCCTCCAGCGGCTCTCACCGGCGCTGGTCAACCTGACGCCTGAGGAGGTCCGCGGCCAGGACGGCCGGGAGATCCTCGAGCGTGTGTTCGACCACGTCGCGGCCTCGGTCGCGGACGAGCACCGGGGCAAGGTCACCTCGACCGACCTCGAGGAGCGCGTGCAGCAGGTGCTGGGCGCGCTGACTGAGGAGGGCATCCTCCGCGAGATGGAGGACGAGGGCGACTTCTACCGGCTCAAGAACGCCGGCTGCCCGTACCGCTCGACGGCGATGGAGACGGCTGCCTGCTGCTCCGCCGACCGCCGCACGATTGAGCTGCTCATCGGACGTTCCGTGGAGCAGGTCATGACGCTCGCCGACGGCGGGCACCAGTGTGAGTACCTCGTGCCGAAGCGGGATCTGCCTGCTTCCCACGATGACGATGAGACGACGGCGGGGACGGCCGGTGGCCTGCTGCCCGTGATGGCCGCCCCGACGGCCCAGAAAGGGACGACGACCCAGCGATGACTGAACCGATCCTTCAACTGAAGGGCCTGAAGGCGTCCATCGCCGACCAGCCCGAGGTCCAGATCCTGCACGGCATCGACCTGGAGATCGCTCCGGGCGAGATCCACGCCGTGATGGGGCCGAACGGCTCCGGCAAGAGCACGATGGCCAGCACCATCGCCGGCAGCCCTTCCTACGTCGTCGACGAGGGCCAGGTGCTCCTCAACGGCGAGGACATCACGGCGGCCGCCGCGGACGAGCGGGCGCGCAAGGGCGTCTTCCTCTCGTTCCAGTACCCGACGCCGATCCCCGGCGTGACGATGGTGAACCTGCTCCGCGAGGCGCTGAAGGCGCGCCGCGGCGAGGAGATGCCCGCCCGCGAGTTCCTCGAGGAGCTCCGCGCGACCCTCTCCCGGCTGAAGATGCCGGAGGAGATGGCGCGCCGCTACGTCAACGAGGGCTTCTCCGGCGGTGAGAAGAAGCGCGCCGAGATCCTCCAGATGGGGATGCTTCGGCCGTCGCTCGCCATCCTCGACGAGACCGACTCCGGCCTCGACGTGGACGCGCTGCGGACCGTCGCCGAAGGCGTGATGGCGCTGCGGGAGCCCAACATGGGCATCCTCATCATCACGCACTACGAACGCATCCTGAACTACATCACCCCGGACAAGGTCCACATCCTCGTGAAGGGGAAGATCGTCAAGTCCGGCGACGCCTCGCTCGCCAAGGAGATCGAGGCGAACGGGTACGACCCGATCCTCAAGGAGCTGGGTCTCCTGGAAGGGGCTACGGCCTGATGACCACCACGCAGCCAGAAAACCTGGTCGGCGAATACCAGTGGGGCTTCCACGATGACGAGCAGCCGCTCTTCATCGCCGAGAAGGGCCTGAACGAAGAGAAGATCCGGCAGATGTCCGCCATGAAGGGCGAGCCGGAGTGGATGCTCGAGCAGCGGCTCGAGGCATACCAGCAGTTCCTCGCGCTCGAGAACCCGAAGTGGGCCGGCTCGCCGGAGAAGCTCGAGGCGATCGACTTCGACGACATCCACTACTACGTGCGGGCGTCGGACAAGAACTCCACGAGCTGGGAGGACGTCCCCGAGTACATCAAGGACACCTTCGACAAGCTCGGCATCCCGGAGGCGGAGAAGCAGTTCCTCGCCGGCGCCGGGGCGCAGTACGACTCCGAGGTCGTCTACCACAACATCCGCAAGGACCTCGAAGAGCAGGGCGTCGTGTTCCTGGGCATGGACCAGGGGCTCGCGGAGTACCCGGAGCTCGTCGAGGAGCACTTCGGCACGGTGGTGCCGTCCGGTGACAACAAGTACGCCGCGCTGAACTCGGCCGTGTGGTCCGGCGGCTCGTTCATCTACGTCCCGAAGGGCGTGAAGGTGGACATCCCGCTCCAGGCCTACTTCCGCATCAACACGGAGAACATGGGCCAGTTCGAGCGGACGCTGATCATCGCGGACGAGGGTTCGTACGTTCACTACGTCGAGGGCTGCACGGCCCCGATCTACTCGAGCGCCTCGCTGCACTCCGCCGTCGTCGAGATCATCGTGAAGAAGGGCGCCCGCGTCCGCTACACGACGATCCAGAACTGGTCGAACAACGTCTACAACCTCGTGACGAAGCGTGCCTACGCGTACGAAGACGCCGTCATGGAGTGGGTGGACGGCAACATCGGCTCGATGCTCACCATGAAGTACCCGTCCGTCTACCTGATGGGCGAGCGGGCGCACGGCGAGATCCTCTCGCTGGCGTTCGCGGGCGAGGGTCAGCACCAGGACGCGGGCGGCAAGGTCGTCCACGTCGCGCCGCACACCACCTCGGCCGTCGTGTCGAAGTCCGTGTCGCGCGGCTCCGGGCGTACCTCGTACCGCGGCCTGCTGAAGGTCCACGAGGGCGCCGAGGGTTCGTCGAGCACCGTGCGCTGTGACGCGCTGCTGCTGGATGAGAAGTCCCGCTCGGACACCTACCCGACGATGGAGATCGACGAGGAGCGGGTGAACATCGGGCACGAGGCGTCGGTCTCGAAGCTCGGCGAGGACCAGCTCTTCTACCTCATGTCCCGCGGCATCGACGAGGAGTCGGCGGCGAAGATGGTCGTGAACGGCTTCGTCGAGCCGATCGTCAAGGAACTCCCGATGGAGTACGCGATCGAGCTGAACCGCCTGATCGAGCTCCAGATGGAAGGGTCGGTGGGCTAGTGGCCGACGCGACTCTCTCCACCTCGTACACCGAGGCGGCGGTCGTCGCTGCCTCGAAGGAGCGCGGTGAGCCGGGCTGGCTGACGGAGAAGCGGGCGGAGTCCGCCCGTGCCTTCGAGGCGCTCCCGATGCCGACGACGAAGCTGCGCCCGTGGAAGTACACGGACGTCTCCAGCCTCGCGATCGAGTCGTTCGCTCCCGACGCGGCCTTCGAGCCGGTCGTGAGTGGCGTTGGCCCGCAGGGCGCCTTCATCGGCTCCCTCGCCGAGGCCGCGGCCGACGCGACCTTCGGCCCGATCGTCGAGCAGCACCTGGGCTCGCTGATCCCGGCGACCGAGGGCAAGTTCATCGCCGCCAACGCGGCACAGTGGCAGCACGGCGCGTTCGTGTACGCCTCGCGCGCGAAGGCGTTCGAGGAGCCGGTGACCATCACCCTCGAGGCGTCGAGCGGGGCGGTGTACCCGCGTCTGCTCGTCGTCGCGGAGGCGGCCTCGGACGTCACCGTGATCGTGCGCTGCGTGTCCGGCGAGGACGCCGTCCTCGCCTCGCAGGTCGTCGAGGTCATCGCCGGGGCCGACTCGAACGTGAAGCTCGTGTTCGACGTCGACTGGGGCCTCGGGACGCAGGAGTTCACCACCGTCCGCGCGAAGACCGACCGCGGCGCCGATGTCCGCATCGCGACGCTCGCCATCGGCGGCGCGCTCGTGAAGCAGAGCCTGGAGGGCATCCTCGAGGGCGAGGGCTCGCAGGCCCGCATCCGCGGCGTCGCCCTGGGCGATGGGACTCAGCACTTCGACTTCGTGACGCTGCAGGACCACGTCGGCGCGAAGACGCAGAGCGACGTGCAGATCAAGACCGCGCTCGCCGGTTCCTCGCAGTCGATCTACTACGGCGTCACCCGCGTCGAGGAGACCGGCCTCGGCGCCGCCGCCGAGCAGGAGAACCGCAACCTGCTGCTCTCGCGCAACGCGAAGGCGGACTCCGACCCGGTCCTCGAGATCCTCACGAACGACGTGATCCGCTGCGGTCACGGCGCGACGGTGGGGCCGGTGGACCAGGAGGCGTTCTTCTACCTCCAGAGCCGCGGGCTCGACCGCCGGCAGGCGATGAAGCTCCTCGTGGCCGGGTTCTTCAACTCCGTCCTCTCGGACGTGGGTGACGACGCCCTCCGCGAGGAAGTCGCCGCCGAGGTGGAGCAGAAGCTGGCGGTCGCGAGCATCTAGCTCGCGGCCGGAAGCGTGACAGTCGAACGAGTGACGGGACGAGCGTGAGCCAGGAACGAGTCGCTGCGACATCGGAGATCCCCGAGGGGGAGGTCCGCGTGGTGCAGTGCGGTGAGCGCTCGCTCGCCCTCAGCAACATCGACGGCGATCTGTACGCCATCGACAACATCTGCACGCATGACGGCGGTCCGCTGGGCGAAGGATCCCTGCGCCGGGGACGGGTCATCTGCCCGCGCCACGGCGCGGCCTTCGACGCGAAGACCGGCAAGGTCCTCACCCTGCCCGCCGTGAAGAGCGTGAACGCCTACCGGGTCATCGTCGACGGCGACGATGTCCTGGTGGAGTGCGACGAGTAGAGACGGGGCTGGCGTGACCATCACGACACCCGAGGTCGACCACCAGCCGTTCGATATCGAGCGGATCCGGCGGGACTTCCCCATCCTCAAGCGCGAGATCGGGGACCGCCAGCTGGTCTACCTGGACAACGCGGCGACGAGCCAGCGCCCGGTGCAGGTGCTCGCGGAGATGACGCGGTTCTACCGCGACCACAACGCGAACATCCATCGCGGCGTCCACACGCTCTCCGTCGAGGCCACCGACCTCTACGAGGAGGCGCGCCGGAAGATCGCGCGCTTCGTGAATGCCCGCCGCGCCGAGGAGATCATCTTCACGCGGAACACCACCGAGTCGATCAACCTCGTCGCGCACGGCTGGGGACGCAAGTTCCTCGAGGCCGGCGACGAGGTCGTGATCTCCGAGATCGAGCATCACTCCAACATCGTCCCGTGGCAGATGCTGCGCGACGAACGCGGCATCGTCCTGAAGTACATCCCGATGCAGCCGGACGGCACGCTCGACCTCGAGGCCGCCCGGAACATCATCGGCCCGAAGACGAAGCTGCTCGCCATCACGGCGATGTCGAACGCCCTCGGCACGATCGTGCCGCTGGACGTGCTCGTGCCGATGGCGAAGGAGCACGGGGCGAAGGTGCTCGTCGACGGCGCCCAGTCCGTACCGCACCTCCCGGTGGACGTGCAGGCGCTCGACGTCGACTTCCTCGCGTTCTCCGCGCACAAGATGCTCGGCCCGACGGGCATGGGCGCGCTCTGGGCGCGCTACGAGATCCTCGATGCGATGAACCCGTTCATGGGCGGCGGGGACATGATCCTGACCGTCACCATGGAGCGCTCCACGTGGGCGGACGTCCCCGCGAAGTTCGAGGCCGGCACGCCGAACGTGGGTGGCGCCGTCGGGTTCGGCGTCGCGGTGGACTACCTCAGCGCGCTGGGGATGGACGCCGTCCGCGCGCACGAGGTGGAGCTGACCGACTACGCGCTACGACGCCTGGGCGACGTGCCCGGCGTGACGATCTTCGGTCCCCCGAGCGCCGAGGAACGCGGTGGCGTGATCTCGTTCGAGCTCGAGGGCGTGCATCCGCACGACGTCGGGCAGGTGCTCGACACCCACGGCGTCGCCGTCCGCACCGGCCATCACTGTGCGCAGCCGGTCATGGCCGCGCTCACCGTACCGGCGACGGCGCGCGCATCCTTCTACCTCTACAACACCCCCGAGGAAGTCGACCGCCTGGCCGTCGCCCTCGAGGAGGTGGCGCGCTTCTTTGGGGGCGCCTGATGAATGACCCGTTGAAGACCGGCGGCTCCGGCCTGCTGGACGAGCTGTACCGCGAGATCATCCTCGACCACTACCGGCGGCCGAGGAACCACGACCCGCTCAAGACGCCGACCTGCTCGGCGGACGGCGCCAACCCGCTCTGCGGCGACACGATCCACCTCGAGGTGGGCCTCGACGACCACACGATCGAGGACATCGCGTTCGCCGGCGCCGGCTGCTCCATCTCGCAGGCCTCGGCCAGCATGATGACCGAGTACGTGAAGGGCCGGACCGTCGAGGAGGCCCGCAAGGGCGCCGAGGCGTTCCAGCAGATGATGACCACCGGCGAGACCCAGGACCTCGAGGGGTTCGATGACATCGATGCGCTCCAGGGCGTCTCGAAGTTCCCGGCGCGCGTGAAGTGCGCCTCCCTCGCCTGGAAGACGCTGGAGCAGGCCCTCGAGGGCGGGGGCGTCGCGAGCACGGAAGAGGGGGAGACCTCCCATGACTGACGAGACGACGACCATCACGCCGCCCACGGACGAAGAGCTGCGCGAGGCGCTGCGCGCCGTCGAGGACCCCGAGCTCCACATGAGCATCGTGGACCTCGGACTGGTCTACGGCGTTGAGATCGACGAGGACCGACGCGTGACCGTCGACATGACCCTCACGTCCCCGGCCTGCCCGGTCGGCCCGATGCTGCAGGGCCTGATCTTCCACAAGCTCTCGCAGATGGAGGGCGTGGAGGATGTCGAGGTGAACCTCGTGTGGAATCCGCCCTGGGACCCGCGGACGATGGCCTCCGACGACATCAAGATCGCCCTCGGCATCTGGTAGAGGACGAGGCCCGGGGAGGGGAGGAGCCGAGCGGCTACTCCCCGAAGCTGCTGGGCAGGGTGCCCTTCGGGACGGGGATGCGAAGCTCCTCGCCCGCCGGCGAGCAGTCCTCGGTCGCGCCGTTCCGGCAGGCGCCCAGGATGAGTTCTTCGAAGCTCACGACATAACCCGTCTCTTCGCGACGCACCTCGAAGCGATGGAGGTCGCTCGTGGCGCCGTCGTGCAGGGCGACGCCGTTGAAGTCGTAGCGCGCATCTGAGCACGGATCGACGTAGATCCCGCGTCGCTCACCGTTCGCCGTCAGCGGCTCCCAGATCACGTTGCAGCCCGACGCGGGATCCTTCGAGAACAGGGCGACCGTCGGGCTGTTGTCCTCGGGAACCCCGAGGTAGGCACCGAAGGTCCGGTTTCGCTCGTCGTATCCAAATGAAGTGACGGGGAGGAAGCGGGGGAGCCCCTCCTCGTACTCGCTGTGGCGCACGCGGATCTCGCGGTCGGGCGTGTTCGCGAACGAGGCGAAGCAGAGGCCCGCGATGAACAGGCTCGCGAGCACGAATGCGCCGAACGCGAGCAGCCGCGGCCAGGGGTTCGCGGGGCGCGCGGAGTCCGCGGGGCCGGCGAGCGCGTCGCCGCTCCGGCTGGACGGATCGCGTGGCTTGCGGCTGGGCACGCCCGAGTTGGAACTCACGAGGAAATCGTAGCCGCGGCGTCCGTTGTCCGCCGTCCTCCCGTCGCGTTCGGAATGGTTGCTCCCCGAGAAACGATGGTTACGATTGGATTCACCACCACGCGACGCCATCACGAGTGTCCCAGCCCTCGAGGATGTCAATTGATCGCGCGTTTGCCCTCGATCTCTCCGGCGCACGTCCTGCTCGCTTTGCACCGGGGGCTGGGCAAGTTGTCGCGCGCGTGACCAGGCGCTACAGCCGTCGGCGTTTCCTCGGGTTTGGTGCCAGCGTCGTCACCGGACTGGGTGTGGCCGCGCTCACCGGCTGCACCGCGGACGAGGGCCCCGGGGACAGCACGCCCTCAGCCTCCGCGACGGAGACCGACGACCGCATCCGCGTCCGCATCGCCTCGAGCGCGGTGAAGCCGCCGAGCAATCCCGCGGAGCTCTCCGTGGGTGTCCTCGACAGCGAAGTCGGCATCGATGGCCTCGACCCGATCGCGCGGGCCGCGACGTACTCCCGCCTCGTGGGCTTCGATCCACGGACGGCGTCGATCTACGGCGACCTCGCGTCCGCCGTCGAGCTGCCGGAGCCGCTGGTGGTGCACCTGCGCCTGCGGGACGGCGCGTTCTTCCACCCTGACGCCTCCGGCACGGCGTCCCCCGTGACCGCCGAGGTCGTGAAGCGCGACTTCGAGGCGCGCCGCGACGAGGGCACCTTCCTCTTCACGAACGTCGTCGACACGGTCGAGGCGACCAGCGCCGTCGATGTCGTGCTCCGCCTCAAGGCCCCGTTCAGCCTGCTCTTCGAGTACCTCTCCCGCACCGACGCCTCCATCCGCTCGGCCCAGGACTACGGCGGGATCAGAGCGCCGATCGGGAGCGGCCCGTTCCTCCCCGCCGGGACGAACGGAGATGCCCTCGTCCTCCGCCCGAACCCGCTGGTACCCGAGGCGGAGAAGCCTCGCGTGTCGCAACTCCGCGTGAGACGCGTCGCGCAGCCCGCCGACCTCGATGCGCTGTTCATCCAGCGCGAGATCGACGTCCGCGAGCACCCGGACGACCGGAGCCGCGAGGTCGCGGGGCGCCGCGAGGACCGCGTCGAGCTCTCGCGCCCGCGGCAACGGATGCGCGGGCTCGCGCTATCGCTCCTCGCACCCCGGGACCAGGCGTCCGCAACCGTCGTCGAGGCGTTCCGGGACTCGCGCGTGCGGCGGGCGATCTCGATCGCGCTCGACCGCCAGGCGTTGCTGGCCGTCGACGGCGGGCTGCTCTCAGGCCCGGTCGGGCCCTCGTTCGCCGGGGACGCCCTCCCGCCGGTCGAGCTCGAGGCGCATCCGCTGTATCAGCGCTCGCTGGGCGAGGCGGCGAAGCTGATCGACGCGGCCGGCCACACGGGGATCGAGCTGCGCCTGTCGCACTCGGACTCGCCGCTGATGCTGTCGCTCGCGCAACAGGTCGCCGACCAGCTGATCGAGGCCGGCATCAGTGTTCGGCTGGCCGGCCGGCCTCAGCAGGAGTTCGAGACATCGTTCCTCGCGGGTGACTTCGAGGCCGCGTTCTTCGAGCTCGACCGCCTCGGCTCGCCGGACATCGGCCTGCGCCTGCACACGAGCGGGGGCCTCGAGGGCGACCGATCGCCGTGGGGCTACTCGAACCCCGTCTACGACGCCAAGGTGCGCGAGGCACTGTCGCAGATCGACCCGGGGGAGCGGACGCGCCACTCCCGCGAGGCACAGCGCATGCTGCTGGACGACGTCCCGGCGATGCTGCCGCTCACCGCGCCCCTGGAGTACGCCTCGATCCGCGAGGGTGTGACCGGCTACGAGTTCGACGCGTACGAGTTCAATGCCGGGACGCTGGCGCGCTTCTGGCAGGGGCCCGAGGCGGCCGAGGCCGCCAACCCCGAGGCGTAGGGGCTACGGGCGGCGGCCGGCCTCGATCGACTCGGCCAGCACCTCGATGACGTGTCGCACGTCCGCATCCACCTGGAAGCGCCGGGTGCCATTCTCGATCTGGAGCGTGCACCCGGGGTTCGAGGTGCAGACGGTCGTCGCGCTGGTCGCGGCGATAGCGGCCATCTTCGGCTCGAGCACGCGACCGGACATCTCCGGCTGCACGACGGAGTAGAGCCCGGCGGAACCGCAGCAGCGGTCCGAGTTCGCCATCTCGTTCAGGGTGACGCCCGGGATCGCCCCGAGGATCTCTCGCGGCGCCTTCCGGATTCGCTGTGCGTGCGCCAGGTGGCAGGCATCCTGCAGCGTCACCGTGCGGTCGACCGGCCCGAGGTCATGCGCGAAGTCCTGCTCCGCCACGAACTCGAGGACGTCCTTCACCTTCGTCGAGAATGCTTCGGCGCGCGCGGCCCAGTTCGCGTCGTGCCGCAGGAGACGGCCGTACTCCTTCATCGCCGCGCCGCAACCGGCGGCATTCACGATGACCGCGTCCACGCCGGCTGCCTCGAATGCGTGGATGTTGCGGCGTGCCAGCGCTCGCGCCGTCCCGGCGTCACCGGCATGCGCATGGAGCGCGCCGCAGCAGACCTGCGCCGGCGGTGCGACGACCTCGCAGCCGGCGTGCTCCAGCGCGGTCACCGTGGCGGTGTGCATGTTCGGGTACATCTCGCCGTGCAGGCACCCGAGGAGCATCGCAACGCGCGTGCCGGCGCCGGCCGGGGAGGCGAGTGTTCCGGTCTTGCGGAAGGGCGCCGCCGTGAGCGATGGCGCCGAGGCCTCGATGCGCCGCAGCGAGGCCGGCAGCACGGGCGCAACCCAGCGTCGGACGAGGGACTGCAGCCCCGAGCGCTGGTAGAGGCGCGCCCCGCCGAGCGCGAGCCGTAGCACGCGTGGCCGGGCGAGGACGTTCCTCAGCGCGAAGGCGCGGAGGCGCCACTCGCGCGGCTGCTCGTCCGGCTCGTTCGCCATGATCGAGGCGCGGGCGTCCTCCATGATCCGGCCGTAGGGGACGGCGGAAGGGCAGGCAGTCTCGCAGGCACGGCACTGCAGGCAGAGGTCGAGGTGTTCCAGCGTCCGCGAGGTGGGCTCGATACGGCCCTCGCGGACGCCGTTGATGAGGTGCAGCCGACCGCGAGGCGACTCCAGCTCCTGGCCCGTCGCGAGGTAGGTCGGGCAGGAGGGGAGGCAGAAGCCGCAGTGGATGCAGTTCGCGAGGTCCTCGGCGCTGGGGATATCGGTTCCGACGAACTTCAGACCGGTCACAACACTGCTCCCCACCGTCCGCGGTTGATGGTGCGCTTCGCGTCGAAGCGGTCCCGCAGCGCCTCCACGAGCACGGTGTCGCCGGGTGAGGGTGCGACCTGGCGCCGCAACTCCGCGGGCGCGGACTCGACCTGCAGGAATCCGCCGAGGCGCTCTGCCTCGCTCCGGAGCGATTCGATCGCCTCGGCGGTCGGCTCGGGAAGGATCGCGACGACGGCGCCCGGGGCGATGTTCGTCCAGCCGGTGCCGCCCGCCTGATCGATACGCTCAAGGAGCGTGCGAGTGGCGGTCGGCGCGACGCCGGCCCGGACGACTGTCCGCTCGGAGTCGCCCTGGGCACGCCGGAGCGCGCCCCACGCGCCCGCCGGCGCGTCGACGAACGGGGCGATCGAGGCGAGGTCGGTGGCCGATCGGTCGATGGCGCGCTTCGCCCCGGCCAGCTCGACGAGCACCTGCGGTGCGGCCTCGAGGCCGGCGAGTCGAGCAGCGGACGAGGTGAGGACCGTGAGCGCGCGTAGCACCGGGCTCGCGTCCCACGTGCGGAGCGCGAGCGCCGTCGCAGCCTCCAGGTTCGGGGCCTTCGCGACGAGCGTGCGGGAGGCCTCGGGGTAGGGCGCGACCTTGAACGTCGCTTCGACGATGACGCCGAATGCGCCGAGCGCTCCCGTGTGCAGGCGATGCAGGTCGTACCCCGTCACGTTCTTCACGACGCGTCCGCCGGAGCGGACCGTGCCGCCGGTCGGGAGGCACACCTCGATGCCGAGGATGAGGTCACGCGCGGCGGGCAGATGGCCGCGCCAGAAGCCCGGGCGGGCCGTCGCGAGGAGGCCACCGATGGTTACGTCGTCGTTCGGGGGGACGTCGATCGGGAGGTACTGCCCGTGCTCGCGCAACTCGGCCTGGAGCGCGCCGAGGCGACGTCCGGCCTCGACCGTCACGGTGAGGTCGTCCGGGACGTACTCGACGGTCTGGCGCAGTCCCCCTAGGTCGACCGCGAGGTCGTAGCCCGCGAGCGGGCGGCCGAGCGCGAGCGAGGTCCGCGCGCCCTGCGGGACCACCGCGAGCCCGTGCTCGTCGGCGAGCCGGACCAGCGTCGCGAGGTCCTCGCGGTTGCCGGGCTCGAACGCGGCGCCCGGCGTCGCGCCGTCGATGTCGTAGCGCTCGACGTCACGCTCAGACCCGGGGGCGACGGCGGCCTTCAGGACATCCCTGAGGGCGCCCAGGTCGGCCGAGGCGCTGGCGGTCATACGTAGGACCCCGCGCCGAGGTGCTGCATGACCTCGGAGGCGTGACCCGAGGCACAGCCGTGGCCGCCCGGGAGCACCTTGCAGGGGTTGAAGCGGTCGGCCGGCCCGAAGGCCTCGCGGACCGAGCGTTGCGCGTCGAGGTCGGCTTCGGAGAACACCCACTCCATGTAGGAGCGCTTCTCGAGGCCGATGCCGTGCTCGCCCGTCACCGAGCCGCCGGCGTCGACGCAGGCGCGCATGATCGCGCCGCCCAGCTCGAGGACGCGCTCGGTGGCTCCCGGGATCGTCGGGTCGAACATGATGTTGGGATGCAGGTTGCCGTCGCCGGCATGGAAGACGTTGCCGCAGGCGAAGCCGTACTCGCGGCACAGCTCGAGCACCTGTGTCATCACCTCGGGCAGCTTCGTCCTCGGCACGACGCCGTCGAGGAGGTAGAACGCCGGGGCGGCGCCGCCGATGGCGCCGATCGCGGCCTTGCGGCCCTCCCAGAGTCGTTCGCGCTCCTCGGCCTCGTCGGCGGAGCGCACCTCGCGCGCGCCGGTATCGCGGCACGCCTGCTCGACCACTGCGGAGTCGGCGGCGACGCCGTCGGGGACGCCCTCGACCTCGATGAGCAGGACGGCGCCCGCGTCGAGCGGGTACCCGGCGTGGATGCGGGGTTCGACGATGCGGATGATCTCCTGGTCGAGCATCTCCATCGCGACGGGGATGACGCCCCGGCGGATCACGGTGGAGACCGCCTCCGAGGCAGCGGCGACGCTGTCGAAGATCGCGAGGAGCGTGCGGGTGGCCGGGGCCTGGCGCACGAGGCGGAGCGTCGCCTCGGTCACGATCCCGAGCGTGCCCTCGGAGCCCACGAAGAGCCCGCGCAGGTCGACGCCGGGGGCGTCCGGGACGCGGCCACCGAGGCGCACGATGCGGCCGTCCGGCAGGACGACCTCGAGGCCCAGGATGTGGTTGACCGTCGACCCGTGCGCGAGCGTGTGTGGCCCGCCGGAGTTGTTCGCGATGTTGCCGCCGATCGTGCAGACCCGCTGCGACGACGGATCGGGCGCGTAGAGCAGCCCGTACTCGGCGAGCGCATTCTGGAGGTGCAGGTTGATGACGCCCGGCTGGACGACCGCGACGCGGTTGTCCGCGTCGATCTCGAGGATGCGGTTCATCCGCGTCATCACGATGAGAATGCCGCCCTTGATCGGGACGGCGCCGCCGGAGAGCCCCGTCCCGGAGCCTCGAGGCACTACCGGGAGGTCGTACTTCACGGCGAGCCGCACCGCCGCCGCCACGTCCTCGGCGGTCGCGGGGAACACGACGACATCCGGAAGCGAGCGCTCGATCGTGGCGTCGTACTCGTAGACGACGAGATCCTCCGGTTCGTGGAGGACGTTCGAGGCGCCGAGGGCTTCCTGGAGTTCGCGGATCAGACTGCCGGGGTCATTCGTCGGCCCGGTGTCGTTCGTCGGCATAGTGCGGGCGAGTGTAGCATCGGGGTTGGAGGCCCCCGTGAGTCCTGCCGAGCCCGAACGTTCGACGCCACTCGACCTGGACGCGATCCGCGCCGGCGTCGAGGAAGCCGTCGAGGCTGCCTGCGAGGCGATCCGCGTGGTGCTGCGCCAGCAGACCGTGAAGGTCGGCCACAAGCCCGGCGAGGGCCCGGTCACCGAGGCGGACTACGCCGCCGACGATGTGCTGCGGAAGCGCCTCCTCGCCCTCATCCCCGGCGCTCACTGGCTCTCGGAGGAGTCCGAGGCCGACATGCCCCTGATCCAGGGTGAGCCGACGTGGGTCGTGGACCCACTCGACGGCACGCGCGAGTTCCTCCGCGGCCTCCCCGAGTTCGGCGTCTCCGTGGGCCTGTTCGTCGACGACCGGCTCGTGCTCGGGTGCGTCGGGCTGCCGGTCCAGCGCGAGGTGTACTCCGGCATCTGTACCGAGGACCGCCACGAGGCGTGGAAGGACGGGGAACCGCTTCCGACGCTGCCGGACGATGGGATCGTGAAGCGCGTGGTGGTCTCCCGCCATGACTATGAGTGGCGGCGCATCCAGTACCACCTGCCGTGGGAGGCCTACCCGCTCGGTTCGGCCGTCCTCAAGCTGGTCCACGCGGCGACCGAGGACCGCACGATCTACTTCTCGACCGGCCCTCGTTCCGTGTGGGACGTGGCCGGTGGAGCGGGCGTCCTGCAGGGCGTCGGCGGCGCGCTGATCATGATCAACGGGAAGCCACTGGACCTCTCGCCGCAGCAGATCCAGGTGCCGCCCTACGCGGCCGGCGCGCCGGCTGACTGTCGTGCGCTCCTCTCCGAGCTCGGCGCCGACCTCGAGGACTGAGGTGGACGGCGTCCGCCTCGAGCGGATGAGCCCGGATGATCTCCCACGCGTGCTCGCCGCCGCCGAGCTGTTCGACGACGCCCCCACCGACGCCCTCACGCGGCGCTTCTTCGCCGAACCTGGTCACCACCTGATCGTCGCGTTCGACGGCAGTGAGGCCGCCGGCTTCGTGAGCGGTGTTGAGGTGGCGCACCCGGACAAGCCGGTAGAGATGTTCCTGAACGAGCTCGGTGTGCGAGACGCCTCGCGAGGCCGAGGCATCGGCAGGGCGCTGGTGGAGGCCCTGCGCGACCTCGCCATCGAGCGGGGCTGCGCGGGCATGTGGGTGCTCACCGAGGATGGCAACGAGGCAGCGCTGCGCACCTACCGCGCGGCCGGAGCGGGAGCGCCATCACCGCAGGTGATGCTCGAGTGGGAGTTCCCCGTCACTGATCGAGGACTGACGTGACGTACACCATCGAGCGCGTCGATGACATCGATGCGGCGTGGCCGGACCTCTGGCGGCTCTTCCGGGCGATCGTCGAATACCACGAGCCGCTGACGGGCGAGCGGCTGCAGCCGGGCGCCGATCGCACCTGGCGCTCACACCTCGCCGGGATGCACGGCCTGATCCTGCTCGCGCGCATCGAGGGCCCCGCGATCGGGATGGCGCTCGCGGAGGCTCGCTCCAATCCCGTGCTCGGAACCTCGTACGGCATGCTCGACACGGTGTTCGTCGAGGAGGAGCACCGCGGCCGGGGCGTGGGCGCACTGCTGACCGCGGAGGTCGAACGCTGGTGCCGCGAGCGCGGGCTCAGGCGGCTCGACTTGAGCGTGCGCGCCGCGAACGCCGACGGCATCGCCGCATGGCGCGCCCTCGGGTTCCGCGACGAGTCGCTCCACCTGCGGCGCGACCTCGACTGAGGCCGCGCGGACTCGCTCAGAACAGAATGATGAGCAGGACGATGATCAGGATGATCGTGACGATGCCGGGCAGGGCAATACGCATGTGACACCTCCTGCCTTCGAGGCTAGGAGGATGCCCTTCCCCGGCCGCATCACGGGCGGGCCGTGTTCGGTGTCAGTCCCGCGTCAACGTTGATGGCCCCGAACGGCAGAAATGAACGACCCCGGGCGTCCCCGGGGTCGTTCGGTCTCTCGCTGGAAGAGTTACTTCTTCTTCGCGGGCGACTTGGAAGCCGGCTTCGCAGCCGGAGCGGCCGCGGGCTTCGCGGCAGCCTTCTTCGTAGCAGCCAAGGATTGCTCCTTTGACTACCGGTCCGTCGCGTCTATGGGTTGCGCGGTGCCGGAACCCATGGGTGAGCGAAGCGGGTCGGGCCCGGCTCGTTTCGCTCGATCTATGTAACGCGTTTCCGGGGTTCACGGTTGCCATCGAAGCCGCGCGTCGCAGGTTTTTCTTCCCGCGGGAAGCGGAACATCAGCGTCCCGCCATCGGAGGCGCGTCTTACTGCTCGAGGCGCTGCGCGGCGACGCACCACAGCGGGTCCGCGCCCTCCGGCGAGCGGTCGATGAACATCGGCTCACCGAAACTCCCCGCGAGGCCGAAGTACGTCGCGATGAGCCGGACACGGTCCTGCGGGCCGAGCTGCTGCCAGATCTCGATGGCCTTCGTCGGGAAGAGCCGGTGCGAGAACGAGACGAGGAAGGTGCCTCCCGGGGCGAGCACACGCCCGACCTCCCGGAATACCTCGACGGGCTGGACGAGGTACTGGATCGACACCGCGCAGAGGGCGATGTCGAACGACGCGTCCTCGTACGGCAGCGTTGGGTCGGCGTTCAGGTCGTGGACCGTCCGCTCGGTGAGCACCTCGTTCGCGTCGAGCTCGGCGCGGTTCATCCCCAGGCCCGTGACGCGCGCGAAGGAGCGCTCCTCGGGGAGGTGCGACGTCCAGGAGGACATCAGGTCCAGCACACGGGCGTCCGGCGGGATGATCTCGCGATAGAGGCCCGTGAGCGCCTCGATCGTTGCGTCGTCGATGTGCGTGACCATCCGCGGCTCTTCGTAGAAGAACCGGTCGGAGGACATGTCCTGCCGGCGGAAGAACTGCGCCGGGAACTCGGGCGTCGTCACGAGGCGTCACCGGCCTGGGAGGCGCCCCCGGTTGGGACCACGAGTGTGCCGTGGAGTCCCTCGTGTCCCGGGATGGTGCAGATGAACGAGAGCGCGCCGTCCTGTGGGACGCGGATGCGGATGATGGTGTCACCGTCGTCGGCGGTGAACTGGTCCATCTCGGAGCCGGGGGCGGTGCCCGTCAGCACGAAGGAGTGGGGCGAGCCGGCGGAGCCGTCGAGGAGGAACTCCACGACCGAGCCCGGCGCCGCCTCGATGCCCGCGAGGTCGAGCACGCCCGTGGAGGCGTCGACGACGAACCGCTGGTCTGGCTCGACCTGCGAGAGGTCGGCCGACAGCACGGGCGAACCATGCGAGTGGGCGCCCCAGGCGAATGCCCATGCCACGGCGGCGATGAGCATTCCGCCGAGCGCCAGCCGCCGTCCGTTGAACCGGGGGAGCCGGCCGGTTCCCCACGGCACGGGACGAGAGTCGGTCGTCATGTGTTCAGGCTACCTCGGACGTCGTCCTACCGGCGGGGTGCACCGAGGATGTCGGCGAGCTCGTGGAGGTCGTTCACCCGCGTGACGCGGGGGTCGAGCTCGGCCTTCGCATTCGTCGGCCAGTTGCGGAGGAAGACCCGTGCGCGCGACCGCTGCGCCAGCAGCTGTGCCGTCCTCGGGTCGTCGTCGATGTGCTCGGATGCCCCGAGGAGCCCGATCGCCTCGAGCTTGTAGTGGGGCGAGCGCAATGGCGACTCGTTCACCATCACGCGATCGAAGTACTGGATGAGGCGGTGGCGGCGGAGCCACCAGCGCGGGTAGGTGCGCCTCCCGGTCAGGACGACCAGCCGGCGCACCTCGTGGAGCCGCGCCAGCGCCGTCCGAGCATCGGGGAGGGGGCGCCGAGGGGTGAAGCGCAACGTGTCCCAGGGGACGCGGATCCAATCCGGCGGCACGCTCGCAAGCCGCGGCGCCGCGTCCGGATCGAGGAAGGCACTGGAGATGCCGACGTTCCAACCGAAGAATGGGCTGCAGAACACGCCATCCATGTCGATCGTGAGGATCGGCCGCTCGTCTGACAGCGCTTCGGGCTGCAGCTCGGTGGCGGGCCGTTCACGGGTCAGGGTCACGCAGCCTCCTCGGGTGGCGCCTCGCGCAGGAACACGAATGATGCGGCGATTCCGATCGCAAGCGCGAGCAGCCCGACGAGGAACGCCTCACGTTCCATGAATCCCGAGAGCAGCAGCGCGCCGCCCAGCCCCACGACGGGCACGAGCGGGACGCGGCCCACGGTGGGGCGCAGGCGGAACGGACGAGGGCGATCCGGCTGGCTGAAGCGCAATCGGATCACGGCGGCATTCACGACGATGAACAGGATGAAGACGGCGAAGTTCGTCACCTGCGCGACGAACCCGATGTCGCCCGTGACGGCAAATCCCACCGCGACGACGGCCGAGGCGACGATCGCGATCCATGGCGTGCCTCGCGCCACCCACACGGTGCCGACCACCGCCGGGAGGAGTCGACGGCGGGCCATGCCGTACATCGCCCGCGGGCCGGTCGCGAGGAGCAGCAGCACGGTGTTGAACGTCGCGAAGAGCGCCACCACGGAGAGCGCGTCGGCGAGGCGGTCGTTCGCCGCCACCCGCACGACCGAGGCGAGGGGGCTCGAGTCCCCGGCCAGCTCGGCGACCGGCACGACGGAGACCGCGATCGCCGTCACCGCGACGTAGAGGAGTGTCGTGACCGAGATCGCGATGAGCAGCGCGAGCGGGATGTTGCGCGTCGGGTTCTCGACCTCCTCGGAGAGCGTCGCGATCTCCTCGAAGCCCTCGTAGGCGAAGAACACCAGCGCCGCCCCCGCGAGGAGGCCCGCGGCGCCGTGGTCGAACTGCAGCAGGTCCACGTCCCCGAGGAAGGGCACGCCCACGATGATGACGAGCACGAGACCGCCCGCCTCGACGAGCGCGAAGAGGGAGGCCAGCCTGATCGTCTCCCCGACTCCGACGACCGCGATGAGCGCGCAGAGGGCGATGGTGAGGACGGCCACGAGTACCTGGTCGCCGCCGATCAGTGAGCTGAAGTAGCCCGCGAAGCCGAGCGCGACGGCCGGGGCGCCGATGAGGTTCACGACGACGTCCAGCCACCCCGTCACGAACCCCACGCGAGCACCGAAGGATTCCTCGGCGAAGGCGGCCGCTGCGGCCGCCTCGGGGATCGTGGAGGTCAGCTCCGCGTAGGAAAGACCGGTGGCGGCGGCGAGGACGGCGCCGATGAAGAAGGCGAGCCAGGCGCCGTTGCCCACCTCGGATGCCGCTTCGCCAATGAGGACGTAGATCCCCGCGCCCAGCACGATGCCGATGCCCGACAGCGACGCGCCCATCGGTCCGATGGTGCGGTGCAGGCGTTCCGGCGTGCCGGACTGGACGGATTCCACCCGCGTTCCTCGTGCTGCAGCAGGGTCGCGTCCGGCCGGCGGACGCGACTAGACGATGATCGGCGGCTCGGGGGGCGGGCTCGGCGGGATGCCCGGAGGCGTCGGGTACGTCCCGCGGTCCGGCATCGGGATGTGCTGCTCCTGGTGCGCGCCCTGCGGGCGGCGCTCCAGCTGCTCCTGGAACTGCGCCAGCCGGTCCTCGACCATCCGGTAGACCGTCCCCTCGGGGAACCGGCCGTCGTCGCCGCGTGCGTTGCCGGCGGGCTTCCCGGTGAGGATCTCGATGCCTTCCTCGATCGTGTCGATCGCCCAGATGTGGAACTGGCCGGCCTCGATCGCCTCCGCGACGTCGTTGCGGAGGATGACGTTCGGCACGTTCGAACGCGGGATCATCACGCCCTGCGTGCCGGTGAGGCCGCGGGCGCGACAGACCTCGAAGAAGCCCTCGATCTTCGCGGCGGCGCCCCCGATGGGCTGCACGTTCCCGAGCTGGTCCACCGATCCGGTGACGGCAAGGTGCTGGTCGATCGGCAGGTCGGCCAGCGACGACAGGAGCGCGTACAGCTCCGTCGAGGACGCCGAGTCGCCGTCGATGTCGCCGTAGAGCTGCTCGAACGTCAGCGAGGCATGGAACAGGGACGCCTTGTCCTGGCCGAAGCGGTGCGCGAGGAACCCCCGCAGGATCAGGAAGCCCTTGTTGTGGATGCGGCCGGCCATGTCGCTCTCGCGTTCGACCATCACGATCGAACCGCGGCCGGCGGAGGTGACGCAGGTGACGCGCGATGGACGCCCAAAGGCGATATCGCCGAGGTCGTACACGGACAGGGCGTTGATCTGGCCCACCTGCTCGCCGTCGGTGTCGACGGTGATGGTGCCTTCCTCCATCGCCTCGAGGAGGCGCTCCGCGACGAGCGAGGAGCGGTAGGTGCGCTCATCGAGGGCTCGGAGCACGTGGCGCTCGTGGACCTCGCGGGCGCCGTCGTGGCTCGCCCAGTAGTCGGCCTGCCGGACGATATCGAGGAAGCCGGCCATGTTCGCGGAGAGCCGACGGCGGTCCTCCACCATGCGCGAGGAGTGCTCGATGAGGCGGCAGACGGCCGCGCGCGTGAAGGGACGCAGCCCCTGGCGTTCGACCTCGCCGCGGACCACCGAGGCGAGTCCGTTCGCGTTCTCCTTCGTGCGGTCGAGCTCGGTCTCGAAGTCGGCCTTCACGCGGAAGAGCTCGCGGAAGTCGGGGTCGTACCGGTAGAGCAGGCTGTAGAGCATCGACTCGCCGACGAGGATGACCTTCAGCTGCAGCGGGATCGGCTCCGGCCGCAGGCCGGTGGTCGGGATGAGCTGGAGGTTCTCGGAGAGGTTCTCCACGCGGAGCTGAGCCGAGAGCAGGACGCGCTTCAACGCGTCCAGGGCGGCGGCCTGCTGAAGGAGGTCCCGCAGCCGGATCACGAGGTAGCCGCCGTTCGCCCGCGCCAGCGATCCCGCCCGGATGAACGTGTGGTCCGTGGTCGCGCCGCCGAGGGCGCCCTCGTACTCGATGCGGCCCATGAGGTTGTAGTAGGTGGGGTGCGTCTCGAAGACCACGGGCGCGCCGGCCTGCGGGTCGTTCGAGACGAACACGTTGACCTCGTAGCGGCGCGTCGGCGCCTGCTGCGGGATCGGGAGGCCGGGGATGGACGGGCGCTGGTTCGCGCCGCGGATCTCGTCGCGGTTGTCGGCGAGGTCTTCGCGGACGCGCTCGAGGAACTCCCGGACCTCCTGGTCGTGCCCGTACTGGTTGATGAGCGGCTCGACGAGGTGGTTCACCGCGAACGACGCCGTGTCCTTGTCGAGCTTGTCGACCTCGGACTGGGCATCACGCTCGCGGCCGCGCATCGCGAAGAGGGCGTCCTGCACGATCTTCTCGAGCTGGTGGCCCTTCTCGGTGTAGTCGTTCCGCTGCTCCTCGGTCAGCGCCGCGAACTGCTCCTCGGTGGCGGGCTTGCCGTCGATGAGCGGCGAGGTCGCGATGCCGGACGGGCCGATGTTGAGCGCGAAGCCGAGCTGCTGGGCTTCGCGCTGGAGTCCCTCGAGGATCTCGGAGCGCTCTCGCTCGAGGCGGTCGGCGAGGTCCTGGCGCATCCGCGCATACGAGTCGGAATCGAACGCCGCGATGATCTCGCGGCGCGCTGCCTCCACGGCGTGACGGACGTCGGTGGCGAACGTGTGTCCCTGGCCGGGCGCCAGCGAGATCGCCTGCGGCCGGTCGGGATCGTCGAAGTTGTGGACGAACACCCAGTCCAGGGGCGGCGCGGCGCTGGAGGCGCGGCGACGGAGGAAGGTCTCGACGATCGTCGACTTGCCGAAGCCGTCGGGGCCGGAGGCGAAGAGGTTGTAGCCGGGGGCGTTCATCCCGAGCGCGAACTCGATCGCGCGGACCGCGCGTTCCTGTCCGAATACCGCGTCGAAGACGGGAACTTCCTCGGTGGTCTGGAAGGGAAGCCAGTCCGCCGGGACAGTGGCCGTTACATCGCTGACGGAGAGCCGTCGTTCATCACGCAAGCTGGGCATCGATCACCCTCTCCGAGCAACCGTGGGGGCCACGTCAAATGCTAGCAGGGGTGGGGCGAAGGGCACGCATCGTCCCCGGGTCAGCCGGGCCTCACTCGGCGATGGAACGGCCCCGGTTCATCCGAGAGGCCGGTGATAGCATCGGTCGCTGTCGCCTCGAATCGAGTCTGTGAGGACCTCATGCGCGCCGCCGTGATCACCAACCCCGGGGGCTTCGATGCCTTCGAAGTGCAGGACGTCCCCGACCCGGTCTGCGGTCCCGACGAGGTCGTCGTCGCGGTGAAGGCCTCCGCGCTCAACCGCGCGGACCTCCTCCAGCGCCGCGGTCGCTACAACGGCCCGCCGGGCACCCGCAACGACATCCCGGGCCTCGAGGCGGCGGGCATCGTCGAGTCCGTGGGCGAGCGCGTCGTCGGGTGGAAGCCGGGCGACCGCGTCATGGCGCTGCTCGGCGGCATGGGGTACGCCTCGAAGGTCGCGGTGCACGAGCGGATGCTGATGCCGGTGCCGCCGAACCTGAGCTTCGAGGAGGCCGCGAGCATCCCCGAGGTCTACCTCACCGCGTACGACGCGCTCTTCCTCCAGTGTGAGCTGCAGATGGGCGAGTCGGTCCTCATCCACGCCGCCGGCTCCGGCGTCGGCACCGCCGCCGTGCAGCTGGCCGCGTCGCAGTCATGCCGCATCTTCGGCACGGCCGGCTCGCAGGAGAAGCTCGACGCCGCGACGGAGCTCGGCCTCGACGTGGGCATCAACTACAAGGAGCAGGACTTCGCCGAGGTGATCGAGGAGGAGACGGGCGGCCAGGGCGTCGACGTCATCCTCGACGTCATCGGTGGCCCGTACTGGCACCAGAACCTGAAGTCGATCGCCCTCAAGGGCCGCATGATCATCGTCGGCTCCATGGGTGGTGCGACCGTGCCGGACATGACCACCAGCGCCATCTCCCAGAAGCGCGCGACCATCCGTGGCACGCTCCTCCGTGGCCGGCCGCTGGAGGAGAAGGCGACGCTCATCCAGGCGTTCAACAACCGCGTCATGCCGCTGTTCGCCGACGAGACCATCCGCCCGGTCATCGACCGCGTGTTCCCGCTCGACGAGGTGGGCGCGGCGCACGAGTACATGGAATCGAACGCCAACTTCGGCAAGATCGTCCTCAAGATCGACGACTGACGTAGCCTCGTCCCGGGAGGCCGCGATGTCGGGACTCACCTCCGAGGGCAAAGAGCGCATCGAGGCCGTGGCCCGCGAGCACCTCGCGCGTGGGTGGCACACCGGCGCACAGGTCGCCGTCTACCGCGACGGCGTCCGCGAGGTCGACCTCGCGCTCGGGGCGGCCGAGGGCAAGCGGATGCTGTGGTTCTCGGCGACGAAGCCGGTGACCGCGGTCGCGATCCACGTGCTCGTCGAGCGCGGCCAACTCGACCTCGACGCGCCGATCGCGGACGTCTGGCCCGAGTTCGCGCAGGGCGGCAAGGAACGCGTCACGACGCGCCACGTGCTCACGCACCAGGGCGGGTTCCCGGTGTTCCCGCCCGACTTCGACATGCACCGCGCGGACGACTGGGCGCTGATCGCGGCGACGACCGCGGCGCTCCCGGCGCAGTGGGAGCCCGGTACCGCCGTCGGCTATCACCCGGTGACCTACGGCTTCGCACTCGGCGAAGTGATCCGGCGCGTCGACGGTCGCGAGCCGCGCGACTTCCTGCGCGAGGAGATCTTCGAGCCGCTGCGGATGGACGCCTCCCTCGGGACGGCGCACCCGCAGGAGGTCGCGCTTCCCGAGGCGATGAGCGAGGTGACGTTCCAGGACCCCGAGGGCTCCGAGGGCCGCACGACCGCCATCGTCGAGCGCTTCCGGATGCCGGAGACCCTGCGCGCGCAGATGCCGGCCGCGAACGGCATCGGCACCGCGGACGCGCTCGCCCGCTTCTACGCGATGCTCGTGAACGGCGGCGAGCTCGACGGCGCCCGCATCCTCCGCCCCGAGACCGTCGCCGAGGCGACCCGTGTCCACGTCCAGACCGACCTCGACCTGACGAGCGGCCTGCCGTCGTCGTTCGGCCTCGGCTTCATCGTCGGAGGCCTGTTCGCGCCGTTCGATCAGCCGGGCGTCTTCGGCCACAGCGGGCAGCAGTGCGCGATCGCCTACGGCGACCCCGCGCACGGCCTCGCCGTGTCCTACCTCACGAACGGCCTGCACGACCCCTACGTCGTGCAGGTCCGAACGGAGGAGATGGTCTGGGCGATCCTCGAGGCGTGCGCCTCAGCGAGCTAGCGGCGACGGCCGCGCGGGCGGCGCGCCTCGCGGCGCTTGCGGGCGTGCTCGGGGCGCTCGGTGGTCGCCTCCGTGGTGGCGGGGCCTGGGTCGCGGTCTGGGGCCTGGCGACGGCCGGCCCCCGAGCCCTTCACGACGATGGCCATCACGCGCTGGATGAGGCGCAGCATGAAGAACGTGAAGACGAAGAACATGGCGCCGGCAAGGACGAGCGACAGGGGATCGCGCACGTCATCCATCCACTGGATGCCGATGAACACGGTCGTCGCGAACGCCGTGTAGATCAGGTTGCCACGCACGCTGTTCACGTCGGTCGACCCCTCACCAGTACGCGTCGCTCTCGATGTGCGCGCCGCGGGACGATGCTAGCCGAAGGTCGCCGGAGCGGCCTCTCGAACGATGCATCCCTAGTGCAGCTCGCGGGCGAGCCAGTCCGAGAGCGCCGCGATGAACGCCTCGCGGCGCGCGGCCTGGGCGCCGACGTGGTCCGCGAGGATGCGGTCCTTCAGCTCCTGCGGGTCGGCGTCCTCCGGGACGTGGAAGATCTCAATGGGGTCGCAGGCGATGTGCTGGTCGCGCCCCGGCTCGAAGGAGGGGTTCGCGGGCAGCCCGAGGCGACGCGCTTCCGCCGGCCACGTCGCGTCGACGGTCATCCACTCGTGCATCACCTGGTCGTGCTCGACGCGCAGGAACGCATGCACGTCCGGCAATGGCGCGAGGCGGACCTCGGTGAGGAGGTTGGGCGGGAGCCACGGGGAGTTCTCCGGCGTGAACTCGTGCGTCGCGAGGATCACCGTCGCCGCGAGGCCGAGCTCCTCGAACAGGTCGCGCAGGAGGTAGTGCTTCCCGGAGCAGGTGCCGCGCCACTCGCGCAGCAGCGTCTCCGGCTTGCGGTCGGTCGCGCGGTGGTAGGGCATGTCCCGCACGAGGCGGAACGCCGTGGCGGCGTCGATGCGCGCGCCGGCCTCGAGGAGTCCCCGGGCCTCGGCCTGCTCGCGGAGCACGGGGATGAGCGGGCTCACGACGCCACCGCCGTCCCGAGCTGGCCGGCCGCGGCGCGACGGATGAGCTCCGCGGTCCTCGGGGCGAGGGCGCAGGCCTCGTCGACGCTGACCCAGCGCGTGCGCACGACCTCCCACGTCCGCGAGGCGACCGTGTCGCGGTCACCGAGGGCGGAGCGAAGGCGAAACACGAGCGTCAGGCCGCGTGGCTGGTGCCGCCCGTACTCGTGGACGTGCGTCCCCACGTAGCCGTCGAGGGCCACGGTCATGTCGAGCTCCTCGTCGATCTCACGCAGGATTCCGTGTTCCGGGATCTCGCGGCGGTTGAGCCAGCCACCGGGCAGCCCCCACGGATCGGCAAGCCGCGCGGCGTGCTCGGCGACGAGCACGTGGCCGTCCGCGTTGAAGATCACACCGAGGACGCCGACGGGCTGGCTCGGCGCAAAGAGGTGCTCCGCCGTCTCGGCGAGCACGCGCAGGACGGGGATCCGCTGGACCCGGAGCAACACCCATTGCCGCATGCCCAGAGTGTACGAGCGCCCGGCGCTCGCATCGAAGGGGTCAGGCGTCGAGGCGACGGAGGTTGCCGCGGCCCGTGTTCGCGGTCGCGTCGAGGATGCCGGCGATCTGCTGGAGGTGCGCTGCATCGTGGTGCGCGAGGTGGCTGAGGACGTTCCCGACCGTGACCTCGCCGACGGCCGGGTGCTCGCCGGCGCGGTCGAGGTCATCGAGCGATCGGAACCAGGCGACATCGCCCGCACGGCGGCGCTCGAACTCGTCCAGCAGCCAGGAGAGCGGGAGCAGCCGGTACCCGGACGCCTCGAGGGTGGCGTCCTCGTCCACGACCGGGATGGTCGGGTCCGGCTGCTCGAGGATGAGCGTGATGCGATCCCGGAACGCCGGTTCCTCGACGGCGAGCATGTGGGCGACCACGTCACGGACGGACCAGCCGCCGGCGTCGCGTTGCTCGATCGCCTCGTCCGGCAGCGCACCGAGGAGCGCCCGCAGCGTCGCGGGCGTGGCGGCGATGAGTTCGAGGGTTCCGGCGGGCAGTGGCACGGGGGCCTCCGAGGCAGGCGCTAGAGGTCGACGAGCCTCATGTTCCCACGCCCGGCGTGCGCGGCCACCTCGATCAGCCGCGCGATCTGCCCGAGGTGCTGCGCATCGTGGTAGGCGGCGTGGTTGAGGATGTTCGCGACGGTCACCTCGCCGCCGACGGAGTGCACGCCGGTCCTCCCGAGTTGCTCGTCCGTGAGCCCCTCGTACCAGGGCACGTCCGCTACCCGCAGTTCCGCCAGCGTGGCGAGGAGCCCCTCGGTCGCGGCGCCCAGCAACCCCGATGCCTCCATCGCCGCCCACTCGTCGACGTTCTGGAGGACGGGGTTGTCCTGCTCGACCATCAGCCGAATCCGCCCGACCTGCCGCCGGTGCCCGTCGATCAGATGCGCGACCACCGTCGCCATGCTCCAGTCGCCCGCGTTCACCTCCGGCGCCGGTGCCGCCTGCCGCACCTCCTCCGGGACGGCCTCGATCATCGCGCGCAGCGTCGAGGGCGTCGCGCGGAGCGTGGGCAGGGTGACCGGCGGTCATGCTCCGGCCTGCTGAGTGGCGACCGACGCATCCGCGTCTCGGGGCCTGTCACGCTCGCCGCCACCGGCTCGAACGGCGTTCTGGCTGGTGCCTTTAGGCTAGCGCCGTAAAGTCGGCACGACGCTGCCGATGATCTCCGGGTCCAACCACTCGCCCGGGCGCGGAGGCAATTACGAGAGCGCGGGCGTCTGCGGGGAGCCCCTGATCCGATTCAGTCTTCTGCCCAGGCGTCTTGCGTTCGCATCCGCGACGCGTCGGAGCGTGGATCGCCCTGGTGGATCCCTGAGCGCACGCGGCAACGCACGTAGGGACGGGCCGAGCACGGATGTCGACCCGTCAGCCAGCACCGTGGTCGTGATCCGAGAAATAGCTGAGCAAGGAGACCGCAGGGCGGCGACGGTTCCACCGTCGTCCCCGGAGTTGGAGGATCGAGCCGCTCCGCCCACCCGCGATGCGGAATGCGGGCCGGCCTGTCAGGTCAGGCGACCATCGCGCATCGAGCGCCTGCAGCTCCAGCGGCACCGTCGTCCCGCTTATCTCGATCAGGATGTCCCGGTCAGCGCCAGGTCGATTCGACGACCGTCAAGTCGCCATGCTCTTCGGTGACCACAGAGGCATCCAGCGGTGCCGTCTGGACGTACCGGGCCTCACGGAGCCAGTCACTCGCGATACGGCGGCTGGAGCCGATCCTCGCCTTGAAAAGGCGCATGTCCCTCAGCCTCGGTGCGGTAGTCGGTGACGCCGGGTCCGGCTTCCGCGATCTTGAGGATCTGGTGGCTCGTCGTCGTCGACGAAGAACTTGCCGCAGGCGTCGCAGATGTCGCTCGGCACGCCCTTCACGAGGACGACGGCGCCCGCTGGATCCGGACGGTGGTCACGTCCGCGTCTCGCCCTGGCCGCACTCCTGGCAGCGCATCAGCGTGCCCCGGTCATTCAGCGCCCTCGATGGGGACGTAGTCCCTCGGCGCGCCGGAGAGAGCGTGAGCGGGCGGATGAGGATGTTGGCGGTACTGCTCCACCACCTGCACGCACCACCCCGGCGTCCGGCCGACGGCAAAGATCGGGACGAAGAGGTCCTCCGGGATGCCGTGGAGGTAGTAGACGACGCCCGCGTAGAAGTCGACGTTCACGTTCACGCCGAGGCGTGCGTACGGCTTCATCGCGGCGACGACGGCCTCGAGGATGGCGTACCACTTCGGCTCGCCCTTCTCCTCGGAGAGCCGCTTCACGCCCTCGCGCATGTGGCGGGCGCGGGGGTCCTCGGTGCGGTAGACGCGGTGGCCGAAGCCCATCACCGGCTTGCGGGCGTCGCGGAGCGCCTTCACGTAGGCCGCGGCGTTCTCGGGCTCACCGATCTCCATCGCCATCTTCATGACGTTCTCGGCGGCGCCGCCGTGGGCCGGGCCGCTGAGGGCGGCGACGGCCGCGGTCACCGAGGCGTGGAGGTTGGCGTCCGTGCCGGCGACCACGCGCGCGGTGAACGAGGAGGCGTTCGTGCCGTGCTCGGCGTGAAGGATGAGGTCGAGGTCCATGAGGCGCGCGGCGTCCTCGGACGGTCGCTTCCCCTCCAGCACCCACAGGAAGTTCGCCGCGTGGCCGAGGTCGGGGTCGGGCTCGACGGGCTCGAGGCCCTGCCGGATGCGGTGGTGCGCGGCGACGATCAGCGGTACCTGGCTGGCGAGGCGGACCGACTTGCGCAGGGTCGCCTCGGGCGAATTGTCCGCGACGTCCGGGTCGAACGCGCCGAGCGCGGAGACGGCGGTGCGGAGCACCTCCATCGGGTGCGCGTCCTTCACGGAGCGGATCACCTCGATGACCGGCGCCGGGATCGTGCGCGCCGCCACCAGCTCGCGCGTCCAGCGTCCGAGCTCCTCGGACGTGGGGAGGTCGCCGTTGAACAGGAGGTAGGAGGCCTCCTCGAACGTCGAGCGCTGGGCGAGGTCGTGGATGGAGTAGCCGCGGTACCAGAGCTCACCGGCGCGACCGTCGATGTCGCAGACCTCGGAACGGTCGAAGTAGACGCCCTGCAGGCCTCGGTGAATCTGGACCTCGTCGGTGGCGTCGGACATCGGGTCTCCCTCTAGCGCTGAGGCGGAGGTTAGCAGGAAGCAGTGAAGGCCCGGTTGCCCGGGCCTCCACGAGAGGTGCGTGCGGAAGGCGGCTACTTGTTCGCCTTGACCGCCTCGGCGAGCCGCGTGCGGGCAGCCTCGCGGATGTCCGCGGAGGCGTCCTTCAGGGTCTCGGAGTTCAGCTCCATGATCATGAGCTGGCCGGCGGCGGGCCCCTCCGGCCACATGTGCATCTCCATGTGGAGGTTGATCGGGATGATGAACGCGACCGCCTGGAGGTCCAGGCCGATCGCGACGCCGTCCTCGGTCACCTTCTCGATGTCGGTCACCTCGATCGAGGAGATCGTGACGCCGGACTCCTCGCCGCCCAGCGACTCGGTGAAGGCCGACTCAAAGCACGGGCGCACGCCGTCGGCGGTCATCACCTTGCGGAGTGCCTCGAAGCCGGTCTCGATCTCCTTCGGGTCCTGCGGGACGGCGATGCTCGACTGCACGGAGCGGGCGACGAGGGAGTCGCCGCCATCGAAGTCGAACGATCGCTCGGTCTCGGCCAGCGGAGCGTCTTCCGCGGCGTCGGCGGTGCTGAACCCGGCGGCGTTGATGGCCGCCTCGAGGTCGCGGCACGCCTCGGTGTCCGCGAACAGCGTGTTCGCGTCCGGCGGGCCGTCGCCCTGCTCGCCGTCGGTCGTGGGGCCGTCGGTGACGGTCCACTCCGCGGAGGGGAGGTCCTCCTGCGTGAGGAGGCCGGCCTGGGCGAGGGACTCCGCCTGCTCGGCGGTCAGTGGCTTCGACTCGCTCTTGCAGGCGGTGCTGAAGAGCGCCGCAAGGACGGCGACCGCCGTCCCGGCGATCAGCGCTGGTCGTCGGGTCATGTGGAACTCGTTTCGCAGTAGTCGGGGGTGGGCTTCGCGGGATTAGACACGACCTCGCCCCACTGCGCCACCGGGAGCCCTTCGCCTGCAGGGATTCGTCAGGTCGCGCCGATGGTCGCAGCGGCCGGGTGCAGGATGACACTTCTTCGCGATGCCTCCGGCGCGGCTGCTTGCGCCGCTGCTCGTCCGTGCGCGGCACGCTGACCTCGCTCTCACCGACAGCACGGGAGGTACGTCATGCAGCAAGGCCAGAAGTTCGAGTGCGGCAAGTGCGGCTGCCAGATCGAGGTGACGCGCGGCCCGAACCAGCAGCGCGCCGGCGACGATCACCCGCAGTGTGGTTGCGGCGAGCAGATGAGCGTGAGCCGCGACCCGTAGTCGGGTCGGCGGCGCGGTCAGTCGTCACACCTTCGCCACGGCGGCGCTCGCGTCGTTGCGAGGTGCGCGGGACGCAGTGCACATGCTGGGCGCTGCTCCCTCACGCAAGCCCCACCGGGGCGAGGAGGATGACATGGCTGTGCAGCAAGGACAGCAGTTCGAGTGCCCGACCTGCGGGATGCAGCTCGAGGTGAAGCGCGCCCCGACCGACCCGCAGGCGAACGCCGCCGATCAGCCGCAGTGTGCCTGCGGCGCGCAGATGCAGCGCCAGTAGCTCCGCTACCGCGCTCCCAGGATCTCCCCGAGGACGAGACGAAGCTTGTCTCGTGTTGATCGAGCCAGTTCAGCAGATGACGGCGGCGGCAACTCGGGGCCGCCGCCGGGTGAGAGCGTCGCGAACATCATCACGCCCCGGACGGTTCCCACGTCCCAGTAGGTCATCTCGGCGCGCAGGAGGCCTTCGCCGCGCGTCAGTATCCCCGTGCCGGTGCGCCGGCCGGTGAGCATTCCGTCCGCGAAGGTCACCTCGACCGGCTCCCAGTCCACGTTCACCAATCGCGTCCCCACGGACGCGGGCACGACCGCTCCGAGCGGCGTGAACCCGCCGCCGGGGTCGGCGCTCGGGGTCCACGCTCCCGGCAGGAAGGGCCCGTGCACGATTAGTGCACAGCCCCAGCCCATCACGCCGTCCTGGTAGTACCGGTAGACGCGCCCAACCGCCGCAGTGGTCGTCGCGGCGTCCATCGCCGAGAGGCACGGCGCAATCGCCCCACGCGTCGTGGTCAGGAACTCCGTGGGAATCAGTCCGTCGTAGTCCTTCATGTTCCAGCTCGCCCCGAGCGCGGCGTTCGACGGCAGGTAGCCCGGCACCAGCGCCGCGACCTCGGTCGCGGGGAACGAGTCGAGATCTCGGCGGTTCGGGCCGTTCCCCGTCGCGGTCGGAACGATGATCGACGTGGCAGCGACCGACGGCGCCGTGGCGGTCGTGGCTGCCTCGGTCGGCACGGGGCTCGATGCCGCAGGGGCCGACGTCTCGACGGCCGACGCCGTTGAGGTCGGCGTCGGTGTCAGCGGCGAGGTCGGGGCCGGCGCCGACGACTGTGGTGCGGACTGTGCGGGACGCAGGTCTTCGATGAACCGCCCGAGACGAGGCCCGAGGTCGGCGCGACCCGCCTCCCCGGCGACGATCACGATCAGCCCGACGAGCAGGACGACGAGGAGCAGCGCGACGGCCCCCGCGAAGAACACGCTGCGGTCGTGCCCGGACGTCACGAACCCCGCGCGAACCGCCGTGCGTGGCGGCGGTGGCGCGGGGGGACGCGACGGTGGCAGCGAAGGCGGTCCGTCGTCCGTGGCCATCGGGCGCCTCGAGGCTGGCGCTAGTCCTCTTCGAGCGTGCTCGTGTCGCCCTCGGGCAGGCCGAGCTCGCGGGCCTTCAGGAGGCGACGCATGATCTTGCCGGAGCGCGTCTTCGGCAGGATGTCGATGACCGCGATCTCGCGCGGCGCGACGGCCGGGCCGAGGCGCTCGCGGCAGTGGCGGTTCAGCTCCCGCATCAGCTCGGGCGTCTCCGCGTAGCCCTCGTTCAGCGTGACGAACGCCTTCACGACCTCCATCGCCACCTCGTCGGGCTTGCCGATCACGCCGGCCTCGGCGACGGCGGGGTGCTCGATCAGCGCCGACTCCACCTCGAACGGCGAGACGAGGTGCCCCGCCGTGTTGATGACATCGTCGTCGCGGCCGATGAACCAGATGTACCCGTCCGCGTCGCGCTTCGCGCGGTCGCCGGTGTAGTACCAGCCATTCTTGAAGCGGGAGTCGTAGCGCTCCTGGTCGTTCCAGTAGGTGCGGAACATCGAGGGCCACGGCGGCCGGACGACGAGCGCGCCCTCGGCCTCGGTGTCGGTCAGCTCGTTGCCCTCGTCGTCGACGACGGTGACGTGGACGCCCGGGAACGGGCGGCCCATCGAGCCGGGACGGACGGGCATCGAGGGGTAGTTGGCGCACATGATCGCGCCGGTCTCGGTCTGCCACCAGTTGTCGAGGATCGGCTGGTCGAACACCTTGTTGCCCCACACGACCGCCTCGGGGTTGAGCGGCTCGCCGACGGATCCGATGAACCGCAGCGTCGAGAGGTCGAACTGCGCGGGGAGGGACTCGCCGCTCCGCATCAGCAGCCGGATCGCCGTTGGCGCCGTGTACCAGACCGTCACCCGGTGGTCCTGGATGAGCTTGTACCAGCGGCGGGCGGAGAAGCCGCCCTCGTCGATGAGCGCCGTCACGCCGTTCGAGAACGGCGCGAACATGCCGTACGAGGTGCCCGTCACCCAGCCCGGGTCGGCGGTGCACCAGTAGAGGTCGTCCGGTTGCAGGTCGAGCGCGTACTTGCCGGTGGCGTACTGGCTCACGATCGCGTTGTGGACGTGGGCGGCGCCCTTCGGCAGGCCGGTGGTCCCGGAGGTGAAGTGCATCACCGACCAGTCCTCAGCGCCGGTCCGCTCGATCTCGAACTCCTCGGACGCCGGGTCCACGATCGACGCGTAGTCGATGTCCTCGTCGGCCACGCTTGCGCCCTCGCGGTGCGCGATCACGATGACGTGCCGCAGCGAGGGCAGTTCGGAGCGGATCGCGTTGACCTTCGGCAGGAGCTTCGGCGTCGTGATGATCACGGAGCCCTCGGCGCGCTGGACGCGCTCCTTGATCGGCTCCGGACCGAACGCGGAGAAGAGCGGCGCCATGATCGCGCCCAGCTTCAGAATGCCGAAGCACGAGAAGTACAGCTCCGGGATGCGGTCGGCGAGGATGAAGACCCGCTCGCCCTTCTCGATGCCCAGGCCCTTGAGGGCGTTCGCGACCTTGTTCGACTGCTTCTTGAAGTCGCTGTAGGTGAACCGCTCGACGTGGTCGTCGGCGGCCTGCCAGATGATCGCCGTCTTGTCGGCGTTGGCCCCGTTCGCGTGCCGGTCGACGCACTCGTGCGCCTTGTTGATCAGCCCGTTCGGGGTGTCCAGCTCGGCCCACATGTCGTCCCATGAGAACGACTCGCGCGCTGCCGCCCAGTCCTTGAGGTTCGGCGCCACCTTCAGGCTCGCGACGTCGCGTGAAATCTCCGGATAGCCCTCGATCATGGCGGTCCCCCTCACAAACTCAGCGGTCGGCGCGAGTGTAGCGCCTGCCTTTCAGCGCCACGTTCGAGGTGATCCGTTCA
Source organism: Dehalococcoidia bacterium (assembly GCA_020634075.1). Classification (GTDB taxonomy): domain Bacteria; phylum Chloroflexota; class Dehalococcoidia; order UBA2979; family UBA2979; genus W-Chloroflexi-9. The sequence continues at coordinate 34,906 of JACKCJ010000010.1, read as the reverse complement.
GCGACCGTTGGGCTGGAGTAGCTCGAGGATGGCGTCGGCCTCCTCGGGCGTGGCGGGGCGCGGGCGGTTCTCCACCACGTCGATGCGGGCGGGACGCAGCTCGAGGATCGGGTACTGGCCCGGCTCGAAGGTCACCACCGCGACGACGGACTGGAACGGTCCCTCGCCGAGCGTGGCGAGGTCGTCCGCGTCGAGGTCGAACACGAAGTTGCCGAGCGAGTAGAGGATGAGCCCGCGCCGGCCGTCGCTGGCGCGGTACTCCTCGACCGGCTGGAGCACGTGCGGGTGGTGCGCCACGACGAGATCCGCGCCCGCCTCGATCGCAGCGCGCGCCAGCTCTTGCTGGCGCGGCGTGACGACGTGCGTGTACTCGGTGCCCATGTGCAGCGTCACCACGACGCGATCGACGTCGGGGCGGGCGCGCATCGCGCGGACGTCCGAGGTGATGGCGTCGACGTTCGCGCGGGAGACGCCGCCCTCCTCGCCGGAGGCGAAGACGGTCTCCCCGATGTCGCTGTAGCCGAGGAAGGCGATGGTGGGCGCGCCGTCGCGGGCAGCGATGACGCCGCCGCGGGCTTCGGCCTCCGTGCGTCCGGCGCCGAAGTGCGCGATCCCGTTCCGGTCGAGCGTCTCGATCGTCCGCTCGAGGCCGCCGACGCCGTAGTCGGTGGCGTGGTTGTTCGAGAGGCTGACGCCCCACACGGGGACGTCGAGGAGTCCTGGCGCGAGCGTCGGGTCGGTCGCGAACACGTACTGCTTCGCCAGCGGGATGCCGATGTCCGTGAAGGTGCCCTCGAGGTTCGCGACGACGAGGTCGGCGCCATCGAAGAGCGAGCCGACTGCCCCGAAGGGATAGCCCGCGCCCTCGGCGTGCATCGCGGCCTCGACGTCGCGGTCGAGCATCACGTCGCCGACGAACGCGATCGTGACCGTCGAGGGCGGTGCGGTGGGCGTCGCGGTCGGGGTGGCGACGGGCACGGTGGTCGGGGTGGTCGCCGTGGTGCTGTTGGTCGCAGTCGCCGTCCCGCTCGCGACGGCGATCCCCTCGGGCAGCCCCGAGCCGTCCCCGCACGCAGCGAGGAGCGCCGGGAGGAACGCCACGAGTGCCAGCGCGAGGCGACGCAGGGGAGGGCCTCCCTCGCCGCCCCGATCCGATATCGGCCTGGTCCCGGTGGACTACGCCTTCTGGGCGGCTGCGGCCTCGAACGTAGCGCGAATGGATGTGACGAGCATCGCGTCGATGTCGGCCTCGGACGCCCCGTGGTCACGGAGCCACGGCACCTCGACCTCCGGGACGAGCGTCCAGCAGTGAGGGCGCTCGGTCTCGTTCCAGCGTCCCCAGAAGCCGGCGGGCTGGGCGTCGTGGCCGAGCGAGACCTGCTCCGCGTATCCCGCCTGGGCGAGCGCGAGGGCGATGCCGCCGCGCGTCGCGACGTACTCCGGGTCGTCCGAGAAGAAGCGGTCCAGGCCGATGTTGGCGCCGCGCTTCGCGATGCTCGTGAGGTAGTCGAGGTCGGTGGTGTCGTTCGAGTGGCCGATCGTGACGGCGCGCGGGTCCATCCCCTCCGCCTCGAAGATCTCCATGAGGGGAGTGCCCAGTTCGTCCGTCGCGAGGGTGTGGCAGGAGATCGGCGCACCGGTCGCCTTCGAGGCGCGGGCTGCGGCGCGGGCCACCTTCTCCATCACCGAGCGGATCGGCATCCGGCCCTCGGTGAGGCGGGCCTCCATGTCCCACGCCAGCTTGATGATCCCCGCCTTCGGGCCGTCACCGTCGATGCCCTGCTCGATCTCAAGCGCGAAGCGATCGGCGATCTCATCCTCGGTCCAGGTCCAGTAGTAGGGCGGCACCCAGCGATAGCACCCGGTCGCGCAGACGATGTTCACGCCGTGCTCGTCGTGGCGGGCGGCGACCTCGCGGAAGAGCCACTGCTGGCGGCCGAGGTCGAACGGCGTGAGGTCGATGATCGTGTCGATGCCGGACTGGCGGACGCGAGCGAGCGCGGCGACGGAGCGGTCGACCATCTCGCGCTTCCGCGAGTCGTCCATGAGGCCCGGGATGCGATCCATCCCCGCTCCGCCGGTGGTCAGGTGCTCGTGCGAGAGCGTCCGCCCCAGCTCGCTGCTGTCGATCGGGCCCCGGATCGTGTTCACGCTGACCATCGGTGGTTCCTTCGCTGACTGTGGATCGACTGGTTTGCTGGGTCGCGTCAGGCCTCGGGCAGGTCGAGCATCCCCTGGAGGACCGTCCACGCCGCCTGTCCCCAGCGCGCGACGTTCTCCGCGTCGACGGCGACGTCGACGGTGTCCTGCGGGGAGTGGAAGTAGCGGTGGCCGCCGAGGAACGTGACGTAGCGGCCGCCACCTTCCGCGATGTTGCGGGCCTCACCGCCGCCGGGGTTCCCGACCTCGAAGACCTCGAGCGTCTCGTGGTCGACACCGGCGTCCCGAACCGCCCCGGTCGCGAGGTCGTGCAGGTACGGATCGGAGCCGCCAAGACGGGCCTGCGGGTACCTCGCGCCGATCGATGCGCCGAGGTGCAGCCACGCCGCGGCCTCCTTCACGAGGCCGAAGCGCGCGGCGAGGTAGTGGGAGAGCCCCTGGTGGTGCAGCTCGTGTCCGGACGAGGCGACGAAGTGCACTGTGCGCCGAGGGCCGAGCGCGGCCACGCCCTCGGCGAGTGCGAGCCAGATCGCGATGCCTCCGCCGCGCTCGGCGGCGCAGGTGAACCAGCCGGACTTCGGGGTCATCACGACGATCGGCGCCAGCGACTCGTCGCTGCCGGCGACCGTGGCGACGACGTTCGTGGCGTTCGACTGCAGACGCTCGCCGTCGACCTCGAGGGTGCCCTCGACGCCGCCCATCACGAGCGACGAGGCGAGCCGACGAGCGTCCTTCGCCGAGACCTGGAGGACGGGGAGGTTGAACGGCGTCTTGATGTGCTCGGCGTTGCGGAGGATGACCTCCCCCTCCGGGTCGCCCGAGGGGACGACGACGCCGACGACGCCCTGCTCCTCGAGCTCCTGGTAGTGCTTGAGCGCCATCGGCGCCGTCCAGCGCTTGTCACCGCGCACGGCCGATGTCGCGATCATGATCTTCCCGAACGGGTCGGGGTCGGAGTCCTCGCAGAGCTCACCTTCGATGCCGCCGTAGCCCGTGAAGCCGCCGTCGTACATGGGGGTGCCGCTGATCGAGCCGTCGGGCCACGTGAGGCGTGCGTTCCGGTACTCGACGCGAGGGAACTTGAAGCGCTCCAGCTCACCGTCCACGCCGACCTCGGCGAGGACGTCGCGGAGCCAGGTGCTCGTGCGGTCGTCGCCCTCCCAGCCGGTGCGGTGGATGCCGAACGACTCGTACGCCCGGATGCGCTCCTCGATCACGCCCGGCTCGAGGCCACGAGGTACGCGAGGTGTCTCCGGCATGGTTCCCCCGAACGGCTGCGGAACGGACGCGCCGGCCCCGGCGCACGCTCCCGAGTCCCGGCGAGGATTACGCCCGCCGGGGCGGGCGCGTCAACTGGAAGGCACGCCGACGGGCAGGGGCAGGGAGACGGTCGGATCGTCGTCGGAGGCCGTGTCCGGCGACGAACGGGATCGAAACGAAGGCCGTTACACTGGCAGTCCCACCGAACCCCCGAGGAGCAGTCGTGCGCCGGACCGTTCTCCACCGCGCATCCTTCAGCGCGGCCGTGGTCGTCGTGTTCGGCGTGTGCCTCCTCCTGACCGCCACGCCGGCCGGTGCCGAAGACCCACATGCGATCCCGCCGGGGTGGATGGCCTACGACGGCGGCGCGCTCCTCGAGCCGGACGCGCTGGCGGGCGCGACGCCGGTGGAGCTGGCGATCGAGTACTTCGCCGCGGGGTCGCCCTCCGTGCGCTGGCGGACCGACCAGTCCCCGACGGTGTCGATCTGCACCACTCAGAACAACCGCCCGTCCTACCTGACCGCCGAGGAGTTCCGGGACTCGGTCGCCCTCGGCGTGCAGGTCTGGAGCGAGGCCGAGGCCGCCGTCGGCTTCAACTACACGGGCGACTGCGCGGCCACCACCTGGACGCCGAACAACGCGACCAACGAGATCGGCTGGGACGACCAGCGCAACGTCGTCCGCGACCCCGCGGCCGGTGTCACGTTCGGCCGCTGGTCGGACCGCTTCGTCTCGCGCGACTTCCAGGAGACGGACATCGTCCTCGACCACCAGATGGTCGTCTCTCGTCGTTGCCTCGACAGCGTGATCGCGCACGAGCTGGGCCACGCGCTCGGTTTCGGGCACAGCGACAGCCGCGGCGACCTGATGTACCCCTCCTTCGACCCGTCGGACGAGGGCACCTGCCCGGGCCGACCGTCGAACGCCGAGATCACGCTGCTCCGCGGGCTGTACGGCACGAACCGGACGCCCGCCATCTCCTCGTCGAGCCTCAGCGCCACCGTGCCTGCCGGTCGTTCGGCGACCGTCGCGGTGACGACATCGGACCCGGACAACGACCCACTGACGTACACGTGGACGCAGACGGGCGGCGCCTCGGTGGCGATCACCGCGAACGGGCCGTCGATCTCCTTCACGGCGCCGAGCGCCGGTGGGACGACGCTCCGCTTCCGCGTGACGGCAAAGGACCGCTACCTGCACGCCGCCACCGGCGAGCTCGTCGTGAGCGTGGTCCAGGCGGATGCGCCGCCGACCGACGCGCCCTACCTCGAGGGACTCCGGTTCTCCGCCGACCGTACGCGGCTGGCGCTGAAGTTCACCGAGGCGACCGGGGCCTCCGAGTACCGCTACTGCGTCGCCGCGACGACCTTCCTGTCACCGTCGTGCCAGGTGGTCGCCCAGCCCCAGGGCGAGATCACGTGGGACACCGTCCTCGGCGCTGCCGTTGAGAACGAACCGACGCGCGTCATCACCACCGGGGCGCGCCTCGTCTCGATGCAGGCCTGCAACGCCGAGGGCTGCATCGAAGATGAGATGACCAAGATCCTCGCCGGTGGCCTGCGCTGGAGCGCCCACCGGGTCGACTACGACTACTTCACGATGACGCAGGACCTCGGCCCGGGCGACAACAAGTTCACGATCGCGTTCGTGCAGAACATGTCCGGCGCGGCGCGGCACTTCTCGCTCTACTCGGGCACCGCGTCCAACCCCCACGCGACGCTCATGCTCGACTGCGGCACGGTCATCCCCGGCGACGTGTGCGTGGCCTTCCTCGCCCCCGGCGACCGAGGGCACGGCACGCACGTCACGATCCGCAGCGAGCGGAACGGGACGCCGGTGATCGAGAACCAGATCAAGGTTCGCTAGGGGCGCTCGAACGCTCGTCGTGCGCTCAACGGGTTAGCCCTCGCTGGGGACTCCCCGCGAGGAGCCCGGCCCGGGCGGTGCGTCGCCGAAGGCCATGAAGTCGTACAGGTAGAGCAGCGAGAACCACGCCGACTTCGCCCAGCGGTAGCCGACGAGGGTCGCGAGCAGCGCGAGGATCACGATCGTCCAGACCGGGTGTAGCCCGGCGTCGCGGATCGGCCGCAGCCACAGCTCGAGGAAGGCCAGGAGCAGCGCCGCGATCGCGCCAATCCCGTAGCCCAGAGCCAGCGCCCCCAGCCATGCCCCCGGGGACGTCTCGTACCGCAGATCGCAGACCGCGCATCGCTCGTGCATGGCGATCGGCCCCTTGAACATCGATGTCTGCGCACAGGACGGGCAGCGCCCACGGATCGCGGTGCGCCAGAGCGTCCGCAGGTACGGGCGCCCGGCGGGCTTACGGGCCGGGGCGGTCGATTCGGGCATGATCCGAGTGTAGGCGCGCGGCCACTGCAGGGCCCGGCCATTCGTCCCCTCGCCGGAGGACTGCGTCTGGCGGGCGCAGCGGCCCGTGCCCGTAAAGAGACGCTCCATATACTGAAATGACGCCCGCTTCCCGTGAGTTGGGCGTCCAGTTCGCGGACGAATCGATCGGCAAGCCATTGACGGACGAGCACCACTCGGACCTCGTCGCGCGCCTGGCCGCACTACCGCGCACCAACCAGTTCCGCGCCGTCACCCTCACCTCCGACCTCGACCCGCGCCGGCTGCTCGCCGACCCCGTCGCGAGCGGCGTCTCCGCCTCCTACGAGCGTCCCGATCGCGGGCTCGCGCTGGTGGGCGTCGGCGTCGCGCGGCGTATCGAGGTGCCGGAGGGTCGTGGCCCGGCCGCCGTCCGCGAGGACGTCCGCCACCTCTTCGAGACGCCCGTAGAGGGCGATGCGCCCGGTCTTCGGCCGCGCCTCCTCGGCGGCTTCCGTTTCAACCCGGCGGCCGAGGTCCGCGAGCCGTGGGGCGCCTTCGGCGCCGGCTGGCTCGTGCTGCCGCGTGTCCTGCTCGTGCTCGATGGCGAATCCGCCGGCGCGATCCTCGCTCCCGGCGAGGACCCCGCCTTCGCCGCGCAGGTCGTCCAGTCCGCGTTCGCCGGCGGCGGGACCCCGTCGAGCGGCCCGCTCCACGTTGAGCGGCCGATGAACCGCGCGCTCTGGCTCAGCTCGGTCGCCACGATCGCCACTCAGGTGCGCGAGGGGGCGTACGAGAAGGCCGTGCTGGCATCGCAACAGCTCCTGCGTGGCGACGGCCCCATCGCGATCGGTGCTGCCCTCGACCGCCTCCGCCAGAACTACCCCGCCTGCCACGTCTTCACGATGACCGCCGATGGCTACACCTTCCTCGGCGCTAGCCCGGAGCTGCTCGTGCGGCTCTCGGACGGCCAGGTGGAGGCACTCGGGCTCGCGGGCTCGCTCCGCCGTGGCGAGACGCCCGAGGAAGACGAGCGCCTCGGCGAGCAGTTGATGACGAGCGCCAAGGACCGCATCGAGCACGAGACGGTCGTGCGCGCGATCCGCGAGCGGCTCGCTCCCGCGACCGAGGAACTCCACGCCCCGAATGCTCCGCGCCTCCGCAAGCTGCGGAACATCCAGCACCTCTCGACCGAGATCTCGGGTCGCGTCCGACCCGGCGTCGACGCGCTCGACCTCGTCCAGCGCCTCCACCCGACGCCCGCCGTCTGCGGCTGGCCGACGGCGATCGCTCGCGACGTCATCGCGACGCACGAAGAGTTCGACCGCGGCTGGTACGCCGGCCCGGTCGGCTGGGTCGACGGCACCGGGGACGGCGAGTTCGCCGTGGCGCTGCGCTCGGCGGTGGTGCAGGACGATCACGCCTGGCTCTTCGCCGGGAACGGCATCATGGGCGACTCCGAGCCGGAGCTCGAGCTCGCCGAGGTGCGCCTGAAGTACCGCCCGCTCGTCGAGGCGCTCGGTTCGGTCGAGGACACCCCGGGGCGCTAGCGGTCGCAGTCACCACGAGCGTGTTCGGCCGTCGCTCCCACGCGTGCCGAGGCGTACGATCTCGCTGATGCCCCTTCCAGCCGACCGATACATCCGCGCCCTCCTTGGATCGCTCTACCAGGGCGGTGTCCAGCACGTCGTCATGGCGCCCGGGTCGCGCAACACGCCGCTGACCGCGGCGCTGACCGCGGAGGGATCGCCGTTCAAGGTCTGGTTGCACCTCGATGAGCGATCCGCGGGCTATTTCGCCCTCGGCCTCGCGCGCCAGACCGGCACTCCCGTGGCGCTGACCTGCACATCCGGCACCGCAGCCGCGAACTTCCTGCCGGCCGCCGTCGAGGCGCGCCTCTCGCGCGTCCCGCTGGTGTTCCTCACCGCCGACCGGCCACCCGAGGCGCGCGATGTCGGCGCTGCGCAGACCGTCGACCAGGTGGGGCTGTTCGGCACGCACGTGAAGTGGGCCGCCGACCTCCCCGTCGCCGACGAGTCAGCGCTGGAGGAGCTCGTGCGCTACGGGGCCTCCGCCGGCGCTCGTGCTGCCGCGACGGCGCTCGAGGCTCCCGCCGGGCCGGTGCACCTCAACCTGCCGTTCCGTGAGCCGCTGATCGAGCCGGGCGACACCCCGTTCGGCGAGGTCGCGCAGCCTATCGTCCGCTCACCCCGCCGCGAGTCGCCGGATGCCTCGACCGTCGCGCGCCTCGCCGCGATGCTCCCGGGCCGCCGAGGGCTGATCGTGTGCGGGCCGGAGTCCACCGGACTGCCCGCCGAGGCGATCGCCTCGCTGGCGTCGTCCCTCGGCTGGCCGGTCGTCGCGGATCCGCTCTCGGGCCTGCGCGCCGGCTCGCATGACCGTTCGCTCGTCGTCGACAGCATCGATGCGCTCGTGCGTGTGCCTGAGTTCGTGGCAGCGGCCGTCCCGCAGGTGGTGATCCGCTTCGGCGCCGCGATGACCTGCAAGCCGTTCAACACGTGGCTCGCCGGGCTCCCCTCGGTGCATCGCATCGTGGTCGACCCGGCCGAGCCGTCCACCGCCGGCTGGCGCGATCCCGACCTGCAGGCGGACGAGTCCATCGCCGCCGACCCCGGGGCGTTCGCCACGGCGCTCCGCGACGCCCTCGGGGCGCCGGGGACGGACGGCGCGTGGAGCGCCCTCTGGACCGAGGCGAACGCTGCCGCGCGCGAAGCGCTGCGCGATGCGTCCCTCGATCTGCCCGAGCCATTCGAGGGCCGCGTGGTCTACGAGATCGCGCGCGCACTTCCCGACGGCGCGACGCTCGTCGCCGGCAACTCCATGCCCGTGCGCGACATCGACTCGTTCTTCGCCTCCACGGACCGCGACATCCGCATCGTCGGGACGCGCGGCGCGTCCGGCATCGACGGCGTCGTGTCGACCGCGGTCGGCGCGGCCGCCGCCGGCCGAGGCCCGGTCGTGCTGCTGATCGGCGACCTCTCCTTCCTGCATGACCTGAACGGCCTCTGGCCGGTGCGCCGCTACGGTCTCGACCTCACGGTCGTCCTCGTGAACAACGACGGCGGCGGCATCTTCTCGTTCCTCCCGCAGCGCCAGGCGACGCCGGCGCGCTTCGACGCGTGGTGGGGCACCCCGCACGGCATCCCCGACCTCGCGCCCGGGGTAGAGCTCCACGGGGGGCGTCACGCCGTCCTCGAAGGCGACGCCGTCGAGGCGATCCGCGCGGCCATCGGCCGTCCGGGGCTCGACGTGCTCGAGGTCCGCACCGACCGCGAGCGGAACGTCGCCCTCCACCGGCAGGTGTGGGAGCGCGCAGCGACGGCCGTCCGTGACGCCCTCGCGGCGGTGAAGGTCTAGCGATGCCACACGTCACGGTCGACGGACTCGACTTCTGGGCTGACGTGGAGGGCTCCGGCCCGCCGGTCGTCCTGATCCACGGCTTCACCGGCTCCCGGACCACCTGGTACGACCTCGTCCAGGCCGCGTCCAAGGAGTTCACCACCATCGCGATCGACCACATCGGGCACGGACGCACGGCGTCTCCTGCCTCGGTCGACCGCTACCGCATGGAGCGAACCGTCGATGACCTCGTCGAGGTCGTGCGCCAGCTCGGGCACGAGCGCGCGATGTGGGTCGGCTACTCGATGGGTGGCCGCACGGCGCTGCAGGTGATCTGCCGCCACCCGGAGGCGGTCTCGGCGCTCGTCCTCGAGGGCGCGAGCCCCGGCCTGCAGACGCAGGAGGAGCGGGATGCCCGCATCGCGGCCGACGAGAAGCTCGCGCAGATGGCCGAGGCCGACCTCGAGGCGTTCGTCGACCACTGGGGTTCGATCTCGCTCTGGGACAGCCAGAAGCAGACGCTTTCCGAGCCCCAGCGGGCCGCGCTCCGCCAGCAGCGGATGGCGCAGCGGAGCATCGGACTGGCGAACTCGCTTCGCGGCATGGGGACGGGGTCGCAGACCTGGCTCGGCGACTGCCTCCCCCGGATCGGCGTGCCCGTTCTGCTGACCGCCGGTAGGCTGGATACGAAGTACGTCCAATGGGCCGAGACGATGGGCGCCGCCATCCCGGATGCGCGGGTGCGGATCATCGAGGGTGGGGGCCACGCCGCCCACCTGGAGCAGCCGCAGGCCTTCAACTCGGTCGTCCTCGAGTTCCTCCGCGAGATGCGGGACCGCGCGTAGCGGCCCCTCGCGGGTTCCGACGTGACTGGAGCATCGATGCCCCGAGCTCACACTCTTCCCGCACCCGGCAGTTTCCGCGCCTGGGTGCTCGCCATTCGCCCGCCGACCCTCACCGCCGCGGTCGTCCCGGTCGCCGTGGGCGCTGGTGTCGCGATCCGCGACGGGTACTGGGCGCCGCTCGCCGCGCTCGCCGCGCTCGTGGGTGCCCTCGCCCTGCAGATCGGCGCGAACTTCGCGAACGACCTCTCGGACTTCCGTCGTGGCGCTGACACGGAGGACCGCCTCGGCCCGCCGCGCGCGACGCAGCTCGGCCTGCTGTCCCAGCGGCAGGTAACGACCGGCATCCTCGTCTCGTTTGGCCTCGCGACCGTCGCCGGGCTCTACCTCGTCTACGTCGGCGGCTGGCCGATCATCGCGATCGGGCTCGCGTCGATGCTGGCCGCCGTGACGTACACCGGCGGCCCGTGGCCGTTCGGCTACCGCGGTCTCGGTGAGCTGTTCGTGTTCATCTTCTTCGGCGTCGTCGCCGTGGCCGGCACGTACTACGTGCAGGCCGGCGAGGTGAGCGGGCACGTGATCGCGGCCTCGATCCCCGTGGCGCTGACGGTCACCGCGATCCTCGTCGTGAACAACGTCCGCGACATCGACACGGACCGGGTCGCCGGGAAGTTCACGCTCGCGGTCTACCTCGGGCGCAAGCTCGCCCGGACCGAGTTCGTGGTCGTCGTGGCGGGTGCCTACCTCGCCGCGGCCTCGCTCTGGCTGCTGGGCGACTACTCCGGCTGGGTCCTGCTGTCGTGGCTCTCGGTTCCCGTCGCGATCGTGCCCGGGGGCGCGGTCCTCGCGCGGACGGACGGTCCATCGCTCAACGAGGCGCTCCGCTCGACGGCGCGCCTGCACTTCGTCTTCGGCATTCTGCTCGCGCTCGGTGTCGCCCTCTAACGGAGCGATCCGCCCCTGGCGGACCGCACGCGAGCCTGGAACACCAACACGCCTATGACTGACCTCACCACGATCCGCTGGCGGCCGTTCCGCCTCCCCATGCGACACCGCTTCGAGGCGGCGCATGGCGCGCTCGACGACCGCGAGGGCGTGCTCGTGCAGCTCCTCGACGCCGAGGGACGCACGGGCACCGGCGAGGCATCGCCGATGCCCAGCCTCGGCCACGGCACCGCCGCCGACGTCCTCACGATCCTCGACGCCCACGCGGCCGATCTGCTCGGCGGCGCCGAGGTCCCCGACGGGCCCGGGGCACTGGCGCTGCGATGCGCCCTCGACGTCGCTCGACTCGATCTGCGCGGGCAGGCGAACGGGCGCTCGATTGCGTCGCTGCTCACGGACGCATCGCCCGCGGAGTGGGTGCAGGCCAACGCTGTGCTTGGCAGCGGCGAACCGGCGTCCGTCGCGGAGTATGCACGCGAGGCGACCGTCGCCGGGTACGGCGTGGTGAAGCTCAAGGTCGGCGCGCGCGAGATCGAGGACGACCGTGCCCGCGTCGCCGCCGTCCGCGAGGCCTGTCCGACGGCGGTGATCCGCCTCGACGCGAACGGCGCATGGAGCGAGTCCCAGGCGCTGGAGGCGTTGACCGCCCTCGCCCCGTACCAGATCGAGCTGCTGGAGCAGCCGGTCGCCGCCGCCGATGTCGATGCGCTGGCGCGGATCCGCGAGCGATCGCCGATGCGCATCGCTGCCGACGAGGCCGTCGCCGACCCGGCCCTGCTCGACCGCGTGCTCGAGATGCAGGCGGCGGACCTGGTGGTCCTCAAGCCCATGATGCTCGGTGGCCTCACCCCCGCGCTCGAGGTTGCCCACCGCGCGTTCGAGCGCGGCATCGGGGCGTTCGTGACGACGACATTCGACTCGTCCATCGGGACGGCTGCGGCGCTTCAGCTCGCGGCGGCGCTGCCGTGGGACGCCGCGCACGGCCTCGGTACCGGTGAACACCTCGCCGCCGACGTGACGGCTGAGACGATCCTGGCGGCCGGAGGTCGCATCAGCCTGCCGGCGGGCGCGGGACTCGGCGCTGCTCCCGACGTGGACGCGCTCGAAACCGTCGCGACGGGGCCGTGGGTCGAGGTCGCGCGCTAGATGCCCGAGCGGTTGGAGGTCGAGATCCGCGACTGGGTCGCCCTCCGCGCCTCCACCCACCCCGGGCACCCCGCGCTCGAATGCTCCGGCGAGACCTGGACCTACGCCGACCTCGACCGTCGCGTGGGCACCACGGCGGCTGCGCTGGTCGCACGGGGCGTCGTCGCGGCGGAGCCGGTCGCGGTCCTCGCGGGCAACGGCCTCGAGATCGCGCGGTTCGCCCACGCCATCCCACGCGCTGGCGGCGCCTTCATGCCGCTCAACGCACGCCTCTCGGCCTCGGAGCTGGCGTTCCAGCTCCAGGACGCGCGCGCCCGCTTCCTCGTCGCCACGCCCGAGTACGCAGACACCGCCCGGGACGCAGCTCCCGAGGGCGTCACGGTCCTCGACGCGACCGACGACGAATGGGACGCGGCCGCGCCGATGGACGGCGCGAGCGCGATCGAGGCGGATCAGTCCCACAGCATCATCTACACGTCGGGCACCACCGGCCGCCCGAAGGGGGCCGTGCTCACCCACGGCAACTTCTACTGGAGCGCGATCGCGTCCTCGCTGAACCTCGGCGTCCGCGAGGATGACCGCTGGCTGGCGTGCATGCCGCTGTTCCACGTCGGCGGGCTGTCGATCCTCCTGCGGTCCGCGATCTACGGGACGACGGCAGTAATCCACGAGCGCTTCGAGGAGCGACGAGTGAACGACTCGCTCCGGACCGAGGGCATCACACTGCTCTCCGTCGTCGCGACGATGCTCACCCGCATGTTCGAGGTGGACACCGAACCGCTGGGCACCTCGCTCCGCGCCGTGCTCCTCGGAGGTGGCCCGGCGCCGAGGCCGCTCCTCGAAGCAGCGCGGGACCGAGGCGTGCCGGTGCTCCAGACCTACGGCCTCACGGAGACCGCGTCACAGGTGGCCACGCTCGCGCCCGAGGACGCGCTTCGGAAGCTTGGCTCCGCCGGGCTGCCGCTCTCGTCCTCGACCGTGCGGATCGAGGTCGATGGCCGCACCGCCGAGGCCGGCGAGATCGGCGAGATCTGCGTCGCCGGCCCGACGGTGTGCGCGGGCTATCTGCACCGCCCGGACGCGACCGCGCAGGCGATCCGGGATGGTTGGCTGCACACGGGCGACCTCGGCTACGTGGACGGCGAGGGCTACCTCTACATCGCCGACCGGCGGGACGACCTCATTGTCTCGGGCGGGGAGAACGTCTACCCGGCCGAGGTGGAGTCGGCGCTGCTGGCGCTCGCGGGGGTCGAGGAATGCGCGGTCGTCGGGGTGCCTGACGACCGATGGGGGCACGTCGTCGTCGCGGTCATCGTCGGGAGCGCGGATCCGGAGGCCGTTCCGGCGCAGCTGCGGGACGCGCTCGCCGGCTACAAGGTGCCGAGGCGCGTCGAGCGTTGGACGGAGCCGCTGCCGCGGACCGCATCGGGCAAGCTCCAGCGTCACCTCGTGCGGGAGCGCCTGACCGCGTCCACGTAGCGGGCTGAGCGCCGCTACTTCGGGGGCGGGGTGCCGGTGATGGCCGTCCAGCCGTGCGCGAGCATCCGCCGCGCGAACGCCGATCCGGGGCAGTGGTTGCGCACCGGGACGCCCTCGAAGTCGCCGTAGTAGCGCGTGAACACGTCGCGCTCGTCCTGCAGGGCGGCGAGACCGTCGCGGTAGGCGTCGATCTCACCGTTGCGCGGGCTGTAGTCGTCTCCGACACGCGGCTGCGTCCAGATGCACGCTTCGAGGACCGCGCGGACCGAGTCGATGCCGACGCGCACCTCGGCAAGCCTCGAGTCGTCGATCTCCAGTCGCTCGCCGGCCGTCCGCAGAGCCGCGTGCATCGCCGCATGCCAGGCGTCGACGCGCGGGGTGTCCGCCGGCAGCTCATGCGCCATGCGCTGGTAGCTAGCGATCACGCGGGGCTCGTCGAAGAGCTCCGGGAGCTCGTCGAGCAGCCGGTGGAGTTGCGCCGCGAACCCCGGCTCGAACTTCGAGACGAGGATCTCGCGGTCGTCGGCGCGCACGACGCGGCGAGGGCGGTCGACGCCCACTTCGCGCTCCAGCCACTCCGCGACCGCTCGGTTGAGCTCCGGGTCGACGTGGTCGTTCATCACCACATTGTTGCGCGTGAACGGCCCACTGGCGCGGGCAGGCTCCTATACTCCCGCCCGTGCGCACACCCGCGGTGGCGCAACGGAGGCGACGATGACCGATACACAGGCGCCGGACGGCGCGACCTACCTCGACCTGCACGTGCACTCCACGGATGGCTCCGACGATGCCGGCGGCACCGTCGAGGGCTACCTCAAGTGGGTGCAGGCCAAGCGCAAGCAGGGCTACCGCATCGACGGCTTCGCCGTCACCGAACACCGGCGGTACGAGCCCGACCTCGACTACTCCGAGCTGGCGGCGCGCTATGACGCCGTTGTCCTTCGTGGGGTCGAGATGGAGACGGACATCGGACACGTCCTCGTCTTCGGCGTGACGCCCGAGTTCCTCGACGCGTTCGACCTCAAGCGTGTCGACCACTCCTACGCCGACGTCTTCACGAAGGCGTGGGAAACGGGCGGCGTGGCCGTGGCCGCTCACGCCGGCCGGCCCCGCATCGGCATGGTCGACCACCACGAGGAGCGCGCGATCGACCTCCACCCGATCGGCCTCGCCGAGACGCTGAACGGTGGCTCGAGCGACTTCGAGAACGCGCGTGGGCACGACCTCGCCGTCGCGAGCGGCATCGGCGAGCTCGGTTCGTCCGACTCGCACTTCGTGAGCGCCCTCGGGCGCTGCATGACGCGCTTTGACCGCCCGATCCGCAGCGTCGAGGACCTCGTCGCGGTGTTGCGCGACCCCGCGCGGCCGTTCGTGCCGGTGCGGCTGGAGGAGACGAAGCCCGGCGCCGAGATCGCCGAGCGCGCCACCGTCGCGCAGCTCATCCCGTCGACGAGCCGCCAGGGCGAGCTCGGCGGCGACGAGCTGGAGTACGACCGCTCCGTCGTGGGCAAGGAAGTCCCCGTCGGGAAGCTCGAGGTGACCGCCGAGAGCATCCGCCAGTACTGCGAAGCGCTGGAGGAGACGAACCCGCTCTACACCGACGAGAAGTTCGCGCGCGAGGAAGGCCCGTACGGCAGCCTCATCGCCCCGCCGGGGATCCTCCAGACCGCGCGCCTCGGCGGACCGCCGGACGCGAAGGTGCAGTTCGGGAACACGACATTCATGGCCGGCTCGCGGCAGGAGTTCCGCTTCCCGATCCGCCCGGGCGACACCATCGAGGCGTTCGCCCAGGTGAAGGAGGTGTACGAGAAGACCGGCCGTAGCGGCCGCATGGTCTTCGTCGTCCACCGGACGCGGTACATGAACCAGCACGGCGAGGACGTCGCCGTGACCGAGCGCTCGATGGTGCATCGGGCCGTGAACGCCGGGGGTGGGGAATGACGACCGACGCGTTTGCCGGCCAGCGCTACTTCGAGGATGTCGCCCTGGGCGACGAGTTCGTCGAGAACCAGCAGCCGACCACCGAGCACGTGCTCGAGTTCCTCGCCAGCGGGCAGGGCCCGAGCGGCGGTGGCCCCGGCGGCGGTCGCTTCTCCGACGCCTCCGAGGCGAAGCGCCAGGGCCTCGAGCGCCCGATCGTCCCGGGCACGATGTCCACGGCGATGATCACGCGCATCGTGACGGACTGGATGGGCCCCCTCGGCCGCATCGTCTCGCTCGATGTCTCGTTCCGGCGGCCGGTGCTCCATAACGACGCGCTGCGCTGCCTCGCGGTCGTGACGGACGCGGGCGACGACGCGCTGGAGGCCGGTGGGCCGGCGATCGTGCGCCTCGACCTGGCGCTCGAGAACGACCGCGGTGAGCGGCCGGTGCAGGGGACGGCGGAGGTCGAGCTACCTCGACGGACCTAGCGGTGGACCTGGCGACCGGAAGCGGGTCGGAGCGCTAGCCTTCGGCCCGCTGCTCCACGCCCATCTCCGCCATGACGCGCTCGAAGACCTCGTAGGGCTGCGCACCGACGACGGCGTACTGGTCGTTGAGGATGAACGTCGGGATCCCGGTAACGCCGATGGCGTACGAGTGGTCGATCCCCTCGTCCACGGCCTGGCGGTACTGACCCTCGGCGAGGGCCGCCCTCAGGTCGTTGCCGTCGAGGCCGACCTCGGACGCGACGCGCACGAGCACATCCGGGTCCATCAGGTTCTCGTGGTCCGTGAAGTGCGCCTTGAAGAGGCCGCGGTGGTACTCCAGCACCGTCCGCGAGTCGCCGCGCTCACGGGCCCACTCGGACGCCTGCAGCGCCAGGTGGGTGTGCGGTGTGAACGTGCGCCCTCGACGGAGCTCGATGCCCTCGGACTCCGCGCGCTTCTCCAGGTCGGACTTCGGCGTCTCCGCCGTCGTCGTTGGGACACGCGTGCGGCCCTCGGGCGGGATGCTCGGGTCGAGGAAGTACGGCGCCCAGTCGAGCGTGAAGTCGTACTTCTGCCACAGCCGGTCGATGACCTCGAGCCCGATGTAGCACCACGGGCAGATGAAGTCGGAGACCACGGTGATCTTCAGCTTCGTCGTCGGGTCGGCGGCATCTCGTAGCGTCGTCATGCGCGCAGTGTAGGCCGCAGCAGCAACCAGAAGGCGCAGAATTGGAGGTGGTCGAACGACAGGAGGACCGATGAAGACCGTGCCCGTGCCCAGCCGTCGTCACATCGCGCTCGCGCACCTCGGGGCGCCGTTCGGGAGCGACCGCTTCGGCCGGTTCGCCGAACGCTTCGCGCGGGGATTCGGCAACCCGCAGTTCCTCGTCGCACAGACGTTGTTCGTCGTCGCGTGGATCGGCTGGAACGCGGCCACGGTGGGCGCGTTCGACCCGTTCCCGTTCATCCTGCTGAACCTCGCGTTCTCGACGCAGGCCGCGTACGCCGCGCCGCTGATCCTCCTGGCGCAGACGCGGCAGGCGGACCGCGACCGCGCCTGGTCCGACGCCGACATGCACCACCGCGAGGAGCTCTCCGCGCAGACGCTGCAACTGGTCGAGGAGAACACCTCGATCACGCAGCAGGTGCACACGCTGCTCGTGCAGAACACCGAGCTGACGCAACAGGTGGCCGACCTCACCCAGCGGATCGAGCAGCTCACGGAGGCGATTCACGGCCGCGTCCTGGGGCCGGCGTCGTAGGTCCGGAGGGATCGGCGCCTGCGACCGGGGCGCTCAATGACCACGCCTATAATCGGGCCGCCTCGGCACGAGGCGATGAGGAGGCCTCCATGGCAGACCCAACGTTCGAGAACCTGCTGATCGACCGCGTCGGCACCGACGGCCGCATCGCGCGGATCACGCTCAACCGTCCCGAGAAGATGAACGCGCTCTCACAGGAGCTGCTGTTCGAGTTCCGGGACGCGCTCGAGACGCTCGAGGCGGACCACACCGCGCGCGTCATCATCGTCCGCGGCGCGGGGCGCACCTTCAGCGCCGGGTACGACCTCACACCGCCTCAGCGCACGGGCGAGGACGCCGTCGTCCGCCAGTTCCGGCAGACGGACGAGCAGGGGCGCCGGCTCTGGCAGGGCGTGCGCGGCGGCATGCAGCGCATCACCAACATCCACATGTACTTCTGGAACATCCAGAAGGTGACGATCGCCCAGGTGCACGGCTACGCCATCGCGGGAGGCTGCGAGCTGTCGATGATGGCCGACCTCGTCGTGGCCGCCGAGGATGCACGGTTCGGACACCCGGGACTCCGGTTCGCCGGGACGCGAACCTCGATGATCCTCCCGCTGCTGATCCCCATGCGGAAGGCAAAGGAACTCTTCTACACGGGCGACAACATCACCGGCGTCCAGGCGGCGGAGATGGGGCTGATCAACCGCGCGGTGCCGATCGACCGCCTCGACGACGAGACGATCGCGCTCGCGGACCGGATCGCGATCCTGCCCGCCGACCACCTCGCGACACTCAAGATCCACATGAACCGCTTCCACGAGAACATGGGGATCTACTCGAGCGTGCACTCGAGCACCGACCTCGACGCGGCCGGCACCTTCACCTCGCAGAGCTACGGGTGGCGGGACAAGATGAGCGAGGGCGGCCTGAAAGAAGCGCTCGCGTGGCGCGATGGTCCGTACCAGGACTACCGCTCGGCCTCGGACCGCTAGCCCACGGGGCCATCGACGGTCAGGGGCCGCGTCGCCAGCGCCGGCGAGTCATCGCTTCCGATTCATCGCTTCGAAGGCGCGGTCGGCGTCCTTGGCGTCCGCCTCCTGTTGTGCGCTCGGCTCGTGGCCTCGGTTCGAACCGCCGAAGAGCGCGCGTACCTTGTCGAGCAGTCCCATGACGTGCCCCCCTCCATCGGACCCGCATCCGCGAGGTCCTCGCAGAGTGGGAGCGGGTCACCCCCACCGTAGGCCCGAGGGCAAGGGCGTCGCTGTGCGAAATCCGGCATAGCTCACGCGAGACCGGGAACCGATGGACCGTCCAACGCGCGATGGGGACGAGGTCGCGCCCCCGGCGCCCGAGAGCGTGCGCGGAACGCGTGTTATCGTCCCGCGGTGACCACGGAGCCGGCCCTCGCCCTCGTCGATGCACCCGAGGCGGTCGCGGAGATCGCCGCAGCGATTCGCGCGGCCGGTTCCTTCGCCCTCGACCTCGAGTTCATGACCGAAGGCCGCTACGTCGCCGAGTTGTCGCTCGTGCAGGTCGGCTGGGGCGACCCCGATGGTCCCGAGGTGCGCGCGATCGACCCGCTCAAGGTCGATGCCCGCGAGATCGCGGAGCTCGTCGCCGACCCTGATGTCGAGACCGTCATCCATTCGGCGCAGGCGGACCTCGCGCTGCTGGGGCAGGTCTTCAGCGTCCGCGGTCGCGGCATCGTCGACACGCAGATCGCGGCCGCGTTCCTCGGCCTTGGTGACCAGATCGGCTACGCGGCGCTCGTCGAGCGGATGGCCGGCGTCTACATCGACAAGGGCTCGCAGTTCACCGAGTGGTCGCGCCGCCCGCTGACGGATGACCAGGTGCGCTACGCACTCGACGACGTTCGCTACCTCCCCGGCGCGTGGCGGCAGCTCCGCGCCGAACTGGAGACCCAGGGTCGCCTCCCGTGGGTGATGGAGGAGTGCGACCGCCTCGCCGAGACCTGGGCCGAGCGCACGCCGCCCGAGGAGATGTACCGCCGCGTCCGTGGCTGGAACAGCCTCCGCCGCCGCAGCCAGGGCGCCCTCCGCGCCCTCGCCGCTTGGCGCGAGGAGGAGGCCCTGCGGGTCAACCGCCCGCCTTCGTGGCTCCTCAATGACCGCACGATGCTCGAGGTCGCCCGCCGGCCCCCGCGCGACCTGAACGAACTGCGCTCCGTGCGCGGGCTCGGCGAGGGCACCGCTCAGCGCTATGGCCGCATCCTGCTGGATGCCGTCGAGCAGGGCATGGAGGATCCGCCTCCGGCCGAGGACACCCCGCCGCGCGTCCCGAACCTTGGGCAATCGTGGCCGGCGATCCTCAGCGGCATCGTGCAGGCGCGATGCCGGGAGGCCTCGATCGCGCCGCGCTTCGTCGCCACCCGCCGCGAGATCGATGAGTTGATCGCGTGGTGGCTCGTCGGCGACCGATCGAGCGAGCCTGACCTCCCGTTGCTGCGCGGCTGGCGGCGCGAGCTCGTGGGCGCCGACCTGCTCGACTGGCTGCAGGGGAAGACGGCGGTCATCGTCGACCCCGACTCCGAGGCCGGCCTGACCATCCGCGGGTAGCACCGCAGCTCACCTGTCACGCGGTTCCGTACTTCTCGTAAGCGCGCTTGCGCCCGGGGGGATACTTGCCGCGTCCTCGGTGGTTTCGGGGGAAATCACTACCGGGGAATCGCTGGAGGGGGCTGCGATGGCTCATGCCATCGACTGGGTCGCTGTGCGCCGCGAGGCGCACGGGATCCTGAGCGACTACCTGCGGATCGACACATCGAATCCGCCGGGGAACGAGGCAGCGGGTGCCCGCTTCCTCGGGCGCCTGCTCGAATCCGAGGGCGTCGAGACGCGGTACTTCGAGACCGCACCCGGCCGGGAGATCCTCTACGCGCGCATTCCCGGGGACGGCGCCCACGGCGCGTTCATGCTCTGCAACCACATCGACACCGTCCCCGTCGAAGCGGAGTACTGGACGAAGCCGGCGTTCGAGGGCATCGAGGAAGGCAACCGCATCTACGGACGCGGCGCCGTGGACATGAAGTCCTTCGCCGTGATGCAGCTCATTGCCGTGCTGCTGCTGCGCCGGCAGGGGATCCGCCTCAAGCGTGACCTCGTCTTCTGTGCCGTCCCCGACGAGGAAGCGCTCGGCACGTACGGGATGCGCTGGCTCTGCGACCAGCACCCCGAGCTGGTCGACGACGTGGAGTTCGAGCTGAACGAGGGTGGCTCCGGTTCCACGGAGTTCCAGGGGACGGATCGCGAGGTCTACGCCATCGCGACGAACGAGAAGCAGGTCTGCTGGATGCGTCTCACCGCGATCGGCGTGCCCGGTCACGGCTCGGTGGCTCACGCCGCCGACGACAACTCCGCGGTGATCCTCTCCCGCGCGCTCCAGCGTCTCGCCGACTGGGAGCGTCCGCTCGTGTTCGTGCCGGAGACGAAGGCCTGGCTCAAGCGCCTCTCCGCCGAGGGGCTCCTCCCCGGGCCCGAGGACCGACCGGCGCTCGAGGCGATGGTCGCCGCGTCACCGGCGCTCCGGGCGATGTTCACGAACACCCTCAACGTGACGATGGTCGAGGCCGGCATCAAGGCGAACGTCATCCCGGGCCGGAGCAGCGCCGTCATCGACTGTCGCCTGCTCCCCGGCGAGTCCCGCGAGGACTGGCGCCGGGCCGTGATCGATCGGGTCGGCGACGAGCGCGTCGTCGTGGACTTCCACGAAGAGGTGCAGGACGAGGTGGAGCCCGTCCCGGTGCCGTGGGACACGGAGCTCTACCGCGTCATCGAGCAGGTCATCCTCGACGCCAACGAGGATGCGATCGTGGTGCCCTCGATGACGGTCGGAGGGACGGACAACCGCTTCCTCCGGGCACGCGGCATCCCGGCGTACGGGTTCGCTCCCTGCGTGCTCAGCAAGGAGGAGCGCGCGGGGTTCCACGGCAACGATGAGTTCATCACCGTGGAGAACCTGCAGATGGGGTGCGAGCTGACCTACGAGATCACGCGCCGGATGTGCACCTAGCCCGATGTCGCTCGCGTCGTTCGCGCCGGGTCGAGCGCACGCATCAGCGCCGTGAGCAGTTCGAGGTAAGGCACGACGAGTCCGAGGGTGCGCGCCCGCCGGAGCGGCTCGCCGAAGATCGCCTCCACCTCCAGCGCCCGGCCCTCCACGAAGTCGATCATCGTGCTTGGGCGGTAGACCTCCATCGCCTCGGTTGCCGCCAGCATCGCCGCGATGTCGGCGTCCACGTCGAGCCGGACTTCAGCGCCGTGGGCCGCGAGGTCGGCATTCCCGGCTGCCACGACCTCGCGCATGACCGACTCGGCGGCGGCACGGAGGTCGGGCGTTCCCATGATCACGTCGGTGGTGACGCCTCCGGCCGTGACCGCGAGGCCGTTGAACGGGACGTTCCAGAGCAGCTTTCGCCACCGCGCGAGGAGGAGCGACGGCGCTCGGATCACCTCGACCGTAGCGTCGGCCCACAGCGCGAGCGCGTCATCGAGCGCGGCGGGATCGTCGAGGTGGTGGCCGATGGTGACCGCGCCGTAGTCGATGTGATGGACGACGCCCGGCTCGCCCCGGTTGATGCACGTGAACGCCAGGCCGCCGAAGACGCGCTCGTCGCCAAACCAGCCGCCAACGATCTCCTCGAGCCCGAGGCCGTTCATCAGCAGGAGGATGCGTGTGCCGTCTCCGATGAGCGGAGCGATGAGCGGACGCGCGTCCTCGATGGCGGTCGCCTTGAGGCCGACCAGCACCCAGTCGACGGGGCCGATCTCCTCGGGTGTTCGATGGACGAGCGGGTGCTCCAGGCGGAAGTCGCCGTCCTTCGAGCGAACCGTGAGCCCGCCGGAGGCGACGGCGTCGTAGTCGCGCCGCATGACGAAGTGGACCTCGTGCCCGGCCTGCGCGAGCCGCGCCCCGTAGTAGGAGCCGACGGCACCCGCGCCGATGACCGCGATGCGCTGAGGCGTAGGTCGAGGCGTGCGGTCCGTCATCGGACGCGGATGGCGACCTTGCCGGTCGAGCGCCGGTCGCGGAGCAGGCGCATCGCGTCCTGGAACTCCTCGAAGGGGACGACGCTCGAGACGAGCGGCTTCAGCCGGCCGTCCGCGACCCACGCGAGCAGCTCTCGCATCGCCGCCTGCACCGCCTCGGGGTTGTTGCGCCGCAGCTGGTTCACGCTGAACCCGAGGGCGGCAGCGTCCTTCACGAGCAGGTGGTTCGCCGGGATCTGCGGGATGGTGCCGCTCGCGAAACCGATGATGAGGATGCGCCCGCCGGGGTTGATGCAGCGGAGCGACGCGGTGAACGCGTCTCCGCCGACCGGGTCGTAGACCACGTCGGCGCCGCCGGTGAGGTCCAGCACGCGCTGCCGGATGTCCTCCTCGGCGTAGTTGATGACGAAGTCCGCGCCGTGCTCCAGCGCGACATGAAGCTTCTCGGCTGACGAGGCGCTCGCGATGACGGTGGCGCCCATCGCCTTGCCGATCTCGACGGCGGTCAGGCCGACGCCACCCGACGCCCCGTGCACGAGCAGCACCTCGCCCGGCTCGAGGCGAGCACGATGGCCGAGGGCGAGGTGCGAGGTGGCGTAGACGATCGGGAAGGTTGCGGCGGTCTCGAAGTCCATCGACTCCGGGATCGGCGTCACCTCGTGCGCACGTGCGACGACCTCCTCGGCATATCCCCCGCTGTCCAGCATCGCGAGGACGCGCTGGCCCACCTGGAGTCCCGTGACGCCCTCGCCGAGCGCGCGGATCGTGCCGGCCGCTTCCATCCCCGGGGCGAACGGGAACGGCGGCTTGTGCTGGTATTCGCCCTTCACGATGAGCAGGTCGGCGAAGTTCACGCCTGCGGCGTGTACCTCGATCGACACCTCACCCGGCCCCGGGTGCGGCGCGGGCAGCTCCTCGATGGCGAGGCCGTCGAGGTCCGTCCAGTCGTGGACGACGACGGCGCGCACTAGGGGTACCGCCCGCCGTCGCGGTCACCCGGGCGGTAGTCCGGGCTGCGGTAGAACTGGATGATCTTCCGCTCCTCGTCCTCGACGCGCTGGGCGGCGGCGGCGACCTCGGCCGCGATCTCGTGAGGGATGTGGATGACGCCGTGCTGGTCGCCGGCGAGGAGGTCGCCCGGGTGCACCGTCAGGCCACCGACGGTTACCGGGCCGCCGACGTCCACGAGGTGGGTGTAGGCGTGGGAGACGAGGACGGCCTTCGAGAGCGCGTTGAAGCCCATGCCGCGCATCTCGTCCAGGTCGCGGACGCCGCCGTCCGTGATGATCCCGACGCATTCCATCGCCTTGTGGCGCGTCGCGTTCACCTCGCCCCAGTAGGAGCCGACGGCGGGCTGGTCCATCTCCTGCATCACGACGAACCGTGGCCCGGGGACGGAGAGGATGTGCTCCACCCACGTGTCGCGGTCGACGGTCTCGGGGTCATCGGCAGGAGGGATGCTCGCCCGGATCTTCGACGTCACCGCGTAGCCGACGGAGACGCCCAGCTCCGGGAAGCGCCCGACGATCTCGGAGGACATGAACCCGGTGGCGCGCGATCGGATGTTGAACGTCTCGATGGCGTTCGCGATCGCGGGCGTGGGCCACTTCGCGATCTCCGCGAGTTGCTCCGCGCTCAGGGGCTGGGTGGGCCTGTGATCAGACATAAGAATCGCCTACTCTCGCCACGTCGCGGGGCCGAAGGGCATCCTATCGCACGCGCGACAGGTCGCCTCTGTGCTAACACTGGGGACGCCCGGGGAGTACGATGAGCCCCGTAGGGAAGAACGCGGCATGGCACACACCACGGACACTGCCCTCGATGAGGCGCTCGATCTCGAGGGCCTGACCGCCTTCTGCCCGAAGTTTCACCACGCCGTGGAGCTGGTGGGGCGCCGGTGGACCGGCGCGATCCTCCGCGCCATGTTCGCCGGCAACGTCCGCTTCTCCGACATCGCCTCCACCGTTCCCGGGCTCTCCGACCGGCTGCTCTCCGAGCGGCTGAAGGAGCTCACGCAGGAGGGCCTCGTCGAGCGTGTCGCGCACCAGGACTCCGCTCGCGTCGAGTACCACCTCACGACCATGGGGCGCGAGCTCGCGCCGATGATCGAGTGCCTGTCGGCGTGGGCGAACCGCTGGCTCCCCGGCACGACCGAGGGCGCACCCTCCGACGCTGCGGTGGTCGCGTCGCGCTGATGCCTGCCGGGAGCGGCGACTCTGCCGCGCGTTCCTCGTCGGCCACGCATGACACCTCCCACCCCGACCATCTGCACGAAGCCCGCAACCGCAAGGCGGAGCAGTCCGACCGCACGCGCGCGACGCTGCTGAGCGTCGCCCGTGAGCTCTTCGCTCAGGCGGGCTACGCCGCCACCTCCACCGAGGAGGTCGTGCACCGGGCGGGCGTCACGCGAGGCGCGCTCTACCACCACTTCCGCGACAAGCGAGAGCTGTTCGAGGCGGTGTTCGTCGACATCCAGGCGGAGACCCGTCAGCACATCCGCGCCGCCTCGCAGACGAAGACCGACCGCTGGGACCGCTTCCGCGCCGGCTTCGACGAGTATCTGAACCGATCGATGGACCCCGCGACCCAGCGCATCACGCTCATCGACGCCCCGGCCGTCCTCGGCTGGGACCGCTGGCGCGAGCTGGACTACACGCTGGACATGCTGCAGGGCGCGCTGTCCGACCTCCAGGCGCTGGGCGTCGTCTCCAGCACTCTGCCTGCCGATGAACTGGCGCACATGCTCCGGGGTGTCGCCAACGAGGCGTCGCACATGATCGTCTCCTCGGCCGATGCGCCCGCCGAGCGGCGCCGCGTCGGCTTGGCCCTCGCGGCGATCCTCGAAGGCCTGCGGGCCCGGTAGGCCCGAGGACCAACCGACCGTGGCCGCAGAGATTCCGTTCGACTACAGCGCCGTCGTCGCGGCGGACCTTGTCCCGGCGGTCGACGCTGCGATCGCCGCGTCCGAGGAGATCCTGTCTCGCATCGCCGCCGTCCCAGACGGTGAGCGCACGTTCGCCAACACCCTGCAGCCGCTCGACGAGGTCGCGAACCTGCTCGGCCGCACGAGCGGCGAGCACGGCTTCCTCGCGTACGTGCACCCGGACGCCGCGCTCCGCGATGTCGCGCTCGAGTGCGAGCAGCGGCTGGAGACCTACGGCACGTCGATCGGCTTCCGCGACGACCTCTACGCGGCCGTGAGCGCGTTCGCCGGGACGCCCGAGGCAGCGGCGCTGGAGGGCATCCCGGCGCGCTTCCTCGAACGCACACTCCGCGACTTCCGGCGCAACGGGTTCGAGCTCGGGGCCGAAGAACGCCGCCGCGTGCAGGAGCTGAAGGAGCGCCTCGTCACGCTCGGCACGAGGTTCCGCCGCAACATCGACGAATACGACGACGCCATCCTCGTCACGCGCGAGCAACTCCGCGGCATGCCGGACTCCTACATCGACCGGCTGACCGAGGTCGACACCGACGAGGGGCCACGATTCCGCGTCTCGCTGGACTACCCCGAGATGTACCCCTTCCTCGAAGGTGCCGAGGACGAGTCGCTCCGCCGCGAGCTGTTCATCAAGAACCACAACAAGGCCGCCGAAGAGAACGCGCCGATCCTCGCGGAGGCGATCGCCGTCCGCGACGAGATCGCGACGGCGCTCGGGTACCCGTCATGGGCCGCGTACGTCATCGAGACGAAGATGGCGAAGACGCCCGAGGCAGTCCTGCACTTCCTCGAGGACCTCGAGCAGCGGCTCAAGGTGAAGGCCGCGACCGACATCGAGGAGGAGATCGCGTCGAAGCGCGCCGAGACCGACGACGCGGACGCGCGACTCCACATCTGGGACTGGCGCTACTACCAGCAGCGTGTCCAGCGTGAGCAGTTCGAGGTCGACCAGTTCGAGGTCGCTCGGTACTTCCCGCTGGACCGCACGCTCGACGGCATGTTCGAGCTGTACCAGCGGCTCGTCGGCGTCCGCTTCGTGCCGGTCGAGGACGCCCATGCCTGGCATCCGGACGTGCGCCTCTTCCACGTGGAGGATGCCGGCGACGGGCATCGCATCGGCTCGTTCTATGTCGACCTGCATCCGCGGCCCGGCAAGTACGGGCACGCGGCGGCATTCACGCTCCACCCGGGACGCCTCAACGCCGACGGCAGCTACCAGCCCGGCGTCTCGGCGATCGTCGCGAACTTCACGAAGCCTGCCCCCGGCGCGCCGAGCCTGCTCCGTCACTCCGAGGTGGACACGCTCTTCCACGAGTTCGGCCACATCCTGCACCAGGTGCTCACACGTGCGCCGTTCGTGCGCTTCAGCGGCACCTCGGTCGAACGGGACTTCGTCGAGGCGCCGTCACAGATGCTGGAGCACTGGGTGTGGGAGCCGGAGGTGTTGCGCGGCTTCGCGCGCCACGTCGACACCGGCGAGCCGATCCCGGATGCGCTCATCGACCGCATGATCGCCGCGAAGAACGTCGCCAGTGGGCTGCAGTGGCTGCGCCAGGTCTACTTCGCCCGCATCGACCTCGCGTTCCACGGGCCGGGCGCGACCAAGGACCTCGACGCCATCGCCGAGGAGCTCCACTCGATCACGGCGTTCGACTTCGTGCCGGGGACGCACTTCCAGTGCGGCTTCGGCCACCTGTTCGGCTACGACGCGGGTTACTACGGCTACCTCTGGTCGCGCGTGTTCGGCGACGACATGTACACGCGGTTCGAGGGCGGCGATCCGGGCGCCGGCGCCGACTACCGACGCGTCATCCTGGAGGCGGGAGGCACGCGCGACGGCGACGACCTCATCCGCGAGTTCCTCGGGCGCGAGCCGAACAACGCCGCGTTCCTCCGAGACATCGGGCTCGAGGTCTAGGAGACCGCGAGGACCGTCCTAGCGAAGCGTCAGCGACGCGAGGAGGTGCTCCGTCGCGTGCGTGATCTCCTCGATCGCGCTGTCGAACGCCTCCTGGTTGTGAGACGCCGGCTTGCTGAAGCCGCTCACCTTGCGGACGAACTGGCGGGCGGCTGCCTCGATCTCCTCGCGGGTAGCGGGAGCGTCGTCGCTGCCCTTGGCGGGGCGCAGGCGCTGGATCGAACGGCACATCGGCGGACCTCCTCGGGTGGGCCTCGATCCTACCCGCCTTCGCCGTCGCCCCGCGTGTCGTCGCCGGGGCGCATAGACTGACGCGGCCCCGAAGGAGTCTCCATGCGCGTCGGCATCTCGATGAACAGCGCCTACACCGTCAGCGACCCCCGCGAGGGGGCACGCTGGATGATCGACCGGGCCGCCGCCGCGCGTGACGCCGGCCTCGATTCGCTGTTTGTCGGCGACCATCACAACACCGGGCCGGGGACGTACTACCAGAACGTCGCGATCCTCGGCCGCATGCTCGCCGAGTGGGGCGATCGCCCCGCCGGCGCGCTGTTCCTCCTGCCGCTCTGGCACCCGGTCCTGCTCGCGGAGCAGGTCGCCACCCTCGCCTCGCTGCACGACGGGCGCTTCATCCTCCAGGCGAGCGTCGGGCGTGCCGACAGCCAGTTCACCGGCATGGGCGTGAACGCGAAGCACCGACCGTCGCGCTTCGAGGAGTGTCTGCGGCTGATGCGCCGCCTCTGGGCCGGCGAGACCGTCAGCGGTGAGCACCGCTACGAGTTCACCGACGCCCGCATCGCGCCGCTCCCGCCCGAGCCGATCGAGGTCTGGATCGGTGGTGAGGCCGACCCGGCACTCGATCGCGCCGCCCGTCTCGGCGACGGCTGGCTCGCGCTCCCGAACCTGACGCCCGACCAGGCGGCGTTCCAGGCGGCGCGCTTCCTCCAGCACCGTGCCACCCGCGACGAGCCCGCCGTCGTCGCCATCCGTCGCGACGTCTACGTCGGCGAGACCGACGAGGAAGCGCGTCGCATCGCCGGCGCGGTCATCGAGCGTGGCTATCGAGGGTTCGACCCGGACGCCCTCGTCTACGGATCGCCGGCGACGGTCGCGGAGCGCTTCCGCGATCTGGCCGGACTGGGGTACACCGACGTCATCATCCGCAACCTGGTGAGCGATCAGTCCGAGGCCCTCGCCAGCCTTGGGCGCATGGGCGAGGTCCGCGAGTTGGTCGCCGACGCGTAGGCACGGTCGGTCGGTGGGCGCAGGAGGGCACGATGGAGTACGAGAACCTGATCTTCGAGCGCCGCGGGCCCGTCGCCCTGGTGACGCTCAACCGGCCTGAGTTCCTGAACGCGATGTCCTACGGGCTGCAGGAAGACCTGCGGGCCGTCTGCGCCGAGATCGAGGCCGACGACTCCCTCCGCGCCATGGTGCTCACGGGCTCGGGGCGCGGCTTCTGTGCCGGCGCCGACCTCAGCGGCCAGGGCGGCGCGCCGCCGCACGACAAGACGCAGGGCGAGAACCTCGATCAGTACGGGTGGGTGGGGAAGCAGGCGCTCGCCATCTTCCGCATGACCAAGCCCACGATCGCCGCCGTGAACGGCGTCTCCGTCGGCGCCGGCTTCAGCCTGGCGCTCGCCTGCGACGTCCGCGTGGGGCACCCGCAGACGCGCTTCAAGGTGATGTTCGCCGAGCGCGCCCTCTCTCCGGACTCGGGCACCTCGTGGTTCCTCCCGCGCATCGCCGGCTACTCGCGCGCGATGGACCTCTTCACGACCAACCGCGACCTCTTCGGCGACGAGGCCTACCGGATCGGCGTCCTCGACCGCCTCGTCCCGCAGGAGCAGGTCGTCGACACGGCCGTCGAGGTGGCGATGCAGATGTCCGCGCTGCCGCCGCTCGCCGTCCGCAACGGCAAGCGCGTGATCCAGTGGAACCTCGCCCAGGACCTCGAGGCGGCGCTGCGCACGGAGTCGCACGGGCTGGCGCTGTCACGCCGGGCGGTGAACGACCACGCCGAGCAGCGCGCGGCGTGGATCGAGCAGCGCAAGGGCAACTTCACCGGGACGTAGGACCGGGACGTACGACCGGGACGTACGTCTAGGGCGAGGCGGTCGCTCAGACGCCTGCCTGCACCTGGTACTGCAGCTCGTAGAGCCGCGCGTAGATCCCGCCCTGCGCGATCAGCTCATCGTGCGAGCCGTCCTCGACGACCTCGCCGAGGTGCAGCACGATGATCCGGTCCACCGCGCGGATCGTGTTCAGGCGGTGCGCGATGATCAGCGCCGTCCGCCCGGCCATGACGCGGTCGAGGCCGCTCTGGATCGTCTCTTCGGTCTCCGGGTCGATGCTCGCCGTCGCCTCGTCCATGACGAGGACGATCTCCGGGTTGAACGCCGCCACGCGCGCGAGCGCGATCAGCTGCTTCTGCCCGGTCGAGAGGTTCGCCCCCCGCTCGGCGAGGACCGTGCGGTAGCCGTCCGGCAGGCGCTCGATGAACTTCGACGCGCCCACGGCTTCCGCCGCCGCGCGCACCTGCTCGTCGCTGATGCTCGTGTCGCGGAGGCGGATGTTCTCCTCCACGCTGTCGCTCACGATCCACGGGTCCTGGAGCATCACCCCCACGTGCCGACGCAGCCAGCGCTGCGGGAGGTCGCGGATCGGCTCGCCATCGACGAGGATCGCGCCGCGCTGTACGTCGTAGAAGCGGCTGAGGAGCGCCATCGTCGTGGACTTGCCGGCGCCGGTGGCGCCGACGATCGCGACCTTCTGCCCGGCGGGGATCGTGAAGTCCACG
This sequence comes from Dehalococcoidia bacterium, assembly GCA_020634075.1. Lineage (GTDB taxonomy): Bacteria > Chloroflexota > Dehalococcoidia > UBA2979 > UBA2979 > W-Chloroflexi-9. The sequence goes on along the minus strand of JACKCJ010000010.1, from coordinate 5,068 downwards.
TCCTTCAGCACCCAGTTCTCGGGCTCGTAGGCGAACCAGACGTGGTCGAAGCGAATGTCGCCACGGACACCGGCGAGCGGACGAGCGCCCTCGCTGTCCACGACCTCCTCGGGGGCGTCGAGGACCCCGAAGATGCGCTCCGCCGAAGCCATCGCGCCCTGGATCATCGTGTAGCGCTCGGACAGCTCGCGGATCGGCCAGAAGAAGCGCTGCATGAACGAGATGAACGCGACGAGCGTGCCGATCGACACGGCGCCGTCGAGGGAGGCGCCGCCGCCGACCCAGATGATGGCGGTGATGGTGACCGCGTTGAACAGCACGACCGTCGGCTCGAAGACCGCGTACCAGAACAGGACGCGCAGGTTCGCCTCGAGCGCCCCGCTGTTGCGCTGGTCGAAGTACTCCATGTTCCGCCGCTGGCGGTTGAAGAGCTGGATGATCGCGACGCCCGTGATCAGCTCGTTCAGGTAGGCGTTGATCCTCGCCATCCACATCCGCTGATCGCGGAACGCCTGCCGCTGCGCCGCGGCAAACAGGCGCACGAGGAAGATCAGCGGCACGACGAAGACCGTCATGATCAGCGCCAGCCACCAGTTGAGGACGTACAGCGCGACGACGATCGCGGTGACCATCAGCAGGTTCGTGAGGATCTGGATGATCCCCTGCGAGATCACCATCTCGATCTGCTGGATGTCGCCGGTGAGGCGGGTGACGAGCCGCCCGACCGGGTTGCGGTCGAAGTAGGACACCGACAGGTGCTGGATGTGGCTGAAGAGCTGCATCCGCAGGTCGACCATGAAGCGCTGGCCGACCCACCACGTCAGGTACATCTGCACGAAGCGCATCATGAAGCCGAGGAGCAGCGTCCCGAGGAAGAGCAGGGCCACCTTGCCGAGCTGGTCGGTGCGTCCCGGCGTGATCTGCTCGTCGATCGCGTACTTCACGAGGAGCGTCGGCACGAGCTCGAGCCCGGCCACGACGAGCATGAGCAGCACGGAGATCACGACCTGCGTCCGGTACGGCCGGAGGTACGACAGCAGCCGGCCGGCGATGCGCCGGTCGTAGACCTTGCCGATCAGCTCCTCTTCTTCGTAGAAGCTCATCGTTCGCCCTCGGGCACTGGCTCCACGAGGTCGGCCTCGACGTCCTCCTGGCGCTGCTCGAGCGCGAGCTGTTCCCGGTAGATGCGGCTGTAGACGCCGCCGCGCCGCAGCAACTCGTGGTGCGCGCCCTCCTCGGCGATCCGTCCGTCCTCGAGGACGACGATGCGGTCGGCGGCGCGGAGCGTGGAGGTGCGGTGGGCGATCACGAGCGTCGTGCGGCCCTCCATGAAGTCACGCAGGCGGCGGAGGATCTCCTCCTCGGTGTGGGTGTCGACGTGGGAGAGCGCGTCGTCGAGGACGAGGATCGGCGGGTCCTTCAGCAGCGCGCGGGCGATCGCGGCACGCTGCTTCTGGCCACCCGAGAGCGTCGTCCCGCGCTCGCCGATGACGGTGTGGATGCCGTCCCCGAGTTGTTCGAGGTCGTTCGAGAGCTGGGAGGTGACGAGGGCGTGGTGGTAGGCGTCGTCGTCGGCGTCCGAGCGGCCGTAGGAGATGTTCTCCCGCAGCGATTCGGAGAAGAGGAACGACTCCTGCGGCACGAACCCGACCTGGCGCCGCAGGTCCGCGAGTGAGATCGAGCGGATGTCGCGGCCGTCGAGGAGCACGGCGCCCTCGTTCGGATCGACCAGCCGCGGCACGAGGTTCGCGAGGGTGGTCTTGCCCTGGCCGGTCGCGCCGACGATCGCGACAGTCGCGCCGGCCTCGATCGCGAGGTTGATGCCGGTGAGGACCGGCGTCTGGCCGAAGCGCACGGTCACATCACGGAACTCGACGCGACCCTCGGCGCGCCCGAGCGGCTCCGGGTGCGCCGGGTCGGCGATCGCGGCGGGCGTCCGCAGCACCTCGTTGATGCGCCGGATCGCGACGACGCCCATCTGCGCCGAGGCGACCACCCAGCCGACCGACATCAGCTGCGTCGCGAGGATCGACATCACCAGCGAGAGCTGGACGAAGTCACCGATCGAGATGCGCCCGGAGACGACGTCGCGGCCGCCGAACCAGAGGAGGAGCAGGGTGCCGCCGGCGGTGAGCGCCATCATCGTCGGCAGGAGGCCGGCCTGGTACTGGCCGAGGCGCATCGCGCGCCGTCGCATCTCCGCGTTCTCGCGGGCGAAGGTCGCGATCTCCGCGTCCTCCTGTGCGTACGCCTTGATGGCGCGGATGCCGGAGACGTTCTCCTGCGATCGCTCGGTCAGCTCGGCGAGCTGCTCCTGGACCTCGAAGAAGCGCTTCTCGATGTTCGTCTCGAAGTACGCCATCGAGAGGATGACGACGGGGAGGTAGGCGAAGGAGATCAGCGTCAGCCGCACGTCGATCGCGAGCATGAACGCGAAGCCCGCGATGAGCACGACGAGGGAGCGGCTGATGTCGACCACGCTCGGGCCGATGAAGTCGCGCACGGCCTGGAGGTCGTTCGTCAGCCGCGACATCAGGTCGCCCGTGCGTGCCTGCACGTAGAAGCCCTGGTCGAGCGAGAGCAGATGCCACGCGAGGTCCTCGCGGAGGTGGTACTCGATGTGCCGGGCGCTGCCCGAGACGATGCGTCGCGAGTAGTAGCGGAGGACCGACTCCACGATGGCGGTCGCGACGATGATCGCGCCGTAGGAGAGCAGTGTGCTGCGGGTGACGTCGCCGCTGCCTCGCACCGTCTGCTCGATGTCGTCCACGGCGTACTTCACGACGAGCGGGGGGATGAGCGCCAGCACGGTGGCGGTCACGAGGGCGAAGAAGCCGCTGATGTACTGCCAGCGGTACTGGATGAGGTAACGCCAGATGCGCCGGTCGCTTGCCGCGCCGGCGATGTCCGCAGTTGATCCGTCAGGTGTCAGGGCGACCGTCGCCACGTCCCTCCAGGCGCCGTCGGCGCGAGTTTCCATCTTCGGGGCTTCGGCAAGCGCCCGCAATGACAGACGTTGTGACAACGCCGTGTCTGCGCAGGAGGTTTCCCGGGCTGGCCGATCCGGCGATGATTCGGGCATGGACCAGCCGACCCCGTCCTCCCTCAAGCGCCGCGACGCCGACGTCGTCCGTGCCCTGCCGGACGTCGTCCGGGTCTTCCCGAACCCGTCCTACTGGTGGCAGAACGCGTCGTTCGCGCTGCCGCTGCTCGTCACGGCGGTCTCGCTCATCGTCGGATTCGCGTTCGGGATCACGGAGGCGGTGGGGTTCGGGCTGTTCGGTGCGGTCGTGACGCTGATCATGATCCCGGTCGTGATGCTGACCTGGCGTAGCACCGCGACCTCGATCGTCCTCACGCGCTCCGGGGCGCTGTCGCTCCACGAGGGCAAGCCGCTGCACCGCCTCGACTGGAGCGAGCTCCGCCGGATCGAGCGCGTCGAGTACCTCGGCAACACCCGCTACAAGCTCGTCCATGGGGACGAGGACGAGTACCTGGTGGTCGAGAGCGAGATCGAGGACGGCGCGGAACTGGTCGAGGAAGCGTTCACGCTCTCGGGGATCCCGCGCCAGTCAGAGCAGGTCGAGGGCGCCTGAGCGGCCGACCGACGAACGCGCGCTCGTATCGATCAGCGGTCCCGGGCGCCCGAGGAACGAGCCGCGTCGACGATCGCCTCGGCGGCGGCCACCGCGTCGCGTTCCTCGCGGACATCGTCGTGGCGCTGCTTCACCGGGTAGAGCATCCGCCACGCCCGGTACCCCACCCACAGGCTTGCGAGCATCCCCGCCGAGAGCGCCAGCCAGAAGGCGACCCACCACGCGGCCGTCGCCCAGAAGCCGCCCGAAGCGGGCTGGAACGTGCCCGTGATGCCGGCGATCTGGAGCCACAGGAGCAGGACGGCGACCGTCGCGACCCCGCTGACGATGCCCAGCCCGACGGCGAGCGCGAGGCCGGGGCCGTAGCCCGCGATCTCGTCTCGCCGGTCGTACATCCTCAGACGTTCCGCGGCTGGAGGCCGTAGGCCTCCGCGACGAGCTGGTACGAGCGCACGCGGTCGTCGAAGTCGTAGGTGATGGTGTGGAGGACCAGTTCGTCGACCTCGAAGTCGGCGGCGAGCCGGTCCAGCTTCTCCTTGACCTGGGGCCCGTCGCCGATCGCCGATCGCGGCTGCGTGTACTGGATGTAGGCCAGCTCAGGCTCGGAGTACTCGAACGCCAGCGCCGTCTCGACCGACGGCACGCCCAGCCCTCGACGGAAGCGCATGCAGTAGCGGCTCCACGACAGGCGGAGGGCCTCCTCCTCCGTGTCGGCGGCGAGGGCGGCCGCGCCCACGGACGACTTCGGCTCCGGGAACCACTTCGAGGGCTTGAAGCGCTTGCGGTAGACCTGCATCGCGCGCTCGCCGCCCTCGGGGTTGATGAAGTGCGCGAACGTGTACGGCAGACCAAGGTCGGCGGCGATGACGGCGCTTTCGAGCGACGACCCGAGGCACCACACCTCCGGGACGCCGTCGATGGTGGGCGTCGCCGCGATGTCGTGGAACGGGTGGTCCTCCGGCATCTCATCCGCGAGGTAGTAGATCAGGTCCTCGACCTGCTTCGGGTAGTACTCCAGCGGCAGCGAGCCCGGCCCATGCTCGAGGGCGGCCGCGTGACGCTGGCTCGAGCCCGGCGCGCGCCCGATGCCGAGGTTGATCCGGCCGGGGTACAGCGCTTCGAGCATCTTGAACTGCTCGGCCACCTTCAGCGGCGAGTAGTGCGAGAGCATCACGCCGCCAGATCCGACCTTGATGGCCGAGGTCCGCGCGGCGATCTGGCCGATGAGGATCTCCGGTGCGGAGGACGCGAGCGCGGCCGAGCCGTGGTGCTCGGCGACCCAGAAGCGCTCGTAGCCGAACTGCTCGGTCCGGCGTGCGAGCTCGATCGTCTCGCGGAGCGCATCGGCGGCGGTGCCGCCCTCTCGGATCGGAGACTGGTCCAGGACGCCTAGGAGCACGGTGCCACCCCCTCCAGTCCCCATCCTACGCCCTGGCGCAGCACGAGCGGACAGATGGTGCCAGCGGACAGAT
>JACKCJ010000001.1 GCA_020634075.1 Dehalococcoidia bacterium | reverse complement strand
GAGCATGCGGCGCGCGAGTACGGCGTGCTTCGTGCCCGCCTGGAGCAGGACGGCACTCCGATCGGCGACGCCGACATGCGCATCGCGTCCATCGCGCTGGCGCACGACCTCACGATCGTGACGGGGAACACCCGCCACTTCGAGCGCGTCCCCGGCCTGTCGGTGGAGAACTGGCTCGCGTGACGGCTGGCAGCCGCCGGCGGACACGCCAGGTCGGCAGGCGCCACGGCGGTCGGAAAGCAGGCGAGTCGCCGGCGATGCCCGCTTCGGTCCTGAGGTACCTCACCGATATCGCTCGCGACCCGTGCGTGCCGGCGCTGGAGCGGGATGCGCGCCTCGGGCACAGTCGCTATGAGGGCGTCCAGTTGAGACGCTCGCTGATTGACGCGGCCTTCGTGCGCGCGCACCGCGTGCCGCTGGGCGGACAGTCGGGCCAAGTGCTGCTGCTGGAAGTGACAGCCGCTGGCTGCGAACGCCTCCGGACCGCCGGCGTCCACGTTGAGGACACCGCCGGTGGTGACGTCGTGGGGCGGTTCCACCGGGAGCGGTTGGCCACACTCGCACGGGACCGCTGGGCCGGTGCCTCCGTCGAGCCTGTAGCGGGCCTGGCCGGCATCACCGTTCACGCGGACCTGCCGGACGGCGGGCCTCGCCGCCTCGCGCTGCTCTACGACCGGGACGGCGACGTGTCGGTCACGACGGTACGAGCGCTGATCGCCGCTCATGACCGGGTGTATGTCTGGACCGGATCCGACCGTTCCGCGAAACGCGTCCGCCGCCGTCTCGACCGCACGCTGTTGGACGATCTCCGGCGGACGGTGGAATGCGAGCCTCTGCCGTCGCGCGCGGGCGAAGCGAGTCGCCCGCTGAGCCGCGCGCACCAACTGCGACCGCGACGGCAATACTCCGCGCTGGCGGCGGCGCTGATCGAGGCGTACACGCACCTCCACAATCTCGACTGGCTGGAGGCGTCTCCTGCCGCGGCTCATCCGGGCGTGAAGCGACGAGCGAACCCGCTTTCGGTGATGCCCGAGGCACAGGCGCTGCGCGAGCTCCTCGTGCGGGCCGCCGAGCGGACGGCGGTGCTGACACGCGACATCCCACCCCAGCGCCCCCTCGGCATCTTCCTGGAGCGGTATCTCGCCGGCGATACCGTCGCCGAGATCGCGCGTGACCTGGGGGTCAGCCGCGAGTGGTGTTCGCGCGCCTACCGTCCTCAGGCGTTCGCGCTCGCCGCGCTGCAAGCCGAGCGACTTCTGCTCACCGCCCCGCCGGTCGCGATCTGATGGGTGCAACGAGGATCCCGGCGGTATGGACTGCCAGCAGCTCGCTTCGAACCGGCGTTCGACGAGGTATCTTCGAAGGGCGGCGGAGCAAGAGGAGCGAGCGATGACTTCCGACCTGGATCACGACCCGGTACTTGCCGAATTCGCCGCCCTCGTCGTGTCTGGCGCCACGCCCGAGCGGTTGCTCGCATTCCGGAACCGGCTGGACCCGAAGGACGGCCGTCGCCCCTGGATGAACGATGAGATCCGGCGGGTGACGCTGACCGCCACGATGCGGGCGAATGGACAAGTGACGGGCGAGACACCGGCGGGGATGGAGCCACTCGCCTACGGCGTCGCCTATCGCGTGACCGCGTACGACCCCGAGTCGGTGTATGCGCAGGCCGGCACGCGGGATCCCGAGGCCGCCGCCCGGTGGTACGCGGAGGGCAGCAGCACCGGCGCCTCGCGGCTCAGCAGCTACCGCGGCTGCCTCGACGCGCTCACGGGCCAGCCGAGCAAGGTCATCTAGCGGGCACCGCTTGGTTCGGGCGTTCCAGGCGGACCCGGCGAGCGGTGCTCAGGTGGAGCCCTCCCTTCCAAATTCTCTGTCCGGTCATGTGCCATTGGCTGTGCCACTCGAGCGCTCATGTGTCTGGGCCCAGTCGTGCTAACGTCGAGGCCTCCCCGCCTCGGAGGTTTCGCATGAAGAGGCGCGGTCAGAGTGACGAAGTTCAGGCGGCTCGCCTTGCCGAAGGCTGCTGTCCCGTTCATGGCATCTTCATGCCTCAGATCGACGGCTGGTACTACCCGGAAGATGGCGCGAACTACACGCTCGTGGGCTGCCCTCGGAAGGACTGCGAGGAGGCCGCGCGCGCGTTCTCATGGGATGGCCCGTGGGAGCGAATCGGCCCGCACTACACGCTGATCGCGGAAGCCAGCACTCAGCGATTCCGTCGGTCGATGCGTCAGTACGTCGCGGAGCACGCAGGTGATCCCGGGGTGGACGAGATGGCGGCGTTCATCGCGAAGCGCTGGCCCAAGCGAGACTGACCGAGGCTGTAATCGGGTGCCTTCCGCGTCTGGCGGCTCGCGCCACCCGCTGGATTCGGCCGTCCATCATCGAGGCCGCCTCTCTACTGCCAGGGCGACGCCCGCTGTGTCGTCTTGGCGCTCCGGGCCAAACTGGATACGCTGATCCAAACTGGTGAGGACGTGTCGGTCACGACATCATGCCTCGTTGGTGTCGCCGGTGCCCACGGCCCCGGTTCCGAATCTGAGCGGTGCGGGAGTAGCTCAGTGGTAGAGCGCCTGCCTTCCAAGCAGGATGTCGCGAGTTCGAATCTCGTCTCCCGCTCCAATTCTCACTCGGCGAACCAGAGTGCCGCGCTCCGCGTCAGCGTGCCTCGCCGACCGCGATGAGCGCTGACTGACGAGGTCTGCTTCGCGCTGAGATGTGGTCAGGTCACGAGACGTTGACCCGCCGAACGGAGCGGGCCCCGCGCCGGCAGGTCACGTCGTCCCTAAGGGTTGATGTGCTCCCATGATGCGTCGGGCCAGCCCGCGGGTACGTCACCGGTGCAGGTCGGGCCCGTCTCATCCGGGCCGACGCTGATGCTCGGCAGGAGACCGTCGACGGGGATGCGCTGTCCGTCCTGCGTCATGAACGCCGCATCGGACATCGGGTAGATGGCGTAGCTCGAGATCGGCATTGGGAAGACGAACGAGCCATCGCTCTCGACGGGGGTCGACACCCTCCCGGTATCGGTGCCGGCTACGGTCGCCTCGAAGCGCAGACCTGGATCGGCTGACAGCGGGGGCGTGAGCGTGTCGGGCGCGTAGCCGCCGAAGAGGACCCACGAAGGGCTGTCCGGGTACGCGGCCAGCGAATAGTGCCGCACCATCGTGCACCACCCGGCGGGAGTGATCGAGGCGGGGAGCACTGCGGTGGCCGGGGTCGCCGTGCCCGTCGCGGACGCGGCAGCCGCCGCGCTCGAGGCCGTCGGCGTCGGGAGCGGCACCAACGGCGATGGATCGCCGCGGAGGATCCCGGCCAACACGAGGGCGGCGACAGCGAGCCCGAGCGCGCCAGTCCCCGCCGTGATCGCCTTGGCCCGCTGCGAGAACCGGGGAGTCGACGTCGTCACTGGCGGGACGGAATGACCGGCGTCCGACGCGCTGACCTGCTGCTCCGGTGGTGCCAGGATGATCTCACCGTCCCCCGCGTCGTCGGGCGGACAGGCAAACGGCTCACCGATCGGCTTCCAGGTCGTCCGCGTCTCCCCGGTCGGCTCCGAGCGGGTGACCCACTTGGCGACCGGCGACCAGCCCGTCGATTCGGCCTTCGTCAGATCCTCGATCCTGCGGAAGGTCAGGCTCGAACCCACGGCGAACCAGCCCAGTCCCGACGAGGCGCTCCACGAACTGGCGACGGCCCGGGACACCGGGCCTGGGGCCCCGGTGATGTTCCTGTCACCGGCCAGGTCGGCGGCGGCATCGAGCACCGCGCCCGAGGGGGCCGTCTCGACGAGGCGTTTCCACTCTTCGGGACTCACGTCTGTCGCGCGCTGCTCGTAGTACTGCAGCAGCATCGCGTATTCGACGGACTCCTCCTCCTCGATGACCCGCTGGAAGCGCTGGCACATGCCGTCGCCGACGGGCCGGGTCTCCTGCTGGGGGGTCTCTTCCTTCGTCCTCCACTCGCGCCGCGGGCGGCTCTCGAGCTCCTCGACGCGGAAGCGGTTGTAGTACACCCAGACGAGGGCGGAGCCGTCTCGCTCCTGGAACCGCTCCGAGACCCACACGGTGCCTTCGGCGTGCTCGGTGAGATACGTGTTTCCCTCGGTGGACACGCGGAGTCGTGGCGCGTCCTGGACCGTCGGAACCGCGCTTGACGCGCCTGGATTCGCCGGACCGATGTTCATGGCACCCCGCCTTCCCCGAGGGGGAGCTGGCCGTCGGAGAACCCCAACGAACGAGACGTGGGGGATCGACCGGCGCGACGGTACGAAGCGGCTGTTGAGATGGCAAGAGAATGGGTGCCTGCGCCGGCAATCGTCAGTTTGCGCAACACCGGTGCGGCGAGCTCGAGCTGTCGGCTCGCGATCCTTGGTGCCGATCAGCGCTCGGAGGCGCCTGCCTTCCAGGCAGGATCGCGCCGAGGTCGAGCCTCGTCTCCCGCTCCACGTTGCTCTCGCCCTGTCCGCCGTCGACGCGCTCGCTCCGACGGGCCACGCCCTCCTGTATAACGTTCGTAGATGGCGGAGGATGGCGCGCGCACGGGCGTCGCCCGTCGGAGGGCAGGCGGGGCGATGGATTCGGTCCTCGACGACATCCGCGTCCTCGACGTGAGCGGCGTCATTGGCCACTACTCCGGGTACCTGCTCGCCGATCTCGGTGCGGACGTGATCAAGGTCGAACCGCCCGAGGGCGATCCATCGCGGTACTGGCCTCCACTGTTGCCCGGAGCGCCCGAGGGCGAAGCGGGCCTCACGTTCCTGCTGCTCAACGCCAACAAGCGCGGGATCGTGCTCGACCTCGAGCGCGACCACGGGCGCGAGGCGTTCCGTCGCCTCGTCGCGGACGCGGACGTGCTCGTGGAGTCGTGGTCCGTGGCGGAGTCGGAGCGGCTCGGGTTCACGCCGGAGGCGTTGCGTGCGCTGAACCCCGGGCTGATCCACGCCTCGGTCACACCGTGGGGACGCAGCGGGCCGAACGCGGGCGCCCCCGCTGCGGACATGGTTGCCGTCGCGCAGGCCGGCTTGATGCACCTCAACGGCCTGGCCGATGGGCCACCTCGCAACCTCCCCGATCACCAGGGCTATCACTGCGCATCGATCGATGCCGCCGCCGGGATCATGGCGGCGCTCCTGCACCGCGACGCGACGGGCGACGGCCAGCTCGTCGAAGTCTCGATGCAGGAGGCGATGCTCATCGCGCAGGAGACGGCGATGCAGCAGGCGGACATCCTCGGCACCGACCGCACGCGGCTTGGGGGTCTTCGCCCCGCTGGCTTCAAGATGCCGGGGCTCGGGATCTACGACACGGCGGATGGGGTGATCTTCGCGATGTGCAGCGGCAACGCCGGCGCGGGGTTCCCGGGGCTCGTCGAGCTGATGGCGGAGCTGGACGGCGCCGGACCGATCCACGAGGAGCCGCTGCGGTCGTTCGCCCTGACGTCGATGAACGCGGGCCAGCTCGCCATCCGCATCCAGGACTCGGCCGACGCGGCGGGAATCCTCGACACGCTCGCTCGGATCGAGGAGATCGTCGCGGCGTTCTTCCGAGGGCACCCGACGCAGGAACTCTACGAGCGCGGGCAGCAGGGACGCGTGCTGCTCGGACCGGTGAACACGCCGGCGGACGTCTCCGCCGACGTACAGCTCGAGGCACGCGAGTGGTTCCGGGAGGTGCCGGATCCGGGCCGTGGTCGGACGCTCCGCTACCCGGGCGCGCCCTGGAAGTTCGAGCGGAACGCGACCGGCGTGCGACGCCCGGCGCCGCGTCTCGGTGAGCACACCCGCGAGGTCCTCGAAGCCGCGGGCATCGCGTCGTGAGTTCCGAGGATCGGCGTCCGCTGCGCGGCCTGCGTGTCCTCGACGTCACGTGGTTCGGCGCCGGCCCCATCGCGATGCGCACGCTCGCCAACCTCGGCGCCGACGTTGTCCGCATCGAGACGCATCGGCGCCCCGACGGGCTGCGCCTCGTCGCCCCGAAGCCGCCGGGAGATGCGAGCCTGAACGTCTCCGGCTTCTACAACAACTTCAACGCGGAGAAGCGGTCCGTCGCGATCGACCTCGCCCGTCCCGAGGGGCACGAGCTGGGGCTCCGGCTCGTGCGCTGGGCGGACGTGTTCATGACCAACATGACGAACCGCGCCGTCCGCCAGGTTGGCCTGACGTGGGACGAGGTCCACGAGGCCAACCCCGGGATCATCGGCGTGTACGAGCCGATGCAGGGGCTCACCGGACCGCACACGGAGTTCATCGGCTTCGGCGCGGTGCTCTCCGCCATCACCGGGCTGAACTACCTCTCGGGTGACGCGTCGGAGCCGCCGAACGGCGTCGGGACGAACTACCCGGACTACGTGATCAATCCCGGCCACGGCGTCATCGCGATCCTCGCCGCGTTGCGGCATCAGCGACGGACCGGGGAGGGACAGCTCATCGACATGTCCCAGCTCGAATCGACGGTCGCGGCGCTGAGCGGGCCGGTGTTCGCGTGGGACAACGCGGAGGTCGAGTACCAGCGCAACGGGAACCGGGTGCCGTATGCCGCGCCGCATGGCGCGTACCCGGTGGCGAGCTACGCCGGTGAGGCCGGGCGCTGGATCGCGATCGCATGTATCGACGAGACGCAGTGGCAAGCCGCCGCCGAGGTGATGGGTAGCCAGGCGTGGACTGCGGATCCTCGCTTCGCCACCCTCGAGGCGCGCAAGGCGCACGAGGACGAACTCGATGCGCTCATCGAGGCGTGGACGAGCGCTCGCACCGGCGAGGACGCCACCGCGCTCCTGCGGGCCGCGGGCGTCCCCGTGGGGATGGTGCTGAAGGCGAGCGAACTCCTCGCGGACGCTCACCTGCGCGAGCGTGACTACTACGCCTACCTCGACCATGCCGAGGCCGGCCGGCGGGCCTACGACGGGCCCGGCTTCCGCCTCTCCGAGACACCCCACGAGGTGCGTCGAGCCGCGCCGCTGCTGGGGGAGCACACGTTCGAGGTCGCAACCGAGATCCTCGGGCTCGACCCCGACGAGGTCGGTCGCCTCGTGGCCGAGGAAGTCCTCTACTGATCACCGCTGCCGATCAAGCCGCGCGGAAGGGACACAGCGCATGAGCGGTCCGCTCACCGGAATCAAGGTCGTCGACCTCTCGCGTCTCGCGCCGGGGCCATTCGCGTCGATGCTGCTCAGCGACCTCGGGGCGGAAGTCATCCTGGTGGAGCCGCCGTCGAACGCATTCCGGAGCATGGGCGGCGCTCGGTCCGAGGAGGCCCGCGAGCGCCAGCGCGCGTTCAATCCGCTCTCTCGGAACAAGCAGTCGATCGTCGTGGACCTCAAGGCCGAGGCCGGCAAGCGCATCGTCCACGAGCTCGCGAGAGAGGCGGACGTCTTCCTCGAGGGCTTCCGGCCCGGCGTGACCGATCGACTCGGTGTCGGCTACGAGGCGATCGCTGCGACGAACCCCGGGATCGTCTACGCGTCCCTGTCCGGGTACGGGCAGGACGGGCCGTATTCCAACATGGTCGGGCACGACCTGAACTACATCTCGGTCGGCGGCGCGCTCGCCGGCATCGGGAGGCCCGGGACGAAGCCCGCGATCCCGCTGAACACCCTCGCCGACTTCGCCGGCGGCGGGTTGATGACCGCCTTCGCGATCGCCTCGGCGCTGGTCGGGCGGCAAACGACGGGGAAGGGGCAGTACCTCGACATGTCGATGTCGGACGGGGTGCTCTACCTCATGGCGAGCCAGACCGGTGGCGTGCTGGCGGGTGGGCCACCGCCGGCACCGGGGCAGTCGGGACTCTCGGGCGGCTCACCCCACTACGACGTCTACGAATGCGCGGACGGCAAGTACCTCTCGATCGGCTCGCTGGAGCCGCAGTTCTGGGAGGCGTTGTGCCGCCTCGTGGGCCGCGAGGACATGCTCGACGCTGAGTACGACACGTCGCGTCACGAGGAGTTTCGCGAGCACCTCGCTGCGTTCTTCCGCCAGAGGACGCGGGACGAGTGGTTCGCTGAGCTGCGCGACGTCGAGCTCTGCGTCGCGCCCGTGCTCGACCTTCGCGAGGCGCTGGAGGATGAGCACCAACAGGCGCGCGGCATGACCGTCGAGATCACCGACCCCGTCGTCGGGCCGGTGCGGCAGGTGGGCATTGGCCCGAAGTTCTCGGCGACACCGGGCGAGGTCCGCTCAACGGCGCCGCACCAGGGGGAGCACACCGACGACGTCCTCGAAGGGCTGGGCTACTCGGCCGAGCAGATCGCCGAACTCCGCGCCGCCGGCACGGTCGCCTGACCCGCGCCTACTCGTTCCCGAGGATCAGCGTCGCGGTGGCGGAGAACATGCCGCCCGGCGCATGGACGAGCGAGGTCTTCACGCCGTCCACCTGCGCCGCGGCCTCGCCTCGGAGCTGACGCACCGCCTCCTGGATCGCGAACATCCCGTACATCCCCGTGTGCGTGTAGGAGAGCCCGCCGCCGTTCGTGTTGACGGGTAGCGTGCCGCCCGGGGCGGAGTTCATCTCCGCGAACCACGGGCCGGCTTCCCCGGGCTTCACGAACCCGAGCGCCTCCAGGGCGTAGATCGGCGTGTGCGAGAACGCGTCGTACAGCATCAGGTGATCGATATCGTCGTGGCCCAGGCCGGCCATCCGGAACGCCTCCGGCCCCGTGATCTGTGCGGCGGCCGTCCACTCCGTGAAGTCCCACATCTGGCTGATGTCCTGGTGCTGCGCGGCCTCACCGCGGCCGAGGACGTAGACCGGCGGCTTCGGGAAGTCGCGTGCGCGATCCTCGGAGGTGAGGATCAATGCGCCGCCACCGTCGGTCACGAGGCAGCAGTTCAGCAGGTGGAGCGGCCACGCGATGAGGCGCGAGTTGAGGACATCCTCGATCGTGATCGGGTCGCGCATCATCGCGCGTGGGTTCCGCTCGGCCCACTGGCGGGTGGCGACGGAGACCGCCGCGAGGTGCTCCTCGGTCGTCCCGTAGGTCGCCATGTGCCGCGCGATCGGGACCGAGAACATCGTCGGTGGCCCCGCGATCCCGAACGGCTGCGCGAACTGCCCGCCTGGCGTCTGCGGGCCGGGGCCCGGCCGAGCGACACCGACCCGCGAGCGCCCCGACTCGCCGTGCGTGATGAGGACGGTGTTGCAGTACCCGGCGGCGATGGCCGCGACGGCGTGGCTCACGTGGATCAGGAAGGAGCAGCCACCCACGCCGGTCCCGTCGATCCAGCGAGGCATGATGCCGAGGTACTCGGTCATCCCCGCGCCGGGGATGCCGGCGTAGCCATCGATATCGTCGAGCGTGAGCCCGGCGTCATCGAGGGCGTTCAGTGCCGCCTCGGCGTGCAGCTGCAACTGCGACCGGTCCGGGAGGACGCCGACGGCATCGGTTTCCGCCGCCCCGACGATCGCGACCTTGTGGCTGAGTTCTCGTGAGTCGAACATCGCGCGCCGCCTCTACTTCAGCCGGAACATCGGCAGCGTGAGCTCGGCGCTCACGTCGTCGTAGACGATCTCGACATCGGCATCGATCGGGAGCTGGTCAGGTGTCGGATCCTCGAGGCCGACGATGTTCGTCATCATTCGCCCGCCCTCGGCGAGCTCGACCACCGCGATCACGTAGGGCGTGTCGAACGCGGGGTGCCCGCGGTGTGCGATCACGTACGAGTGCAGCTTCCCGTTCCCCGACGCCGTGAACCACTCCACGTCGCGCGAGTGACAGCCGGGCCGCGGGCAGAACGGTCGCGGGTAGAAATACCCGAGGCCGCACGCCTTGCAGCGCTGGATGCGGAGCTCGTGATTCCGCAGTCCATCCCAGTACGGCTGCGTCTCGGGAGACGGCTCGGGGAGCGGCTTCTGGGGTTTCATCGTGGCCCGCTTTCGCCTCAGCGCGCAGCTCGACGCTGCCTCACGCGCAGCCTAGCGCCCCGCGTCGAGCGCGGAGGCTCGACGTTCCGCCTTCAGCGGCCCGAGTTCTTGGGCGGGTGTTGAAACGCGCGCGAATCACAATCATGATGACGGCGGTGCCGGGTCGGCGCATCAATCTCGCAATTGCCAGATCGAACCGGATCGGCCTTGCATGGCGCCGGCCGCGCCGGGGAGTGCGGGAGCAGACGAAGCGAGGGACGCGATGGCGGGAACGAAGCACCTGGACGGCAAGATCGCCATCGTCACCGGGGGCGCCGGTGGCATGGGGAGCTGGATCTCGCGCGTGTTCGCCGAGCAGGGCGCGAAGGTCGTCGTCGCGGACACGGGCGCCGACGTCGAGGGACGCATGGGCGTCGATCCGACGCGGCCGAACGCGGTCGTCGAGGAGATCCGCAAGGCCGGCGGAGAGGCGACGACGTTCATCGGCGACATCGCCGAGATGGACACCGCCGAGGACCTCATCCGCACCACGCTCGATACGTACGGTGGCCTGGACATCATGGTCTGCGCCCACGGCATCCTGCGTGAGCGCATGGTCTTCAACATGACCGAGGACGAGTGGGACGGCGTGGTCCGTGCTCACCTCAAGGGCTGCTGGGCGCCGACGAAGTTCGCCTCGATCTACTGGCGCACGGAGCGCGAGCGCGGCGGACGGCTCATCTACTTCACCTCGCTCGCCGGGATCCGCGGCGGAGCGGGGCAGCCGAACTACTCGGCGGCCCAGGCCGGCAAGGTCGGGCTCATGCTCGCCGTCGCGAAGGAGCTGGGGCGCTACGGGGTCACGGCGAACTGCATCTCGCCGCAGGCCTCGACGCGCATGACGGACCGCGGCCGCGGCGTGATGGAGGGCGACTCCGAGCGCGGCATCAAGACCTCGGCCTCCGCGGCAGGCACCTCGGACGACCCGAGGAACGTGACGCCCGCGATCGTCTACCTCGCTTCCGACGAGGGCGCTTCGATCACCGGCCGCGTGGTCGGGGCGACGGGGAACCGCATCACGATGTGGCGCGAGCCCCAGTGGACGAAGTCGCTCTACTACGAGCAGCCCCTCTGGGACATCGACACGCTGTTCAAGCTCATGCCCGAAACGCTCGCGGCGAACGGGTTCCCGCTGCCGCACCCGGAACTGCCGTAGGCAGTCCGGTCGGCGCGTTCACGAGACGAGAGAGGGAACCACGATGGCAGGCACGAAGCATCTCGAAGGCAAGGTCGCGATCGTCACCGGTGGCGCCGGCGGCATGGGGTCGTGGGTCTCGAAGACCTACGCCGAGCAGGGCGCGAAGGTCGTCGTCGCCGACACCGGTGCGGACGTCGAGGGCCGCATGGGCGTCGACCCCACGCGCGTGGACGCGGTGGTCGACGAGATCAAGCAGGCCGGCGGCGAGGCGATCCCGTTCATCGGCGACATCGCCGACATGGATGTCGCCGAGGACCTCATCCGGAAGACGCTCGACGCGTACAACACCGTCGACATCTTCGTCGCGGCGCACGGCATCCTCCGCGAGCGCATGGTCTTCAACATGACGGAGGACGACTGGGACGGCGTCATCCGCGCGCACCTCAAGGGTTGCTTCGCGGTGACGAAGTTCGCGTCGATCATCTGGCGCCAGCAGCGCGAGTCGAACGGCCGGATCATCTACTTCACCTCGGACGCCGGGATCAGCGGCGGGCCGGGCCAATCGAACTACTCCGCCGCCCAGGCCGGGAAGATCGGGCTCATGCGCTCCAACGCGCGCGCCCTTGCGCGCTACGGCGTGACCTCGAACTGCATCGCGCCCCTCGCCTCGACGCGCATGACCGACCGCGGTCGCGCTGCCTCGGGCGACGAGAGCGCTTCCGCCGCGGGCACCCCGATGGACCCGAGGAACGTCGCGCCGCTGCTCGTCTGGCTGGCATCGGACGAGGGTGGCGTCGCCAATGGCCGCATCTTCGGCGTCAGCGGGCACCGCATCAGCCTCTACGAAGAGCCGGTGCGCGAGCGCTTCCTGTACTCGGAGCAGCCGCTCTGGGACATCGACAAGGTGTTCGAGCTGTGGCCGAAGACGATCGGACTGCAGGACTACCCGATGCCGGAAATCCAGGGAATCCAGCGGCAGCCTCAGCAGTAGGTTCCGCGCGACGAGCGAGGGAGTAGGCGATGGCCACACAGAAGCGACGGGCCGCGATCGTTGGGCTGTACGAGTGGCCCAAGCGCAAGGATCCGGACGTCTCGGCGATGCAGATCAAGGCGCAGTCGATCAAGCGCGCCCTCGATGACGCCGGACTCGACTGGAAGGACGTGGACGCGGTCTACGACGCGGGCGACGGCGAAGGCGCCGGCCTCGCGAACATCGTCCAGTACCTCGGCCTGCGTCCGAACGTGATCGACACGACGCAGGTCGGCGGCTCGTCCTACGAGTTCCACGCCGCGCACGCGGTCCGCGCGATCGAGGAAGGCAAGGCGAACGTCGCCGTCCTGTCCTACGGATCGAAGGCCGCGACGCAGCGCATCCCGATTGGCACCGGCGGCGGACGCGCGGGCGGTTCGTGGTCGACGAACATGGAGGCGCCGTACGGGATGACGCTCATCGCGAACTACGCGATGGTCGCCAACCGCCACATGGCGCAGTACGGCACGACGAGCGCCCAGCTCGCCGAGGTCTCGGTCGCCACGCGTCACCACGCGATGAGGAACCCGCAGGCGGTACAGGCGCTGAACGACCTCGGCGTCGTCGGGGTGAACGACATCACCGTCGACGACGTGCTGTCGTCGCGCATGATCGCCGACCCGCTGCACCTCCTCGAGTGCTGCCTCGTCACCGACGGTGGCGGTGCGGTGATCATCGCGTCGCCGGAGGTGGTCGCGCGGACGAAGAAGAAGCCCGTGTGGATCCTCGGCACCGGCGAGGCGATGTCCTACGTCACGAACGACGGCGACATCACGACGAGCGCGGCCGCGCAGAGCGCCCCGACGGCGTTCGGGCAGGCCGGGGTCACCGCGAACGAGATGGACATCGCGATGATCTACGACTCGTTCTCGATCACCGTCGCGGTGATGCTCGAGGACCTCGGCTTCTGCAAGAAGGGCGAGGTCGGGAGCTTCCTGGAGGGCGGCCGGGTGCGCTTCGACAACCCGGGTGGTCCCGCTCTGAACACCGACGGCGGTGGGTTGTCCTCCAACCACCCGGGGATGCGCGGCATCTTCCTGCTGATGGAGGCGGCACGGCAGCTGCGAGGGGAGTCCACGAGCCAGGTGCCGGACGCGAAGCTCGCGGTGGCGCACGGCAACGGCGGCTTCCTCGGATCGCTGCACAGCGGCGGCACCGTGGTCATGGCCGCGGACTAGTCGAAGGACAGGAGACTCAACATGCCCGACCGGCCGATGCCCGTCTTCCCCGAGCTCGACACCCAGGCCTACTGGGAGGCGACGAAGGAGAACAAGCTCCTCTACCAGCAGTGCAACGTCTGCAACTCGGTGGTCTTCACGCCGCGCGCGCACTGCACGAACTGCGGCTCGAACGACCTGAAGACACTCGAGTCAAAGGGCGAGGGGACGGTCTACACGTACTCCGTCGTCCGCCAGAACCGCCAGCCCGCCTTCGCGGAGATGGGGGCGTACTCCATCGCCTACATCGACCTCGACGAGGGCTTCCGCATGCTGTCCTCGGTCGTCGGCGTCGGCGACCCGACGAAGGACATCAAGGTGGGGATGCGCGTGAAGGTCGACTTCGAGGAGCAGGACTCAAGCGAGTACAAGGTGCCGGTCTTCCGACCGGCCTAAGGGGTTCCCAGCGCCCAACGGTCCCGCGAGGGGCCGCCGAGGACGAGCCACCCGATCGGGTGGCTCGTTCTCGTTGCCGGTGTCGTCGCTAGGCGGTGCCGTCGGCGCCGGGAGGCCGCGCGTCGCTCGGCTGCGCCGAGGATGGCCTCGATCAGTCCGTCCCGCTGGTACGGCTTCGGCAGCATGCGGTCCGGGCGGTGCGTCTCCGCGCGTGCTTCATCGATGTACCCGGAGAGCACGACGATGCCGAGGCCCGGATCGAGCTCGCGAAGGCGGTCCAGCAACTGCCAGCCGTTCATGCCCGGCATGTTGAGGTCGACCACGGCGACGTCGTAAGCGCCGGGCGTGAACTCCGCGAGGACGGCCTCGGCCGAAGCGAACACGTCGACCTGCGCGCCCTCGAACTCGAGCATCGAGAGGGCGATATGGCGCAGGCTGAACTCGTCGTCCACGACCAGCGTCCGCAGTCCCTCGAGACGCGCCGACTCGACCTCGGCCTCGTCGCCGGGGGCGTCATCCGTCGCCTGGGACCCTGCCGCGGCGGGGACGAGCATCACGAAGGCCGTGCCTCCGCCGGGACGCGGCTCCACGGTGATCTTCCCGCGGTGCGACCGCACGGTTGAGGCGACGATCGCCAGTCCGAGGCCGGTGCCCTCCTTCGGGGACTTCGTCGTGAAGAACGGGTCGAAGATGCGGTTTGCCACCTCGTCCGGCACACCGACGCCGTTGTCGACGACGGCGATGCGGATGGCACGCTGGCCATCGAGCTCACCCTCGGAGAGCGCGACCGCGATGCGGGGCTCGAACGTCACGGCGGTGTCGAGCGCTCGCTCCATCACGGCGTCGCGCGCGTTCACGAGGAGGTTGAGCAGCGCCTGCTGGAGCTGCGTCCGGTTGCCGTAGGCAGGCGGGAGCCCGGGTTCGTAGGACACGTCGAGCTGGATGCGACGGTCGAACGTCTCGCGGACGATGCCGACCGTTTCGCTGGCGATCGTCCGGAGGTCGACGACGTCCATCTCCGCTGCTTCGCCGCGCGCGAACTGCAGGAGCCGCCGCACCAGGTCGGTGGCACGCGTGGTCGCATCATCGGCGAGCGTGAGCCAGTTCCCCGGCACGCCCTCGTCGAGCATGGTGAGCGAGCCCGAGATGGCGGTCAGCAGGTTGTTGAAGTCGTGCGCGACGCCGGCGACGAGCGTCCCGAGGGCCTCGGTCTTCTGGAGCGCGCGGACCTGCTCCTCGCGCGCCTCGCGCTCGGTCAGGTCCACGCACATGACGACCTGGCGGCCGGGGCCGACCTCGTCTCGGATCGAGGCGACCGTGGCCTCGAGGGGGAAGGTCACGCCGTCCTTGCGACGCCCGCGGTGGACGCCGGCTCCCGGGATCTCGTCGGTGTCGCACAGCAGCGAGAGCGGCTTCCCGGACATCTCGGCGAGCGTCCAGCCGAACACGCTCTCGGCGGCCGGGTTCATCGCCTCGATGAGTCCCTCGGCGTCGATCAGGATGATGGGGAGGGGCGCCGACTCGAGGATCTGTCGCAGCCGCAGCGCGGAGTCGCGGAGAGCGCTCTCCAGGACCGCTTCTTCCGTGACGTCGTGGATCGACCCGATGAGGCGAGACGTTCGCCCGTCGGCGCGGCGGATCGCCTCGCCTCGTGCGTGGACCCAGCGCACGGCGCCACCCGGTTGGACGATCCGCGCCCGGATCGACATCGGTACGCCGTGCTTGATCATGCCGCCGTACGCCTCGCGCCACGCGTCGGCGTCATCCGGGTGGATCAGCGAAGCCGCGAGTCCCGGTCGTGGGCTGACCTCGGCAGGTTCGAACCCGAAGATGCGGCAGGTACCGTCCGACCAGCTGACCGAGGGCTCCTCGAGGTCGTGAATCCACGAGCCCGTGCGGCCGATGCGCTCGGCCTCCTGCAGCAGGCTCTGCTGGTCGCGGAGAGACTGTTCGAACGCCACCTGTTCGGTGATGTCCTGCGTGTACCCGACGAGGTGCACCACCTCGCCGTTCTCAACGGTGGGCTCGGTACCGACCTGCACCCAGCGTGTCTCGCCGTCGGGGCGATGGATGCGCACGCGCGCGAAGGCAGGCTGGCCGGCCACGGCGCGATCGCGCGCCTCGCGCCAGGTGGCGACATCCTCCGGGTCGACGTGCGCGGCGAACGACTCGGCGGTTGGGGGCACGCTGCCGGGCTCGCGGCCGAGGATCCGGTACGCCTCGTCGGACCACATCGCGTCGCCTGAGACGAGATCGTCCTCCCACGAGCCGACGTGCCCGAGGCGCTGCGCTTCCGCGAGGTAGCGCTGGCTCCGCCGCAGCGATTCGTCGGCGAGCACCGCGTCGGTGATGTCTCGCACGCTGCCGATGATCCTGAACGGGCGTCCCTCGGCGTCGAACTCGGGCTCGGCGATCGTCTCCATCCAGCGCAGCGCGCCGTCGCCACGGAACACGCGGTGACGCGTCGTGGTCGGCTGCCCGGCGAGCATCCGCTCGAAGGCCTCGCGCGCGGCCTCGCGGTCGTCCGGGTGGGCGGAGTCTCGGAGGAGCTGGCGGGTGGGGATCATGCTCTCGGGGTCGTAGCCCATCACCTCGTACGCCCCGCGCGACCACACGAGCTCGCCCGTCTTGAGGTCCCAAGACCAGGAACCTGCCTGGCTGATGGACTCGGTGCGGTTGAGGAGTCCCTCGCTGGCGCGGAGCCGCTGCTCCGCCTGCGCTTCGGCGGTCGCATCGCGGCCGATGAGCAGGAGGTTGCCGTCGGGGAGCGGGGAGAGCCCGGCGTCCACCACGACGACGCTTCCGTCGCCTCGTCGGATCTCGCGTCGCACCCAGCTGCTCTGCCCGGCGCGAGCGGCATCGAAGGCTCCCGAGGTGCCCGGAGCGCCATCGATGAAGGACCGGTAGTGCTGTCCGAGCAGGTCGCTGTCCGTGTACCGGAAGAAGCGCCGACCGGCCTCGTTGACGTAGAGGTACTCGCCCTGCGGGCTCACGACGGCCATCGGAAGCGGAGCGCTGTCGAGGAACGGTTGCGCGGTCGCGAAATCAGTGGGCTGGACGGTCATCTGGAAATCGTAGGACCGAATTGGCGCACATTCTCTTGGCTCGGATCGGGCAACCTGTTCGTTGCCTGACCATTCCCGGTCAGCCCTCGGGAATCCCCGATGACCCCGGTAGCTGTTCCCCGATGCCTTCGCGCATTCGTGGTGCCGGTGGACCGATCCCGGTGGGACGAACGTCCCGAGACGGCCGAACGACCGGACGTACCCGCGACTCCTCGGGAGGCGCATCATGGAGTCGATTAGTCATCCCGGGAAGGATCAGCCATGTATCGCAATGCGCTCGTTGCCACGGACGGTTCAGGCACCGCCGAGTCGGTCTTCCAGCACGTCCACGAGGTCGTCGACCCGGACGGCACGGTGCTCGTGGTGCAGGTGATCGACGAGGTCTCTCATGTCCTCGCGCGGACGACGCCCGCCGGGTTCGAGTTCGGGATGGGCGCGGCCTACGACCCCGACGTCGCCGACGCGATCGTGGGTGCTCAGCGGAAGGCGGCCGAGGAACACCTGGCCGAGGCGCAGCGCATCCTCGAGGCGTCAGGCATGCGGCACGTGGAGACGGCGATCCTCAGCGGCATCCCCGGCGACACGATCGTGCGCGAGGTCACCGAGCGCGGGAACGACGTGGTGCTCATGGGCACCCACGGTCGGTCGGGGCTCCGGCGCACCGTGCTCGGCTCGGTGGCTGACTACGTGCTGCGTCACCTCGACGGCGTCCCGGTCGTCCTCCTCCACGCGACCGAGGAGTAGGCGCGGGGCGTTCAGGACGCAGCGGCAGGGGCCGGGCGAGGACCCAGACTCAGCGGACTCAGCGGACTCAGCGGACTCAGGGCTCGGCGTACCGCGCCTGGAAGAAGTCCGACACCTCGCCCACGATCCGCTGGCCCAGCGGGATGTCGTCGTACTTCCGCGGCACCCACTGCGAGAAGAACGAGATCGCGTACGCGAAGTGGTGCCCGCCGTGCTCGAACCGCACGATCGCCACGTCGTTGTCCACGTACGTCCCGTCGAGCGCCGGGAAGAACCCGTTCTTGTGGCTCACGACGCCGGGGGCGATCGCGGTGAGGTAGTTGAGGCCCGGCTTCACGCCCGTCATCAGGTCGAGGACGTGGTCTCGCCACGGAACACCGAGCTCCTCGGCCTCCCAGAGCCACTCCAGCGCGCGATTGGTGTCGCGTGCGGTGAGCCAGTTGTTCGGGTTCACCTTCAGTGACTCGCGCCCGTAGCTCGGGGGGTGGTCCAGGACCGTGTCGTCCATCCCGATGCGGCCGATGAGCGCGTTCACGCGGCGCAGGCCGCGGAGGACGTCGCCGCGGCCCACGAGCGAGTAGAGCTCGCGCCCCGTGACGGGGTTGCTGCTGTAGACCGTCCGCGCGATGAGGTCGTCGATCGGCGCCTGCTTCAGCCGACCGGCGCGGACATCCAACGTCGCCTGCAGGATGACCATCAGGTTGATGCTGCAGGCCGAGAGCTGAGGACGGTCGCCGTTGACCGCGATGGTCTCGCCCGTCTGCAGGTCGGTCACGGCGACGGCGTACTCACCCGCGACGGGGTAGTCGTCGACGAGCGCCTCGAGGCGCGCCTGGAGGTCATCGAGTGATTCGCCGTCGCCCTCGGCGGCAGCGGGCGTACTCCAGGCTGCGAACGAGATCGAGGTGAGGACGACCGCCAGCACGATCGACGCAATCCGACGCATCAGCGTGCGCGCTTTCTACGCCGGAGCAGCGCGTTGCGCCGCCAGCAGCCGACGATCCGTGGCGAGACTTGCCTGGTGCGTTCAACCTACAGAGGGCGGGCACCGATGCGCTACCCCCGGTGGAGCGGGGCCTGCGACGATGGGGTGCGCGGACGGAGGGAGATGACCGTGTCGACACCACTGCTCGACTTTCTCCGTGCGCAGCAGGCGCAGGACTGGGCCAGCTTCCGCGGGACCTCGATCCACGGCACGCTCCCGATCACCGAGGACCTCATCCGCGAACTCGTCGAGCGTCGTCCGCCGCCCCGCGGCGTACGCGTGGCCGGCATCCACGTCCTCCCGGGCGAGGTGTTGCGGGTCGACATCGTCGTCGGTGCGTCGCTCCTCTCGAAGCGGCTCTCGCCGGAATTCCACCTCTCTGGCGTGCACGGGCTTCCCGGTCACCCCTCGGTCACGGCCGACGTGCCGCGCGCCTACGGCACCGTCCTGAGTCGGGTGCTGCGAGGACAGCTCGATGAGACGTATGTCCTCTTCGACGGGCACCGCCTGACCGTCGGCCTGCGCGGACTCATCGAGCAGATGTGGGGCGCCGAGGCGGCGGCGCTGGTGCCGCTGCTCAAGCGCGCGGACCTGCGCTCCGAGCCGGGGACGCTCTTCGTCGACTTCGACATCGAGGCGCCCTGACCGCTCGTGCTACAACCCGCCTCGACAGGCGTGTGAGGGAGGAGTCCACCGTGCAACCACTCGTTTCGGTCGACTGGCTGCGGGAGCACCTCGACGACCCGGCCGTCGTGATCCTCGAGGTGTCGACGGAACGGGAGCCGACCGCGCGGTACTTCCGCGAGGGCCACATCCCGGGTGCGCACTTCGCGTGGTGGAAGACCCTCTGCTGGGACGAGGCGGACCGCGAGTTCCCGCCCCCCGAGGAGATGACTCGACGGCTGCGTGCCCTCGGTGTCTCGGATGACAGTCACCTCGTGCTGGTCGGTGACCCGATCCAGTTCGCGACGTATCCGTACTGGGCCCTGGCGCTCTCCGGCCTCGACCATGTCGCGAGCGTGCTCGATGGCGGGCGCGCCCTCTGGGCATCCCGGGGACTCCCGCTGACCTCAGAGGCGCCACCGCCCCCGGCGCCGGGAACCGTCACGCCGCGCGGCGCGGGCGAGCCGGCGCGCGTCGGACGCGACGATGTCCGGGCGCACCTCGGTGACCCGGACCGCGTGCTCGTGGACATGCGGACGGACGAGGAGTTCAGCGGCGAGCGCGTCTCACCCGCCACCTCGCCCTTCGACCACGGCGCGGAGCGTGCCGGGCGTATCCCCGGCGCGAAGCACCTCTACTTCGAGCGGCTGCTGGACGGCGAAGGGCGCTTCCTCGGTGCGGACGGGATCGGCGAGCAACTCTCGTCGGTCGGGGCGACGCCGGACGCCGACGTGGTGACGTACTGCCGGCTCTCGCACCGGGCGTCGCTGGGCTGGTTTGCCGCGACGCGGCTCCTGGGCTGGTCGAACGTCCGTGTCTACGACGGCTCGTGGACGGAGTGGGGCTCGATCGTCGGGTTCCCGGTGGAACGCTGATAGTTACTCCTGCTGTCACCACTCTGACAACGCGGTCCCGCGGGCGCCCCGAGCGGCGCGGGACGCGAGGGTAAACGCCGCCGGGGTCGATGATCCGAGTGAGGAAGGATCATCGCGTGGCACGACCCTCAATCACCCCGACCAACTACGAGCGTCCCTTCGACCTCGGAGAGCTGTTCTTCTCGACGACGGACCCGAAGGGGATCATCCTCAGCGGGAACCGCGTCTTCGCGCGTGTGAGCGCCTACGAGGAGGACGAGCTCCTCGGGCAGCCGCACAACATGATCCGCCACCCGGACATGCCCCGCGTCGTCTTCAAGATGTTCTGGGAGTACCTGGAGGCGGGCCGTCCGATCGCTGCCTACGTGAAGAACATGGCGAAGGACGGCGGCTACTACTGGGTGCTGGCGACCGCCACTCCGGTGGGCAACCGCTACCTCTCGGTGCGCATGAAGCCGTCCGCCGACCTGCTGCCGACCGTGGAGGCGCTGTACGCGAGCCTCGTGAAGACCGAGCGCGCCATCGAGAGCCGCGGCGGTACGCCGCGTGACGCGATGGAGGCCTCCGGAGCGCAACTCGCGAAGAGCCTCGTCCAACTGGGGTTTCAGGACTACGACGCGTTCATGCACCACGCGTTGCCGACGGAGATCGCCAGCCGGCGCGAGCAGCTCTCTGCGCGACAGGCGGCGACACGCACCCCCGCGACACCGGGGCCGGCGCGGACGCTGCCGGGCGCGAACTCCGATGTGGCTGAGGCGGCCGCGGGACTGAACGCGTTCCTCGACCGCCAGTTTGCGGGACTCGCCTCCTACGTCCGCCTCAGCGAGGCGTTCGCCGAGAAGTCCGACTTCATCCTCGACCTCGCCGACGAGGTCCGCCTCTTCGCGCTGAACGCCCAGGTCGGCGCGGCGCGACTGCAGGAGGTCGGCGCCGCCCTCGGCGTGATCGCCGGAACGATGCACGACCGCTCGGACGAGACGACGGCGTCCATCCGCGCGATGAGCGAGGACATCCGCGCGTCCTCCGCGATCCTGTCCGACCTCTCGTTCGAGATCTCGATGGCGACCATCCAGAGCGAGGTGGCCGTCCAGTTCATCGAGGAGCTCCGCGAGGAAGCGCACTCGGACTCGGTGGCCGTCAACATCGCGACGCTGTCGGGGTGTCTCCGGCAGGGCGTTGGCCCGCTCCTCGCGTCGCTCGCCGACCTCGACGTGCGGCTCGACAGCGTGGCCCGCCACAGCGACACGCTGTCGTCCGTGTTGCAGCAGCTCGAGGTGCTGCAGATGTCCGGTCGCATCGAGACGGCACGGCTGTCCGACGACAGCGTGTTCCGAGGGCTCTTCGAGGAGATCAGCACGCAGGTCGCGCGCGCCCGTGCCGAGCTGGCCTCGTTCGACATCGTGCAGGTCGTGCGTCGGGAGCGCCGCCAGATGCCGCCGCCGGATGCTCTTGCCCGCTACCTGGACCAGATCGACGCGTGGCAGGCCTCGTCGGCAGTCCCTTCGCTCGCGGCGGCCTGAGGGCTGCGCCTGGCGACGGACGTCGAGGTGGTCGTCAGGGTGTGATGAGCGCGCCGGGTCCCTCGCACACGAACCGCCGGTCCTCGATGAGCAGGTGCCGGGGTCGCCACGGCACGAGGTCCGCGGTCGGGTTTCCCAGCGCGACGATCTCGGCGTGGATGCGTCCGTCCGAGATCTCGAGGAACCCGACGGTGCCGAGTGTCATCTCGCGGTGGTGGGCGAGTGTCGGGCTGCCTGAGTTCAGGACGAGCGTGTTGTCGCGGTACTCGATCCGCTCATAGTGCGTGTCGCCGGCGATGATGACGTCCAGCGGTTCGCCACCGAAGCCCTCGGCGAGCAGTTCCGCCACCGGGCGCTCCTCCGGCCGGAGCTCGTGGATCATCCCGATCCGCCAGCCCTCGATGTCCAGGACCTGCACCGGCTGCATCCGGTCGTCCTCGAACGAGTCGTTGTTGCCGCGCGCGACGATCACCGGGGCGAACTGCTCACACCAGTCGAGCACGTACGGCCGGACCACGTCGCCGGCGTGGAGGATCAGGTCGGAGTCGGTGAGGAACGTCGCCAGCTCCGGCCCGAGTTCGTCGGGCGAGCGGATCAGCGACGGCAGGTGCGTGTCCGAGATCACCGCGACGCGCATCGCGCATCCCTTCTACGAAGCGGTCCTCTCCGTGTTACCACACGCGGAGGGTGCTCCAATCAACTGCTTGATGCCCGCCGGCAGCACGGAGAGGCATCACCGCACGCAATCTACTCCTCGAAGCGCCCAACCTCAGCCGCTCGGACGAGGACACGACCGCCCCGCCCCGAGGTAGCGGTAAGCACGATGTAAGAAGTCGGACGTACGCTTGCGCCATGGTCCAGCGTCGAGTCGACCCCGCTGCCGCCCTCATGGCATCCGCCGCGCGCATCCTCGTGGTCGAGGATGAGCCGGTCGTGGCCGAGGTCGTCGAGCGCTACCTGCGCCGAGACGGCCACCAGGTACGCCGGGTCGAGCGGGGCGACGAGGCGCTGGCGCAGTTCGAGGAGTTCGAGCCCGAGCTGGTCGTGCTCGATCTGATGCTGCCTGGCGTCGACGGCCTCGAGGTCTGCCGGCGCATCCGCCAGCGCTCGAACGTCCCGGTGATCATGCTGACCGCACGCGGCGAGGAGGTCGACAAGCTCCTCGGTCTCGGCATCGGCGCGGATGACTACGTCACGAAGCCGTTCAGCCCGCGCGAGCTGGCCGCCCGCGTCGCCGCGGTGCTGCGACGAGCCGGCGCTGCGCCCGCCCAGGGTGCGCCCGCCGAGCGTGGCCGCGAACCGTTGCGATTCGAGCGCCTCGTCATCGACCCCGTCGAGCGGTCGGTCCTGCTGCAGGGGGAGCCGGTCTCCCTCACCGCGCGCGAGTTCGACCTCATCCAGTACCTCGCCGAGCATCCTCGCCAGGTCTTCACGCGCGAGCAGTTGCTGGACGCCGTCTGGGACCGCGAGTTCACCGGCGGCGAGAGCACGGTCACCGTGCACATGCGCCGCCTGCGCTCCAAGGTGGAGACAGACCCCTCGCGTCCGCGGCACCTCAAGACCGTCTGGGGCGTCGGCTACAAGTTCGAGCCGTAGCCGGACGACCACGCCACCGATGAACTCCGCCGACAGCAACACGACCCAGCCGCCTCGCGTTCGCGTCGCCGCCGGCTTCGCCGTGCGCTGGGCGATCGCCGCCGTGCTGTCGGTCGTGGTCGCCGCGCTGGCGGGGACGCTCGCGCTGCGCCTCACGATGGCGCCCCCGATGTCCGACCTGCGGAGCTTCGTGATCTTCCTCGGGATCACGGGCGGCGCGACGCTCATCCTCGGGAGTGCCGTACTCGCGTTCCTCGAGCGCGTCGTGCCGCTCTCCGTGCGTGCGAAGGCGTTTCTCGCCGTCGCGATCGGGAGCGCGGTCGCGCTGCTGAACGTCTACGTCGTCGCGCGGCTGATGTTCATCTCGGACGAGCACGACCTGCCGTACCTCTTCGCCGCACTGGTCTTCGCCGGCGGGGCGACGATGTTCTTCTCCTACAACGCCGCGAACGCGATGACCGAGCGCGTACGCCGGATCGCGACCGCCGTCCGCGACCTCGCGGATGGTCGCTACGACCAGCGCATCTCCCTCGACGGCGATGACGAGGTCGCCGAGCTCGGGCGGACGGTGGACCGGCTGGCGGAGCGGCTGCGCGAGGCGGAGGAGCAGCGTGCGCGCCTCGACCGCGAGCGACGCGAGCTCACCGCCGCGATCTCGCACGACCTCCGGACGCCGCTTGCCTCGGTGCGGGCGATGACCGAGGCGCTGGCGGACGGTGTCGTCGACGACCCGGCCGAGGAGCAGCGCTACTACGCGACGATGAACCGTGAGATCGAGCGCCTCACGAGGATGATCGACGACCTGTTCGAGCTGGCGCGGATGGACGCGCATGCGCTGGTCCTGCAGCGACAGCCGTTGCCCCTGCAGGACGTGGCCGCCGAGGTCGTCGATGCGATGCAGGCCTCCGCGCTCCGGCGTGGCGTCGAACTGAGCGCCGACCTGGATCCCGCGGCGCCGGAACTGAACCTCGATGGTGGGCGCATGGAGCGCGCGGTCGCGAACCTGGTGCGGAACGCGCTCGAGCACACGCCCTCCGGTGGGCACGTCAGCGTGCGCGTGGAGACATCGCCTGCGGCGGTGATCCTCGAGGTCGCGGATGACGGCGAGGGCATCGACGCGGCGCATCTGCCGCGCGTCTGGGAGCGCTTCTACCGTTCCGATGCCTCGAGGCAGCGCGCAGCGGGCGCCGAGAACGACGGCGCCGGGCTCGGTCTCGCGATCGTGCGGGGAATCGTCGAGGCCCACGGGGGCGAGGTGTCAGTGGCTTCCTCGCCGGGTGCGGGAGCCACGTTCACGATCCGGCTCCCGCGCGGCGACGAGGGCGCTACCCGGCGCTGACGATGTCGACGGGGATCTGCTTCAGGTCCTCGCGGAGCTCCTCGGCGATGCTGCCGTCGACCAGCTGCTCGAACTGACCGCGGTGCGTCGAGGCGATCACGATCCGATCGACGTGCTCGTCGCGCGCGATCTCGATGATGCCGCGCACGGGATCGCCGGCGAGCTCGATTCGCTCGGTCACCTGGGGGCCCGAGATCTCACGGGCCGCCTTGTCGAGCCGTTCCCGGAGGGCGGCGCGTGCCTCCTCGGCCTGCTCCGACACCTCCGGCAGTTCGCCGATCGAGGCGAGGACGATGTGTCCGCCGGCGCCGGCAGCCGTCACGGCCTGCGGGATCGCCTCGCGCGATGCAGCGTCGTCGCTGATGGGAACCAGGATCTTCATAGGGCCTCCTCCAAGCGCGTCCACGCTAGCGGTGGTGTGCTGGCGTCCGCGTAATCGGCATTACAGAACCGGTGTAGGAGCCGTATCGAGTCTGAACCCGGCAGATTCGGGGTGAATGACGAACTTTGTGAGTTGTTTGACGCAGTTCTGTTCACCCCGTAGCGTTGGCGCATGACTCAGGCGGCGAACTCATGAGGTACACGGTGCGCGCGGCCGCTCGGGCGACGGGCGTGACCGAGGGCCGTCTCCGTACGTGGGAGCGCCGCTACGGCATCCCGAAGCCGGGGCGGTCAGACACCGGCCGTCGTCTCTACGACGACGACGACCTCGCGATGATCCGGCGCATGGTGGCCCTCACGGACGCCGGACTTTCGGCCGCCGAGGCGGCGGAAGCGGTGCTCGCCGAGGCGGCAACCGGAGTCATTCCTTCGACCGACGTCCAACCTCAACCCGAGCACACGCCGGACCCGGCCGTCGAGGAACTCGTAGCCGCGGCTCGAGACTTCGACGAACCTCGCATCACGCGGCTCATCACGGAGTCCGTCGACGAGTACGGGTGGCCCGAGGTGCTCGACGCGGTCCTGTTCCCGGCGCTTCGCGCGACCGGGGACCAGTGGGAGCGCGGCGACATCACGCTCGCGCACGAGCACTTCCTCTCGGAGCTCGTCCGACGAAGGCTCGCCGTCCAGATCGCGTCATCCTCGTCCCACGATGCCGGGCCGACCGTCGTCCTCGCCTGTCCGCCCACTGAGCGGCACGACCTGGGCCTGATGGGTATGTGGCTCTGCCTGCGCATGCTCGGCGCGAAGGTGCTCTACCTCGGGTCCGATGTGCCGGCCGTGGCGTTGCTCGGGACGATCGAGGAGACCGGTGCGTCGGCAGTGGTCCTGAGCGCCGTCGCCTCGTCCTCGCGACCGGACCTCGTGATCGTCGCGCGCAGCGTGGCGACGTCGCGCCAGGCGCCGAAGCTGTACGTCGGCGGCTCCGCCGTCCACGCAGCGGAGGGCCGCGCCGAGCTCATGGGCGTGCGATTGCCGCCGTCCATCGTCGAGTCGTCGCGGCTGATCGCCTCCGAGCTCGGCCTGGCGACCGAGGTGGGTACGCGGGCCTAGAGGCGCGTCTGACTAGCGGCCGGTGTGGACGCTGCTGAAGAAGCGCTCCATGTCGCCGATGGCACCGGACATCACCAGCACGTCGTCCGCGCGAAGCCGCTCGCTGGGGGAGGGGTACACGGTGACGCGGTCGCCGCGTGCGAGCAGCAGCAGCGTGACGTTGAACTCGCTGTCGAGGATCGCCTCCTGCACGGTGTGCCCCACCAGCTCGGCGGGAGCGACGACCTTGCTGATCGAGTAGCCCTCGATGACGTCGAGCGAGTCGGTGATGTCGATCGACGACCAGGAGTGGGCGACGCGGAGGCCGGTGTCGCGCTCGGGGTAGACGACGCGGTCCGCGCCGACGCGCTTGAGGATCTCGCCATGCGTGTCGTTGCGCGCCTTCACCACCACGCGCTTCACGCCGAGCCGCTTCAGCGACAGCGTCGCGAGGATGCTCGTCTCGAGGTCGCCCGTGATCCCGACCACCGCGGCGTCGAACTCGGAGAGGCCGAGGCGCGAGAGGGACTCCTCGTCGGTCGCTTCCGCCTGCACGACGTGGGAGAGCTCGGTCGACAGGCGCTGGACCGTCGCGATATCCGCGTCGATGCCGAGGACCTCGTGTCCGAGGTGGACGAGCTCGGTGGCGACGGCGGAACCGAAGCGGCCCAGTCCAATGACGGCGACGTGCTCTTTCATCGTGCGCTCCTACGGCAGGCCCGGCCGCGCGGCCGGGTGACGAAGCAGGTGACGTAGCCACGGCGGTGGACCGTCATCCGATGTTGATCTCCGCTTCCGGGTAGCGGATGCGCTCGCGCGCGGAGAACCTCGCCGTCAGCGCGAGCGCGATGGTCAGCGGGCCGACGCGCCCGACGAACATCGCGACGATGAGGACGAGCTGCCCCGCGGCATTCAGCGTACCGGTGATCCCCGCCGACAGCCCGACCGTGCCGAACGCGGACACGGCCTCGAAGATCGAGTGCAGCGCATCCGCGTCGTTCGTGGCGTGCAGGGCGATCGCGGAGGTGAAGACGAACGCCACCGAGAGCAGAGCGACGGTGAGCGCGCGGTTCACCTGCGTCCACGGGATCTCCCGCTGGAAGAGGTGGACGTGCTCCTCGCCCCGGATCGACGCGATGATCGTCGCGAAGAGCGAGGTGAACGTGTTCACCTTGATGCCGCCGGCGGTCGAGCCGGAGGCGCCGCCGATGAACATCAGCCCGGCGATGATCAGCAGGACGTCCGGCTCTGCGTGGCCGAGGTCGAACGCGGTGAAGCCGGACGTGCGGCTGTACGCCGACTCGGCGAACGAAGACACGAAGGCATGCGGCCACGCATACGAGGCGAGCGTCCCATTGCCAAAGGCCTCCCGCGCGAAGATCGCGAGCGTGCCGAGCACCTGGAGCACCGCGTAGGTCGAGAGCACGATCTTCGAGTTGAGCGACAGCGCCCGCCAGCGTCGGATGTTCCTCAGATCCCACAGCACGGCGTAGCCGAGACCGCCGGCGATCGTGAGGGCGGCGACGGTCAGCAGGATCAGCGGGTGGGTCGCGAAGTGGGAGAGGCTGCGCCCGCCGCCCTCGATGTCGAACCCGGCGTTGTTGAACCCCGACACGGCGGTGAAGAGACCGCGCCACGCGACGCGGGCGTCCAGGGCGCCCTCGGCGACGGCGAACAGCGCGATGAGGATCGCCGTCCCCGCTGCCTCGATGACGAGCGTCATCACGAAGATGCGCCGGAGGAGGTCACCGACGGACGCGGCGCCCAGCGTTCCGGTGAGGCTCGCGGTGACCACGCGCTGGCCCAGCGACAGGCGACGCCCGAGCACGAGGAGGAGCAGCGTCGCGGACGCCATGAACCCGAGGCCGCCGAGCTGGATCAGCGCGAGGATCACGACCTGCCCGAAGGTCGTCCACGAGTCGTAGGTATCCACGACGACGAGGCCCGTCACGCAGACGGCGGACGTCGACGTGAACAGCGCCGTGAGTAGCGAAACGCTGCCGGGATCGCGACTGGCGAAGGGCAGCCACAGCAGCACCGCGCCGATCGCGATCAGCGCGAGGAAGCCGCCGACGAGGAAGAGCACGCTGGGACGACGGGGCCGGCGGATCGGCGGTCGTTCGACCTCGACGACCTGCCGCTGACGACGCCCTCGGCGCACCCGGAGGTTGCCGATCTGTGCGCCCTGACGTTGCTGGCCGCCTGAATGCACGAGCCCTCCGGACAGCGCCGGCGACCGGGTGCCCGGTGCGGCGCTCCGGTCATTCTCGTGCGGGGCGTGCGCGAGGTCTATCAGCGGTGCGGTGGCAGTGGCGGACCGGGGCGCGATGCGTCACCCGGTGCCGCGGTCACAGTCGCAGGTCGTTAGGCGGCCTTCTGGATCATGTGCACGAAGCTGTCGATCTTCCGCAGGACGGGGTCGGGGGCGTCGGCAGCAGCCGCGTCCGGGGACTCACCGCCGCCGAGGACGCCGTCCCCGATGCCCATCGCGGATGCCTGCAGCCGCGCCTTCTGGAGCACCCAGGAGAGGCCGTTCACCTCGCCGCCGTGGTGGTCGGCGATCGCTTCGACGATGTCCTCCGGGAAGCCCCAGTGACGTCCGATCGAGCCGCCCCAGTCGGTGTGCGTGAGGCCGAAGAAGTGGTGCTCGGCGGCCGAGG
The DNA here is from genome assembly GCA_020634075.1 of Dehalococcoidia bacterium. GTDB lineage: Bacteria > Chloroflexota > Dehalococcoidia > UBA2979 > UBA2979 > W-Chloroflexi-9. Next base: position 177,195 of record JACKCJ010000001.1, on the reverse strand, counting down.
TGTCGCCGGTGTTCCGCGCCATGAGCACGACCTGGCCGTAGCGCTTGGGGTCCTCGGCGGCCATCGCGAGCCGGCCGATGTCATGGAGGAGGCCGGCAGTGAACGCGTCGCCGTAGTCGACGCGACCCCAGGCCAGCTCGTCGGCGAGCATGCCGACGGCCACCAGGTGGCGCCACAGCTCGCGCTCGTCGATGTGCGAGCCGCCGACGCCCCGGAACGCCTTCTTCAGCGTCACACCCACGATCGTCCGTCGTGCCTCGGGGATACCGAGGCGCACCACGGCGCCGCGGATCGTGCGCACGCGGCTGAGCGGCGACGACTCCGCGGAGTTCGCGAGGCGGATCAGGGCGGCCGCGAACGCCGGGTCGTCGTTGCCGACCCGGACGAGTTGATCGATCTCGGCGTCAGGTTCCCGCAGCAGCTGGAGCGCCCGGACGTAGGCGATCGGAAGCGCGGGGACCTCGAGTGCAGCAGGCATCCTCAAGTCTCCAAACCGGGGATTCGGATGCTGAAACAATCGGCAGAGATCGCGACGTCAGGAGTGACCTTGGTCCCGTGACACTCGGTTCCCTCGGGGCCGACAGGATGCTGTCAGGCGGAAGGCTTCAGGAGCGGCGAAGCGAAGCCGCGAGCAGCTCGATCACGTGCTGCGGGCGCCGTCCGGAGAAGTGTCCGATCTGCTGCCGGCACGACACGCCCGTCACGAGGATGGCAGTGTCGTCCGACGCCGACTCGACCGCGGGGAGGAGCGTGCGCTCCGCCATGGCGCGGGAGATGTCGTAATGCTCCGCCTCGAAGCCAAACGAACCGGCCATGCCGCAGCAGGCGGAATCGATGAGCTCGGCGTCGAGGCCCGGGACGAGCCCGAGGACGGCGAGCGTCGACTCCATCCCGGCCGTCGCCTTCTGGTGACAGTGGCCGTGGAGCAGCGCCTTCGCGGTCGATGGCTGGAACAACGCTGCGATCGAGGGATCCTCGACCGCGGTGCGCGCGATCAGCTCGTCGACGAGGAGCGCCTGGCCCGCGACCGCCTTCACCTCGTCGCCGTCGAGCAACTCGGGGTACTCGTCGCGCAGGGTGAGGATGCACGACGGCTCGGTGCCGACGATGGGGACGCCCCGGGCGGCGTACGGCGCGAGCTGCCGGATGTTCGCCTTCGCCCAGGCCTGGGCCGTCTCGAGCTGGCCCTTCGAGATCAGGGGGCGGCCGCAGCAGCCGAGCTGGGGGATGACGGTGACCGCGAAGCCGAGTGCGTTGAGGACCCGGACGGCCGCGCGGCCGGTCTCGGGGTGGTTCGCCTCGGTGAACGAATCGACATAAAACACGACTTCGCCACGAGGCGCCGGCTCGGGCTGCGCGTACCGCTCGAACCACGAGGAGAAGGGCTGGCGCGCGAAGCGGGGCAGGGGCCGCTCCCGGTGGATGCCCAGCCGATCGTGCAGGAGCTGCCGGAACGGGCCGAACGAGCCACCGAGGTTCACGAGCAGCCGCAGCGGTCCGAGGTGCTTCGCGAGCCGGTTCACGGTGCCGATCCGGCCGAAGACCCGGTCGCGCAGCGGGAGGCCGTGCTCGCGATGCCGCAGCGTCAGCACCTCGTACTTGAGCTTCGCGAGGTCGACGCCCGAGGGGCACTCGGACTTGCACGCCTTGCACTCGACGCAAAGGTCGAGCGCCTCGAAGAGGCGGTCGCCGGTGATCTCGGAGCGGGGGAGGGCGCCATTCAGCGCCTGCCGCAGGAGGTTGGCGCGTCCGCGGGTGGAGTGCTCTTCCTCGTGAGTCACCATGAAGGAGGGGCACATCGTGCCGGCGTCCTTTAGGCACGCCCCCTGGCCGTTGCACTGTTCGGCCGCCCGGGCGATGCCGCCCTCCCACGACCAGTCGAACACCGTCGGCACGTCGCCGTTCACGGTCCACGGCGCGAGGCGAAGGTTGTCGTCCAGGGCGGGGGTATCGACGATCTTGCCCGGGTTGAGGATCCCGGCCGGGTCGAAGGTGCGCTTCACGCCGCGGAACGCCTCGGTCAGCCGTGGGCCGAACATGCGCTCCGTGTAGACGCCGCGCAGGATGCCGTCGCCGTGCTCGCCGGAGAGCGAGCCCCCGAACTCGATCACGAGGTCCGCCACCTCCGAGGTGATTCGCCGGACCATCTCCAGCCCATCCTCGGTCTTCACGTTCACCGCGGGGCGGATGTGGAGGCAGCCTTCGGAGGCGTGTCCGTAGTACGCGGCCGTCGTGCCGTTCCGGCGGACCAGCGCATCGAAGCGCTCCACGAAGTCGCCGAGGCGCTCGGGCGGTACGGCCGCGTCCTCGACGGTGGCGACCGGCTTCGTGTCGCCGCGCACGCTCATCAGGATGCCGAGCCCGGCCTCGCGCATCCGCCAGAGGCGGAGCTGCTCGCCGGGATCCGTGAACACGACGCCCGCGTACGCCCCGGCCTCGTGCACCATCGACGCTCCGATCGCGTCGAGGGCGGTGCGCACCTCGGCGTCCGTGTCGCCGTCGGTCTCGATGAGGAGCAGCGCGCCGGGGTCGCCCTGCACGAACTCGACGAGCGAGGCGTAGCCGATGCTCGCGCGGCAGCGCTCGATGATCGTGTTGTCGACCAGCTCGACCGCCGAGGGGTTGTGCGAGAGCGCGCCGGGCACGGCGCGACAGGCCGCCACCACCGACGGGTAGTGCAGCGCGACGACGCCCTTCACCTTCGGGATAGGCGCGAGCCGCATGGTCGCTTCCACGACGATCGCGAGGGTGCCCTCGGAGCCCACGACCATCTGGCCGAGGTCCATGGACGACGAGTCCACGAAGGCGTCGAGGTTGTAGCCGGAGACGCGGCGCCGGATGTCCGGGTAACGCTCCCGGATCTCGTCGGCATTGTCGTGGGCGAGGTCGCGCACGGCGCGATACAGGTCACCCTCCAGCCCGGGCGTGTCGAGGATGCGCTCCAGCTCATCACCCGACTTGCGGTCGAAGGTCACGATCGAGCCGTCCGAGAGGACGGCCGTCACCGAGAGGACCTGGTCGGAGGTCTTTCCGTAGCGCACCGAGTGCGATCCGCAGGAGTTGTTGCCGATGCCGCCGCCAATGGTGGCGCGGTTCTTGGTGGATGGGTCGATGGGGTAGTGGAGGCCGTGTGGCCGGGCCTCCTTGCTCAGGCGATCGAGCACGACGCCGGGCTGGACGCGCGCGTGCTGGCTCGTCGCGTCGATCTCGAGGACCTGGTTCATGTGGCGCGAGAAGTCGAGCACGATCGCGTGGTTCACGCCCTGGCCGGCGAGGCTCGTCCCCGCGCCGCGAGGCAGGAGCGGGACGCCGCGCTCGCGGGCGACGCGGACGACGTGACTGACGTCCTCGGCGCTGCGCGGGAACACCACCGCGACCGGCTCCATCTCGTAGATCGAGGCGTCGGTCGCGTACAGGAGCCGGGAGCCGCGATCGATGAGGACGTCGTTCGCACCGCCCGCGATCCCGGCCGCGATCGCGTCCGCGAGGTCGGCCAGCGAGGCAGGGGCGTGGAGGAGGCTCCGGGCCAGCTCGACGGCCGCGTGCGACGAGGGATCGCGTCCCTCGATCACGCGCCGGAAGCGTGGATCCCCGGTGGTTGCCGTCCCCTCAATCGTCATGCGGGGACGTTAACACGAGACGGCAGCATGACTTCCGAAAGATCGGTCATGATGCCTGTCGATCTGGCCCGTATTCGTTCGTCGTACGGGTGAGAGGCGGCAACAGGCGGCCTCGCATGGTGCGAAAGGTGCAGACCGATGAAGTACGCGTTCCTCATCTACCACGACGAGTCCCGCATGGCCGGCGCGTCCGAGGAGGAGATGGCCGGCTGGTGGGCGTTCGAGAACGAGACACAGGCGACCGGCGCCAAGCAGGCCGGCGAGGCGCTCCACCCGACGATGACCGCCAAGACGGTCCGCCTTCGCGACGGGAGCCCGCAGATCACCGACGGTCCCTTCGCCGAGACCAAGGAGCAGTTCGGTGGCTTCTACGTCCTTGATGTCCCGGACCTCGATGCCGCGATCGAATGGGCGAAGAAGTTCCCGAACCTCCCCACGGGCGGCAGTATCGAGATCCGCCCGGTGGTCGACTTCTCCGCGGCTCAGCAGTAGGCCTCGAGGCTGGCGAAGGAGGTCGGGGGAATGCGCTACATGCTGCTGGTCTACACGGATGAGGCGCTGCTCCCCGGCCTCATGACGCCGGAGGCGTTCGAGCAGTTCGAGGAGCTGGGGCGGGAGCTCGCGGCTCAGGGACGGCTCCAGATGACCGCAGGCCTCGCGCCGGTGGAGACGGCGACGACGGTCCGCCTGCGCGATGGGCACGCAGTCGTGACGGATGGGCCGTTCGCGGAGACCCGAGAGCAACTCGGCGGCTTCTCCCTGGCGGTCTTCGACCGCGAGGAGGATGCGCTCGCCGTGGCGGCGCGGGTACCGACGGCGGTCGCCGGCTGCGTCGAGGTGCGTCCCGTCGTCGACTTCCCCGCGCAGTAGGCGCCGGTGTCGCAGGCGTCCGAGGCCCTGTCCGACGTGTTCCGCGAGGAGCACGGGCGCATTCTGGCGACGTTGATCCGCTCCTGCGGAGACTTCGACCTCGCCGAGGACGCGCTGCAGGACGCCGTCGCCACTGCCGCCGACCGGTGGGAGCGCGACGGCGTCCCGGACAACCCGGGCGCCTGGCTCACGACCGCCGCGCGGCGGAAAGCGATCGACCGCATCCGCCGCGATCAGCGCTTCGCGGCGAAGCTCGATGCGCTCGGCGCACTACTGGAGGACCAGGAGGGCATCGCCCCCGACCCCGTCGACGCCCACCCCGTGGAAGACGATCGGCTGCGCCTGATCTTCACGTGCTGCCACCCGGCGCTCGCGCCGGAGGCGCGGCTGGCGCTGACCTTGAGGACACTCTGCGGTCTGACCACGGCGGAGATCGCTCGGGCCTTCCTCGTGAGCGAGACGACCGTCGCCCAGCGCATCGTCCGTGCGAAGCGAAAGATCCGGGACGCGCGGATTCCCTACCGGGTCCCGTCACCGGAGGCCCTGCCGGAGCGCCTCGATTCCGTGCTGGCCGTCGTCTACCTCGTGTTCAACGAGGGCTACGTGGGTACGTCGGGGAGTGACCTCGTGCGTGTCGACCTCGCAGCGGAGGCGATCCGCCTCGGGCGACTGCTCGCCCGGCTCATGCCCGACTCGGAGGTGCTCGGGCTGCTCGCGCTGATGCTCCTCCACCACTCCCGGCGCGAGGCGCGTGTCTCATCAGAGGGCGAGCTGGTGACGCTCGAGGAGCAGGATCGGGAGCTCTGGGACCGCGCATTCATCGACGAGGGCGCGGGTCTTGTCGACCGGGCGTTCGCGAGCGGGGCCGTCGGCCCCTATGCCATCCAGGCCGCGATCGCAGCCTTGCACGCGACGTCGCCGTCGGCGAACGCGACGGACTGGCGTGAGATCGCCGCGCTCTACGCCGTCCTCGAGCGCATCCAGCCGACACCTGTCGTGCGCCTGAACCGGGCTGCTGCCGTCGGGATGGCGGACGGTCCGGACGCGGGGCTCGCGATGCTGGACGCGCTCGCCGGGGAGCCGGGCCTCGCCGGGTACCACCTGTACCCGGCCGCCCGCGCTGACCTCCTGCGCCGCGCCGGCCGCCGGCCCGAGGCCGCCGAGGCGTACCGGGACGCCCTCGTGCTCGTCACGAACGACGTCGAACGCCGCTATCTCGAGCGGCGGCTGCGCGAGGTTGGTGGATAGGGGAATCGTCAGGAGGGCAGACGTGGAGGGCGACTAGTTCGGTGCTAGCGTGCCCCGGGCTGGGCGAAAGGAACTCCAATGCTCTCGGTCCTCCACCGTGTCCGTGCGCCTCGGCGGCTGCTCCTGGTGTTGCTCGTTGCAGCGACGTTCTCGGTCAACATCGAGCCTCGGCAGGCCGAGGCTCAGGTTTCGGGGCCGGTGATCCTCGTCGATGAGTACGCAGACCGGGTGGTGTTCTGGGCACTCGGGTTCCCAGATCAGTCCGACGGAGTGGTCACACTGAGAGAGGCTTCCGGCGTGGTCGTTCGATCAATGGAAGTATCGGGCAGCCTCGCGATCACGGGCGAGTTCGAAGTGGGCGTCCCCGTCGGCGGTTCAGTGGTGGTCTCCGTTGGGGGCGTAACACGGTCGGTGTCCTCACCCGGAGCGATCTTCGAAGTCGACTACGTGCGGGGCATCCTTACCGGTACCGGCCCCGCGAGTACCTCGGTGTCGATTTCCCGCTTCTGCATGACTGACTCGTGCCCGGCGGAGCTCATCGCCCGGTTCGACTCTGGTGGAACCCTTACCGCAGACGTGGGCCGCGGCATCGAGCTGCGGGACGGCGAGGTTCTGAGCATCTCGTTCGACCGGATGTGGACGTACCTGATCAATGTCGAGGATCGCGATGGCGAGTTCTCCCGGTTCTTTGACCTGCCGACCGACGGCTCAGGGTTCGTGGTGTTCACCGGAGGCACGCTGGGGGACCTGGTCGCCGCCACGACCGCAGCCGGGGCGCGCTCGGTCTTCGCCATCGTGGACGGGCGCTGGGTCGGCTACACGCTGGGCGCCCCTGCGTTCGTGAACAGCGCGTTCGCGGCGGAGTTCAGCGGCACGATCCGGCGCGGGACGCCGTTCCTGCTCGTCATGCCCTGAGGTCGAGGCTCGGGAGGGCCCAGCACGCGGACCAGCCCTCGGGGTGCCGCGCCCGCCGACAGGCGGAGCGGCGGGCACGACACCCCAAGGACTGGTCGGTGGTGGGTTCGACGCAGCACGCCCCGGCCGTCCGCGAGGCGGTCCGGCAGGGCGCGGGTGGGAGCGTCGAGCCGCGTGAGCCTAGCGCACGGTGCAACATGCTGCATGTGTGCGCGCGAGATTTCGCGTGTCTGACTGACGAATAGTGAGCAAACGGAAGCCCCCTGTCTCACGCGGGGAGTGAGACAGGGGGCAGAGGGGGAACGATCGCGGGAGTAGCGGGCTAGTCCCCTCCGGCGGCTCCGGCCGGAGAAGCCTCGTGCGCACCCGCCGGCTCACGCTCCACGCGGAGGTCGGGCAGCCAGTTCAGCCACGTCGGCATCCACCAGTTGCGGTCGCCCAGCAGGCGCATCGTCGCCGGCACCAGGATGGTCCGGACGATCGTCGCGTCGAGGAACACCGAGACCGCCAGCCCGACGCCGATCTGCTGGAACATCGGCATGTCGCCCAGCGCGAACCCGGAGAAGACCGCGACCATGATGGCCGCCGCGCCCGTGATGATGTTCGCCGTGCGACGCAGGCCGAACGCCACCGACTCCGTGTTGTTGTGGGTCTCGTCGAACCGCTCGCGGATCCGGCTCAGCAGGAAGATGTGGTAGTCCATCGACAGGCCGAACAGGATCGTGAACATGAACAGCGGGAGCCACGCCTCGATGCTCGGGACCTTCGTGAATCCGAGCGGGTCGGCGAGCCAGCCCCACTGGAAGATCGCGACCACCACGCCGTAGGAAGCGCCCACGGACAGCAGGTTCATGATGATCGACTTCACCGGCACCACGAGTGACCGGAAGATCAGCGTGAGCAGCACGAACGAGAAGCCGAGGACGAACGCGAACACCCACGGCGTGTACTTGTCGACGACGTCGAAGAAGTCCGAGTTGCCGGCCGTGGGACCGCCCACGTAGATGTTCGCGTCGGTGCCGTTGAAGGCCGCCGGGACGATGTCCGAGCGGATGAACTTCATCGCGGCGATGGCCTCGTCGCTCGCGGCCTCGCCGGGGACGGCGACGGACACGACCGCCAGGTCGTCACGCAGCACCTCGACGCCGTTCACGAGCTCGTAGCGAGCCTCGGGATCGTTCGCCAGCCGGTCCTGCAGGTCCGCGATCGCGGCCTGGATCGACGGGTCGTTGACGTTGTCCGCCTGGATGACGATGTCGGTCGGCTGGATGCGTCCGGCCGAGAACTCGTCGTCGAGGATGTCGAACGCCTTGCGCGCGTCGTACTGCTCGGGCAGGGAGGCCGTCCCGGACGCGCCGAGGTTGATGCTGAAGTACGGGATCGCCATCACGATGAGGAGCGTGGCGGTGCCGAGCATCATCGGCCACGGGTTGGCCATCACGAAGCGGGCCGCGCCGGCCCAGAAGCCGCGTTCCTCGTCGTGGTCGGAGTTGCCGCCGATCTTCGGGATCGAGAGCGCGTTGATGCGGTCGCCCATGATGCTGACCACGGCGGGCAGCAGGGTGACCGACTGCGCGATGGTCACGAGCACCACCAGCGACGCGCCGATCGCGAACGACTGGAAGATGCTCGTGGGGACCACGAACATCCCGAACAGCGCGATCACCACCGTGAAGCCGGAGAAGAGGACGGCGCGCGCGCCGGTGTCGCCGGCGATGCCGATCGCCTCGTACTTGTCGCGGCCGTGTCGCCGCTCCTCGCGGTAGCGGGCGATGACGAACAGCGCGTAGTCGATGCCCACGGCGAGGCCGATCATCGTCATCACGTTGGTGACGAAGAACGACATCTGGAACACCTGGGACACGATGGCGATCAGGCCGAACGTGATCCCGATGGCGAGGAACGCGAAGACCATCGGCAGCAGTGCGGCCACGACCGCACCGAAGACGACGACCAGGACGACGAGGGCGACCGGAAGCGCCTTGAACTCAGCGCCGAGGTCGGACTCGGACGCCTTCGTGAACGCCTCGTTCACGGAGGCGAAGCCGCCGGTCACGACGAGGAAGTCGTCGCTCTCGAACTGGTGCAGCGTGTCCTCGAGGAGCGTGACGTTGTCGGTCGCCTCGTCGAGGCCGCCCACCAGCAGCGCCGGGATGATCGTCGTGCGTCGGTCTGCCGAGACGAGACCGGCCGCCTGCTGCGGATCGACCTGCTGCAGCTCGTACGTGTTCACCACGTGCTGCGGATCGACGGCGCCGTCCGTGCCGCGGATGGCCGCGGTCAGGTTCGTGACGAACTCCTGGTATGCCGGGTCGTCGACGGTCAGCGTGTCCGACTGGACGACGACCTGTTCCCAGAACTGCTCCGTGCCGCCTCGAGCTTCCTCGAGGAGCTCGCGAGCGACCTGGGACTCAGGCTTGTTCGTGAACGAGATGTCGGTCGTGAGGTTGGAACCAGTCGCACTGCTGATTCCCGAGATCGCGACCAGGCCGACGATCCACGCGGCGATGACCACCCAGTGATGGTGGGCACTCCACGTGGAGATGCGGCCAGTGAACCCCAGATTTTTCACTTGGCTTGTTCTCCCATGCGTGCAAGGACCGAGGCGCGGAAGTCCTCGGTGAACCACAACGATGCCAGCGCGATGAGCTGGTTCCAGACCGAGTCCGTGTCGAACTCGGAGCCGTACAGGACAGAGAGGGCGCCCGTGCCGGCGCCGAAGACGTGGAGGAAGCGCGCGAACTGGATCGGGTCGATGTTCGCGTCGAACTCGCCGGACTCCTGGGCAGCGCGGACGAAGCCCGCGAGCTGCTGGACGGACTCCTCCATCATCGGAAGGACCTGGTCGCGCAACTCGGGGTCGCGGGAGCAGGCGAGGTAGGACTCCAGGCGCAGCACGCACTCGTCGAGGCGCCCCGGGTCCGCGAAGTCCCGGCGCGTCTGCTCGCCGAGCGCGAGGAACGCCTCGCCCGGGGTCGTGCCCTCGGGGAGCTCGGTGGACCAGATGCGCAGGTCATCCTCGATGCAGGCGTTCGAGGCGGCTGCGATGAGGTCGCGCTTGTTCTCGAAATAGCGGTAGATGCTGCCCGCGGAGACATCCGCGGCGGCAGCGATGTCGTTCATCGTCGCGTTGTCGTAGCCCTTTTCGACGAAGACACGTCGCGCCGCGTCCAGGATCTCCTGGCGGCGTTCCTCCATGTAGCGGTCGGGCAGTTTGGCCATCAGGTCCTCAGCTCGGTGGGGCGGATGAGGGTGATCGGTGGTTGTGCTGAGGTCGGCCGGCTGACTGAGTGAGCGTTCACCCAACTGAATGACCGTTCAGCGGAGTGAATACTCATTCAGTCAGAGGCCAGTGTCAACCCTCCGCTGCGGAAATTCCGCCGCGAGTCGAGCCTGAACTCGGCCGATGGAGAAGTTGTGTGCGTGGGACGGAAGGTCGGTGGCGGCTAGGCCTTGCCGGCGAGCAGGTCCTCGATGGCCTTGGCGACTCGTCGCTCGCGCGTCTCTTCGCTCTTCGCATCCTCGATGGGGAGCGTGATCCGCTTCTTCCGGCTGTTCGAGAGCGATTCGAATGCCTCCCGGGCAGCCTTGTTCTTCTTCAGCGCCGCGCCGAGGAGCTCCGGCACCTCGACCTCGCGGGGCGCCGTGTCGACCTCGATCTCCACGGTGACGACATCGCCGCCGGATACTCCGGCCGCCTGCCGGTTGGCCGCGCTGAGCGAGATCATCGAGCGACCGCCCATCGACGCGAGCGCGCTGCGGTAGGTGTGACCGCCCACGGTCACGACGACGAGCGCGCGCTTCCCGGCGCCGAGCGCGTCCACGACCTCGTCCGGCACGGGGATGCCGGCGTGGTTCTTGCCCGGCTCCTGGTGGATCGTCGTCTCGAACTGCATGGATCCCCGTGCCTCTCGCGCTGCTGAACGTTACCCCGACGAGACTAGTTGAACGACTTCCGCAGGGCGTCTGACTCGTCGGAGTTCATCGACGGGGGAGCGCCGTACTCGCCGGCCGACTGCACGATGCGGATCGGATTGCCGAACGGATCGCGGATGCCGAAGTCGGTGCCGTAGAAGCGCTGGGTCGGCGGGTCGACCACCTCGACGCCCTGCGCCACCAGCTCGTCGTGGAGCTTCTGCGCGTCGTCGGTCGCGAAGCCAAGCCAGCCGCCGCCGGCGCCCTTCGTCACCATGCTGCGGATCTGCTCGTTGGCGGCGTCATCGAGGTAGGGGCGCTCGGGGAGCTCGAGGAGCACCTCGGTGTCGGGCTGCCCGGGCACGCCGATCGTGAGCCAGCGCATGAAGCCGAGGTCGAAGTCCTTGCGGACCTCCATGCCGAGCTTGCCGACGTAGAAGTCGAGCGCCTCGTCCTGGTTGAGCACGTAGAGCTGGGAGAGAGTGAGTGCAGTAATCATGCCGCGAGGCTACGAGGCCCGCGGGTGCTCTGGCTTCTCCGAAACTGCTGTCGTGCTCATTGCGCCTGTCGGACGCCCCCACACCTTGACGAAGCAGCTCGGCACCGGCATCAGCACCGAGTCCTGTCGGTACGCCGAGGGCGTCTGACCCACGATCGAGGTGAACGTGCGGCTGAACGTGCCGAGGCTCGAGAAGCCCACGTCGAGGCAGATGTCCGTGATGCTCTTCGGCGTCTCCCGCAGCATGAACATCGCGCGCTCCACGCGTCGCCGCTGCAGGTAACGGTGCGGCGTCTCGCCAAATGTCGCGCGGAAGACGCGGATGAAGTGCGCCTCGGAGACGCAGGCGATCGACGCGAGGGCTGCGATATCCAGCGGCTCCGCGTAGGCGCGGTCCATCGCATCGCGCGCCCGGAGCATCCTCCGGTTGGAGTCCTCCTCCGCGCGCGTCACGGCTACACCGCCTCGGCGTCCGGGTCGAGGTACGGCAGGAGCGCGTCGAGGAGGTCGGTCTTGGAGTCGAGCGCGCGGCCGAGGCCGGAGAGCAGCCCCATCACGCGGGCGATGAGGATCACGTCGCCCGGGATGTCGATCAGCGGGTTGGCGCGCAGGACGCGCCCCATGCGCTGGTTGATCTCCGCCATCATCGCCTGGTCGGCGTACGCCTGCCCGGAGCGGAGCACGTCCCCGAGGAATGCCTCGCCGAGGGCGTTGTACGTCTCGACGTTGTCGTCGCGGGTCTTGAAGCCCATGTCGCTCATCGAGGCGTACACGGCGTCCGGCTGCTCCGCGATGATCGCGCTCGTCAGGACGATGAGCTGCTGGCGGAACTCGTCCGGGATCGCCTTGGTCAGGCCGAAGTCGACGATGCCGACCTTCGCCTTCCCGCCGGGTCGCGCCGGTGGGATGACGAAGAGGTTGCCGGGGTGCGGGTCGGCGTGGAACGCGCCGTTCTTGAGGATCATCGTGTTGAACAGGTCGACGAGCGTGTCCGCGACCTGCGCCGGGTCGACGCCTGCCTCCCGGAGGGCCTCGACGTTGGTGATCTTGATGCCGTCGAGGTAGTCCATCGTCAGGACGCGACGGGTCGAGAGCTTCCAGTAGATGCCGGGGATGACGACGTCGTCACGCTCGGAGAGCGTCGCGGCGATGCGCTCGGCGGCGCGGCCCTCGTGGACGAAGTTGACCTCCTCGGGGGCGTTGCGCGCCATCTCCTGCGCCACCGGGCGGAAGTCGATGACGGTCTCGAGCCGCGCCCAGATGTTCGCGAGGAGCCCGATGACCTCGAGGTCCCACTTCACGATCTTGTCGATGCCCGGGTACTGGACCTTCACGGCCACCTGCGTGCCGTCGTGGAGCCGCGCGCGGTAGACCTGCGCGAGCGACGCCGCCGCGATCGCGCGCGTGTCGAACTCCGCGAAGAGGTCCTCGATCTTCCCGGCGAGCTCGTCCTCGATGATCGGCTTCATCTCGGCCCAGGGACGCGGTGGGACGCGGTCGTGGACCAGCGAGAGGGTGCGGACGTACTCGTCCATGAGGATGTCCGCGCGGCTGCCGAGGAACTGGCAGGTCTTGATGATCAGGCCCTGCTGCTTGATCGCGCGGTTCACCACCGCCTCGGCGGCGTGCATGTGGAACCGATGCGTCTCCTCGGCCATTGCGTCGACGCCGTAGACGCGGCGCTTGACGCGCAGCCAGCGCCACTGCAACCAGAGGAGGATGACCGTCCAAGCCATGGGCACCCAGCGGCGGAGGCGCCCGTAGGGCGGCCGCGAGTGCATCTCGGTGAGTTGGTGCTCGGGCGTGAACAGGGGCGTCGGGGTGACCGTTTCCATGCGGCTCAAGCTCTCCAGAAGCGTGCCGCGCTTCCTGTGATCCAGCGTACCCCGGGATCCCCGTTGCGGCGTGTCCGGAGAACACCTGATGCAGACGAGAGACTGTCAGGGAGTGGACACAGATGGTTGAGGGCTCAACTGGTTGGCCTCGGGTACGCTGGATCCATGACCACCAGCGTCGTCTTCAATCCCTTCGTCCCGTCGTTCAAGAAGAACCCGTACCTCCAGTACGGTCGTCTCCGTGCGGCCGAGCCGGTGCACTTCAGCGCCGCGCTGGGCGCGTGGGTGCTGACCCGCTACGAGGACTGCGTCGCCGTGATGCGCGACCACGAGACGTTCTCCTCGGACGCGAGGAATGCCGGCGGCCCGATCGCCGAGGTGATCGCGCGCCAGCGGCAGCAGTCGAACCTCAGCCGAGCGGACACGATCCTGGGGCTCGACCCGCCGCGTCACACCGTCCTGCGGGCGCTCGTGAACCGCGCGTTCACACCTCGGCGCGTGCAGGAGCTGCGCCCGCACATCGAGGACATCGCGCGCACGTTGCTGGACGAGGTGGGTGACGAGTTCGACCTGATGGAGGCGCTCGCACAGCCGCTCCCCGTGATCGTCATCGCCGAGCTGCTGGGGATCTCGCCCGACGACCGGCTCCAGTTCAAGGAGTGGTCGAACGCGATCGCGGACACGACGAACCTCCTGCAGAACGAAGCGATGCAGGCGCGCGCGCAGCAGGCGACCCTCGAGCTCGTCGAGTACTTCAACCGCGTGATCGACGCCCGCGAGGCGGAGCCACGCGACGACCTCATCACGGCCCTCGTGCAGGCGGAGGAGGACGGCAAGAAGCTGCGCCGCGAGGACGTCCTCGCGTTCTGCATCCTCCTGCTCGTCGCCGGCAATGAGACCACCACGAACCTCATCGGGAACGGACTCGCCGCGCTCCTCGACCATCCCGAGGCGCTCACCGCGCTCCGGGAGGACGCCGACCGCATCCCCGACGCAATCGAGGAGATGCTGCGCTTCGACAGCCCCGTGCAGGGACTGGCGCGGTTCGCCACGCGCGACGTGGAGCTGAACGGCGCTCGCATCGGGAAGGGCGACATCGTCCTCGCGATGGTCGGCGCGGCGAATCGGGACCCCGAGGCGTTCGCCAACCCCGACGCGTTCGACCTCGAGCGCGGCGGCGGGCGCCACCTCTCCTTCGGCCAGAGCATCCACTACTGCCTCGGCGCGCCGCTCGCGCGGCTCGAGGCGGACATCGTCTTCCGCGCGCTCCTCGGGCGATTCGCTGAGATCGAGGTGGGCGAGGGCGGTATCGAGCGCGGCGGCACGCTGCTGCTCCGCGGCCCGGCAGCGTTCCCGGTGAAGGTCAGCCGTTCGAAGTAGGGGCGGGCCCCGGGCGCGCTACCTCGCGGCCGTCGCCGTCTCCTCGAAGAGCACTCGCACCGCCTCGACGGCGTTCGCCGTCGCGATGACCGTCACACGGTCGCCTTCCTCGAGGAGGGTGTGGCCGCGCGGGATCACCGTGTGGCCGTCGTGCCTGACGGCGACGACGACGGCGTCCTCGGTCAGCGGCAGGTCCTTCAGCGTCTGGCCGTCCGCAGGGCTGTGCGGACGCACCTGGTAGTCGAGGTACCGGACATCCTCGTTCACGGCGGTGCGGAGGCTGCGGCGCCGGCGGTAGATCTGCCGGCGCTCGATCGCGTCGACGTAGGCGTTCGTAACGTCCGAGCGGCGCAGGATGCCGCGCGGCACGCGCTGGCGATCGCGGTCCACGACGGGGAGGGCGTTGAACGACGCCCCGGCGAACGCGGCGAGGGCGTCGTGCAGCGACTGCTCCGGGAACACGGTCCGCACGCTGGTCGTCGCGATGTCGATCGCCATCGCGCCGCTGCGCTCCGCGACGAGCGCCTCGTTGACGTCGGTGTTCGTCACCACGCCGAGCACCAGGCCTTCGTCGTCCAGCACGAGCCCGACGGCGGCGCGGTCGCCGGAGAAGGCTCGCGCCACCTCGTCGAGGGGCATGTCGGCGGCCAGTGTGACGGTGACGGGGCCCATCGCATCGGCGACGCGGATCGACTGCATCACGTTGGTGGCTGCCGTCTCCTCGTCGAGGTGGATGCCCTGGAGGAAGAGCCGGCGCGTGTAGATCGAGAGCGGGTCGAGGACGCTCGCGATCACCGTCGCGGCGACGACGGCGATCATCAGCGGCAGCATGATCTCGTAGTCGCGGGTCATCTCGAAGATGATCAGCATGCTCGTGACCGGGGCCCGGGCCGCGCCGGCGAACACCGCCGCCATCGCGACCGTCGCGTACGCACCGGACGGCGCGATGCCGGGGAAGAGCTGGTTCGCCCCGAGGCCGAATGCGCCCCCGAGCATGGCCCCCATCATCAGCGAGGGACGGAACACACCGCCGGAACCGCCGGAGGCGAGGGTGAAGATCGTCGTGGCCGCCTTCAGGAAGAAGAGCACCATCATCTCGCGCGCGGCGAGGTCGCCGATGAGCGCGCCGTCGGTCGCGGCATCCCCGGTGCCGAGCGCGCCGGAGTTCCAGAGACCGAGGAGGCCCACGCAGAGCCCGCCGACGGCTGGAAGCACGATCGATGGGATCAGCTTCTGGCGCTCCGCGATCTCCTCGCCCATGTAGAGCAGCCGCGTGAAGCCAACGGCCGCGCCGCCACAGAGGCCGCCGAGCACGAGGTAGAGCACGAGCTCACCCGGTGTCTGGAGCCCGTACTGCGGGATGCGGAGCACCGGATCGTCACCGCGGAACGCGACCGCGGTGATCGTCGCAACGACCGAGGCGAGGACGACGACGGAGAAGTTGCGGGTGGTGAAGCGGCGGAGGATCACCTCGAGGGCGAAGAAGACGCCCGCGATCGGGGCGTTGAAGACGGCGGCGATACCGCCCGCGGCGCCAGAGGCAACGAGTAGCTTCGTCGTCTCGTCAGAGAGCCTCAGGTACTGTCCGACGGTGGAGCCGAAGGCGGAGCCGATCTGCACGATCGGGCCCTCGGTACCGCCCGAGCCACCGGAGCCCAGCGTGAAGGCGGACGCGACCGCCTTCGCAGCGGCTACCCGCGGACGGATTCTGCCGCCGCGGGTCTCGACGGCGTTCATGACCTCGGGCACGCCGTGGCCCTTGGCCTCGGGCGCGAAGAGCTTCACGATCGGCCCGACGATCAGGCCGCCCAGCGCGGGGGCGAAGAGGATGAACCACCAGGGGAAGTTGGCGAAGAGGCCGTCGAAGATCTGATCGATGATCAGCCACTCGACGAAGTCGATGAGCTTGAGGAAGACGACCGCGCCGATGCCCGCGACGGCGCCAACGAGCGCGGCCACCAGCATGGGCCCGCTCCGGGGAGACTGTTCGACGAACGCCGCCAGGCGAGAGCGGATGCCGTCGATCCCCGCGTGACCGACTGAACGAATTGATGTCACTGTGCGCCAGATGCTCGCGCTGCCTGCAGTCTGGCGCAAATCGCCCGCCAGATCGGGCGAATGAGCCAGTACGGAAGAGGTGCCAGAAGTGGCCTACGACGCCGACAACATCTTCGCGAAGATCCTGCGCGACGAGATCCCGAGCACGCGCGTGTACGAAGACGATGAGTTCATCGCGTTCCGAGACATCGCCCCGTCCGCGCCGACGCACATCATCGTGATCCCGCGGCTTCGCGACGGCGTGGCGCCGACCGGCCCCGCCGGCCTGGCCGACGAGGATGCGGCCATGGTGGGCCGCCTGGTACTGACGGCGACACGGATCGCCGAGGAGCAGGGGCTGGCCTCCGAGGGCTACCGCCTGGTCATGAACTCCGGCGAGGCGGCGGGCCAGACGGTGTTCCACCTCCACCTGCACATCCTCGGCGGTGGCCGTCTCGGGCCGGTGGCCTGAGGCCGCGCGTCGCGGCGGTCGGTGTTGCGGCGCTTGTGCCGCCACCGCGCGCCGAGCATGATGCACGGAGCGGGACTGGTGAGGTGATGCGATGACCATCGACCGCGCCACGGCTCAAACGGACGTCGAGCAGGTTCTCCTGGACTCGCTGCTGTACGCCGTCTCCCACGACCTCCGCTCACCGCTCCTGACGATGACCCTCTCCGCGGAACTGCTCGAGACGTCGCTCGGCGACGAGGTGGCTCGGTCCGAGGCCGCGAAAGTGGCGTTCGGCTCGATGCAGCAAGGGGCGCAGGACCTGGAGCGCATGCTCCAGACGCTCACGCTCCTCTCGCGGGCACGCCGAAAGCAGCTGGAGCCGGCGCAGGCGCCGCTCAAGCTCATCCTCGGCGGCTACGAGGTGACCTCCGACACCGACCTCTCCGGACGTATCGCCCGGATCGATCCGCTCCAGGTGCGCGAGATGCTCGACGCCGTCGCCGGCGAGGCTGACCTCGAGGTCCGCGCCACCATGGACGGCGCACGCGTCGACCTCGAGTTCGCGGTCCCCGAGCTGGAGCAGGGCCCGAGCCCGCTTCACGCGGTAGCGGGCTCGCTCAAGCAGTACGCCGGGACCACGGTGGAGACGCTCGCCGTCGGGCAGGTGCTGCTCGAGCGACAGGGCGGCGCGGTCCGAGGTGAGCCGGGCCGCGTGGTGATCAGCCTTCCCCTGGAGGCGGCATGACCTCGACGCGTCCCATCCTCGTCGTCGATGACGACATCGACCACGCGGTGATCCTCCGCACGGTGCTCGCGAGCGTGGCGCCCGAGGCGCCCGTGGAGATGTGCACCGATCCGAGCCGCCTCCCGGGCGTGCTCCTCGAAGCGCCGGAGGGGGCTGTGGTCCTCATCGACCGGCTGCTGCGCGGGGTCGAGTCGTTCCCGCACCTGAAGGTCGCGCGCGACGAGCGCCCGGACCTGTACGTCGTGCTGCTGTCCTCGGCGCTGTCGCCGGAGGATCGCGCGCGTGCGCTGCAGTCGGGAGCACGTGATGCCGCCGAGAAGCCCGGCTCGCTCAGTCTCTGGCGCTCGATGCTGGGGAAGATGCTGACGGACGCGGACGAACGGGACGCCCAGCGCGGGGACGCCCGGGCGGGCTAGCTGCCCTCGCCGCCGTCGAAGACCACCGGCGCACTCGGTCCGGCGTCACGCCAGGCCGGATCCTGCCAGGGACCGCGACCGGCCTCGTCTCGGCTCCAGCCGGTCAGCGAACGCAGCGTGGCGCGGAGTTCGGCACACTCTTGTTCGATGGCGGCGACGGCGTCGCCTCGCTCGCCCTCTTCCAGCTCGTGGAGAATCTGGGCGTAGCCCAGCACGACCTGGAGCCGGTTCGAGACATCGTCGACCAATGACGCGACGACAACACGATCCGGCGTCCCGGGCCTCGCAGCGGCTGCTGCGATGCGGAAACGCACCTGCGACTCAGAACTCAATCCGCCTGTGAACCTTGCTCGCAGCAGTCACCGAGTGCCACTTGAGCCCTCGATGAGAGGCTGTGCTTTAGTTTCGCGCACATTATCCGGTTCAACAGGGGGTCGGATAGATGCCCTCTACCGAAAGAGTCAAGAAACGGTAAAGGCAACTTGCGACGGTGATTACTGGCATCACGGATGTTGCTGTCCGCCCGTCGGAGCGTCCTGAACGGCGGCCCGGGGTAGGATGAGGCGCGCGGGGGCGCGTAGCTCAGCGGCCTAGAGCAGTCGGCTCATAACCGATCGGTCCCGGGTTCGAATCCCGGCGCGCCCACCACGTCGACGATCGACCCATCGACGGACGGAGGACACGTGCAGCACCCGCTTGCAGCGGCCTTCGAGGGCTACGAGCCCATCGAACAGCCCCTGGCCGATCTGCGCCCGTCCGCCGTGATGCTGCTCCTCGTCGGCGAGGTGGGGCGCGAGGATGTCGTCTTCCAGGTGCGCACTCAGACGGTGCGGTTCCACAAGGGCGAGATCTCGCTACCGGGTGGACGCAAGGACGACACCGACGAGTCCTACCTGCACACCGCGCTCCGCGAGACCGAGGAGGAGGTCGGCGTGCCTCGTGAGGCGGTGGACGTCCTCGGGGCGCTCGACGATGTCGTCACGGTCGGCTCGCGCCACCTGATCCGCCCCTACGCGGGCGTCCTCCGCACGGGCGTGGAGCCGACGATCACCGCGGCCCGCGAGGTGAGTGAGCTCATCCACGTCCCGCTGGCGCACCTCCAGGACGAGCGATCGCGTGTGTGGAAGGTCGTCGAGAACAACGGCAGTCCGCAGGCGACACCGGCGTTCGAGTACGAGGGCCACGTCATCTGGGGCGCGACGGCTCGCATCGTGGGGCAGTTCCTTGCGCTCACCTCCGGCGTCCCGGGGGCGACCCCGTGACGGTCATCCTCGTCCGCCACGCGGAGTCGGAGGGCAACATCGGCGGGGTGATCCAGGGCTGGACCGACCTGCCGCTGACCGAGATCGGCGAGCAGCAGGCGCAGATGGTCGCCCGACGCTTCAAGGGCGCTTCGATCGCCGCGGTCTACAGCAGCCCGCTCTACCGGGCCCGCGAGACGGCGCGTCCGATCGCCGATGTCCTCGCCCTGCCGCTTGTCGAGGTCGACGACCTGCGCGAGCGCTACTACGGGCAGGCGCAGGGGCTGACGTGGACCGAGGCCGCCGAGCGCTGGCCGCTGGGCGTCGCCGAGCACCATCGCGACTGGGCGATGGCGGTCCCGGAGGTCGAATCGCTGGCCGGGCTGCGGCGCCGCTCGGTCGCCGTGGTGAACCGCCTGCTCGACGAGCACCGCGACGAGACGGCGATCGTCGTCAGCCACGGCGGCACCCTCGTCCAGGTCATTGCGCACCTCTTCGGGCTTCCCGAGGAGGTGTGGCCGCGCATCCGCATGTCGAACACCTCGGTCACGATCGTCGAGGGCGACGCTGCCGCGCCCGTGGTGCGGACGCTGAACGACATCTGCCACCTCGAGGATCGCGCACGCGCGTCCACGCTCGCGCTGTAGCGCGAGCATCCAGACCTCCGTCGGTCGGAGCTAGGTCAGCAGGCTGCGGCTGGCGACGCGGATCGACGCCGCCTGCGCGAACGAGAGTGCTTCCTCCGCCTCGCGCATGAGGCCGGACGCGGTCACCTCGTCGTCCGGGAAGGACGCGATACCCGTCCGCACCTCGACGCCCAGGAGGTCCTCGCCGGCCGCCGCGAGCTTCTCGGCAGCCACCTGGGCGCCTTCGACGCCCGTCTCCGGCAGCAGCGCGGCGAAGCGAGCGCCGTTCATCTGGATCAGCGTGTCGACGGTGCGGAGCCGGGCGAGGTAGTGCTGCGCGAGCTCGGCGATGATCCGCTCGGCCTGCTGCCGACCGACGCGTTGCATGTACTCGTCCCAGTCGTCGGGCGCGATCATCAGCACGGTGAAGGGCCGGCCGTAGCGCCGCGCGCGTTCGACCTCGGTGTTCAGCAGACGGTCGGCGTGCTGGCTCTTCGTCGCCCCCGTGCGCGGGTCCACCGACTCGATCTCCTCGATGACGCGAGCGCGGGCATCGAGCTCCTCGTCGTAGCCGAGGAGGGCCTCGCGGAGCAGGTCGCCGACGATCGCCGTGAAGACGATCGCGAACGCGCCGGCGGCCGCGGCCGGGATGTATGGGGCCTCCGGGTCGGCGTTCTCGGCGAGGGCGCGGAGACCCTGGACCGCTGCGTAGGCGCCCGCGGCCAGCGCCGCGAACACGAGGTGACTCAGCGGGAACGGGCGCAGGATCGAGAGGCCGACGGTCAGCGCGATCAGGACGGCGGCGACGGCGGCCGTGTCGCGCTCCGGGTCCACCGCGGACACGCCGCCGATGGCGAGCGCGAGCCAGAGCGCGAGGATGACCGTGCGGATCCAGATCTCGCGGGTGTACTCGCTCACGGCATAGCCTCCGTCAGTTCGAACGCGTTCATGGTACGGCGGGGCCTGTCACGGAGTAGAGGCGGTACTCGCCGCTCTCGAAGTCCAGCGAGAGGGACCCGGCCCCGTCGTCGAAGAGATCGTCGTAGGCCCGCTCCATGCGGCCGGCCCCCTGGCCGGCGATCGGGCGCCGCACCAGCAACCACTGCGCCGTCTCGAACGGCTCGTACAGCGTGGCCTCTTCGCCCTGGCTGGCCTCCGTCTGGAACAGGGACGGGTCGCCCACCAGCAGCATCATCGAGGCATGGCGGTTGATGTCCGCGACGACGTCGCCGGGGCCGGCGTGTTCGCGGATGTAGCGCGCCATTGCGATCTCCTCGGCGCTGTAGGGCGCGGGGGCGATACCGCTGCGGATGGTTGCCTCGAGCGCGCCGGCGGGGGCGTCGGACTCCGGCATGCGCCAGATGGCGACGGCCGAGGTGAGCGAGACCAGGAGCAGCGCCCCGGAGAGCGCGAACTGCGTACGCCGCCGCGGCCCCTCGTAGTCGGTCGGTGGGATGCCGTGCGTCAGCGTCCGCTCCCGGTACGCGAGTACCGCGAACGCCGGCACGACCATCACGAAGAGGTGGGGGACGTGTGCCTGCCCCCATCCGCCGAGGAGCGCGACCGCCTCGGGGAGCAGGAGAGCCACGCAGAGGACCGCGAACACCCCCTCCGCCCGACGTTGCGCGGACACGGCATACGTCGCGACGCCCAGTGTCGCGATGATCGACGCCGGGGCGATCAGCAGCGTCCACCAGCCGAGCCACTGCGCGACGGAGAGCGGGTCACCCTTGAGGTCCGCCATGCGGGCGATCACGGTCGGGTCGTCGTTGCCCAGGGCGGTCACGTCCCGCGCGAGGGCGATGTACTCCATCGCGTAGCCGCGGGGGAACCACGCGATCAGCCACCACAGCCCGACGACGAACAGCACCGGGACGACGAAGGCGAGCATGTTGGCCTGCGCGGCCTCGGTCTCCTCGTCGCGACGTTCCTCGTCACGGGCGACGTACCAGTAGCCGGCCGCCATGACGACGGCCAGCAGGATCACGTTGTAGCGGAGCAGGAACGCGAGCCCGAGCGCGACGCCCGAGGTGATCACGCTCGCCACCGTGCGGTCCTGCACCCAGCGGGTGAACTCGACGAGCGATAGCAGCACGAGGCTCGCGTAGATCGTCTCCGGCAACCCGAAGACGCCGGCGTAGACGAGCACCGGGTTCGCGACGAAGGCGAGGACGAACAGGACGCTCGCACCCCTCGTCAGTCCCGCGTCACGCGCGACCTTCGCGGCAATCGGAAGCGAGATCGCCGAACCGACCGACGCGCCCAGCGAACCGGCGAGCCCGTGCTCGCGCAGTCCGTCGAACGCGGCGAACGGGATCGTGAGGACGTTGAGCAGGGGCGGGCGGTCGAACCCGAAGGCGAGCATCGTGACGTCGAAGCCGTCCCAGAGCGTCGCCGCGTGCGCCGTCCGGGCGATGGCCTCGGAGGAGGTGAGCCCGAGCCGGCCCACGAGGTAGACCGCGGCGCCGACGTAGATCGCGCCGAGGACCATCGCGGCGAACTCGATCCACCCGAACCGCAGCGAGAGCAGCGACTCACGACGCGGCGCCTGCCGGCCGCCGGTGCGCGCGCCGAGTCGGATCGAGGAGGAACGGGACGACGACACCTAGCGCGACACCTACTGCTTCTCGTCGATGCCGGCGGCCTGGAGGCCGGACACGTTCGAGAGGCCGTGGACGGTCTTCTCCCAGTAGAAGGGGCGATAGAAGAGCTGGAGGAAGCCCTTCCACGCGGCGATGGACATGAGCACCCAGTAGACCGGGGAGAGCAGGGCCCACTTCACCAGCGAGTAGTACTTCCGGCGCAGGCAGCCGGCGACGTTCATGTACGCGAACGCGAAGTTGCCGACGTACAGGGAGGTGGCGCCCATGTAGTAGACATAAGTGGGGAAGATCTGCTGGATGACCTCCCACTTCGTGGCGAACCAGATCCCGGTCATCGTCCAGAGCACCGGGTTCAGCAGGAACCCGAAGAACGTGCCGCCGATGACGAGCTGGAAGGAGAGGAACCCGGCCGGTCCGAGCTGCTTGAACAGCAGGACGGGGTTCCGCATGTGCACCAGGTAGGTCTGGATGTAGCCCTTCACCCAGCGAGAGCGCTGGCGGATCCAGTTGTCGACGACAGAGTTGGCCTCTTCGTACGTCGTCGAGTCCACGACCACCGTGGCGCCGCCGAGCTTGAAGATGCGCAGGCCGAGGTCGGCGTCCTCCGTGACGTTGAACGGGTCCCACCCGCCGACGTGGCGCAGCGCGTCGAGCTTGAAGTGGTTGGACGTGCCGCCGAGGGGGATCGGGGCGCCGGCAGCGTCGAGGCCGGGGAGGAAGAGGTCGAACCACGTCGAGTACTCGGTGGTGAACCACTTCGTGAGGGCGTTCTGGTCGCGGTTGAAGTAGTTGAGCTTCGCCTGCACGCAGACCACGTGCTCTGGTGAGCGGGTGAACGCGACGATGACCTTCTTGAGCTGGTCCGGCTCGGGGATGTCCTCGGCGTCGAAGATGACGACGTACTCGCCGCGGGCGTGCAGGAGGCCGTAGTTGCAGGCCTTCGGCTTCCCCTTCGGATCGCCGTGCGGAACGATCGTGATGTCGAAGAACGACGGCAGGTTCGAGGCGCGCGCGACGCGGATCGTCTCCGTGTCGTCCTCCTCCAGGAGGAGCTTCACGTCGAGCTTCTCGAGCGGGTAGTCCAGGCGCGACAGGCCGGCGACCAGCGCGGGGAGGATCTCCGACTCCTTGTAGAGCGGCACGAGGATCGTGTAGACGGGCAGCTCGCGGTCATCGAGCGCTTCCACGTCCTCGCGGGTCACGGGTACCTCGAGGGTGTGCGAGAGCGCCCGGTAGATCAGGTAGAACTTGTACCCCGAGAACGCGAGGTAGAAGAACGTGCTGATGGTCATGAAGATCGTCAGCGTCGAGATCGGGAAGAAGTAGAGGCTCGCCACGATCCCGATCGACAGGAAGATGAAGAACCACTTCTGCGCGCGCGAGAGCACCTTGTAGGCAGACTCGTTCGGGGATCGGCGCATCAGGTCGCCGGCCGAGTAGTCCAGGTACTGCTCGTGGAAGAGGCGCTCGAGGGCATCACGGATGTCGGAACGCGTGGTGCCGACGAACTGGGTCGGCCGTCCGATGACCTCGCTGGTGATCTGCTGCGCCTTCGCATTCGTCGGGTCAGCGATCGCCAGCGTGACCGAGCCGTCCGGCTCCACGCCCAGCGGCACCACCTGGTGCTCGCGCATGAAGTCCTCGGGCAGCATCTCCGCCACCGACCGGCCGAGGTCCACGCCG
The DNA here is from genome assembly GCA_020634075.1 of Dehalococcoidia bacterium. Classification (GTDB taxonomy): domain Bacteria; phylum Chloroflexota; class Dehalococcoidia; order UBA2979; family UBA2979; genus W-Chloroflexi-9. The sequence continues at coordinate 153,111 of JACKCJ010000001.1, read as the reverse complement.
CGGATGGTGACGAACGGCATCCCCGCCTGCACGGCAAGCTGCTCGCCGAGTTGTTCCTCGGACACCGCACCCGTCGAGAGCAACGCCTCGCCGAGGCGGATGCCGCTCTGCTGCGCGACCTCGATCGCGTGCTCGAGGTCGGACCGGGTGATGAGGTCGGCCTCGAGGAGGAGGTCGCCGATCGTCGTCCGGCCGTGCGCGCGCTGGGCGGCCTCGCGGATGTCCTGGCGGGTGGCGGGCTGGACATAGAACTGCGTGCGGAGCGTGCGTCGAAGCCGGGCGATCGCGCGCTCGTCGAGCGGGTCCGCCATCGCCAGCACCATCGTGCCCTCGTGGTAGCGGACCGGTAGCGCGCCGGTCTCGAGGCTCTCCTGGAGTGGGAGCCGCTGCGCGAGGGCGTGGTCGACCGGATCCTCGAGGACCCGCCGCGAGATGATGTGCCCACCAACGCCGGTCGTCGTCTCGAGCTTGTCCGTCCGCGCCAGCGAGAGCGGGTCGGTCTGGAGGTACTCGGCGAACGCCGCGCGGAGCTCGCCCGGTTCGATCAGGTCGAGCCGCATCGCGGCGACGTCGAGTGGCTCGCCCGTCTCCTGCATTCGTCGGAAGAGCCCGAGGATGCGGACGCGTCGGATGTTGTAGGACTGCTCCAGCAACCGCCCGAAGGCGACGTACGGCTGCGAGATCGCGCTGATGTCGAGCGTCGCGAGGTCGATGCGCGCCGTCTCGAGGTCGTCCTCGCGGGCGACGCAGAGCCGCAGCGCGAGCTGTCGCGAACCCGCGAGGCGCCGGGCTGCCTCGACCTGGTCGGGCGAGGAGATCGCCACCGTGAGGACGTCACCCTCGCGGAGCACCGGGAGGATCGAGTCGAACCCGTCGCCCGTCCCGCGGAGCGAGGCGGCTTCCGGCGATGGGCGGAGGAGCAGGCGGTGCAGGCGGGGGAGCAGCGCGTCCAGGGCGACCGCCTCGGAGCGCTTGTCGTTGTCGATGATCGTCCACAGCCGCTCGAGGTCGCTCGGGCGGAGCAGGTCGAGGTCGACGTCCACGGCCTGTGCGTCGACCGGCGTCACGAAGGAGGCTTCCGCGAGGAGGCGCATCGTGCGCTCCGCATCGCCGATGCGCATCAGCATCGGCCGACGCTCGCTCGCAGCCTCGAGCAGTTCATCGAGCTTCGGTTGCTCGACGTAGGCCGGACGGACACGGCGCCCGATGAGGGCGGAGAGGCCGCGCACGGCGCGGCGGTCCCACGGCTCGACCATCGCCGCGATCGCGTCGTTGTCGGACACCTCGACGAGTACCGCGCGCAGGCGCGCGGCCAGCTGGTGCGGGAGCGCCAGCACGGCGTCGCGCTGAGGCGTGCCGCGGTATGGGCGAGCGCCGACCTGCTCGGCGAGCGCCGCACGGATGCGCGCGGGGGCGATGCCGCCGACGCGGGCGATCGCCTCCTGCGGTGACTCGCCGGTCTGCTGCGCCACGCGCAGCGCGGCCGTGACACCGGCCTCGCTGGCGAGGTCCGCCTTCACGACCGCCCGGACGATGTCGCCGCGCGTGTTCTCTTCGTCGTTACGGAGTTCCTCGAGGCGGCTCGTGAGCTGTCCCGGAGGCACGAGGACGGGCCGGATCGTGAGCCCGAGCAGCGAGGTCAGCTTCGCCATCTCGTCCACCGTCGGCGGGTCGGCGACGGCGATGAAGAACTCGTCGTCCAGTGCCCATAGGGGGATGAGCCGCAGCGAGCGGATCACGTCGGCGGGGAGGATGCCGTCCAGCTCTGCCTGGGGCGGGTGCTGGTCGAGGTTGATGCTCGGCAGGTGGAACGCGAGGCCGACCGCCTCGAGGCGTTCGTCCTCCGTGATCATCCCGGCCTGGACGAGCGCCTGGCCGAGGTACTCCTCGCCGTCCGCGGCGATGGCGTACGCGCCGATCTGGTCCTCGCGTACGACCTGCATCGATTCGAGGAGGTCAGCCAGGACGCGCCGCCGGTCGTGAGCCTCGATGGGGCGGTCGAGCGCGGTCAGGGCGAGCTGGATCTCCGCCTCGCTCGCGATGCGCAGGCTGACCGGGCGCCCGAAGTGCTGTCTCAGCTCACGCTGGAGGGATGCGTCGCGCGTCCTCGTGGTGACGCAGATGACGGTGCCCTGGGCCTCGTCCACCGGCAGCACCCCGTGCGTGCGGCAGAAGTCGACGCCGAGCCGCGCGAGGAGGTCCGTGCGGACGCGGGTGCGGCTGACCGGCACGTACTGGCTCGCGGTCTGCGCGGAAGTTGCTTCGAGGAGAGAGACGGCCACCGGCTACTACTTCCGCCGACGTGTCTGCAGACCGGTGAACTCCCGAAGCGTGCTGCTCAGCCCGAGGATGCCGAGGGCGAGGAGCACGAAGATGAAGGGGATGACGAAGTACCCGAGGAACGCGAAGAGGAACAGCACCATCGCGATGCCGACGACGACGCCGACACGCGCGAGGACGACGCTCGTGCTGAGCACCGCGGAGATGACCGCCAGTGAGCCTCGGCCAGTGTTGGCCATGTGCGGTCCTTAGCTGTCGCCAGCGGCCGCCAGCGGGCTGGTGTCCTGCAGCACGATTTCGAGTTCCGACCGTGACTCCGAGGCGATCTCGTACTCGACCCCGCGCAGGTCAGCGAGGCGATCCGAGAGCGGAATCATGTCTTCGTAGTCTACCGCGAGGTGCAGCGTCCCGCGGTAGAACCGGCGGACGCGCGTGTTCTTCACGCCGTGCAACTCGCGGATCGCGGCCTGGAACTCGTTCAACGCGGCGAACGAGTGGAACGGGTACACGACCAGGGTCAGGTGCTCGACCGTCATGACGGCGCCACCGGGGCGGTCTTCCGGCTCGACGAACTCGTCCTCGGCTGCCGGAGGCGGGGCCATCGGAGCCGCCGTCGGCGGTGCGGCGACCGGGGCGGGCTGGCTCGGCGGCGGGGTGACCGGGGCCGGGCGTGCCGGCGGGGCACTCGCCGTCGGCGGCGCAGGGGCCGCCGGGCGGGGCGTCGTGCGCGGCTCGGCGGGCGCCGAAGCGGCCGGGGCCTGCGGAGGCGCAGCGGGCGGAGCCTGCGTCGTCGGTGGGACAGGCGCCCCGGTGCTGGGAGCGTCGGCCGCCGGAACTGGCCGAGGCGCTCGCTGAGGTGCCGGCTGCTGCACGGGCTCCGGATCGGGCGCACGGGCTGCTCGGCGGGCCGTGGCGGCTGGGCTGTGGGCTGCGGAGGCTGGCGCTGCGGAGGCGCGGCCTGCGGGGCCGTCGGCCGCGCGGCCGGCTGTGGTGCCGGCTGGGGCGGTCGCGGTGCCTGGGGCATCGGCGGCCGGGCGGCAGGCGGAGTCGTCGGCCGGGGCGCCGCCTGCGGCGCCGGTGATGGCTCGGTGCGCGGCTCAGCCTGCGGCCGGAAGGCGCGGAAGCGCGGGCGCTGCGGCAGGAGCGGTGCGCCCTCGTGCGATGCGGGCGTCTCTGGCGCGGGCGCGCCCGTCGGCGCCGAGCGGCGCACGCCGACGCGGGCCTCGACGAGGTTCTGGTCCACGGTGGCCTCGAGGGCGAACCCCGGGAGGCGGCGCAGTTGCTCGGCGACCTTCTCCGGACTGTCGTCGCGGACGGTGAGCCATGCCTCGTCGGCCGAGACACGCGTAAGCGACACCTCGACGAACTCCGGCGACTGCTCCATGAGACCGGCGAACGTGAGCAGCTGGCGCTGATCGGCGAAGCCGGCGACGTGGACGACGATCGGCGAACCGCCGGGGCGCCGGAACGGGATCGGCTCGCGCGGGTCCGACGCACTCCTTCGCGGTTCATCGCGCTGAGGCGGCACGGCAGCCGAGGCAGGCGCGGGCGCGGGGCGCGACGGGCGTACCGGGGGGATCACGGACGACGGCACCGGAGCGGGGTGCGGGGCCTCGTGCGCGGACGGGGCGGGCGGAACCGGCCGCGGGTCCTCGGGCATCGACGACGAGGCCGATGCACGGGAGGGGGCTGCGGCGCCGGCGAGGACCGGCCTCGGGGCCGGGCGCTGCTCCCGCTGGGGCTCTTCATAGGTGCAGAGGCAGGGACCGCCGGCCACACAGCCGACGCAGCAGTACGGCTTTCCGTCAAAGTAGACGGGCGCGTGCGCGATCGGCTGTTCGCAATTGGAGCAGTGTTCGGCTTCCATGCTCGCTACAGCATGCCTCGTTACGTCGTGAAAGCGCTGTAGAGCGTTCGTAGAGATAGGGTTAACAACGTCAGACTTCGACGGAAACGGAAGCTAGGACGCGATCGCGAGACCCGCGCCTATAGCGGCGATCGCCGCTGTTCCGCCGAGGAGGGCCATGGAGAGGCGTCCAAAGAGCACCTCGCTGATCCGGGGACGCAGACCGCGCCCGGCGAGAATGCCGACCGGTAGCCCGATGGACGCAGCGACGACGTAGGGCCAGGCACCCGAATCGATGACGCCGCTGCCGATGGCGAGCAGCACCGTCGGGATCCCGCCCCAGAAGAAGTACGCGAACATCTTCGACCGGATCGAGGCGGCTCCGCCGCCGATCCAGTGCTGGTAGAGGATGACCGGCGGACCGCCCATTGAGACCGCACCACGGATAGCGCCCGCGAGCGCTCCGACGATGAGCTGCAGCACGATCCGGTCGGGGCGCGGCGGCCCCTCGCGGGATGGGTGACGCAGGTTCACGGCCGCGCTCAGGAACACGCCGCTTGCGATGAACAGCCGCAGGAGGTCCTCGTCGGCGACGAGGAGGGCGTAGAGGCCGATCGGCGTCGCGAGGACGGATGCGGCTGTGAGCGCGGCCACCGCCTTGATGTCGGTGCGTGGCCGGTACTCCGCGTAGAGCAGCGTGTTGATGACCGTGCTCGACGCGATCGAGACCGCGATCGCCTCGGACGGGGCGATCAGGAACGAGGCGATCGGTGCGAAGACCAGGGCGTAGCCGAAGCCCACGCTCGACTGGACGAACGCAGCGAAGGCCGCGATCAGCGCGACGGCGACGAACTCCAAGCGCGGTGCCTACCCGCCCCAGCGGTCCCGGAACGTGTAGTCGGCGGCCGGTGGCCGGCGGCTCTTCCCCCACGGGTGGTCGGGATAGCCGACGGGGACGATCGCGGCGATCTCCCAGCCCTCGGGCACCTCGAGGATCGCGCGGATCGCGTCATTCTCCAGCCGCCAGAGCGTGGTGATCACCGAGCCGAGGCCCAGCGCACGGGCGGCGAGCATCAGGTTCTGCACGGCGGGGTAGACCGAAGCGCCGGTCATCATGCTCGTGCGGCCGTTCGGCGCCTCGGCCAGGACGACGATGAGCACCGGCGTCTTGCTCCACGGCTCCCGCCCCGCCGCGCGGTCCGGCGCGTTCGCGCCGTACACCTTGTCGAAGCAGCGCTCGTAGACCGGGGAGAGGGCGTCCTTCTGGGCCTGGTCCGTCACGACGATGAAGCGCCAGGGCATCCCGTTCTGCGAGGAGGGCGCTCGCATCGCCGCATCGAGGATGCGCGTGATGTGCTCCTCCGGCACCGGACGCTGGTCGAAGGCGCGCACGGCGCGCTGGTGCGGGAACAGCTCCCACACGTCGCTGATCGGTTCCATGACCCCTCTTCCTGCGTGCGCGGGGCTTGGGCCCGCGGTCAGACCGACTCGAGGAGGGCGATCGTGACGCCCTCGCCGCCTTCCGGCCCCGTGGCCGTCTCGTAGCCCTTCACGAGCGGATGGCGCTCCATGAAGTCACGGACCGCCCGGCGCAGGGTACCTGTGCCCTTGCCATGGATGATCCGCACCCGCGGCCGCCCGGCCCGGGCGGCGTGATCGAGGAACTCGTCGACGGACGGCAGCGCCTCGTCGATGGTGCGGCCGCGGAGGTCGATCTCGGAGCCGACGTCCGCCGCCTGGGCGAGACCGACGCGGCTCCGGTCCACCCAGACGCGCTCGGGCGCGTCGATACGTGCGACCTGCTCGATGCGGACGCGCGTCCGCAGGGAGCCGAGCTGGACCTCGAGCTCGCCGTGCTCGTCCGGCTCGGCCAGCGCTTCGCCGGCGGTGTCCATGCCGCGAAGCCAGACGCGGGTGCCGGGCTGGATGTCGTCCGCGTCGACGGTTGGCCCGAACTCGCGCGGCTCCTCGGGCGGTAGCTCGTCGACCCTGGCGCGGGCGCGTGCGAGGTCGACGCGGGCCTGCTCGATCCGCGCGGCCTCGACCTCGCGGCGCGACTTCTCGACGAGGCGCTCGAGTTCGCGGAGTTCGCGACGGATCCGGGCGCGGGCCTCCTGGCGGATGCGGGCCTCGTCCGCTGCGAGCTCGGACTGGCGGTGAGCGAGGTCCTCGCGGATCGCCTCCGTCTCCGCCGCCGCGCGCGAGGCGGCCTCGGCGCGCTCCTCGGCGACCGCGAGCTGGCCGCGGAGGTCGGCGAGCAGCGCCTCGAGGTCACGTTCCTCGCTCGACAGCCCGGCGCGAGCCCGCTCGATGACGTCGCTCGGCATGCCGAGGTTGGCCGCGATCGCGAGGGCGTTCGACTGGCCGGGAAGCCCGACGGTCAGGCGGTACGTCGGCCGCAGCGTCTCGAGGTCGAACTCCACGGAGGCGTTCTGTACGCCGGGCGTCTGGTGCGCGTAGAGCTTCAGCTCGCTGTGGTGCGTCGTCGCGATCAGCGAAGCGCCTGCTTCGACCAGCCGCTCGACGATCGCGATGCCGAGCGCGGCGCCCTCGGTCGGGTCGGTGCCGGCGCCCAGCTCGTCGAGCAGCACGAGCGAACGCTCGCCGGCTCGCTCGAGGATCCCGATCACCGAGGTCATGTGGCCCGAGAACGTCGAGAGGGACTGCTCGATCGATTGCTCGTCGCCGATGTCCGCGAAGACGGACTCGTACACCGGGATCTGCGACCCCAAGCGCGCCGGGACGGGGAGTCCCGCCAGCGCCATCAGGCAGAGCAGTCCGGCCGTCTTGAGGGCGACCGTCTTGCCGCCGGTGTTGGGGCCGGTGATGAGCAGGGCGCGGATGTCCCCGCCGACGTGCAGCGATGTTGGCACGACGTGTCCGGTCAGCAACGGGTGTCGCGCCTCGACGAGCCGGAGCTCCGCCGGAGCGTCGGCGAGCCAGGTGATGCGGCCACGGAGCGCGAGCTCGGTCGCGCCGAGCTCGTCGGCGAGCCGCGCCTTGGCCTGTGCGAGGTCGATCTCGCCGAGTCGGCGCACAGCGTCATCGACGTCCTCGGCGCCCGCGCCGACGGCAGCCGAGATCTCGCGGAGGATGCGCTCCACCTCGTGGCGTTCCTGCACCTGCAGCTCGCGCCACCGGTTGGCGAGGTCGACGACCGCGAGCGGTTCGACATAGACGGTCTGCCCGGAGGACGAGGTGTCGTGCACCACGCCGCGCACCGAGCCGCGGAAGTCCGCCTTCACGGGCAGGACGTAGCGCCCGTCGCGCATCACGATGATCGGCTCCTGGAGCGCGTTCGCGACGCCGGAGTTGGAGAGCATGGCCTGTAGCCGCTGCTGCAGGCGTGAGTGGGCCTCGGTCAGCTCGCGGCGGATCTGCGCCAGCTCCGCACTGGCGGAGTCGCGCACGGTGCCGCCCTCGTCGATCGCGTCCTCGATCAGGCCCCGCAACGGGCCGAGGTCGGCGATGCCGGAGGCGACCTGGGCGAGCAGCGGGGCGTCTTCCACCTGGCGGGTGAGCGTGCGCTGTACCTGCCCGGCGGCGCGGCACAGCGAGGCGACATCGATGAGGTCGCCCGCCGTCAGCACCTGCCCGCGTTCCGCGCCCCAGGCGAGGTCCCGGACATCGCGAGCGCCGCCCATCGAGGCGGTCGTCGCCATGCGGTGGAGGTGGACCGCCTCGCCGGTCTGGCGCTGTCGTCGCGTGACCAGCTCGATGTCCGCGAGCGGCCGCAGCGCGAGCGCCGCCTCGCGCCCCGCGGAGAACGAGGTCAGCGACGCCAGCCGCTGGAGGACGGCGGGAAACTCGAGGACGGCGAGGGCGTGGTCATCCATGATGGGGCGGATCGGGGATCGGTTCGAGCACGATCAGGGTTGTGTTTCGGCGAGTTTCGTTGATCGTACTCGGACGGCTCGTAACATCGATTGAGCCCGGCCCCGGCAAGGGAAATCTCGAACACCCTGTAAGAAGAAGAGCCGCCGGCCGGTCTCGCACCGTCGTTCAAGGAGCCATTGTGAACCTGCGTATCCCCGGTCCTACCACCGTCCCTGCGGAGGTAGCCCAGGCCGGCGCCGCCGAGATGATCAACCACCGCGGACCTGAGTTTGCCGCGATGATCGCCCGCACCACCGAGGGCGTGAAGAAGGTCTACCAGACCTCGAACGACGTCGAGACCCTCACCGCTTCCGGCTCGGGCGCCATGGAGTCCGCGGTCGTGAACTTCACGGCCCCGGGGATGCACTCCCTCGTCGTGTCGATCGGCAACTTCGGCGAGCGCTTCCAGGACCTCGTGGGCATCTACGGGGGCGTCCTGGTCAAGCAGGAGTACAAGGGCGGCCAGGCCGCGGACCTCAACAAGATCGAGGAGGCCCTCAAGGCCGACCCGGAGATCCGCACGGTCTTCATCACCCACAACGAGACGTCGACCGGCGTCACGAACCCGATCCTCCCGGACCTCGCGGCGCTCGTGCACGCGCACGACGCCCTCCTCGTGGTCGACGCGATCTCCTCGCTGTCGTCCGTCGAGGTGAAGACCGACGAGTGGGACCTGGACGTGGTCCTCTCCGGCTCGCAGAAGGGCTGGATGGTCGCCCCCGGCCTCGCGTTCGTCTCCGTGAACGAGCGCGCCTGGGCGCGCGCCGACGAGACCGCTTCGAAGCAGCCGCGCTTCTACTTCGACCTCCGCCGCCACCAGAAGTCGCTCGAGACCGGGCAGACCCCGTGGACTCCCGCGGTCTCGCTGTTCTTCCAGCTCGACAAGGCGCTGCAGATGATGGAGGCCGAGGGCCTCGAGAACATCTTTGCCCGCCACCACAAGATCGGTTCGATGGTCCGTGACGGCATCCGGGGCATGGGCCTCGAGCTCGTCGCCGACGAGGGCGTCGAGTCCGACACCGTCACCGCCTTCTGGCTCCCGGAGGGTGTGAACGGCAGCGAGGTCACGAAGATCGCGCGCGACAAGTACAACACCGTCTTCGCCGGCGGCCAGGGCAACCTCCGCGGCAAGATCATGCGCTTCGGCCACCTCGGGGCGATGAACGAGGCGGACATCCAGGCCGGACTGGATGCGCTGAAGAACGCATTCGCCGACGCCGGGTACAAGAAGTAACGACGACGCATCACGCGGCCCGGCACTCGCCGGGCCGCTTGCTTTTCACTCGACACTGAACGTCCTGCAGAGGGGAAGCCGACCGTGGCCAAAGTCCTGATCGCCGACAAGATCGCGCAGCAGGGGATCGACCTCCTCAGCCGCGACCACGACGTCGAGGTCAAGACAGGCCTCTCGGAGGATGACCTCTGCGAGGCGATCAAGGACGCGAAGGCGCTGATCGTCCGCTCGCAGACGCAGGTCACCGCGAAGGTGCTCGCGGCCGCGTCGCAGCTCGTGATCGTCGCCCGCGCCGGCGTCGGCGTGGACAACGTCGATGTCCCCGCGGCCACCGACCGCGGCGTCATCGTCGTGAACGCCCCCCACGCGAACACGATCTCGACCGCTGAGCACGCCTTCGGCCTGATGCTCGCCGCCGCCCGCAACACGCCGCAGGGCCACGCCTCGCTGCAGGGCGGCGCGTGGGAGCGCTCGAAGCTCCAGGGCGTCGAGGTGGCCGGCAAGACGCTGGGCGTCGTCGGCCTCGGCCGCATCGGTTCTGAGTTCGCCAGGCGCGCCCGCGCGTTCGAGATGCGCGTCATCGCCTTCGACCCGTACGTGACCGCCGACCGCGCGGCCGCGCTCGGCGTCGAGATGATGGAGCTCGATGACCTCCTCGCCGAGGCGGACTTCATCACGCTGCACACGGCGCTGACGGACGCGAACCGCGGCATGATCAACGCTGAGCGACTCTCGAAGATGAAGAAGAACGCGATCCTCGTGAACGCGGCCCGTGGCGCGCTCGTCGACGAGCAGGCGCTCTTCGACGCCGTGAGCAACGGCACCATCGGCGGCGCGGCCATCGACGTCTTCTCCGAGGAGCCGGCCGTCGGCAACATCCTCACCACCAGCCCGAAGATCGTCGTGACCCCGCACCTCGCGGCCTCGACGAACGAGGCGCAGGACCGCGCGGCCGTCGACGTCGCGGAGCAGGTGCTCGAGGTCCTCGCGGGTGGCGCGCCGCGCTTCCCCGTCAACGTCCCGACCGTCGACCCGGAGACGATGTCGATCATCGGTCCGTACCTCGGCGCCGCTCAGCTCGCCTCGTCGGTCGCGATGCAGATCAAGGTCGGCAACCTGCAGGGCATCCGCCTCGAGTACCGGGGCGCCATCGGCAACCAGAAGGACCTCACGCCGCTCAAGGCCTCCGCCGCGGCCGGCCTCCTCACGGAGATGCTGGGCGAGCGCGTCTCAGCCGTGAACGCGCTCGCGGAGGCCGAGGCCCGGGGCCTGCGGCTCGATGAGACGCCGGGCGGCGAGGCTGCCCCGTACTCCTCGGTCGTCACGGTGCACGTCACCACCGACCAGGGTGCGGAGACCGTCTCCGCCACGAACGGCGAGGGTGGGGCCGCGATCGTCGGCATCAACGAGTTCCCCGTGGAGCTCGAGCAGGACGGCGCTACGGACCACGTCCTCCTCATCGAGAACATCGACCGGCCCGGCTCGATCGGCCGCGTCGGCATGCTGCTCGGTGAGCTCGAGGTGAACATCTCCTCGATGTCGGTTGCGCCGAGCAGCAACGGCGGCGAGGACGCACTGATGCTCCTCGGCGTCTCGCGCGCCCTCACCGATGACGAGGCGAAGCGCGTCGAGGCGCTCGATGGCATCCATCGCGTGCGGCAGGCCCGCCTGCGGTAGCGCCTTCGTTAGTCCGGCACACCTAGCGTCGGTTCCCAGTACCCAGCGATAGCCCCGGGGGGAACCATGCTTCGACGCCCACGCACGTCACTCAGAATCCATGCGCGCTTCGCGTTGATCGCGCTCCTCGGCGCGACGCTGCTCGTTGCCGGCTGCCAGGACGACGACAATCCGAACGACCCGGAGGACGTGGGTGTCACCGTCGTGCCGCGAGACAGCGCGTCGGCGACTGCGACGGAGACCGGGGAACCGACCGGTACCGCCACGGCGGAGTCGACCGAGACCGCCACCGGGACAGCCACTGGCACAGCCACGGCGACTGAGACGATCACCGCTCCGGAGATCATCGAGCGCGACGAGATCTCATTCGTCTCGCCCGAGGGCTGGGTCGGGAACGGCGACACGTGGACCTCGCCGGACGGTGACGTCACGCTCCTGTTCGCCGCGCAGGACCGCGAGCCGGGCTCCGAACCGGAAGCCGTGATGCTGCCGCAGGGAGCCGTGAACCTCGACCGCGAGGAGATCGACACCCCGCTCGGCCCCGGCGCGATCCACACGATCGAGCTGACCGAGGCGACCGAGCAGGGCGTCTACGAGATGCACGCCCTCGTGCGCACCGACGACCGCATCTACGACTGGTGGATCGCCGCCGAGACTCGCGAGGCGCTCGACGCGCACCGGGACGTGCTCGACCAGGTGCTGGCGAGCATCCAACGCACGGACGGCTAGCGGCTAGCCGCGGGCGCGCCGCGGCGGGCTAGGCGCGCCTAGTCGAGCGGGTTGAAGACCATCCCCGTCGCGAGCTTCGGGTAGTAGAAGGTCGTCTTCTGCGGCATCACCTCGCCGGCGTCGGCGACGTGCGTGACCTGCTCGACGCGGGTCGCGTTCACGAGGAAGGCGAGCTCCGCCTCGCCGTGATGCACGGCTTCCTCCGCCTCGGTGAGGCTCTCGGTGAAGGTCACGCGCTTGCCCTGCGTCAGCACCTGGCGCGTGATGCCGAAGACCGGCGTGAGGATCGTCTCGGTGAGCACGAGCGCGTCGAGGCCCTTCGAGGCCGCCGAGATGCGCTGCGGCATCGCGTTCTCGATCGCCTGCGGGCTGCGGGCGGTGAGGACGTGCGCGGAGTGCGGACCACCGGCGCCGAGGAGTCCGAAGGTGAACGGCCCGAGGCGGTTCGCCTGCACCTGCTCCCACGCGGCCTCGGCGCTGGGCGCCGCCTCGACGCGGTAGAGGGCCGACAGCTGCAGCAGGATGTCGCCGGGCACCTCGCCGTGGATCAGGCGGTGGATCGGGAGGATCACGAGGCCCGGGTCATCCTCGGGGATGAGGCCCATCAGGACGAAGTTCTCGGGCTCGTTCCCGGTCCACTTCCCCTTCTTCGCGTTGCGGGCGAGGTCGAGGTAGTCGAGGGCGGTGTGCGTGCGATGGTGCCCGTCCGCGATCGTGACGTTGGAGGCGGCGACGGCGTCGGTCAGCGTCTTCACCTCGGACGCCGCGGAGACGGCCCACAACCGGTGGCGGTCGCCGACGGCGTCCGTCGCCTCGAAGTCCGGTTCGCGCTTCGCGACCTCGGCGAGGAGCTTCTTCGCGTCGCCGGAGGGGTCAAGGAACATCCCGAAGACCGGGCTGATGTTCGTCTTCGTCGCCTGGAGGAGCTTCATCCGCTCCTCGCGCGGGCCGGTCAGCGTCGCCTCGTGCGGGCGGATGATGCCTTCCTCCGGGCGGTGGAGGCGCGTGCGGGCGAAGAAGCACCGACGCGACACGGTGCGCGAGCCGCCGGTCCCGGTGGGGATCTTCGCGCGCTGCTCGTACACGTAGTACGCCGCCTTCGCGTCGCGCTTCAGCGCGCCGTCCTTGTTCCACTGCGCGATGAGCTTCGCCGCGCCCGCGTACCGGTCGCGCTCGGAGCCGGCCGGGTTCTCGAGGTGGGCGGCGTTGTACGGCGACCGCGAGTGGAGCGCCTTCACGGCATCCGCGCCCACCACGTCATACGGCGGGGCGATGACATCGCTCGGGTTCACCTTCGTCGGGTCGTAGCGGAGGCCTCGGAAGGGACGGATCTCAGTCATCACACGGCTCTTTCGGTGCAGCAGCGGCGGCGCGGTGGAAGTGCGGAGCTCGCTTTGACGCTGTCGGAGGCGCGTCCATAGACTGACCGCTCCGACCGCTCACAGTCTCGCAATCCTCGCGGCGACGTTCTACCTCGGCGTTAACGACCACCCGGGACAGACGTGGCAGCGAGGGCGGCACGCAACGACAGGCTTCACATGGCTCGGTACTGCGTGTTCTGCGAGATCATCGCGCGCCGTGAGCCCGCGGACATCCTCTACGAGACCGAGAACGTCATCGTCTTCCGGAACGTCCTCCGCTGGGTGCCGACGATGCTGCTCGCCAGCCCGAAGCAGCACAAGACGCAGGCCGAGCTCTGGTCGGACATGGGCGAGGTCGGCGCGGCCGCGATCAAGGTCGCGCAGGAGCACTGTCCCGGCGGCTTCCGCCTCGTCTCGAACTTCGGCTACGACGGCATGCAGTCGCAGGAGCACGCCCACGTGCACGTCCTCGGCGGCATGTTCCTCGGCGAGTACGCCTGACGCGTCTGCCGCCTCCCGCTAGGCTCCTCCTCTAGCGCACACGCCCGAGGAGGCCCGCATGCCTGCATCGTCCACGTCCGACCGCTTCTCGATGCCGCTGGGCGAGGCCATGTACAACATGCGCGCCATCCGGCGGCTGAAGCCCGACCCGGTCGCCCTCGAGGATCTCCGCGACATCGTCGACGCGGCGCGCCAGGCGCCTTCGCCGAGCAACCGCCAGTCGTGGCACTTCCTCGTCGTGCAGGACGCCGAGCAGCGGGCGAAGCTGGGCGCGATCTACCGCGAGGCGTGGTGGGCGAAGCGTCGTGACGAGGGATTCCACAAGCCCGAGGACTTCGACCCGAACGACAAGGTCCGCATGAGCGCGATGCGCCTCGCGGACCACTTCGGCGACGCGCCGGCGGTGATCCTCATGTGCGCCGACAGCAGCGCAATGGTCGACACGACCGGTGTCATCCCGGCGACCCAGAACCTGCTGCTCGCTGCGCGCTCGCTCGGCCTCGGCGCGACGATCACGAGCCTCCACCCGAGCGTGATGGACGACGTGCGCGCGCTCTTCGGGATGCCCGAGGGCACGTTCGTGGTGTACGCGATCCCGGTCGGCTATCCGCAGGGGAACTTCGGGCCGGTCACCCGGAAGCCGCTGAACGAGGTCGCATCGCTCGACCGCTGGGGGGAGCCGCTGCCGGAGGCGTAGCGGGGGACTCGGCGGCTAGACGGCCGAGGGCGACTGCTCGCGCTTGAGGGCACCCGTGAGGAACTGGCGTCCGTACCGGAACTCCGCGAGGGGAGTCCAGCGGCCGCCGCCGACGCTCACCGGGAACACCATCGCCAGGTCGCCGTCCTCGATGCAGAGCTGGAGCGAATCCCGGAGCGCCTCGGCGGGGTGGTCGGATTCGACGAGCCACGTCGATTCGTTGACCTGCCAGTTGGCGACGCCTGCCGCCTGGATGGCGCCCGACAGCGTCGGGTACTCAGGGGCCGGCCGCTGGAGGCGGCACATCACGGTGTAGAGCATCGATCGGTCCCGTCGTCCGCCTGCTTCCTCTGGGGAGGGAGAGAGCGGTGAACTCCGGTGGTTGGACATAAAATTACGAGCGTGAGGATCGATCGTCAAGAGTTTTGATCAGATCGACGATCATTTTGTTCGTGATCAGCGCGTCCCCGGGAGTGCCATGTCCGGCCTGACCGACCTCGACCAGCTCCTCGCGCACCTCGAGCCGTCGCTCCGCGAGGGCGAGTACGTGTTCATCACCGTGGACGACGACACGATGACCGATGAGCTCCAGCCGCTCGCAACGTTCGTGGAGGACGAGGGCCGATCGCTGATCGTCGAGCGTGAACGGGCGGAGGCGGCCGGGCTCGCCGTCGAAGGCGTGTTCCGCTGCATCACGCTGACGGTGCGTTCGAGCCTCGAGGCGGTGGGGCTGACGGCGGCCGTGGCGGGCGTGCTCGCCGAGGCAGGCATCAGCGCGAACGTCGTGGCGGCGTTCCACCACGACCACGTCTTCGTGCCGGCGGCCGACGCGGAGCGCGCGCTCTCGGTGCTTCGAGGGCTGCAGCAGCGGGCGAGCTAGCGCGCTCGCCACTCCTTCATCACCTCGCGCTGGGCCTCGAAGTGACGGTTGATGCCGAACATGGCGAGGTCGACGAGCTGCGACATCTCGTCCCGGGTGAACGGGGCGTGCTCGGCCGTGCCCTGGACCTCGACGAGCTGGCCGGTGCCGAGCGCGACGACGTTGAAGTCGACGTCGGCGCCGGAGTCCTCGCGGTAGTCGAGGTCGAGGAACTGGTGGCTGTCGATGATGCCGACGGACATCGCCGCGACCTGCGTCTTCAGCGGTGACGTCGGGAGGCCGCCCGCCCGCTGGAGGTAGTCCACCGCCATCGCGAGCGCGATCCAGCCACCGGTGATCGCGGCCGTCCGCGTGCCGCCATCGGCCTGGAGGACATCGCAGTCGATGGTGATCGTCGTCTCGCCGAGTTTGTTCATGTCGATGGCGGCGCGGAGTGAGCGGCCGATG
Source organism: Dehalococcoidia bacterium (assembly GCA_020634075.1). Lineage (GTDB taxonomy): Bacteria > Chloroflexota > Dehalococcoidia > UBA2979 > UBA2979 > W-Chloroflexi-9. Next base: position 137,583 of record JACKCJ010000001.1, on the reverse strand, counting down.
AGGCGCTGGATCTCCTGCGTGCGTCCGCCCTGGCGACCTCGCGCCGCCTCGCGGTCGGAGCGGGTGTGGGTGGAGCGGGGCAGCATGCCGTACTCGGCGGTCACCCATCCACGGCCCGAGTTGCGGAGCCACCCCGGCACGCCCGCCTCGACGCTCGCGGTGCAGAGGACGCGGGTGTCGCCGGTGGAGATGAGGACGGAGCCCTCGGCGTGCTTCGTGTATCCGGGCTCGATGGTGAGGGGGCGTTCCTCGCGGAGTCCGCGACCGTGCGAGCGCTCGAATGCCAAGGCAGTCTCCAGACCAGTCGAACCGATGTGAGGCGAAGCCGAACGTAGCACGGCCCACCGTTCCGGCCCTCCGCGCGAGCACCCCGAAGTTCTGGTACAGGGAGCTCGCGCCTAGACTGCCTCCATGGCGCAGTACCGGCTCTCCGCGAACGACCGAGGTAAGTCGGTCCTCGAACCGCTCGCGCTCGTTGAGTCACCGTTCGAGAACGGGCCCGGCGAGTTCAAGGGCGTCGGCGGCGTCGTGCTCGGCAGCGCGACGCGGGTGATGCTCATGCGCTTCGAGTCCGGCTCACACCCCGGCTTCCACCGCGCCATCCCGGCCTTCGCGGTCCTCCTCGAGGGCGCGCTCGTCCTCACCCCCGCCGAGGGCTCCGAGGTGCTCCTGCAGCCCGGCGATGCGGTGCGCATCGAGCCGATGGCGCGCGGGACGTGGCGCCTCGGTAACCCCGGCGCGGTTGATGCGCTGTTCGCCGTGATCCCGATGCCGCCCCCACCGTCCGGCGAGCCGTCCGAGGGCTAGCGTCCGCCGCCTGCCCTCAGCCACAGGTGTTCGCCGTCGCTGGTGAGGGTGATCGCGCCGTCCTCGTCCGTCCGGTAGAGCGAGATCGACTCGTCTCCCTCGTAGCGGGCGAGGACCTCGGCGTTCGGGTGGCCGTACGGGTTCTGTCCGACCGGGACGACGGCAACGCGCGGCGCGACAGCCTCGATGAACCCCTGCGTCGAGGAGGTGTTCGAACCGTGGTGTGGGACGACGAGGACGTCCGCGTGGAGGTCGACGCCGGAGGCGACGAGCCACGCCTCGGCGGGCGCCTCGATGTCGGCCGTCACGAGGACGCGCCGGTCACCGATCGCGACGAGCAGGACGAGCGAGCCGTCGTTGTCCGACGCGAGCCGGTAGTCGCGAGTAGCGACGGGCGGGCCGATGACCTCGACCGTGATCGCGCCGACGCCGAACCGGTCGCCGATGTCGATGGGCTGGACCCCGTCGTAGAGGGCCACCGTCGATGCCTCCACGTAGACGGCGTCGACGTCGAGCCGCTCACGAAGCGCGGCCAGCCCGCCGGTGTGGTCGAGGTCGTTGTGCGTCAGGACGACCGCATCGAGCTGGGTGACGCCCTCGCGTCCCAGCGCGGCGAGCACCGCACCGTCTCGTGGGCCGCTGTCGATCAGCAGCGTCGCGTCGCCGTCGCGCACGAGGACCGCGAGCCCCTGGCCCACGTCGAGCACGGTCACGCTGGGGAACGCCTCGGACGGTGCGAGGGCGGTCCACCACAGCCCGCCGGCGACGAGCGCCAGTCCGGCGGTCGTCGTGAACCTCGAGCTGATGCCACCGTCGAGGACGGCGACGGCAGTGGCCGACCTCGCGTACGTGGCGAGGCGGGCGGTCGCGGCGACCAGGAGGCCGACGAACACGGCGCCCGCGACCAGCGGGAGTTCGACCGCAATCTGCGCGCCGGGTAGCCGCGCCAGCACCTCGACGAGCCACAGGAACGCCCTCGGCGCGATGGTGAGCGCGAGGCCGAGCGGGCCGACGTCACCTACGAGGGCTGCGAGCGCGGCGGCGAAGACCGTCGCCTCGTAGACCGGCGCGACCGCGACGTTCGCGAGGATCGTCCACGGCGCGATGACCTCGAAGGTCGCGACCTGCACGGGCAGCACCGCGAGCGCGGCACCGGTCGCCGTCGCGGTCACGCCGACCACGGCGGCCCGGCCGGGAGAGGTGAGCCACGGGAACCTCGCAAGGACGGCGTCGCGCAGCGCGGGGGCCAGCGTGGTGATGCCGACCGTCGCCATGGCGCTGAGCTGGAACGACACATCTCGGACGAGCACCGGATCGAGGATGAGCATCACGCCGGCCGCGTAGACGAGGTACACCCACGCCGGCGTCCGCCGACCCGTGACGCCGGCGGCGATGACGGCGACGGCCATGATCGCTGCGCGGACGACCGGAGGGTCCGCGCCCACGAAGACGACGTAGCCCGGCAGCAGGACGAGCGCGCACAACGAGGCCGTGCGCCGGGAGACGAAGGCCGTCAGTGCCGCGATCGCGATTCCGATGATTACCGCGACGTTCTGCCCGGACACGACGACGAGGTGCGTGGTGCCGGTCGCCCTCAGCGCTTCGTCGACGTCGTCCGGGAGTGAGCCCTGCTCGCCCACGAGCACGCCGGCAGCCAGCGACGCCTCGGGCTCCGGGAGGGCGCGCCCGATGCGTCGCACGACCTCGCGGTGGAGTTGCTCGAGCCGCCCGCGCCAGCCTCGGTCGGTCGCGCCGATGTGCTCCCACTCCGTCGGGAACGCGCCGACGAGGTGGATGTCGCGGTCGCGGAGGTAGGCGCGGTAGTCGAACGCCTCGGCGCTCGGGGGCGTTTCGAGGTCCACGACGAGGCGGATGCGGTCACCCGCGCGCACCACGCCGACGGAGTTGCGCGTCGAGATCCTGATCGCGCCGTGCATTGGCTCGCCGTCGACGGTCTCGACCCCGAGGTCGACGCGCAGCGTCGAGCCGCGGATGACCGCATCGTCGCGGGCAACGCCGGTCACCTCGTGCGTGCCGGTCATTGCGGCCAGCGGTGGGGGCGGCGCCGCATCGAGGCGTTCGAGGCGCCAGTGGCCGACGGTTGCCGCGACCACGACCAGCAGGGCGACCGCAGCGATCGCCAGCGTTCCTCGGCGGAGCAGGAGGGCGCTCCCCACCAGCCCACCGAGGGCAAAGGTCAACGGCCACGGGCCGCCGAGCACGGCCGCCGACACGACCCCGGCGACATATGCGCCGAGGAGGATCGGGAGCACGGGGATGCGGTTCATCGCTCGCGCTCCGCTCAGCGCGTCGTGACGAGGAGACGGATCTCCTCCCACACCGCCCCGGCGACGAGGTCGCGCTCGAGGAGGTCGTCGACCGAGGCGATCGGACGAGCCGCGACGATGGCGCGCGCCGTCGCGGGCCCGATGCCCGGGAGCGCCTCGAGTTCGGCCTGAGTGGCCGTGTTGAGGTCGACCAGGGGCGCGGATTCCTCGCCGGCGAACGGGACGTAGACGGCATCCTCGTCGCGGATCCGCAGCGCGAGGTTCACCGCATCGAGGTTGGCCTCGGGCAGCGCGCCGCCGGCGCGGTCGACCACATCGACGATGCGATCGCCGGGCTGCGCAACGACGACGCCCGGCTGGGCCACGGCGCCGGAGACGTGCACGCGGATCTCATCGATCCCGGCGGGTGCACCGCGCCGCTCGACCTCGACGCCTCGCTCGGCGCCACCGCGTCGGACGGCGATGACGGTGAACGCTGCGACCGCGAGGACGACGAGGGCGACGTTGAGCAGCGTCGACCCGCTGGGGCGACGCGCTGCCGGGTGCTTCGAGGATGACGCGTCAGGTGAGGGCGGCATCGCGTGCCGCATCGTAGCGATCGGGAACGCGAGCGCGGAGTAGGGAGAGGCGCGCCCGGGCGTTCTCTACGCCCACTGTCTACGCCAGCCGTCTACAAGGCAGCGGCTACGCCTCGTTCTCCACGGTCAGCAGGTCGTCCAGCTCCACGACGCCGTTCGTGCTCGCGATCCGCTCCCGCGCCTGCGCGAGGCGATCCTCGGGCAGGCCGGCGCGCGCCGCGTAGGCCACGCGGAAGAGGTCGCTCGCGGTGAGGATGGCGTAGCCCTGGCCCTCGGCCGCGACGCGGACCGCGTCCTCGAACTGGCGCTTCCGCTCCAGCGGGTGCGTCTGGCGCTGGCCGTTCACGATCAGCACGCCACGAGGGTTCACGGCGCGCGTCTCGATGATCTTGTCGAGGCGCGCCCGGAGTCGGTAGTGCGCGGCCATGTCGACAGTGTCGACGGCGCCGGCGACGACGACGTGCACGGCGGTGGAGCCGTCCATGAACATCGGGTCCGAGTTTCCGTCGCGGGCGATGCGGAAGCCAATGATCTCGCCGCACTTGAGGGCGGCCGGCAGTAGCGCGGCGTCGCCGGCGGCCCAGAGGGCGTCGCGGAGGTACTCCTCCTCGCGGAGCCCCTTCTGCGCCTCGTCCAGCGCAGCCTGCGCCTGGTCGAGGTCGGCACGAGCGCGCTGGACCTCGTTGCGGCGGTCCTCGATACCTGGCGGGGCGAACTCGTTCGCCCACCGCGGCGGGTCTTCATCGGGGCGGCCGAGCTGGTCCTGCATCGCTTCCATCACCGCGGCGCCGAGCTGGTCCGGGAAGTTGCCCGCGCTGCTGGCCTTCGGGCTGGGCAGGAAGACGAGGTGCCCGTTGAGCACCGGGAAGTCGATTCCCACCGCCTGGCCGCCGGTCGCTCGGATGAGCACGCGCCCGGCCTTCGCGACGCCCTCGGCGCGATCGTTGAACACGGCGCGGTACTGCACGTTGCGGCGGTAGACCTCGAAGACGCGCACGAACGGGTGGTCGTGGTCGACGACGGCCACGGCCGTGCCCTCGGAGCCCTGGACCGTGCGGTCGTCCCAGGCGACGCCGTCCGGCGCCGGCAGGAGGAAGAAGCGGTCGAAGCTGTGCAGGCCGTTGATGCCGTGGAAGCGCGACTGCGGCGCGGTGAACACGAGGATCGTCGCGCCGTTGTCGAGGGCGCGCGCGATTTCGTCGCGGCGGCGCTGGAGGACCTCGGCGAGGCCGGTCATGCCGTCGGTCGAGTCGCCGTTGACGATCGGGACGTCGGCGTTCGTGGAGTAGTGCGCGGACTGCTGGGCCGCCTCGCGGACCGTGTCGAACGTCGCGCCGAGGTCGAGCACGATCGCGTCGTAGTCGGCGATGTTCGGGGCGTTGAGGATCGTGTGGTTGTCCAGGTTGCGGTGGCGCATCCGGTGGCCGATGGATAGCACGCGCATATGAAGAGCCACTCCGATTCCGTGGCGCGCCGGGCTGAACCTCGAGGACGGGATGCGCGCCGACCGTTGACCTCGTGGGGCGACAGGCTACGCCTCGATCCGCGCGGGGGCGATCCCCCGTGCGAGGGCCCGTCAGTCGCGGCTTGCCGGGTGAGGCTGTTACGATCGGAAACGGTCGTGCTAGGCGGGGCTCTAGCGGTGCCCTGTACCCGCAATCCGCTATAGCGGGGCTGAATGCCCGTCCGAGAACGGTCCAGACGGGACTGTGAACGCCAGGCGGCGTTGAGAGCCTGGTCCCATGCGGCAACGTCCGGTGAACCCCGCCAGGGCCGGAAGGCAGCAACGGTAAGCCGACTTCGTTGGGCGCCATGGGGTCGCCGGGCTTGAGCTGGCCAGCGGGATCAAGCCGCCAGGACCGCCCGACGGCGGGGCACGGCTAATTCCGACCTCATCCCTCGGTCGCCGCGACGCGGCGGCCGAGGGCTCCCAAGACCACCGACGAATCCACCGACTGTGTCCACGGGAGGCGCCGATGACCCCGGCCCGTCGTCGCCGTCCCTCCTCCGCCGCCCGCCGCAACCCGGCGAAGGCGCGTCAGCGCGCGAAAGCCGCGCGCGAGGAGCTCCCCGAGCCGCCCGAGTACCTGAAGCGCCTGGGTGTCCGGCCCCGGAAGGCGCTGGGGCAGCACTTCCTCGTGGACGAGTTCCTCCTCGGTGATATCGCCGACGCCGCCGTCCGCGACGCGGACGTGCCCGTGCTCGAGATCGGCGCCGGGCCGGGTGGCCTGACCGAGGAGCTCGCGAAGCGGGCGAAGCAGGTCGTCGCGATCGAGCTGGACGAGGAGCTTGCCGCCCTCACCCGCGAGCGGCTCCGCGAGCACACCGGCCTGCACCTGCTCGCGGCGGATGTCCTCGACTTCGAGCCGATCGAGCTGTTGCAGGAGTCTGGCGCCGAGCCGCCGCTCGTGCCGTACGTCGCGGTCGGGAACCTGCCGTACTACATCACGCAGCCGATCGTCCGAAAGCTGCTCGAGTCGGATCCCGCTCCTCAGCGCATCGTGATCCTGATCCAGCGCGAGGTGGCGCTCCGGATGGTCGGGGGCGAGGGCAAGGAGTCGCTGCTCTCGATCTCGATCAAGCTCTACGGCGAGCCGCGGCTGCTCTTCCCGGTGCCGCGCCAGGCGTTCTGGCCACCGCCGCAGGTGCAGTCGGCGGTGGTGGAGATCGAGCGCTTCGAGCGCCCGGCGCTCGACCTGACGCCGGGCGAGATCGAGGCGTTCTTCCACATTGTCCGCGCCGGCTTCGCTCAGCCCCGCAAGCAGATCCACAACAGCCTCGTCGACGAGAGCGGGCTGCCGCGCGACGAGATCCTCGCGATGCTCGACGACGCCCGGATCGAGCCGGCCGCCCGACCTCAGCACCTCTCGCTGCAGGACTGGGAGCGGATGTTCCGCGCGTTCATGGCGCGATTCCCCGGCGAGCTCGACGTGATCGAGCGCGGACGGGGCGACTTCACCGAGGACTTCGAAGACGACGATGAGGATGGCCCCGAGGTGTTCGACGTGGACTTCGACTCGGATCCCGACGATGAGTGACGTCGGCACCGCTCGCGGCGTTCGGCTCATCGCGCCGGCGAAGATCAACCTCGCGCTCGAGGTACTGCGGAAGCGCCCGGACGGCTTCCACGAGATCGACACCGTCATGACGACCATCGACCTCGCCGACCGAGTCACCATTGAGCCGCGCGAGGAGGGCGCCGGGATCGACGTCTCGATCACCGGCGAGTACGCCGCGGGCATCGACCCCGAGGGCGACCTCTCGCGCCTCGCCGCGATCCGGGTCGCCGAGGCCGCCGGTCGCTCGCCGGACCTGCGCATCACCGTCGAGAAGCGCATTCCCTCGCCGGCCGGGCTGGGTGGGGGATCGTCCGACGCCGCCGCGGTGATCCGCGGACTGAACCACGTCTGGGAGCTGGGCTGGCCGATGTCACGCCTCGAGGCAATCGCGGCCACGATCGGGTCGGACGTCCCGTTCTTCCTCCACGGTGGCGCTGCTCGCTGCACCGGGCGGGGTGAGCGCGTGGAGGAGCTTCGCGACGTGACGCCGCTGCGCCTGCTCGTCCTGGTGCCGCCGGTCCCGAGCGGTGGGAACAAGACCGGCCGGCGCTATGGGGCCCTCCATCCCCACGACTTCACGAGTGGCGACAAGGCGAAGCGACTCGCGGCACGGATCGCGCGCAAGGCGCCTCCGCCGACGAACGACCTGGTGAACGCGTTCGAGGCGGTGATCGAGCGCACCGAGCCGGAGCTCGTCGCGCACTATGCGCGCTACGGGCAGGCCGGCGCGCTCCAACTGCACCTCTGCGGTTCCGGCCCGGCGGTGTACCTCTTCATCCGCGAGGACGCGAAGGCCTCCGAGCTGCGTCGGGACTTCCGTGCCGTCGGCGCCACGGTGTTCGAGACGCGTACGCTCGGCCGCGCCGCGGCGACCGCGATCGAGCCCCTCCCGGCGGACGGCGCGGCAGGCAGCTAGGTGGACGCCGACCTCGCGCGGTCGCTCCTGGCCGGGTGGATCGCCGGTGCGATGGCGGGGATCGTCGCCACCGGGCTCGTCCTCGTCGTCATGGCCCGCAAGCCGGGCCTCGCCGCACGGATCGCCGGCACGAGGAGGCTCGGCATCATCGGCGTGATCCTCGCGAACGGCCTGACACTGACGTTCACGCTGATCGGCCTCGTCCTCGGGGCGCTCTTCCATCGCGCCGGCGGCGCCGATGCCGCGCTGCGCTTCGCGCTCGTGGTCGGCGGAGGGTCGCTCACGCTCGCCGGGCTGTACGCCTTCGTCCGGGGCAGGGTGCGGACCGCGGAAGCGCCAGTGGTCCTGATGGTGCTGACCATCGCGGCGCTGTCGTTCGGAGTGGTCCTCCCGGTACTCGGATCCCTCGATCGCTGATGTGACATAATGACTACGAAGGTGGCGGCATAACAGTCGTACGCGGCGGGTAGCCCAAGAGGGGACTGCCCCGTAGACTCTGCCAACCTCAGGACACGTCCACCCACCGAGGGGACGAAAGACGGGGGAGGTTCCCGCTGGAACTCCACGACGGCAAGACCGGCTCGATCTTCGACATGCACATCCACACGAATCCGACGTCGTCGGACTCGATGCTGGATCCGCACGAGTTGATGGGTATCGCGCAGAACATCGGACTGCGCGGCGTCAACCTCGCCGAGCACGACAAGGTGCTGGAGCCCCACCAGCGGAAGGCGTTCCGAGACGAGCACCCCGAGGTGTTCGTGAACTTCGGGATGGAAGTCTCCACCGACATGGGCCACATGCTGGCCATTGGTCTGCCGTCCTACCTGCAGGGCATTCGTCGTGCCGAGAAGCTCCGTGAGGAGCTCGACAAGCTCGGCGGTTTCCTCATCGTGGCGCACCCGTTCCGCCGTCTCTTTGACCCGGTCACCGCCATGCGCACCGGTGAGAAGTTCGAGCTGACCCCCGAGCAGGCCGCCGAGCAGATGCCGGTGTTCAAGCTCGTGCACGCGATCGAGATCGGGAACGGCGCGAACACGCCGCAGGAGAACTACTTCGCCGCCGAGGTGGCGAAGATCCTCGGCCTGCCGACCACCGGGGGTTCCGACGCCCACTCGTCCAGCGGGGTGGCGACGTTCGCGACCGGCTTCGACAAGCCGATGATCTCGTCGCCCGAGGAGTTCCTCGAGGAGCTGCACGGCGGTCGCTTCGAGGCGATCCACCGCACGCGCTCCGGCCGCTGGGTCCGCCTCGAGGAAGGCTCGATCGAGCAGGCTCAGCAGGAGTAGCCGCTCCCACTCCCACCGCCGCGCCAGTCGCCTCCCCAGCGACACTCCTCGACCCGGCACAATGGGCGGGAGATCCGTAGCCGGGAAGGCCGCACTGCGTGCTCGACGAGTTCGTCGCCCTCGACCTCGAAACCACGGGACTGAACGTGGAGAACGACCTCATCATCGAGGTCGGCGCGACGCGGTTCGACCGTTCCGGGCGTTTCGAGAACTACCGCACCTTCGTGAACCCCGGCCGCGACATCCCGATCGAGGTCCAGGAGCTCACGGGCATATCGAACGCCGATGTCGCCGGCGCGCCGCGCTTCTCGGAGGTCCGTGACGCCGTCCGGGCGTTCATCGGCGACCGCCCGATCGTCGGCCAGAACATCGCCTTCGACATCGCGTTCCTCGAAGCGGAGCGCGTGCACACCTACGCCCCGTCGTTCGACACGTGGGAGCTCGCCTCGGTGCTGCTGCCCACGGCAGACCGCCTCAACCTCGGCAAGATCGCGGAGACGCTCGGCATCGTGATGCCCGTCGCACACCGCGCCCTTGCGGACGCCGAGGCAACCCGCGACGTGTTCCTCGCGCTCCTCGACCGCCTCGAGTCGATGCCGCGCTCGCTCCTCGTCGAGCTGCGTGGCTTCGCGGAACGAGCGGGGTGGGGCGTGATCACGCTCATCGACGATGCGCTCGCCCGTGGCGGGGGAGCCGCGATCAGCGCCGAGGAAGCCCTCGCGATCATGGCTTCGCTGCCCGTCGGTCCGACGCGCGAGCGCTATGAGCCGCTCGTCCCGCGCACGGAGCGCGTCGTCACGTCACCCGACGAGATCGACGCGGTGTTCAACATCGCGCGTGAACGCCCGGACCTGTTCCCGTCATACGAGCCACGACCCTCGCAGGTGTCGATGGCGCGCGCGGTCGCGGCCCAGCTGCGCGATGGCGGCCATCTCGCGGTCGAGGCCGGGACCGGCACCGGGAAGTCGATGGCCTACCTCGTGCCGTCGCTGCTGCACGCCCTGCGCAACGGCGATCGCGTGGTGGTGAGCACGCACACGCTGAACCTGCAGGACCAGCTCGCCCAGCGCGACGCGCCGGCCTCCGCCGCGCTCGTGGAGGCGTACCTGCGCGAACGTGGTGAGACGGGTGGCGCGCGCATCTCCGTCCTCAAGGGGCGCAACAACTACCTCTGCCTTGAGCGCTGGGCACAGGTGCGCCAGGACCCGTCACCGCGCACCGAGGCCGAGGTGCGCCTCTTCGCGAGGGTCGCCGCATGGCTGCCGGAGACCGAGACGGGCGACCTCGCCGAGCTCTACATGACCTCGCAGGAGCGGCCGCTGTGGTCGCAGATCTCGGCGGACGACAACGACTGCCTCGCGCGCCGCTGTCCGTACGTCCGCGACGGCTCGTGTTTCCTCCTGCGCGCCCGCCAGCGGGCGGCCGCCTCGCACGTGGTGATCGCGAACCACTCGCTGCTGCTCGTGAACGCCGCACGCGACGACCAGGTGCTGCCGCCGTTCGACCACCTCGTGATCGACGAGGCACACCGCCTGGAGGACGTCGCGACGCAGCACTTCAGCGCCACGCTGGGAATGAAGGAGCTTCGTGACGTCGTCGACGTGCTCGGCATGACCGACCGTCACGGCGAGCCCGGCTTCGCCCGGCGTCTGCAGGGGCTCTCGGGTGGTGGCGAGGTGCTCGCGCTGTCGCCCATCGCCGGCCTCGCGCCGCTCGCCGAGCAGATCGAGATCGCGGTCAACGGGACGCGCGACCACGTCCGCTCGCTGACGGAGTCACTCCGCGCGTTCGTGAACGAACTGGCCGAGGAGGGCGCGCCGCGCTCCGACATCTCGCTCACCGCCGCGCGTCGCGGCCAGGCGGCATGGGAGGAGGTCGAGACGGTCACCGTGAACGTCGACCTCGGGCTGAAGATCATCGGCGACCGGCTGGGGCAGGTCCGCCAGACGGCCGAGTCCCTGGAAGCCGAGGGAGCGTTGCAGGGAGACGCCCTCCGCGCCGAGATCGCACGCCACGCCGAGGCGCTGGGTGCCGCTCGCGACACGCTCCTGCGCACCGTCCTCCGTCCGTCGCGCGACGAAGTCGCATGGGTGAGTCGAGCAGAGGGCGACATCCGCCTCGGCCGCGCTCCGCTCGAGGTGGCCCCGCGGCTGATGGACGACCTCTACGGCGACCGTTCCACGATCCTCGCGACGAGCGCGACGCTGACCGCGGGCGGCTCGTTCGACTTCGCCGTGCGCCGCCTGGGCCTCGATGAGGCGGACACGCTGCTCGTGGAGTCTCCGTACGACTACCGCCGCGCCGTCGTCTCGCTGCTCGCCGAGGACCTCCCGGAGCCCGGGATGCCGTCGTACGACACGTCGCTTCAGCAGACCATCGCGGACGTCGTCCGGGCCGCGCGTGGCAGGACGCTGGTGCTGTTCACCTCGCACGCCGCCGTGCGCGCCACCGCCGCCGCGCTCCGTGACCTGCTCGCCGAGGACGACATCAACGTCTTTGCCCAGAGTGTCGACGGCTCGCCGCAGCGGCTGCTGCGACTGCTGAACGAGCGCCCTCGTTCGGTGCTGCTCGGGACGGCGGCCTTCTGGGAGGGCATCGATGTCCCGGGCGAGGCGCTCTCGCAGATCGTGATCGCGCGCCTCCCGTTCCCCGTGCCGACCGACCCCGTGTACGAGGGCCGCTCGAACCAGTTCGAGGATCCGTTCGGCGAGTACGCGCTGCCGCAGGCCGTCCTCCGGTTCCGGCAGGGGTTTGGCCGACTGATCCGTGGCTCCACCGATCGTGGCGTGTTCGTCGTCCTCGACTCCCGCATCGTCCGACGCCAGTACGGCGAGACCTTCCTGGAGGGGCTCCCGGACTGCGAGGTGCGCACGATGAAGGCCGACGCGCTCTCCGGCCACGTCGAGCGATGGCTGCCGTGAGCGAGGTGGCCAGTGGGGCGCGGAGCGGCGCGTGGACGCGCTACCTCGGCGTCTCGCTCGTGCGATCGGATGCCGCGCGCATCGCGGCACAGCCGGCGCTCGTCCGTGCGCTCACGGATGGCTACGACCGCTCGGCCGCACCGGAGATGCCCGACGCCGACGGTGACTGGTTCGAGGTCCGCGAAGGCGGCGACACGGTGGGTGTCGCCCTCGTGCGGCGCGATTGCCCGACGCCCGGCCAGGCGGCGCTGCTCGCCGTCGCGACCGCTCGCGAGGCACGGGGCCGGGCGACCTCGACCAAGACGGTGCTTGCCGCGGAGCGAAAGCTCGCCGCCGAGGGTTACGCGCCCATGCTCGTGCGCGTGCCTCGGACGAACGGGCGCGGCCTCTACTTCATGCTGAGATGCGGATTCACGCCGGTGCCGTCGTCGGCACGCCCCGACGACGAGAGTGACGCAACGTGGTTCGCGCGCCGGGGAGCGATCGCCGGATCGGACGCGGCCGACCTCTAGCGCTCGGTGACGCCTATCGCCGTCGGTTCTGCTTCTGACGCGGCGCGCGCCGCTCGACCGCCTGCTTTCGGCGCTCGGCGGAGAGGTGGCGCTGGATCATGGCGCGACGCGCCCACGATCGCCACGCCCAGGCGATGCTGAGGGCGAGCCCGAGGTACATGAACAGGTCGAGCGCGCCCAGCGACCCCGGTGCGAAGTTCTCGGACGCGATCCGACCCACGAAGAGGCCCGCGAGGAAGAGCGCCACGTAGACCATCTTCGACGGTCCGGGGACCGCGTCCTCGTCCGTCGCCTCCGGGGTATCCGGCGCGCCCTCGGCGGATACGACCTCGTCAGGCCCGTCCGGCATCGCTACTCGTCGTCCACGCGCCGGAACGCACGGCGTCCTTCGGTGGGCGCCTGGCCGGGACGGGCCGGCGGGAGCGGCACCTGGCCGCCGAGCACCGTGCCGGCGAGCCCCTCTGCCTTGGCACGGTCGGGCCCGAGAGCGGCGACGCGACGGCGCTCGGCCGCCTCGATGCAGTCGTTGCAGGTCGTCTCGATGCCGTCGGTCGGGCCGATGACGGCGTCGCCACAGTCCTTGCCCGGCTGGTTCGAGTACGGGTTCAGGTGGAACCAGCGGTCACACTCGAAGCACTCGGCGAGCAGGGTCGCGGCCTCGGCGGTCTCGCCGCAGACGGCGCAGGTCAGATCAGCTGGAGCGCGCATCCGTCGTCCCCTCAGTCCAGTGGTTCGTCGAAGTCCCAGTGCGCCTCGCTCGCGAGGACGCGACGGACGTGCCGTCGTGCCTCCGCGATCGTCCTCAGGGTGCCGAGGTAACGGCCCCGGCGCAAGCCACGCAGCGCGGCGCCGAGTGCCGGCCCGCGCGGGACACCCATCGCGACGAGTTGCTCCGCGTTCAGCCACGGGCGTGTCCGCTCCCAGCGGCGGAGGGCCCGCTGGAGCTCGGCCTGTTGCTCGGGCTGCAGCCACCTGGCTGCGAGGCGGGCCTCGGTGCTCACGCCCTCGACGCCGAGCAGCGAGTCGGGCTTGGATTCCGCGGCGAGGAGGCGGGCGGTCTCCTGGACAACCTCCCGGGCGGCTCCGGGAGCCTGGAAGCGCTCGAGGATCGCGTCCCGAGCCGCCAGCGGCGCGAGCAGCACCGCGGCGAACCGCTCGACGGGCATGGGGTGACGGCGCTGGAGCGCCGCGGCCGACTCGGGCGCGAGGCAGAACCCGGGATGCACGGACCGGAGCACGCCCCAGCGCTCGAGGCGTTCGAGCGTTCCGAGGGCGCGACCACGGCCGGCCGTGTACGCGAGTTCCGCCCACAGGCGCGTGCCGGAGATCTCTTCCGTCCACCGCAGCCCCTCGTCGATGAGGCGGGCCGTCGCGGCGTCCGGCTCGAGGTCGAACAGCGCGGCGGTTCTCGCGCCCCGCCAGAGGCGGGTCGCGTCGTCGATGAACGAACGCTCGTGGAGCACGCGCAGCCGACCGGCGCCGAGGTCCTCGATGCCGCCGTACGGGTCGATGAGGCGGTCGACCTCGGGCGCCAGTTCGAGCGCGATCGCGTTCACGCTGAAGTCGCGGCGGGCGAGGTCGGCTTCGATGCTCTTCGCTGCGCGGACCTCGGGCAGGGCGCCGGGGACGACATAACGCTCGGTGCGTAGCCGCGCGAGGTCGAGTCGGGCCTCGTCGGACGCGATCGTGGCCGTGCCGAAGCGGTCGGTGCGTTCCACGGTCACCTCGGGGCACCGCGCGGCGACGGCATCCACGAACGCGGAGGGGTCACCGGCGAACGCGAGGTCGACGTCGTGGAGGGGACGCCGGACGGCGAGGTCGCGTACGCCACCGCCGACGAGCCACAGACCCACATCGAGGGCACGCGCTGCGTCCTCCGCGGCTTCCAGGAGCACGCGCGAAGCTGGCTCCAGGGCGGCGAGGAGCGCATTACGTGTAGGGCGCATAAGCAGTTAAGCGATTGTTGACACTGCGGAGAGCCGGTTCTTACGATGCCTGAACTGGCAGTTTCTCTCTCCCCGACATCCTGCCAGACCTACAGACGACATCGTACGCGCGGGTGGGGCGCGTGCGTCTGGATAGGGTCGGGCTTGATCACCGTGGCTTCTGAACGTCCCACCGACACGCCCACAGGCGCCGACCTCCCGGCCGGCGACGTGGCTGCGTTCGAGGCGGTCATCGGCGTCCATTTCGATGACCCGGCGCTGCTCCACGCGGCGCTGACGCATCCCTCATTCGCGAACGAACACCCCGAGGACCCCGCGCCGACGAACGAGCGGCTCGAGTTCCTGGGCGACGCCATCCTCGGCGCGATCGTCGCGGAGGAGCTCTACGCGCGCTTCCCGCAGGTGCAGGAGGGCCGCCTCACCGAGTGGCGCTCCGCCCTCGTCTGCGGGCCAACGCTGTCGCGTGTCGCCGTCGACGTGCTCGACCTCGGCCCCTGGCTGCGGCTCGGACGTGGCGAGGAGCAGACCGGCGGTCGCGAACGCGAGGGCAACCTCGAGCGCGCGTACGAGGCCATCGTCGGAGCCGTCTACCTCGACCGAGGACTGGCGACCGCCGGCGAGTTCGTGCGACGCACGCTCGGGGACGAGTTCGAGGCGCTGGCGCGCGATCCGGGGGTGCTGAACCCGAAGGGCACGCTCCAGCAGATCGCGCAGGAGCACCTCGGACGCCCGGAGTACCGGCTCGTCGGCCAGTCCGGCCCCGAGCATGATCGTGAGTTCACCGTGGAGGTCTACCTCCAGGGCGAAGCCCTCGGACGAGGGCAGGCAGGGACCAAGCAAGAAGCAGAGAAGAACGCGGCGCGACAGGCGCTGCCGAAGGTGCGGGCTCGGCTCCGAGAGCTGGGCGACGCGCCGGCGGGGATCGAACAACCGGGGGCGGGGGAGCACGGGACAGCCGGTGGCACGGCGGTCCCCGGAAGTGGATCCTAGGTGTACCTCAGACGGCTAGAAGTCCACGGCTTCAAGGCGTTCGCGGACCGACATCGGTTCGAGTTCGGCCCCGGCATGACCGTGATCGCCGGGCCCAACGGGTCCGGCAAGTCCAACGTGGCGGACGCGATCCGCTGGGCGCTCGGCGAGCAGTCCCAGAAGCAGGTGCGCGCCCGCAAGACGGAGGACGTCATCTTCTCCGGCTCGGAGAAGCGGCGTCAGATGGGCATGGCGGAAGTCACGCTCATCCTCGACAACTCCGAGCACTGGATGCCCATCGAGTTCTCCGAGGTCTCCGTGACCCGGCGCGCACACCGCTCCGGTGAGAACGAGTACCTCATCAACGGGCAGTCGGTCCGTCTCTCGGACGTGGTCGACCTGTTCCGGCGAGCGCAGGTGGGCCAGAACTCCTACGCGCACATGTCGCAGGGTCTCGTGGACGAGGTCCTCGCGCTCAAGCCCGGCGACCGCCGCGAGCTGATCGAGGAGGCCGCGGACCTGCGGCGTCACCGGCACCAGCTCACGCTGTCCGAGCGTCGCCTCGTCGAGACGCGCGACAACCTCGGCCACGTGCGGATGCTGATCCGCGAGGTGGAGCCGCGTATCCGCGCCCTCCAGCGCCAGTCGAAGCGGGCCGCCCGCTACAAGGAGCTGGCGGCCGAGCTGTCCGACGCCCTCGAGGTCTACTTCGAGCACGAGCTGCAGTCGGCCCAGGAGGGTCAGACGGCTGCGCAGGCCGAGTACGACCAGAAGGGCGCGGCATTCGCGGAGGCCCGCGACGCCCTCGCGAAGATCGAGTCGCGGCTGGGCGAGCTGAACTCCGTCCTCGGTGAGCGACGCACCTCGCTGGAGACCCTCCAGCGCAAGGAGCGCGAACTGGCCGAGGAGGGGCTCCGTCTCGAGCAGGCGGTCGCCCTCGCGCAGCAGCGGTTCGAGCTGCTCGCGGAGCGCCGCGAGGAGCTCGAACGCGCGATCGCCATCGCCGATGTCCCCGAGGACGACTCCGGGTCGTTCGATGCTCAGCTCGCCGCGCTCGACGCGAAGGTGAGCGAGGAGCAGGCGCGCCTGCAGCGCGACCGCGAGGCGCTGGCCTCGGCGGACGAGGCGACGCGCAGCGTCCTCCGTGACCTCTCCGAGGCCGAGGCCCGCCGGGCCCGCCTCGAAGCGGAGCGCGAGGACCTCGGTCGCCGCATCGAGGAAGAGCGCGTCCGGCTGGAGCGCCGCACCGCGGAGAAGGCGGAGGCGCACGCCGCGCTGGAGGCGCTGCAGGCCGAGGGTGTGACCCAGCGCCAGGCGCTCGAGGCGCACGAGCGTGAGGCCGAAGCCCGTGCCGAGGCCGCCCGCATGGCGCGAGAGCGGCGCGAGGCGACCGAGCGGCGCGTCGAGGAAGCTCGCAAGGAGCTCGACGCAGCTCAGCAGGCGCTCCGTGCCGCCGAGGACCGCGTGCGGACGCTGCAGGAGCGACACCGCCTCATCGAGGAACTGCAGGAGTCGATGCCGTCGGCCACCGGGGGCGCCCAGGCGCTCATCGAGGGCAAGGCGGACCCGGCGCCCGAGGGCGAGGAGCACCCGCTGGCTGGCGTCGTCGACGCCGTCGCGCGGCTGATCCGCGTTCCGGAGGGCCTCGAGACTGCGATCGAGGCGGCGCTCGCGGAGCACCTCTCGGCGATCGTGGTCGAGAAGTACGAGGACGCCGTCGCGGCGCTGGCGTGGCTCAAGGAACACGGCGCCGGCACGGCGACCGTCTACCCGCTCGCCAAGATCGAGCACAAGTACCCCCTGAACCTCTTCAACGAGCGCGGCGTCGTCGGGATCGCCGCGCGCCTCGTGCGCTGCGAGCAGCAGTACCGGCCGCTGGTCGACACGCTGCTCGGCCGCGTCATCGTCGTCGAGGACATGCGTGTCGCCGAGGCGATGATCACGCGGGGCCTCGGCTCCGTCGTGACGCGTGACGGCACGCTGCTGCGGCCGGGCGGCGCGATGTACGGCGGCCGCACCGGTGGCGTGTCCGAGCGCTTCTCCATGCAGCGTGAACTGGAGGGGCTGCCCGACCAGGTCGCGGAGGCCCAGCGCGCCATCGAGCCGGCGAAGGCCGAGGTCGAGCGCGCCCAGGCGGCGCTCCGCGAGGCACAGGACGCCGTCGCGGCCGCTCGCCGTGTCGTCGACGAGGCCGAAGAGGCCCGTCGCCAGCACGCGGGGGCGCGGACGGCGCTGGAGCGCCGCCAGGCGGAGATCGATTCCGAGGCGCGTGCGCTCACCCGGCGCATCGAGGACAACCCGGCGGACGCGCCGCGCGGCGACGAGCTGCGTGAGCGACAGCAGGCGACCGCGACCGCCATCGAGGAGGTCACGGAGCGCATCACCTCGCTGCGCGACCGCTCGACCGCCGTCGGTGGCGAGCGTGACGCCGCGGCGGCCCGCGTGACCGAGGCGACGCAGGCGCTCGCGAGCGCCGAGGCCGAGCGTCGGTCGCTCGCGGCTCAGCGCGAGGAGCGCGTCGCCGCCCGGACGCAGGCGCTGACGCAACTCCAGGAGCGGAAGGCGTTGCTGGAGCAGATCACCCGCGAGCGCGAGGACCTCGAGCTGCAGCTCCGCGACCGTCGCGAGCGGCAGGCGAACCTCCGCACCGAGCGGACGGACGTGCAGGAGCAGATCGGCCCGGCCCACGCCCTCGTGGCGGAGCTGACGTCCGAGGAGCGCGAGCTCTCGGCGAACCGGGGCGACTCGCAGCGGGCAGTCCTCGGCACCGAGCGCGAGATGCTCGAGTCCGAGAACCGGCTGCGCCGAGCGGCGGAGCGCCTCCAGTCCCTCTACCGGGAGATCTCGGAAGAGGGCATGGAGATCCGCGACGACGGCTCCGTGAAGCCGCTGCCGAAGGCGATCCCCGAGGGCGACCCGCCCCGGTCCGAGTACGACACCGACGACGATGACGTCGAGGTCGCCGCGCCGGTACCGCTCCGCGGCGGCGCCGAGGTGGACGTGCCCGCGCTGCGCGAGCGCATCTCGGAACTGCGCGGCGAGATCCGGGCGCTGGGCCCGGTAAACGTCGAAGCGGTCGATGAGCTGACCACCGAGCAGGAGCGGTTCGACTTCCTGTCCTCTCAGGTCGAGGACCTCGAGGCGGCGGAGGCGGAGCTGCGCGAGGCGATCCGGGAGCTCAAGAAGCTCATCCGGGAGCGCTTCGTGGAGACGTTCCACCTCGTCAACGAGCGCTTCGGGACGTACTTCACCCGCTTCTTCGGGGGCGGGCAGGCGGAGCTCCGGCTGCTGGAGTCCGAGGACGACTCGGACGCCGAGCCGGGCGTCGACATCTTCGCCCAGCCTCCCGGCAAGCGGATCACCAACATGGCCGTGCTGTCCGGCGGTGAGCGTTCGATGACCTCGGTCGCGCTGCTGTTCGCGCTGCTCTCGGTGAACCCGGCGCCGGTGGTGGTGCTGGACGAGGTGGACGCGGCGCTGGACGAGGCGAACGTCGGCCGGTTCGTGGACACGCTCCTCGAGCTCCGGGACCGGACACAGTTCGTCGTCATCTCGCACAACCGCCGCACCATCGAGGCCGGGGACGCCATCTACGGCATCTCGATGGGTGACGACTCCGCGAGCCAGGTGCTGTCGCTCCGGCTGGCGGACCTGCCGAAGACCGCATAGCGGATACGAGGCTCCCGAAGTCGTTCACCGGGAGCGCAAGATCCGTTAGCGAATCAGCGAGCGGTGCTCGGGTACGATCCCGGCACCGCTCGCTTCTGTCTGAACCAACCCCGGCTCCCCCGTGCATCGCGGGAGGGCCGCGTGATCGGGAGACGCCGTGCCGTTCTTTGGACGTCGACGCAAGAAGGAAGAGACACCCGAGGTTCCTCGCGACGAGGCGCCAGCGGTCGAGGAGCCGGTCGAGGACCTCGACGACCTCGAGGACGCTGATGAGGACGCCGAGGAAGCGCGACAGGAGGCAGCCGCCGCCGCCGCGACCGACGCTGCGCTCGAGCGCACCCGTCGCTCATTCCTCGGGCGGCTGACCGAGGTCTTCTCCGCCGACGTCACCGAGGACACCTGGGAGTCGCTCGAGGAGATCCTCATCGGCGCTGACGTCGGCGTGCCGACCACGCTGGAGGTTGTCGAGCGGGTCCGGTCGCTGAACCTCCGCAAGGCGGACGACGTGCGCAACGCGCTCGCCGCCGAGCTGGTCGCGATCCTCGAGGCCGTCGAGGAACCGCGCGGTCGCCTGTGGGGGCCGCTCCCGGCGAGCTACGAGGAGCCGCCGCGGCCGCACATCGTGCTCGTGGTGGGGGTGAACGGCACCGGCAAGACGACCGCCATCGGACGTCTCGCGTGGGGCTACATGCAGGAGGGCAAGAAGGTCGTCGCCGCGGCCGGCGACACCTTCCGTGCCGCCGCCATCGAGCAGATCCAGGAGTGGGGTGAGCGCGTCGGGTTCGAGGTGATCGCCCAGGGGCAGGGCGCCGACCCGGCGGCCGTCGCCTTCGACGCCGTCCAGGCCGCGCAGGCACGGGACGCCGACGTCGTCCTCATCGACACGGCCGGCCGCCTCCAGAACAAGCAGAACCTCATGGCCGAGTTGTCCAAGGTGCGCCGCGTGATCGAGCGGCACATCCCGCGCGGGCCGGACGAGGTACTGCTGGTGCTCGATGCGACGACCGGTCAGAACGGACTCTCGCAGGCGAAGGCGTTCGCCGAGGCCGTCGACGTCACGAGCGTCATGCTCACCAAGCTCGACGGCACCGGGAAGGGCGGCATCGTCTTCGCGATCGCGAAGGAGTTCGGTCTCCCCGTGCGGTTCGTCGGTGTCGGCCAGCGCGAGAGCGACCTCGCGCCCTTCGAGCCGCGCTCGTTCGTCGCGTCCCTGCTCGGGCAGCCGCTGCCCAGCGGGCGGTAGCACCGCTCGAGGTCGGTGGTCGTGGACGGAGCGATCGTCGCGTCGGCGCTCTGGTGGTATCTCGCCCTCGCCCTGTTCGGGCTCGTCGGGCTGGTGCCGGCAGCGGCCCTGTTCGAGCGCCTGAGCTCTCGCGGGGTGTACTTCGCGCGTCCGCTTGGCCTCGCGACCGCCGCGCTGCTGACCTGGCTGGTGGTGCGGCTCACGGACGTGCCGTACGGCACGCCGATGGTCATCGCGTCGGTGGCGACGCTGGGCGCGGTGTCGCTGGCGCTGCTCGGCTGGCGACGCGAGCTCCTCGGTGCATTGCGATCGCGCTGGCGCCCCCTCCTCGCGTCCGAGGGCATCACCGTCGCGGTCTTCGCGGTCGTGCTGTTCGCGCGCGTCGGCTCGCCTGACGCGTGGGGGACGGAGAAGCCCGCCGACCTCATGCTGCTGAACGCCGTGCATAGCGCCCGCGAGCTCCCGCCGCTGGACCCGTGGCTCGCGGGCGAACGGCTCTCCTACTACCACCTCGGCCAGGTCGAGGTGGACCACGTCGCGAGGCTTTCCGGCGAGCCGCCGGAGCGCGCGTTCAACCTCGCCACCGCCGCCGTCGGCGCGATGGCCGCCGCGGCCGTGGCGGGCCTCGCGATCGACATCGTTCAGCTCGGCGGGCCGAGGCGGCGCCGAACGCAACTCATCGCCGGCGGGACGGCCGTGGCCGCGCTGCTCCTCGTGGCGCCGCTGGTCGGGCTGGTGCAGATCGCCTCCGCGAACGGCATCGGAGGCGAGGCCGCGTGGGGCTGGCTGGGGATCGAGGACGTACCGACGAAGGTCGGCGCGACCAACCTCGTCCCCGATCGGTTCTGGTGGTGGTGGCCGACGACCCGCGTGATCCCGGGCGTGATCAGCGAGTACCCCGGGTTTTCGCTCGTCCTCGGTGACCCGCACCCGCACCTCCTCGCGCTGCCGCTCGGCATCGTCGCCATGGCGCTTGGGGTCCAGGTCTTCGAGGGCTCGACGCCCCTCAGCTGGCGTCGCTGGTTCGCACGTCCCGACCACCTCGTCCTGACGGCAGCCGTGTTCGCTGGGCTGGTCATGACGAGTTCCTGGGATGTCATCACCTACGGGGCGCTGTGGGGCGTGGCGGCGTGGTGGAGTGCGTGCCGGACCGGCTGGCCATTCATCCTCGGCGGATTCCTCGCCGTCCGCTGGGCGCTCGCGCCGGCGGTGCTGGCGCTGGCCTTCGCGTGGACGTTCTTCGACACGCTCGACCCTCAGCCGCTCGGCCTCGCGCCGGTGGAGGGTGAGTACTCGGACGCCGGGCGCTGGTTGCTGTTCTGGCTGCCGCTCCTGGTCCCCGCCATCATTGGACTGGCGTTCACGTGGCGACCGAGCCAGCGTCGGTTGGTCGACGCGGCGACGTTCGTCGTGTTGCCGATCGGGCTGTGGACGGCGTGGCTGATTGGCACCGGCGCGTCCGCCGAGGTGGCCGCACGCAGCTGGGGCTGGATCACGATCGTGCTGCTCGGCATGGCGCTTGCCGCGGTCGCCGCAACGGTGTCCTCGGAGCCGCTGGGCCGGCGTGCCGGCGCCGCCGGGGCGTTCCTCGTGATGTGCGCCCTGGGCCTCCTCTACCTGACCGAGCTGGTCCAGATCGACGACTCCTTCCCGGGGCGCCTCAACACCGCGTTCAAGTTCTGGTTCCACGCCTGGGCGATGCTGTCCGTCGGTGGCGCCGCGCTCCTCGCGCTCGCGAGCGAGCGTGTCCTCGGACGGCGCGAGGCTCGAGCGGGGAACCTCGAGGGGGGATGGAGCGTCCAACGGATCGGGCGGACGATCGGCTGGGCCGGGCTGCTGGTCACCGTCGCGACGATGATCACGCCGCCGATGGCCGCGGTCGCGCGATCGCGCGAAGGGCAGGGGCACGGTCTGAGCGCCATCGGGTACCTTGAACGGAACGATCCCGGGTTCTTCAGCGCCCTGCGCTGGGGCCGCGACGAACTCAATCCCCAGGAGGACATCGTCGCCGAAGCGATCAGCGAGTCCTACGACGCCGGGAATCGGTTCTCCGCGTTCACGGGCATTCCGACCCTCCTCGGATGGCCCGGGCACGAGCGACAGTGGCACAGCGACATCCGCGAGGATGCGCGTCGCGCCGCCATCGAGACGCTCTACACCGGCGACCGGCCCGACCAGCTCGACACTGTCTACGACTGGGGCATCACCCACGTGGTCGTGGGGCATCCGGAGCGCGCCGCCTACGGCGTCCGGGTCTCGCAGCGGTTCGCCGGCTGGCCGATCGTCTTCTCGACCCCGAGTCTGCAGGTCTTCCAGACCCCGTACACCCCTGATGTCTTCGCGCGCCTGCTCTACGAGGACCCGGTGACGGGGAACGCCCAGTGAGTCTCGCCGTGAGCACCGCGGCGCGGTCGAGGTCGCGCCTCCGCTTCGATGTCCGGTCGTGGGACCGCGTCACCTGGATGGTGATCGGCATCACCGCGATCGCCCTCGCCACGCGCGTGATCGGGCTGGGTGCCCGCGCCTTGCACCACGATGAGTCGCTGCACCTCATGTACGGGTGGTACTTCTTCGAGGGGCGCGGCTACGAGCACAACCCGCTCATGCACGGCCCGCTGCAGTTCCACCTGATTGCGGCGTTCTTCAAGCTCTTCGGGGACTCGGAGTTCACCGGCCGGTTACCGCACGCGCTCGCGGGGACGGCGCTTGTCGCCTCGCCACTCCTGTTCCGCCGATGGCTGAACGGGCCGTCGATCGTGCTCGCGTCGGTGTTCCTGCTGCTGTCGCCGTCGATCATGTACTACTCGCGGTTCGCCCGGAACGAGCCGTTCGTCGGGCTGTTCCTCGTCGTGATGGTCGGGGCGATGCTCCACTACCGCCGCGACGGGCGCCCTCGCTGGCTCGTGATCTACTCGGCGATGCTCGCGCTGCAGTTCGCGGCGAAGGAGACCGCCTACCTGATCGCCGCGATCCTGCTGCTCTACCAGAACGCCTGGCTGGCCCATGACCTCTTCTGGCAGCCGCGCCGCGAGCGGCTGGAGGGCGCCACGCTGTTCCAGCAGGCGCGCGGCAGCCTCGTGCTGACCCCGGTCGCCTGGCTCATCGCCGTCGGCTGGCCGTTCCTCGGACGCCTCCGATCGCGGTACGGCTGGTATCGACGTCCGCGCAGCGCGGACATGCTCGTTGTCACGGCGACACTGGTGCTGCCGCTGCTCTCCGCGGCCGTTGAGATCCCGGTGATGGTGCTCGGTCACGATGTCGACGACGCGATGCGTCGCGACCTCGCGACCATCGTCGTGCCGATCACACTCGTCGTCGCGGCCGCGGTCGGCGCCGCGTGGCAACCGCGCTGGTGGATCTGGTGCGTCGCCGCGTATCTGCTGGTGCTCGTGCCGCTCTACACGACGTGGGGCACGCACCCGACCGGCATTGCCGGCGCATTCTGGACGTCGCTCGACTACTGGATCGACCAGCAGGAGGTGCGACGCGGCACCCAGCCGTGGTTCTACTACTTCTGGCTGGTGCCGCTGTATGAGTCGCTCGTACTCATCCCGGGGCTGATCGGTGGTCTCTGGCTGACGGTCGTGCGACGCGACTGGTTCGCCGCGCTCGGCGTGTTCTGGTTCCTCTCGATGTTCGCGGCGCTCTCCTATGCCGGCGAGAAGATGCCGTGGCTCACGTTCCACCTCGCCCTGCCGTTGTGCTTCCTCGCGGCGTACGTCATCGGGCGCGTGGTCCCGCGGGCGGCAGCGGCGGTGCGGCGGGGACGCGGGAGCACGCTCCAGTGGGCGAGCGCCTCGGCGGCCACGACGTTCCTCCTGTTGCTGGGCGTCCTCGCGGTGCGCGTCGACTGGAACCTCAACCGTGTGAACCCGGATACGCCCGTCGAGCCGCTGATCTACGTCCAGACCTCGCCGCGCCTCCTGCCGATCGCGGACGACATCCGTGCCGCGCTGCGAGAGGGGACGGCGAACCGCGTGGTGATTCACACTGACCAGTCACTCACGTGGCCGTGGGCGTGGTATCTCCGCGGACTGAATGTCACCTACATCGACAAGGATCAGATCAACACGGAGACGCTGAAGCCGGATGACATCGTGATCACGACGCGGGGCTTCGTCAGCGGACGCCCCGACGTGCGGAACATGTACCAGGCGCCGGTGCAGTACCCGCACCGCTGGTGGTTCCCGGAGGCCGGCTACCGCGCCACGACGTTGAGCGGCCTGTTCGATGAACTGAAGTCCGGCGAGTTGATCGACGAGTGGACGAACTTCCTCGTCCATCGTGGCGACGTGGAGCGGATCGGATCGCTGCAGGCCGAGGTGTACTTCCCGAAGAATGCAACGGTTAATTCGCGCGATACGGGGTTTTCCGACTAGTGACGCTGGCGGCGAGTATGACCCACACTGGATCGGGTGAGTACGTACCCGCGTTCAGCTCGCGGTGCCGGCGGCGTGCCGGTGCGAGCTACCGGCGCGCGATGAGCTGAGAGACCGAAGCACCGTGCGCCACCTCCGCATCATCCTGGGCCTCGGGGTCAGCCTCGTGTTCCTCGTCCTGCTCCTCCGGCAGGTCGATGGCAACGAGCTCATGGACGCGCTCGCCGGCGTCTCGCCCGCCTGGATCACCGTGTCGTTGCTCCTGTTTGGGGCGAGCGTGTGGGTGCGGGCGCAGCGCTGGGCGGCCATCCTCAAGCCCATCGCGCCGCTGAGCCAGACCGAGGCCGCGTCGCTGATGACGATCGGGCTCGCCGCGAACAACGTGCTCCCGGCCCGCACCGGCGAGATCGTCCGCGCGGTGCTCCTGAAGCGTCAGCGCGGCATCTCCGGCTTCGCCGTCCTCGCCACGATCCTCGTCGAGCGGATCCTGGATGGCCTGGTGCTGGCGATCTTCCTCGCGGCGACGATCGCGCTCGCGGGAGGCACGACGCCGCTCCAGATCTTCGCCGCGCTCGTTGGCGGCGCGTTCATCGTGCTGACGGCGATCATCGTGCTGCTCGCCACGCGCCCCGTCTTCGGGGCGCGGCTGACCGCCTTCGGGCTGCGCCTGCTGCCCGGACGCATCCGTGAGCGCGCCGAGGGCTGGGCGGACCGGTTCATGTCCGGCCTCGCCCCGATGCGCACCGGGCGGGCGTGGGTCGTCGTGACGAGCCTGACCACGCTCTCGTGGGCGCTGGAAGCGCTCTCGTGCTGGGCCGTCGGCGAAGCGTTCGGCCTGGGCCTCGACATCGGCATCTACTTCGGCGTCTGTGGCGCCGCGAACCTCTCGATGGCGGCCCCGAGCACCTCCGGTGGCATCGGTCCGTACGAGTACTTCGCCCGCGAGGTCGTCGGACGCTTCGGCGTGCCGGCCGCGACGGGTACGGCCTACGCCCTCGTCCTGCACGCGACGATCCTCGTGCCCGTCGCCATCATCGGCCTGCTCCTCATCTGGCGGCAGGACCTCGGACTCAAGACCCTGACGCCCGATGCGGATGAGATCGCCGAGGGTGACCCGGAGCCGCCGGCCGGCGCGGGGACGCCCGGAGACGGCGCGCGCATCGCTGAACCCTCGAAGGTGGACGCATGAAGGTGATCGTTATCGGAGGCGGGATGGCCGGCCTCGGCGCGGCGTACGAGCTGCTCAAGCGCGGGCACGAGGTCGCGCTCTACGAGGCCAGCCCGGAGTTTGGCGGGCAGGTCCGCACCTTCGAGGTCGGCGGCGAACGCCTCGAGATCTTCTACCACCACCTCTTCCAGTCCGACGACGAGGCCGTGCGTGTCCTCGAGGAGCTCGACCTCGCGAAGGACGTGGAGTGGATCGACTCGAACGTCGGCCTCCACGCCGCCGGCAAGAACTACCCGTTCGTCGGTGCGCTCGACCTGCTGAAGTTCGACCGCGTCTCGCTCTTCTCGCGCCTCCGCCTGGGCCTCACGGCGCTCTGGTTGCGCCGGATCCACGACTTCCGTCGCTACGAGGGCACCCGGGCCGCCGAATGGATCCGCTCCCGCGTCGGTCGCGAGGGCTACGACCGCGTCTGGGGCCCGCTCCTGAAGGCGAAGTTCTCGGAGCACGCCGAGGACGTCTCGATGGTCTGGTTCTGGGGCAAGATCTACCTGCGCTTCGCCTCGCGGCCGAAGGGCGGGCTGCCGATCATCGGTGGGCTGCTCGCGAAGGAGCAGCTGGGCTACCTCAAGGGCTCCTTCGGGCGCCTCGTCGACGGCCTCGTCGAGGCGTGCCGGAAGCTCGGCGGCTCACTGACTGCCGGCGCGCCGGTGCAGGAGGTCATCACGGAGGACGGTCGCGCCGTGGGTGTGCGCCTCCAGGACGGTCGCGAGGACCGCGCCGACGCCATCCTCGCGACGACGCCGTCGGGGCTGTTCCGGAAGATCGTCCCGCAGCTTGAGTCGAGCGGCGCTGCCGGACAGCGCTATGCGCAGATGCTGGACGCGGTGCAGTACCAGTGGGCGACCGTGGTGGTGATCACGCTGGACCGGGCGTTGTCGGACATCTACTGGCTGACGATGACCGACGACGATGCTCCGTTCGTCGTCGCGGTGGAACAGACGAACTTCCTGCCGCCCTCGACGTACGGCGGGAAGCACATCGTCTACCTCTCGGACTACATGAGCCCGAATGACCCGATGGCGCAGATGAGCGTCGAGGAGCTCCTCGACCTGTACGAGCCGTGGCTGAAGCGCATCAACCCGAAGTTCGAGCGATCGTGGATCCAGGACCAGTGGGTGTTCCGCGATCGCGCCGGCCAGCCGGTCGTCCGCGTCGGGTACCACGAGATCATCCCGCCGCATCGCTCGCCGATCCCCGGCCTCTACCTCGCGAACACGACGCAGATCTATCCCGAGGACCGTGGGCAGAACTACTCGCTGCGGATGGGCCGGCGCGTGGCGCAGCTCGTCGAGAGCGACCACTCCGGCGCCGGCCACCCGCGCGAAGTCGGGGCCGCCGTCCCTCCGGGCGCGTGACCTTGGCCTGACCTCGCGCGGTCCGAGGTGCCTCATACTCCGCTCACCGGGGCGTGACGCGGCACTGGAGGCGGCGCATGTGGTGGCAGGACTTCCTCTGGGGCGCCTGGAACGGCCTGACGGCGTGGATCGTGCTCATCGTCCACGTGTTCGGCGCGTGGAAGGAGTTCCCGCTCTACAACGTCCTGCGGAGCGGCAACTGGTACGACTTCGGCTTCATGCTCGGGGCGGGATCGCCATTCCTCGGCGCGTTCGGACGAAAGTCGAAGTAGGCCTCGAGATCCGACATCGGTGCGTCCTGAAGCTCCTCGGACCTCGTCTTGGCCCGAGGGTGTACCTGCGGTAGATTGCGGGGAGCCCGAAGAGGGCGTTTCGTGATGGACACGGGGCCGATGCGCCTCGTGTGGTCGAGAGGCTGCCCATGCCGCTGGAGACCGAAGCCAAAGCCCGCGTGCGGGCGCTCGTCGCGGACCTGCGTCCGAACAACGGCGACATGATGACGGCCCTCCACCGGGTCCAGCACGAGTTCGGCTACCTGAGCAAGGAATCGCTCGAGGTCATCGCCGAGCAACTCGATATGTTCCCCTCGATCCTCTACGGGGCGGCGTCGTTCTACGACGAGTTCCGCTTCCACCCGCCGGCTCAGACCACCGTCCGCTGGTGCTCGGGCCCGGCGTGCCGCCTCCGCAACTCCAACGGCATCCGCGACGCGATGCTCGTGACGCTCGGCATGGAGGAGCTCCACGAGCAGACCGAGGACGGCCGCGTCGGCATGGTGCTCGGCCAGTGCAACGGGTGCTGTGAGCTGGCTCCGATGGTGTGGCTCGAGCAGCACGGCGAGCACGGCCCGACGCAGACGCCGGTGGGCAACATGAACGCCGCCCGCGCCGTCCGCATGGCGCGCGCACTCCGCGACGGTTCAGACCTGGACGGGGCGATCAATGCCTGAGTCGGACATCGCACTCCAGAAGTACGACGCCCTCCGCGAGCGCGCCGACGCCGAGTACGCCGCGTGGCGTAACCCCGAGCGGCCGCGCATCGACATCGCCATGGACACCTCGAGCCTCGCGAACGGGGCCCGGGCGACCGGCATCGCGATCCACCGGGTGATCTCGGAGCGGAACGCCGCCGTCGACATGGGCCAGGTCCACGGCTACGGCATGCAGTGGATCCACCCCAGCGTCCAGATCACGTTCCCGAACGGCGAGACCGTGCTCTACGGCCCCGTGCGTCCGGAGGACGCGGGCCGCATCGTCGACGAGGCGACCGGGACGTGGGGCGCGGCAGCGGACATCCGCATCGGCATGATCACCGGCACCCACGAGGGCGTCCCCTCGATCCGTGACCACGAGTTCTTCAGCCTTGAGCCGCGCGAGCGCCGGCTGATGCGGAACCTCGGCCTGACCGACCCGGACAACCTTCTGCACTACATCGCGCGTGACGGCTACCGCGCGACCGCGCGCATGCTCGGCCGGCACCTCTCCGAGGAGGCCGTCCGTAACCAGCTGAACGACGCCGGCCTCACCGGCCGCGGCGGCGCGAACTTCCCGACCGGCGTGAAGTGGAACTTCCTCTTCGGCGCCGCCGGCGACGAGCACTACATGGTCTGCAACGCCGACGAGGGCGACCCGGGCGCGTGGGTGAACCGCGTGGTCATGGAGGGCGACCCGCACCTCCTGATCGAGGGCATGCTCATCGGCGGCTACGCCACCAAGGCGAAGGTCGGCTTCATCTACCTCCGGGACGAGTACCCGTTCTCGGTGGAGCGCATGGAGCGCGCCATCAAGGAGGCGGAGGCTGCGGGCATCCTCGGCGACGACGTGCTGGGCACGGGCATGGAGTTCCGCCTCCGCGTCGTCCGCGGCGCCGGCGCGTACGTCTGTGGCGAGGAGACGGGCCTGCTCTCCTCGATCCAGGACTCTCGCGGCATGCCGCGCGTGAAGCCGCCGTTCCCGGCGCAGCGCGGTGTGTTCAACAAGCCTTCGAACGTGAACAACGTCGAGTCCTTCGCGAACGTCCCGCTGATCATCCAGCACAACTCCGAGTGGTACCGGGAGCACGGTTCGGACAAGGCGTCCGGGACGAAGATCTTCTCGTTCTCCGGTGACATCCCGCGCGTCGGGTTCATGGAAGTCCCGTTCGCGACCCGCCTCGAGGACTGTCTCCGCGTCTGTGGCGGCATCCAGGGTGGACAGCTGAAGGCCATCCAGTCGGGCGGGCCGCTGGGCTCGCTCCTGCCGCCCGAGGCGCTCCCGAAGCTGATCCTGCAGCCGGACTCCTTCAGCCCGTGGGACGCCATCATGGGCGGCGGCGGCATGGTCTTCATGAACGACCAGACGAGTGTCCTCGTGATGACCGAGGCGCTCGCCGCGTTCGTCGAGGAAGAGTCCTGCGGCCGCTGCACCACCTGCCACGGCGGCAACCAGCGACAGACCGAGATCATCCGTCGCATCATCGACGGGGAGGGCCGCCGCGAGGACGACCCGAACCTCGCGCTGATCGACCGCACCGTGCAGTTCTCCAACTGCGTGCACGGCCAGTTCAGCCCGAAGATCACGCGCAACACGCGTGTCCACTTCAAGAACGACTTCGAGGCGGCTCTGCTGGGCGTCGACCCGACGCTCACGCTCAAGGGCATGTACGAGGTCTATGTGGCCCACCAGCGCCCGGAGGAGCAGGCGGCCGCCGCGGCCGACATCTGCCCGACGGCCGCCATCCAGGGTGAGCCTGGTCGCCGCCGCGTCATCGACGAGGCGTGCATCCGCTGCGGCGCATGTTTCGACGTCGCTCCGGAAGTGATGGGCAAGCGCGCCAAGGCGCCGAAGCCGGGCCTCGTCCCGCTGGCCTAGCCCTCGAGGCAACGATGGACGCGACGAGCCGGGCAGTTGCCCGGCTCGTTGTTCGTGGTCGGTCCACCTCGGTGGAAGGCGCCGATCCGGCTGCACTGCGTGCCGTCCATTCCGCAGCCGTTCGTCAGTCTCCCGCCTCCCCCCTAGGTCCCGGTCGGGGCATACTCGGCGCTCACAATTCCCGGTTGGTTGGGTGCCGGCTCGTCCTGTCGGTGGCTGACTGCCCCTGGCAAGAGGTGGATGTTGCGCGCCCTACGGATCCCGTTCCTTCTGACGCTCCTGCTCCTGAGCACGATGCTGCTCCTGGTCGCCTGCGGCGGCGGCGATGACGAGGAGGAAGACGGCGAGGATGTCGTCGCGGCCGAGCAGGCCGACTCGACGACCGAGGCGTCCGCCACCGATGCCCGCGAGGACGTCGACGCGTCCGCCACGGCGACCGACGAGGCGGACGCCGACGAGGCAGATGCCGAGGACAAGGACGAGGACCGCCCGCTGGACGCGGCCGTCCCCGGTTCGCGCGAAGACGTGTCGTGTGCCCTCGAGGACATCGCGGCCGGGCAGTCGGCGGACGTCATCGACGCCTTCACCTCCGCGTACTTCGTCGTGGACGGGAAGCTCGGCGCGATCTGCTTCGGCGAGGAAGACCCGCGGCTCGTCCACGCATGGGAGGTGCTCGGCGTCGTCGCCACGGCCGACGACCTCGGCGACCTCGTGCTCTTCGCCGGGTACGACGCCGGGCCGGACGGCGACACCCTCGCCTACGTCTCGCCGTTCGACTCGTACGACGGCGCCAACGTCTTCCAGATGACGGTGAACCTCAACGCGTCCGAGGCGGACGAGACCGAGCTGCTTCTCACGATGGCGCACGAGTTCACGCACATCTACACGGCGACCACGCCTCAGCTCGACCGCGAGACGGACGCCGAGGCCTGCGACACCTACTTCGAAGGCAACGGCTGCTACGAGGACGACTCGTTCATGTGGGCGTGGATCGAGGCCTTCTGGAGCGACTACATCGACGAGATCGACGTCGACAACCAGGACGACCAGGGCGCGGCGGATGACCGCTGCGCGGCGTCGCCGGAGTTCCTCGGCGCCTACGCGGCGACGAACCCCGAAGAGGACTTCGCGGAGAGCTTCGCGGCGTACGTCTTCGGCGTCCCCGGCTCGCCCGAGGTCGAGCCGAAGTTCGACTTCTTCGACGGGAACCCGTCGCTCAGGGTGTTCCGCGATCGTGCGGTCGCGGCTGGTCACGCGAACGTCACCTACTCGTTCGACGGCTGCGGCTTCTAGGCGCCAACTTCCGAGACGAGACGACACGAGGCCGGGCGAAAGCCCGGCCTCGCTCGTGCTGACGCCCTCGATGGCTACGCGCCGCCACCGCCCGGTCGGTCGCCGGAGGGCGGCACCAGGCCGTGGAAGACGGTCTGCGGCAGGCGCTCGACGAGGTCGTCCATCTCCCAGCGTTGCGTCCCGTAGATCTCGCGCTCCGGCACCATGTCGCTGTAAAGCGTGATCCGGTAGCCGGAGATCCCGACCGTGCGGCCGGAGATGTTCTCGGCGGCATCGGTGCAGAGGAACACGACGCCGGGCGCCACGTTCTCAGGGTCACGCTCCGAGCCCTCGACGTTCTCGCTCTCGGCGATGCCCTGGCGCATGTTGTCGCGGTTGCGCAGGCCTCGGTCCGTCATGCGGGTCGCGGCGCCCGGCGCGATCGCGTTCGCGGTCACCCCGTAGCGGGCGAGGGCGTTCGCGCAGGACTTCGTGAAGCCGATGAGGCCGGCCTTCGCGGCGGCGTAGTTCGGCTGCCCGGGCGAGCCGTTGATGCCGGCCGTGCTGGAGAAGTTGATCAGCCGGTAGCCGCCCTTGCGCTCGGTCCGCCAGTGGATCGAGGCGAAGTGCGTCGTGTTGTAGGTGCCCTTGAGGTGCACCCGGATGACGGCGTCCCACTCCTCCTCGGTCATGTTGAAGATCATGCGCTCGCGGAGGATGCCCGCGACGTTGATGAGGATGTCCAGGCCCTGGTAGGTCGTCAGCGCCTGCCGAACCAGGTCCTCGGCCTGCTGGTGGTCCGCGACGTCGGCGTAGTTCGCCTCGGCCGTGCCGCCTTCGGCGCGGATCTGGTTCACCACCTCCTGCGCCGGCGTCTCGTCGCTGCTCTGGCCTTCCACGGTCGCCCCGAGGTCGTTCACGATGACCTTCGCGCCCTGTCGCCCCAGCTCGAGGGCGATCCCCCGTCCGATGCCGCGACCGGCCCCGGTCACGATCGCCACCTTGCCTTCGAGATGCTTCGCCATCTGCTCTTCCCCGTTCCTGCGGTCGGATGCCCGTCCCCGCCGAGGTGGTGGGGGCGGACGGATGATAACGATGCGGATAGGCCTCGGATGCCCGCATGAAGTGGGTATGATGGGATGAAGCGAGGAGGCTCCGATGGCCCTTACCCCGAACCGGATCTGGATCGCTCTCTTTGGCGTGGCGCTGCTGTCGTTCGCCGGC
This sequence comes from Dehalococcoidia bacterium, assembly GCA_020634075.1. Lineage (GTDB taxonomy): Bacteria > Chloroflexota > Dehalococcoidia > UBA2979 > UBA2979 > W-Chloroflexi-9. Next base: position 105,079 of record JACKCJ010000001.1, on the reverse strand, counting down.
TGCGCGCTCGGCGCCGTCGACTGCTCCGTCTTCAAGCCGCTGGGCCTGACCGCGGCCCTCGGCGCGGCGTTCGTCTCGTTCTTCGACAACGGCTCGCCCGTGCGCGAAGAAGCCCGCATCAAGGACTAGCTCGGAACGGCCGCTCCCCGGCAAGGGGAACCGCCCCGGACTACCATGCGCCCGCTCTCGGAAGCGAGGAGGGGTGCATGACGATCACGCTCGACTGGTATGGCTGCGCCACGTATCGGCTGACCATCAACGGCCTGGTCGTGTTCCTCGATACGTACATGGACCGCCCGGACGCCTCGCCCGCCGTCGGCATGACCACGGGTGACGTCGCGGAGGCGGACTTCGCCCTCGTCGGACACGCGCACTGGGATCACCTCGCCGGCGCGGACGTCATCGCGAACCGGACGGGCGCCACGGTCATCGCATCGCATGAGTCGGCGCGTGTCCTCCGCGAGCGGGGCGTCGCCGAGGAGCAGCTCTGGACGGCGCAGGGTGGCGAGCGCTTCCGGCTGAACGACGACGTCACCGTCCGCGTCTATCCGAGCCTCCACTCCTGCATCTGGACGCGCGCCGCCGCTCCCGGGAAGCCCGTCTTCGGTGACTACGGGACGACGGAGAACGAGAAGCTGGAGCGGCTGAACGCCCGACGCGCCGCGCGGGGCGAGGCGTTCTACGCCGGGATGGCGAACTCCTCGAGCACCGGCGGCCCGCTCGACTTCCTGATCGAAACGCCGGAGGGCACGATCCTCTTCCAGGACTCGATGGGGTACTGGACGGGGCTGTACGCCCACCTCAATCCCGATGTCGCCCTGCTCGCCGCGGCCGGACGCGGGAACATCGACGGCGAGCCGATCCAGGGCTCCGTGGAGGACTTCATCGTGCGCGAGTGCGAGCTGCTGCGCCCGCGTCGCGTCATCCTCGGGCACCACGACAACTTCGCCGGCATCGAGGGCGCTCCTGACATAACGGACCTCACCCCGGTGCTCGACGAACTCGATCGGGTTACGCCGGGCGTCGAGGTGGTCCCGATGGAGCTCGGCGGTCGCGTCACGCTCTGGTAGCGGGCCTACCATCGATCGGGCAGGGCCGGCGGACGGGAGCCGACGATGGACGCACGCGCAGTGATCGAGGACGGCATCAGCCGCGGCCGGGGGGTCGTGGAGCGGGCGCTGGATGGTCTCGACGACAGCGACCTCGCGTATCGGCCATCGCCCGAGGCGAACCCGATCGGCTGGATGGCCTGGCACATCGGACGCGTCGAGGACATGCACGTGGCCGACCTGATGGGCGAGGAGCAGCTCTGGACGGCCGAGGGCTTCCACGAGCGCTTCGGGATGCCACCCGAGGGCGACAACTTCGGCACCGGCAACAGTCTCGAGCAGGTGAACGAGGTCCATCCGCCCTCGGTGCAGTCCCTGCGCGAGTACTACCGCGCCGTCGCGGACCGGACCGACCGATACGTGGCGACGCTCTCCGACGCCGACCTCGATCGCGAGCTGGACGAGCCGCAGTGGACGCCACGCCCCACCGTGGGAGTGCGCCTGAACAGCCTCATCCATCACGTGGCTCATCACGGCGCCCAGATCGCCTATCTCCGCGGGCTGCTCGATGGGCGCGCCGATTCCTGACGCCGCCTCGCCCGCTCCAATGCCGGAGCGCGCCCCGGACTTCCCGGCGGTGCGACGGCTCCACTCGCAGGGCGTGCTCATCCTCGGGGGAGGGCGGGCGCTCCTCATGCAGGTCGCCCATCCACTGGTCGCGCGGGGCGTCGCCGAGCACTCCGGGTACCGCGAGGATCGCCTCGGCCGGCTCCTCGGCACGCTGCGTCCCATGTATGCCATCGCGTTCGGTACGCCCGAGGAGGCACGCCACGCCGCGGAGTCCGTGCGCGCGGCCCATCGCTTCGTCGTGGGCGAAGGCTACAGCGCCGATGACGAGGAACTCCAGCGGTGGGTGCTTGCCACCCTGATCGACACATCGCTTATCACGTACCGACGGTTCGTCGGCCCGATCCCGGCAGTCACGGTCGCCGCCTACTACCGCGAGATGTGTCAGCTAGGTGAGTGGATCGGGCTTCCGGCGGCTGCTATGCCGGCGACCGTCGATGTGTTCGAAAGCTACATGCACGCGATGGTGCGCTCCGTCGAGGTGACGGACGCGGCGAGGCAAATCGCATCTGACCTCTTCGCGCCGTTGCCGGACGCGCCCTGGCTCTCGCCGGCGATGCCGCTCATGCGCGAGCTCACGGCGGGCCTCCTGCCCCGACGTCTGAGGGAGGCCTACGGCCTCAGTTGGGGACGACGTCGCGCGAGGACGCTCGTAGCGGCGGAGCGTCTGAGTCGCGCCGTGTTGCCGCACCTTCCGGAACGCCTCGTGGCGCCACCGGGCCTCGTCATGCCTCGGTCCTGGTCGACGGGTCGGCGGTTCGACTCAGCGCACGCGCCGGCCGAGCAGTAGCGCGACCGGGAACGGCCCGAGGATCTCCTCGAGGCTGGAGCCCGCGATCGACCTGCCGGTGACGACTTCGCGCCACCCATCCACCTCGTACTGCGTCAGGTCGAGCGCGGTCATGGCCCAGTCGGGCGCCCAGAAACGCCCGTCGGGCGCGTTGAGCGCCGAGGTGAAGCGCGGGGCGACGGCGACCGCGATGTCGTCTCCCGAGGTCCTCGCGTAGCTCAGGACATGCTCCGCACGCGCGCCAACGGCCGTCAGCGGTTCGTACGAGCCGTCAAGGAACAGCGCGTGATGCTCCCGCCGCGTCCGCAGCACGGCGGAGGTCAGCCGGAGCTTGATCCGCGCGTCTCGCCACGCATCGAGGAGCTCCCCGGGGCCGACGTTGTCGACCTCAGCGAGGAGCCGGCGACGCAGGTCGAAGTCGACGGCGCGGCGGTTGTCGGGGTCGACGAGCGAGAGGTCCCACAGCTCGTTGCCCTGGTACGTGTCTGGCACACCGGGCCCCGCGAGCTTGAGGAGCGTCTGAGCGAGTCCATTGATCGCGCCGGCAGGGACGACCAGGCGCATGACCGGAGCGAGCGCCTCACGCAGGCCGTCATCGTCGAGCGCACGTCGGGCCAGGCTCGCCACGCGGGCTTCGTAGCCCTCGTCTCCGCCGACCCACGAGGTGCGCTCATCGGCCTCGCGGAGCGCCTTGACCACGTAAGCGACCAGGCGGTCGGCGAAGGCGTCATCGTCGGAGCGCCCCTGCGTCATGCCCTCGGGACTGGCGCCGACGATCGCCTGGAGCAGGAGGTAGAGGTCGGACGGGTGCACGGAGGCAACATCAGTCGACTCCGCCTGCAGCCGGTCGAAGACCGCGAACGCGCGGGCGACGGTTTCGCCCCAGAGTTCGGGTACCTCCGAGAGCGCGGCGAGGCGCGCGCGGACATCCTCACCGAGCTTGTGGTCGTGCGTCGCGGTCGCGAGCATCCGTCGCGGCCACGACGCCGCGCGGTCGGCCATCCGTTGGTGGAACTCCTCGACGCTCTCTCCGAAGGCCGCCGGATCGCCGCCGACCTCGTTCAGGGCGAGCAGGCGGCGGAAGCGGAAGAGGGCGCGATCCTCGATGCCTTTCGCCTGCACCGCCGGCATGAGTTGCTGGAGCGACAGGACGACCTCGCGGGCTTCGCCGTCCGGCGGCGTGGCGAGGACGCGTCGTGCCGCCTCGATCGCGGGTGAGGGCGTGGCCTCCGGAGAGCGGCGGAGAAGGGCATCGGCCGCCTCGCCGATGACGGCGAGCGCCCGCGGATCGAGCTCGTCGAGGCGGTGGTAGGTGCGGTAGACCTCGACGTGCGCGAGGAGGTCGAGGAGCGCGTCCGTGAACTCCGGCTCCGAGACGCCGGGCGGGCGGGACGCCTCGAACAGGCGATGCGCCTGGCGCGCGAACTGTCCCCCGAGGAGGTCGCGGACGACGTGCGCGCGTCCCTCGGCGGCGACCTCTTCGTACGACGTCTCCCGGCCCGTCGCGTTTCGATCGATCGCCTCGAAGGACTCCACTGCGCTGGCCGCGACGAGCACGCGCGTGAACTCGTTCATCGCGTCGTAGCCCGTCGTGCCGTCGCAGGCCCAGTCCGGCAGCGGTTCGTCCGCCTCGAGGATCTTCTCGACCACGGTGTAGGCGCCTGGATGTCCTGCTTCATCGAGGCGGGCCTGGAGCTTCGCGAGGTAGGCGGCGGGATCGCGGAGGCCGTCGACGTGGTCGATGCGCAGGCCGTCGACGGCGCCGCGCTCGACGAGCGCGAGCGGCAGACGGTGCAGCAGGTCGAAGACCTCGGGATCCTCCGCGCGGACGCCGATCAGGTCGTCGATCGCGAAGAAGCGCCGGTAGTCGACACGCTCCTGGCCGGCACGCCAGTACTCGAGGCGGTAGTGCTGCAGCGCGACGAGGTCGCGCAGATCGGTGCCGTCGCCCCACTCCTCGAGACTGCCGGGACGGAGCGGGAGGGGGTTGCCGTACAGCACGAGCGCGTCGGCGTCCCGGTCGACCTCGATGTCCCCGTGCGCGATGACGTCGTCGAGCGTCGCGCCGAGGATGGGCAGCACCACGCGGCCGCGCGGCGGCGTGTCCCACTCGACATCGAAGACGGCGGCGTATGGCGAGTCGGGCCCGTGCCGGAGGACGTCCTCCCAGTAGCTGTTGCCGCTGTTCGGCCCGATCCCCATGTGGTTGGGGACGATGTCCACGATCTGGCCGAGGCCATGCGCGCGCTGCTCTGCGATGAGCCGCTCGTACGCCTCGGTGCCCCCCAGCTCAGTGTTGAGCTGCGTGGGGTCGGTGACGTCGTAGCCGTGCGTGCTGCCGGGGGCCGCCTGGGTGATCGGCGACAGGTAGAGGTGCGAGACGCCGAGGCCGGCGAGGTACGGGAGCGCCTCGCGCGCGTCGTCGAACGTGAACCCGGCATGGAGCTGGAGCCGGTAGGTGCTCAGCACGCGTGAGCGGGGCTCGTTCACCGTGCCGGCTCGGTCGCCCGGAGGATCACGGCGCCGGGGCGATGGAAGTAGGCCCACGCACCGTGCGCCGCCACGTCGAGCTGTGGCGGCATCGGCTCGACGACGAGTCCGTCATCCTCGGTCGTGAGGACTACTTCCCAGCCTGCGCCGGGCGGCGGGTCGAGGATGGTGTCGAGGTCGATGTCCGGCTCGGCGATCCCGCCCGACGAGGTCAGTCGAGCAAGCAGGAGCATGTCGCGCGCCCCCGGCCGCGACCGCCTCACGACGATGCTGCCGTCCTCGGGGCTCAGGCTCGCCTGGTGCGCGTCGGAGCCCCACCGCAGCGCCGGCTCGCCGCGCCGCAGCCGGAACAACGAACGATGAAGTGCGAGCGCCGAGGCGTGCCGAGGCTCGTCGCGTTCGTCCCAGCGGAGGACGCTCCGCAGGTACGTCTCGTCAGCCTGCGGGTCCGGGATGTGGTTGCGCAGGCGCGGGTCGTTGAACGCCGCCCATGCCCCGAACTCGTTGCGGCGCCCCTCGCGGACGAGACGCCCGAGTTCCTCGTTGTGGTCGGTGAAGAAGAGGAAGGGCGTGCTCGCCAGCCACTCGTCGCCCTGGAACAGCATCGGAGTCGCCGCGCTGAACAGGAGCACGGTGGTCGCGGCACGGAACGAGTGCTCCCACGCCTCGTGGAAGAGCCGCTCACCGAACGCTCGGTTGCCGACCTGGTCGTGGTTCTCGAGACAGTGCATGAAACGCGGCAGCGGAAGCCCCGTCGGGTCGGTGCCTCGCTCGCCTCCGTGAAAGGCGGATGCCTGGCCGGAGTAGATCCAGCCCGTCTCGAGGGCGACCGCCGCGTCCTCGGTGCTCCCCCGGTAGTCGATGAGGAAGCCGTCGGTGTGCCCGGTCAGCATGCGCTGGAGCTCGTGGTGGAAGTCGTCGGAGTAGGCGGCGTCGAAGCCGTAGCCCCCATCCGCCCGCGCCCTCGTGACGATCTCGAGGTTGCGGTGTTCCTCGGCGAGGAGGAACGGGGGAGGCTGCCCCTCCCGGCGTGACTCGGCGGTCACGTCGCGGAACTCCGCGAGGAAGTGGCGCGGGCTGTCGTCGATCAGGGTGTGCACCGCGTCGAGACGGAACCCGTCGACGTGGTACTCGTGCAGCCAGTGCAGGGCGCTCTCGATGAAGTACGCGCGGACGTGATCGCTCCCCGGCGCGTCGAGGTTGATCGCCGCGCCCCACGGGGTGTGGTGGCGTTCGGTGAAGTAGCGGTCGCTGTAGGCGCCCTGGTAGGCGCCGTCCGGGCCGAAGTGGTTGTAGACGACATCGAGGATCACGCCGAGGCCGAGGGCATGGGCGCGATCGACGAAGGCGCGGAGGTCCTCGGGACGTCCGTACGCCCGCGAGGGCGCGAAGAGCGACACCCCGTCGTAGCCCCAGTTGCGGCGGCCGGGGAAGTCCGCGACGGGCATCACCTCGATGGCCGTGACCCCGAGGTCGGCGACGTGGTCGAGGTGATTCGCGGCGCTGGCGAACGTGCCCTCCGGCGTGAACGTGCCAACGTGCAGTTCGTAGATCGTGACGGCGTCCGGATCGAGGCCGCGCCAGTCGCCGTCGGTCCACTCGAAGCGAGGATCGACGACCTCCGACAGCGCGTGCACCCCCTCGGGCTGGAATCGCGATGCCGGGTCCGGGAACGCGTTCCCACCGTCGAGCCGGTAGCCGTACCGCGATCCCGCGCGGGCGTCCTCCACGACGATCGAGGCGAATCCCTCGGCGTCGCGCTCCAACGGGTACTCGCGGCCGTCGACCTCCAGCGCGATCGTCCGAGGGCGGGGAGCCCACACGCGAAACTCGACGCCGAGCTCGATGGGCCATGCGCCGAGGCTCGGCTGCCACTGAGCGCTCATCGCGCGACCTCGAGGAGGCTGAGACGCACCGTTGCCTCGAAGGTCTCGCCGGGGACGAGCCGGAGCGGCCACGAGACGAGGACCGCCAGCTCCTGGGCGCTGCGCTCGAAGCCGCCCTCCGAGCGGGACACTGTCTCGATCGGGCGGATATCGATGTCGGCCGGCGGCTCGATCGCCAGCCCGACGCCGACCGCGATGTCGTCCATCGCGAGGGCGGCCGAGGTGACGCCTCTCGCGGCCCCGCCTCGTGGCAACTCCACCTGGCGATCGCCGAGCGTCGCCTGTCCGTGGCGCCGCTCGCGGAAGAGCATCGCGAGGTTCACCTCGACGGCGACGCGTGCCTCCAACTCGCCGTCCTCGGGAGCAATCCGGTAGCTGGCCTCGACCGTTGGTTCCTCGGTGGCGACGCGCAGCGTCTTGTCGACGCGCACGGACGATCCCGCCGCGTCAGCGGTCCGCGTGAGCGATACCTCGACGAGGTCGGCGCGACGCCGGGCGCGGGCCTCGTACGGCTGTCCGGCGAAGTCTCCGAGGTCCTGGACTGCGCTTGTCCGCGCAGGCGGCCGTCCTGCTGGAAGGAAGCGATCGATGAAGATGCCGCGCCGGCCGCGGTCGTAGGGGTACGGCGCCGCCGCGCCGGTCTCGTGGTACGCCTCCTCGCGTCGCGCGAGGGTGTCGCCGAGGTTCACGCCACTCGGACGGTGTGACAGCTCGACGATCGCGCCCTCGGACGGATCGATCACCGTGATGAGCTCGGGAGTCGTGACCACGAACTCGTCCTCCCGGTCGGCGTCGAGGTCGAAGCGACGGAGGACGCGCCCCGGCCCTCGCTCTGCCTCAAGGGCGTCCTCGGCGCGCAGGAGGTGGAACCAGAGCCGCTGCCGGATGTGGGGGAGGTAGACGCCTCCGAACAGCCCGTGCCAGTAGGCGCAGTTGGCCTGGGCGCGCCACAGCTCGCGGACGGCCTCCGGCAGCGCCTGCGGGTCCCAGGGCCCGCGCCGCGGAAGGAGCCGCTCGACGCGGCGGCTCACATCGAGCATGCGCTTGTGGAGGTGGTTCACCTCGGGGTACTTCGCGAGGAACTGGAAGTAGAGCCCCTGGCGGATGTACGGCGAGAGCCTATCGAGGAGGCCCGCCTCCGAGAGCGACCCCCGCACCTGGGAGATGCGTCGTTGCGCGTCCGCCGTGAGCGACCAGTCGAGCATCTCGGGGTAGGACCCATCGGGGATGTAGATCCGGCGCGGTCGCCTCGTCGCCTCGGCTGCTTCGCCGAGCGGGACCACGCGAATGTCGTCGCGCTCGCGTTGAAGCGCGGCGAGCCCATCGAGAAAGCGCGCGAGCCACCGCCCTCGGATCACCGAGCGGTGGGTGCCCGGCCACATCCCGAACTTCTCGATGTCATCGCCGTACACGAGCACCTCGGCGCCGTCGTCGGCTCGTCGTCGGATGACGTCGAGCGCCTCGTCGACGGGCATCCAGGGGATCGCTGCACGCATCTCTCCGCGGCCGGGCGCGACCACGATCGGGGCGCCCTGGTGCTCGGTCAGGTACGGGACATCGAGGTCCTCGTCGGCCAGTCCCGCGGAGAAGAAGTGTCGGTCGTCGAGCGTGACCGCGCGGATGCCGCCCTCGGCGAGGTCCGACGCGAGCGATGGCTCCCACACGCGCTCGGTGAGCCAGCCGGTCGTCGCGTCGACGCCGAACAGCCGCTCGAGGTACGCCCGGTGTGCCTTCAACTGGCCGACCCGGTCTCGCCTCGGCAGCAGCGAGAGCACCGGCTCGTACATGCCCGCCGCGACCGCCTCCACCTGGCCGCGCTGCACGAGTCGACGGATCTGGTCGATCCGGCCGGGGCGGTGCTTCTCGGTCCATTCGAGGAGCGAGCCCGACCAGTGCATGGAGAGACGGAGGTCCGGACGCTCCTCGATCAGGTCGAGGACGGGGCCGTAGCAGACCTCGAACCCGTGCTCGAAGACGGAGTCGAAGTTTCCCGGCGGCTGATGCGCATGGAGGACGAGACAGACGTTCACGGGGTGGGCTGGCTCTGCGCGGCCAGGCCGCTCGCGCTCGGAGCCAGGATGAGTGTGCTCAGCGGCGGCAGGGTGAGGTCGACGCACTGGGCACGCCCGTGGGAGGGCTCAGGCACGCTCTCGTACTGGGGCGGAGACGCATACCCCGAGCCGCCGAAGCGGGCCTCGTCGCTGTTCCCCTCCACCACCCATTGCCCGGGGAGCGGCACACCGAGCCGGTAGCCCTCCCGCGGGACGGGCGTGAGGTTGCACACGACCAGGACGCAGTCGGACGGGTCGAGTCCCTTGCGGACGAAGGCGATGACCGCGTTCTCGTGGTCCGAGGCGCTGATCCACTCGAAGCCCTCGGAGACGAAGTCCTGCTGCCAGAGCGCGGGGTGCGCGCGGTACAGGGTGTTGAGCGCACGGACCCAGCGCTGGAGGCCCTGGTGGGGCGGATGCTGGAGGAGGTGCCAGTCGAGGCTGGTGAGGGCGTTCCACTCGGACCACTGGCCGAAGTCGTCACCCATGAAGAGCAACTGCTTGCCGGGGTGCGCGTACATGAACCCGTACAGGGTTCGCAGGTTCGCGAACTTCTGCCAGTCATCCCCCGGCATCTTCTGGATCATCGAACCCTTGAGGTGCACCACCTCGTCGTGGGAGAAGGGGAGGACGAAGTTCTCGGTGAACGCGTAGAGGAGCCCGAAGGTCAGGTCGCCGAGGTCGTAGCCGCGATACACCGGGTCGCGCTGCCAGAACCGCAGCGTGTCGTGCATCCAGCCCATGTTCCACTTGTAGCCAAAGCCGAGGCCGCCGGCGGACGTCGGTCGCGAGACCATCGGCCACGCCGTCGACTCCTCCGCGAACGTCATCGCGTCCGGGAAGCGCTCGTACACCGCCTCGTTGAGGCGTCGAAGCAGCGTGATCGCCTCGACGTTCTCGCGTCCGCCGTACTCGTTCGGCACCCACTCGCCTGCGCGCCGCGAGTAGTCGCGGTAGAGCATCGACGCGACGGCATCCACGCGGAGCCCGTCGACGTGGTAGCAGTCCAGCCAGAAGAGGGCGTTGGCGAGGAGGAAGTTCGAGACCTCGCGCCGCCCGTAGTTGAAGACGTACGTCCCCCAGTCCGGGTGCTCACCCAGCCGCGGATCGGCGTGCTCGTAGAGGTGCGTGCCGTCGAAGACGCCGAGGCCGTGCGCGTCCTTCGGGAAGTGGGCCGGCACCCAGTCCATGATCACGCCGATGCCCTCCTGGTGGAGGCAGTCGACGAAGAACATGAAGTCCTGCGGCGTGCCAAAGCGCGCGGTGGGCGCGAAGTACGAGGAGGTGAGGTAGCCCCATGACTCGTCGAGCGCGTGCTCCGCGACGGGCAAGAGCTCGACATGCGTGTAGCCCATCTCCCGGGCGTACCTCGCCAGTCGCGGGCCCATCTCGCGGTAGGTGAGCCAGCGGTTGCTCTCTTCGGGCGACCGCGCCCACGAACCGAGGTGCACCTCGTAGATCGACATCGGCGCGTCGTAGCCGTTGCGCTGACCGCGCTCGTGCATCCACGTCTCGTCGCCCCACTCGTAGCCGTCGAGGTCCCAGATGACCGACGCAGTCTGCGGACGCAGCTCGGCATAGAACGCGTACGGATCGGACTTCTCGCTGCGCCGGTCGCCGTCCGCGGGGAGCACGCTGAACTTGTACCGGTCGCCCTGGCGGAGATGGGCGACGAATCCCTCCCAGGTGCCGGCGCCGGGGCGCACCTCGAGCGGCGTCGCCTCGTGGTTCCAGCCGTTGAAGTCGCCGATCACGGACACGGCGCGCGCGTTGGGCGCCCAGACGGCGAACTCGACGCCGGGCTCACCATCGCGCTCCGCCGGGTGCGCGCCCATCCGGCGGTACGCCTCGAGGTGAGTGCCCTCGGCGAGCAGGTGCACGTCGTAGTCCGTGAGCACGCTGGTCACGTCGACGCTCCGAGCCGTGCCGTAATCGCCGCGAGGCCCTCGAGCGGGATGAACGCCCACTCGGGCCGGTATTCCATCTCGTACTGCAACTCGTGCAGCGCCTTGTCCAGCAGGTACAGGTCGAGCAGGCGCTGGCCGTCGTCGTCGGGACCGGGGAGGAATGACGCCCCGGACGCTTCCTCGAGGTAGGCGGCGAGGAAGGTCAGCGTCGCGCGTTCCTCCCACCACGAGACCCACGTCGAGAGCCGCTCGAATGGCGTCTCACCCTCGGGGAGCGAGAGCAGGCGCGAGGCGCGGGCCGTGAGCCCGGCGTAGCTGAACGAGCGAAGCATCCCGGCGACATCGGCGAAGACGGACGCCTTCTTCCGGCGCTCCTCGATCGGGAGGCCGACCTCGCCGCCGAAGTCGATGATCACGAAGCGCCCATCGACGTCCAGCACCTGGCCGAGGTGGTAGTCCCCGTGAATCCGGATCTTGTCGACGGTGCCGGCTGCGGCTCGGGCGTCCCGCAACCAGTCACCCACGCGCCCCTCTGCGTCGAGGATCGCCTGGGCCATGCCGGCGTTCCGCGGGTCATCGCCTCCGGCGACGCCGCGGAGCCAGCCTCGGGCATCGCGCAGCCGGCGGCGGATGCGTGTCGCCGTCGCGTCGAGGTCGCGCGCTGCCAGCGGCTCCGGCTCGAACGCCGGATCGCCTCGTCCCTCGGCGAGGACGCGGTGCAGTTCGCCCGTCGCCTTCCCGAGGAGCGCGATGTGCTCGCCGTACTTCGGTGGTGCGAGGTCGAGGGCGGGCGGCGTCGACGCGCCGGGTGCGATCTCGGCGCGGAGGGCGTCTCGGGCGGCATCGAGCGGTGGGCGTGGGGCCAGCACCGGCGGCTCATCGATTCCGAACTCGTCGAGGAATCGGAGGCAGGACGAGACGACGAGGTCCCACCCCTCCTGGCGGCTCCACGTGTACTCGTGCGCCACGATGATCGGACCGGCGGTGTCCCCCGAGTCGAGCGACAGCGAACCCACGAGGCGCGCCGTCGGCCCGGGATCGTCCGCGAGGTGACGCCCGACCTCGGTCTCCGGGTGCGGCGCCGGCTCGAACTGGCGGATGGCCTTGAGCATGAACTGCTGGCCGACGCGGACGGAGGTGTTGCTCTGCTCGCCCGTGTTCCGGTGCACTTCGGGCGGCGTGTCGAGCGACTCGTAGAGCGCGTCGAAGGTGCCGTGGGTCCACGGCGCCAGGCGCGTCCCGTTGGCGGACTGGCTTCGCTCGTTCTCAATCAGGTCGAGCACCTCGCGCACGAGTCCCTCGGTCGCCATCGCCTCGTAGAGGAGCCCAGTCCCGCGGCCTGATCGCAACTCCGCGATCACGGCCTCGGGCTGGTCGCTGCGCATCTGCCGTGCGCCGCGGCCGGAGGTGACGCCGAGCGCGAGGGTGTACGTCACGCGCTCCGAGCCGCGCCCCGAGTCACGCTCCGGGCCACGCTCGGCGTCAGCGAGCGCGATCCAGGTCGGCGCGGCGCTCACATCGTGGAGCGGGACCACGTCGTGGAGCCGGACGCGGGCGACGCGCTCGTCAGTGCGGCCGAACCAGCGCTGCCGTTCGAGGAACGCGGGGAGCACCTCGCGCTCCAGTTGCTCGAGAGCGTCACCCTCGAGGAGACGCCGCCAGTCGCCTCCGCTGACCTCGATCGTCGGCATGTCTTCGGGCGGCGGCAGGCTGTCGTCGACGGGCGTTGGCGTGAGGTCGAACCAGTAGAAGCCGTGCGGGCCGACGGTGAGGACGTAGGGCGCATCCGAGATCGGCGGGAAGCTCTGCTGCCCGATCACCTCGACGGGCTGGCGACCGGCGTAATCCGAGAGGTCCAGCTCGACGGCCTGCGCGAACCTCGAGAGGTTCGCCACGATGAGCGTTGGCACGTCTCCATCGATCCGCAGGAACGCGAGGACGGCGCGGTTCTCCGGGTGCAGCATCACGAGGTCGCCCCGGCCGAACGCGGGCCGGCGCGAACGGAGCGCGACCATGCGCCGCATCCAGTTCAGCAGCGACGAGGCGCTGCGCTCCTGCGCCTCGACGTTCACGGCCTGGTAGCCGTAGAGCGGGTCCTGGATGGTCGGCAGGTACAGCGACGCCGGGTCGGCACGGGAGAAGCCGGCGTTCCGATCGCCGTTCCACTGCATCGGCGTCCGGACACCGTCGCGGTCGCCGAGGAAGACGTTGTCGCCCATCCCCAGCTCGTCGCCGTAGTAGAGGATCGGCGTGCCGGGCAGCGAGAAGAGGAGTGCGTGCAGTAGCTCGATGGCGCGACGGTTGTTGTCGAGCAGCGGCGCGAGGCGCCGTCGGATGCCGACGTTGATCCGCATGCGCGGATCGGCCGCGTAGATCGAGTACATGTAGTCGCGTTCCTCGTCCGTCACCATTTCGAGCGTCAGCTCGTCGTGGTTACGCAGGAACAACGCCCACTGGGATGTCTCCGGGATGTCCGGCGTGCGCGCGAGGATGTCCACGATCGGCTGGCGGTCCTCCTGGCGGAGCGCCATGAAGAGCCGCGGCATCACCGGGAAGTGGAAGGCCATGTGGCACTCGTCGCCGTCGCCGAAGTAGGCGCGGACGTCGTCCGGCCACTGGTTCGCCTCGGCGAGGAGCATCTTGTCCTCGTAGCGCTCATCGACGAAGGCGCGCCACTCCTTGATGACCTCGTGCGTCTCGGGGAGGTTCTCGTTGTTCGTCCCCTCGCGCTCGCAGAGGTACGGCGTGGCGTCGAGCCGCATGCCGTCGACGCCCTTGTCGAACCAGAACTGCATGACGCGGGTGATCGCGCGGCGGACCTGGGGGTTCTCGTAGTTCAGGTCCGGCTGGTGGCTGAAGAAGCGATGCCAGTAGTACTGGCCGGCGACGGGATCCCACGCCCAGTTCGAGGTCTCCGTGTCCGTGAAGATGATGCGCGTGCCGGCGTACTTCTCGTCCGTGTCACTCCACACGTACCAGTCCCGGGCCGCCGACCCCTTGGGCGCCCGGCGTGCACGCTGGAACCACGGGTGCTGGTCGGAGGTGTGGTTCACCACCAGCTCGGTGATGACACGCATCCCGCGGTCGTGCGCCTCTCGGACGAAGCGCGTGAAGTCGCGCATCGTGCCGTAGTCGGGATTGATCGAGGTGTACTCGGCGATGTCGTAGCCACCGTCGCGCAGGGGCGACGGGTAGAACGGCAGCACCCAGATCGTGTTCACCCCCAGCTGCTGGAGGTAGTCCAGGTGGTTCGTGAGCCCCTGGAAGTCGCCGATGCCGTCGCCGTTGCTGTCCGCGAACGCGCGGACGTGTACCTCGTAGATGATCGCGTCCTTGTACCAGAGCGGATCGACGGGGATCGGACTCGACGCGCGCCCCGTCCGACGCGGTTCCGTGCGCGTCGTGGGCTGAGCAGCGTCCTGGGTAGTCGGTCCGGTCATGGCAGCACGATCCCTCCGGGGTCGTCCGCCCCGACGGGGCCCTCGAACGCGAAGATCTGCATCGGACGTTCCGGCGTGAGGCGGATCGAGTTCCATTCCCCCGTCCACGTGTAGCGCTCGTCGGTGAGCAGCTCACGCACGGCAAACGCGGGCGCGCCGCGCAGCCCGAGCGCGTCGAGGGGGACGCCGACCCAGCCCTGCTGCGCCGCGTGGGGGTCGAGGTTCACGACCGTGAGGACGTGACCGCGCGACTCCTCGGACGGGTCGCCGCCGGGGTCGGACTTGATGTAGGCGATGAGTTGGTCGTTCTGGACGGGGAGGAACCACAGCTCGTGGTTGTGCTGGAGCGCGGGGAACTCCTGGCGCAACTCGTTCAGGCGGCGGATCTCACCCTTGATGTTGCCCGGTGCGTCCCAGTCGCGAGGCTTCACCTGGTACTTCTCGGAGTCCAGGTACTCCTCTGACCCCGGCTCGGCCGCCGTGCGTTCGATGAGCTCGAAGCCGCTGTAGATGCCGTACGACGGCCCGAGCGTCGCCGCGAGCGTGAGGCGCGCGAGGAACGCGGGGCGCCCTCCCTCCTGGAGGTACTCGTGCAGGATGTCGGGCGTGTTGGCGAACAGGTTCGGCCGCATGAAGTCCGCGAGCGGCGCACTCGTCAGCTCAAGGAAGTAGTCGGTCAGTTCCTGCTTCGTGTTGCGCCACGTGAAGTACGAGTAGGACTGCGTGAACCCGAGCTTGGCGAGGCCGGCCATGCGCTTCGGCCGGGTGAACGCCTCGGCGAGGAAGATCACCTCGGGGTGCGTGGCGTGCACGGAGCGGATCAGCCACTCCCAGAACGGGAACGGCTTCGTGTGCGGGTTGTCGACGCGGAAGATGCGCACGCCCCGCTCGACCCAGAACGTGGTGACGTTCAGGAGTTCAGTCCAGAGCGCCTTCCAGTCGTCCGTCTCGAAGTTGATCGGGTAGATGTCCTGGTACTGCTTCGGCGGGTTCTCCGCGAAGCGGATCGAGCCGTCGGGGCGGTGACGGAACCACTCGGGGTGCTCCCGCACCCATGGGTGATCGGGCGAGCACTGGAACGCGAGGTCGAGCGCGACCTCGAGTCCGTGCTTCGAGGCCTCGTCGACGAACCACTCGAAGTCCTCGACCGTGCCGAGTCCCGGATCGACCGCCGTGTGTCCCCCGTCGTGCGAGCCGATCGCCCACGGGCTGCCCGGGGCATCCTCGGAGGGATTGAGGGTGTTGTTCGGGCCCTTGCGCTCGGTGGTCCCGATCGGGTGGATCGGCGGGAGGTAGAGGACGTCGAACCCCATCCCCGCGATGTCCGGTAGCCGGGATGCCGCCTCGCGGAGCGTGGCGCCGCGAGCCGGATCGGGCGTCGCCGAGCGCGGGAACATCTCGTACCAGCTGCTGAAGCGGGCTCGCTCCCGATCCACCCACAGCGGGAGGGCGCGCCAGTACGACGTGTCGCCATTGCGGTCACGGGACGCCGAGGCGGCCCGGTGCAGGTCCGGATCGCGCACGACTTCGAGCCGTCGCTCCGTGGACACCTCGGGGTCTTCGAGCCACGTCGCCGCGCCGAGGAGCGTCACGTGGTCCTCGGCCACGGGCGCGCGGTCGGCGGTCTCGCGCAGGAAGCGCGCGCCCTCGGCGATCTCGGCGCTGACGTCCCAGCCGGACTCGACGCGCTTCTCGAGGTCGGCGAGCCACGAGCCGAAGTGATCGACCCAGGCGACCACGGCGTACTCGTGCGCGCCCATGTGGCGCGGCCTGAACGTCGCTTCCCACTCGTCGTTGCCGAGCGCCGTCATCGGAACGCGGCGCCACGTCTCGTCGCCCGAGACGCGGTGAAGCAGCTCGACCTCCACCAGGTCATGCCCGTCCGCGTACGCGTGGGCGACGACGCGGAAGCGGTCGCCGACGGTGGTCTTGGCCGGGTATCGGCCGGAGTCGACCTCCGGCCGGACGGCGTCGATCACGACGCGCGGAGGCGGATGCTCCTCGGAACGGCCGTTCGCGCGGACGACGCTCATCGTCCTCGGCCCTTCTGGCGCAGGATGGCCGCGGAGTGGGCGGCGAGGAGGAAGCAGTTCGGCTCCGGCCAGCGCCCGCGCCGGGCACCGGTCGTGTCGATGAGCAGTTGCCAGCCGCCCTTGGGTCGCTCCGAAGGCAGCGTGAAGCGTTCGTCCTGCTCACCCGCGTTGAAGAGGATCAGGAGCGTGTCACCGACGATCGGGCGTCCCTCGGGATCGACCTCCTCGATCGCGTCGCCGGCGAGACGGAGGCCGAAGCACTTCCGCCACGCCTCGTCCCACTGCTCGTCGGAGACATCGTGCCCGTCCGGGACGAACCACGACACGTCGCGCGCCTCGCTGCCGACCACGCGACGGCCCTGCAGGAACCGCCGGCGCCGAAGGACGGGCTGCTCCTGGAAGAGCCGGATCATCGCGCCCGTGAAGCGGAGGAGCTCACGCTGCCACGGGAGCAATTCCCAGTTCAGCCACGAGATCTCGTTGTCCTGCGCGTAGGCGTTGTTGTTGCCTTCCTGCGTCCGCCCGAACTCGTCGCCCGCGAGGAGCATGGGGACGCCCTGGGAGACGAACAGCGTGACGATGAAGTTGCGCAGCTGCCGGCGCCGCAGGCGGTTCACCTCGGGATCGTCGGTCTCGCCCTCGACGCCGAAGTTGCGGCTGAGGTTGTCGTTGTGGCCGTCGCGGTTCTCTTCGCCGTTGGCCTCGTTGTGCTTCTGCTCGTAGGTCACGAGGTCACGGAGCGTGAAGCCGTCGTGCGCGGTGATGAAGTTGACGCTCGCGTACGGTGTGCGGCCGCTGGCCTCGTAGAGGTCGGCGCTGCCGGCGACGCGGGTCGCCATCGGTGCGATCTGGCCCTCGTCACCGCGCCAGAAGCGCCGGACGCTGTCGCGGTACTCGCCGTTCCATTCCGCCCAGCCGACGGGGAAGTTGCCGACCTGGTAGCCGCCGGGGCCGACGTCCCACGGCTCCGCGATCAGCTTCACGCCGGCGAGCACGGGGTCCTGCGCGATGATCTCGAAGAAGGACGACAGCCGGTTCACGTCGTACAGCTCGCGGGCGAGCGCGCTCGCGAGGTCGAACCGGAAGCCGTCGACGTGCATCTCCAGCACCCAGTACCGGAGGCTGTCCATCACCATCTGCAGCACGCGCTGATGGGCGAGGTTGAGCGTGTTGCCGGTGCCGGTGAAGTCCATGTAGTACCGCGGCTCGTCCGCCACCGTGCGGTAGTACGACGCGTTGTCGATGCCGCGCCACGAGAGCGTCGGTCCGAGGTGGTTGCCCTCCGCGGTGTGGTTGTAGACCACGTCGAGGATCACCTCGATGCCGACCGCGTGGAGGGCGCGCACCATCGTCTTGAACTCGTCGACCGCGCTCAGGCCGTCGCCCTGTGCGTAGCGCGCATCTGGCGCGAAGAACGCGAGCGTGTTGTAGCCCCAGTAGTTCGAGAGCCCGCGGTCCGTCAGGTGCCGGTCGTCCGCGCGGTGGTGCACGGGCATCAACTCGACCGCGGTGATGCCGAGGGAGAGCAGGTGGTCGAGGACGGGCTGGGTGGCGAGGGCGCCATAGGTCCCCCGCAGGTGCTCCGGTACGTCTGGATGGAGCTTCGTCAGGCCCTTCACGTGGGCCTCGTAGATGACGCTTCGCTCCCACCGCCGCCGGGGCGGCCGATCGTCGCCCCAGGTGAACGAGCCCTCGATCACGGCCGCGAGCGGCGCGAACGGGGCGCTGTCGCGGCTGTCCTGCACGAGGTCGTCGCCGTCCTCGAGGTGGTAGCCGAAGAGGGCGTTGTCCCACTGGATCGGGCGGCCAATCGCCTTCGCGTACGGGTCGAGGAGCAGCTTGCGCGGGTTGAATCGGTGCCCGGCCTCCGGATCCCACGGGCCGTAGACCCGATAGCCGTAGAGCTGGCCGGGGCGAGCGTCCGGCAGGTAGCAGTGCCAGATCATCCCGTCGCGTTCGTCGAGGACGATCCGCGCGGATTCACCGCCGGGCTCACGGGAGTCGAAGAGACATAACTCGACGGCAGTTGCGTGCTCGGAGAGCAGCGCGAAGTTCACCCCGACACCGTCCCAGGTCGCGCCGAGGGGGTACGGGGAGCCGGGGAGGACGCGGCGCGCGACGGACGTGACCACCTACGCCCGGCCTCGGGCGCGGGGCGCGATGTAGCCGATGTCGCATGGCGCGGACGTCATTCGTGGCCCCTGTCTGTCACCGACGCTCACAGAACGTACGGAGGAGCACGTGACGCTCGGGTGTCGAGGGCGGGCAGGAGTGTTGCGAGCCTGCAACGCAGCGCAGCGGCCGCTGACCGTGCCCGGAACGCGCGGGATATGCACAGCGTGATTGCGGCCCAGTGCTATAACACTCGCAATGACGACGAACGCCTCCACCCGACCGCTCGCCGGCCGCCTCATCGTGGAGGTCGGCGGATCGATTCCGGTCGCGGCTGCCGCCAAGTTGTTCTCGGACTACGGGGCAGACGTCGTGAAGGTCGAGGCACCCGGCGGTGCACCGATGCGTCGCATCGGACCGTTCCCCGGGGACGTCCCTGACCTCGAGGTTGGCGCCTTCCACGTCGCGCTCGACACGGGCAAGCGTTCGCTGACGCTCGACCTCGCGAGTCCGTCAGGGCTCGAGGTGTTCGACCGCCTCTGCGAACACGCCGACCTCGTGCTGCTGCACACCGCGACGTCCGTCGCCGTCGAGCTGCGCGAGGGCCTGCGGTTGCTGGAGCACCGGCCGCACGTCGTCGTCCTCACGGAGCATGGCCTGGACGGTCCGTTCGCCGAGCGCACCGAGAACGGGACGTCGCTCCTCGCGTGGACCGGCCGCATGCGTCAGCACTCGCTCCCCGACGAGGAGCCGCTGCGCTATGCCCCCTACGTCCCAGAGATGCAGTGGGCCGCGACGGCGGCTGCCGTCGCGAACGCGTGCCTGTGGTCTTCGGAGCACGGCGGCGAACCGCGCGAGGTCGAGGTCTCCGGCGTCGAGGCGATGACCGGGAGTGTCGACACCTGGTTCGTGGTGTGGGAGTTCCAGGGAGCGGAGATGCCGCGCGCCGGCGGGCAGTCGAAGGCGGCGTATCCGGCCGGCTGTTACCGGTGCAGTGACGGGTACGTGGTGTTCGCCTCCGCCAATCCGCCGTTCTTCAACCGGCTCTGCGAGGCGATTGGACACCCGGAGCTCATCACCGACGAGCGGTTCCTCACGCCGGCCGAGAAGGCACTTCACTTCGACGAGTTCTTCGCCATCCTCGACCCGTGGCTCCGCGAGCGGACGCGCGACGAGGTGTTCACGTATCTCCAGCAGTACGGCGTCATGGTCGCGCCCGTCCTCGATGTCTCCGAGGTCGTCACAGACCGGCAGGCGGTCGCCCGCGGCTCGTTCGTGGAGCACGCCCTCCCGACGGGGGGGACGACGCTGCTGGCCGGCCCACCGTTCCACCTCGATGGCGGCTGGGATCACGGCCCCGCTCCGCGGATCGGCGAACACACGGACGAGGTCCTCCGCGACCTCGGCTACTCGACCACCGAACGCCTCGCGCTCTTTCGCGCAGCGGTGACGGGATAGGCGCATGACATCGACGCTGCTCAAGGGACTCCGTGTCGTCGAGCTGTGCGAGGTCTGGGCGGGTCCGATGGCGGGATCGCTCTTGGGCGACCTCGGCGCCGACGTGATCAAGGTGGAGTCCTTCCCGCGCAACTCGATGACCCGTCCGCTGGCGACCGTGCAGCCGTGGCCCGGAGAGGGCCCCGCGTTCGAGCGCAGCCCGATCCACCACATCTCGAACCGCAACAAGCGCAACATTGCCCTCAACCTCCGCTCCGAGGGGGGCATCGAGGCGATGCGCCGACTGCTCCGCGAGGCGGACGTGTTCTTCGAGGGCTACTCCGCGGGAACGGTCGAAGGACTCGGCTTCGGCTGGGAAGTCGCGCACGAGCTGAACCCGAACCTGATCTACCTCTCGTTGCCGGGATGGGGCGCGAAGGGGCCGTACCAGGGCTACGTCACGCTCGGCTCGGGGCTCGATGCCGCCGCG
This sequence comes from Dehalococcoidia bacterium, assembly GCA_020634075.1. GTDB lineage: Bacteria > Chloroflexota > Dehalococcoidia > UBA2979 > UBA2979 > W-Chloroflexi-9. Next base: position 84,767 of record JACKCJ010000001.1, on the reverse strand, counting down.
GGACACACCATCGTCCGCGGCTACCCGGATCGTCCCGTGGAGGACACGCAGCCGATCTACCACTCGGACGCGACCGGGGCGCTCGCGATCGTGTTCGCGGCGGTGACCGCCCTGCAGCAGCGCGAGCGCACGGGGACCGGGACCTTCGTCGACATCTCGCAGATCGAGGTGCTCAACTGGCACCTCCCGGCGCTGGTCGCGGACTGGGCGGTGAACCACCGGCGCCAGGAGCGCGTGGGGAACACCGATCCGCTGATCGTGCCGCATCGCTGCTACCGCGCCGCCGCAGGCGAAGCGGGTGAAGACTCGTGGGTGTTCGTCGCGGCCGAGGATGACGCGCAGTGGAATGCCCTCGCCGGCGCCGTCGGGCATCCGGAGTGGGCGAAACGAGGACACCCCTGGGCGACCATCACCGGTCGCCTCGCCCATCGCGACGAGATCGATGGGGCGCTGGCGGAGTTCGTCGCGAGCGGCACCGCCGAGGAGATCGCGGATCGCCTCAGCAGCGCGGGCGCCATCGCCGCACCCGCGGTCGCGCCGTGGTCACTGCTCTCCAACCCCCAGCTCCAGGCCCGGAACTGGCTGCAGTACGTCGACCACCCGTACGTGGGGACGCAGGTGTTCCCGGGGTTCCTGTGGGAGGTCGAGCCGGACGAGCCGTCGTGGGACCGCCCGAGCGGGCTGGTCGGCGAGTGCAACCGCGAGGTCCTCGCCGACCTCGGGTTCTCCGAGGCCGAGATCGAGGACCTCTACGCGCAGGGCGCGGTCGGCGACCGCTACGGCTAGCGAAACTGCCCGGCTGTCCGTCTAGCCGACGAGCTGCTTGAAGATCGCGGCGCGCTTCTTCGGGTCACGCTCGTCCACCGAGACGCCGTGGAGCGTGTACCCCGCGTCGCGCTGTTCTTCCATCCAGTCGATGGCGCCCTCGACCGGCCCGGCGTAGCCGAGCGAGTGGACCACGTCGTCCGGCACGGCACGGTAGGCGGCCTCGGAGCCTGACTCGCGCCACGCCCGACGGACTTCGTCCGCCACCTCGCCGAGGCCGAAGGCGCGGTAGGCGTTGTAGTGCAGGTCACCCATGCGGGCCATGTAGAAGGCGTTCTGCATCCGGACGCCCTCGTACGCCTTCTCGGGGTCGTCGGTGATGGTGACGCCCCCGGAGGCCTTGATCTCGATGGAGAGCGGGTCGCGCCCGGCCTCGCGGGCGTACTGGTGGAACGTCGCGACCTCGTCCTTCCACTTGTCCCGCGTCGTGTGGCCGGGCAACCAGCCGTCGGCGATCTCCGCCGTCTGGCGCACCGACTTCTCGGAGAAGGCGCCGATGAAGATCGGGATGTGGCGGCGCGGCAGTTCGTCGAGGTGGCGGAGGGTGAAGCCGCGTTCGAGGTTGAAGATCTTGCCGTGGTAGTTCAGCGGCTCGCCGGCGACGAGCATGTTGATGATCTCGGTGTACTCGCGGATGCGGCGCATCGGCTTGTCGAAGGGCATGCCGTGGAAGTGCTCGATCACCTGAGGGCCGGACGAGCCGATCCCGATGATCATGCGCCCGTCGGTCAGCGCGTCCAGCGAGGTGAAGTGCTGCGCCAGCGCCGCGGGCGTCCGTGAGAACACGTTGATGATCGCGGTGCCGATGCGGATGTTGTGCGTCTCGTAGCCGAGGATGGCCATGGTCGTGAACGCGTCACGTCCCCAGGCCTCGGCCACCATCAGGTGATCGACGCCCGAGTCATCGGCGACCTTCGCCTGCTCGATCGCGTCCTGCATGTTGAACGCGCCCTGCCAGTTGAGCCCGATCCCGATCTTCCGCATCGCGACGTCCTCGTCCCTGTGCGCGCCCAGTGCGCGCGCGGAGAGTAGTCCGCGATTACGAACGTTGCACGCGCCTCCGCCTGCGAGCGCTAGCCGAGGACCTCGAAGGCGGCCCCGGCCTCGAGCCGCCCGCCGGTGAGGACGCGCGCGAACACCCCGCAGCGCCCGACGGCGGCTCGGAGCAGGCCCGGAGCGATCGCGTCGAGCTCGACGCATGGCGTGCGCGGCTGGGTCACCTCGAGGACGGCGCCGCCCGCGAAGGCGATCCGTGTGTCCGGTCGGAGCGACTCCGTACTCACGCCGGTGAGCACCAGGTTCTCGCCCATCGCGCCACAGTCGATTGGGCCGACCGCCGCGCGCAGACGCTCGAGCGCATCGTGGCTGATAAGGGCGACCTGCCGTTTGCCCGGCCCGGCATGGACGTCGCCGACGACGCCCACGTCAGGATCGACTTCGATGGCCGGCACCTCAGGCTTCGCCATCCGCGACGAGCGCCCCTCCCGGCTGCACACGGCGACCACTCTCCCCGTGCGGGTCGCCGCGACGAGAGGCCGGGCGACCGGTATGGCGCTTGTCACTGGTCATTGCCCCGCAGCGCCGGTTCCGGCCGACACTCATCCGGATAGCACGGGAAGAAGCTCGGGTAGTTCGGCAGCTCGTTCATCTGCATGATGCTGTCCGGGTCGAGGGTCGCGTTGTCGTCGATCATTCCGTTCTGGTTCAGGATCCACGCGACCACCGAGTAGACGTCCTCCTCGGAGAGCGACCCCGGGTTGTCGAACGGCATCGCGCGGTGGATGTAGTCGATGTATGTCGTCAGGTACGGCCAGTAGTTCGCGACCGTCCTTGGGGCGCCGAACTGCCAGGGCCCCGGCTCCATGTCCGGGCCCAGGACGAGTTGCGGTGCCAGGTCGGTACCCGCGCCGTCCGGTCCGTGACAGCGCGCACAGTTCGCCTGGAAAACGTCCGCGCCGGCAGACACCGAACCCTGGGCGTCCCAGAGGCCCGTCCCATCCGGGTCGATGTCGATGTTCCATTCGTCGACGAGGTCCTGCGGCGCCTCGGAGCCGATGTTCGCCTGCAGCGACATCTGCTGTGCGTCACCACCGGCGGCGGCTTCGGTCGCCGCCGGCGTTGGCGATCCGCCGGGTGCGAGGCTGTACTGTCCCGCCGGTGCGGCGGTTCCGGTGGCCGTCGCCGTGCCCGTCGCGGTGCCGGTTGCCGTGCCCGTGGCGGTCTCGGTCGCTCCGACCTCGGTGGCGGTCGAGGTGGCGGTGCCGTTGTCCTCGTCGCCGCTGCAGGCCGCGAGCAGAAGCAGGCTGAATGCTGCAACGACCAAGAGCCAGCGCCCGAGGAGGGCGTTCGGCGGGGCGGGGCGGTGAGGAGTGTGGACGTCGGTCATTAGAGGTACTCCTCGGAGATCTGCGTGTCGGAGGGGAGGTCACTCGCGCTCTGTCCCATGGCGTTCGTCACGGCGCCGTCAGCGTCGACGAGCCACGGTTGGATCGCGTCGAAGTGGTAGATGTACTGGGTGCCGCGGATGTCCAGCAGGCGCTGGCGCGCAGGCTGCGTGTACCCGGTGTCGTCCGTCGCGCGGCTCATGATGACGCGGGGCGTGCCGTCCCAGACCCAAGGGAACCGGAAGCGGACGTGCGCCTTGGGGAGCACCGGCTGCATGAGTTCGGCCGGCCCCCACGAGTTGCCGCCGTCCACGCTGACTTCGACCCCGGTGATGGTCCCGAAGCCGCTCCACGCGATGCCGTTGATCTCCCAGAACCCCGGCGCGGGCACCTGGTGTCCGGCGGAGGGCCACGTGATGAGTGACTTCACCTCCATCTCGTAGGTGAACTGGCGGGACTGGCCATCGGGTAGCGCGTCCGTGTAGTGGCGCGTCTCCTCCTTCGTGTAGAAGGGACCACTGCCGAACTCGATCCGTCGCAGCCACTTGATCTGCGTGTTCCCCTCCCAGCCGGGGAGGAGCAGGCGGAGCGGGAAGCCCTGCTCGGGACGGATCGGCTCGCCGTTCTGGATGTAGACAAGCATCGCGTCATCCTCGAGCTTGCTGCGAGGGACGCTGCGGTCCATCCGCGAGGCGTCGGCGCCTTCGAACAGCGCCCATTCGGCGCCTTCCTGCACGCCGACGTCCTGCATGATCGTGGTCATCGGCACGCCGCCCCACTCGCTAGTGCTCGTGAGTCCGTGCATCAGCTGGGCGGTCGTGTCCGGGCTCGGTCCGGAGTACCCGGCACCGCTGTTTCCGGAGCACTCGAGGAAGTGGATCTCCGTGCGCCTGGGAAACCGCTTGATGTCGTCCATCGAGTAGACCTTCGGGCGGTCCACCATCCCGTGGACCAGCACCTGGTGCTCAGCGGGATCGATGATCGTCGTGCCTGAGTGGTTCCGCTGGAAGTGCAGATCCGACGGCGTGATGATGCCGTCGAGGTCCTGCAGCGGCGCGAAGTTTGAACCGGCTGTCTGGCGGGTGACGTTGGGGCTATCGCCACCCGAGTACGCCCGCTGGATCTCCACGTACGGGGAGCGGATGCCCTGCGTGGTGAACGGTTGGCCCTGTGCGCTCCAGGGTGGATCGGGCGGCGGGACGAGTTCGTTGGGCGCCGGCGGTGGCTGCTGGGCGCCTGCCCGGGTGATGCGACTCAACGCCAGACCCCCGGCGACCGCGCCGCCGGCCTGCAATAGCCGGCGCCGCGACAGCAACGAGTTCGGCCCGACGGGGATGTGGGGCAGCAGGTTCCGGTCGTCGCTCATGGACGTCTCCCTCGCGTGTCGGTGGTCATTCGGAGCGCATGGCCGCGAGAGCCGCGACGCGATCGCGCAGAGTCACCGCTCTCGCGACGCTAAATCCGCGCACCTTGCAGGGCCGTAACCCCACCGGCTCAGGAGCAGCAGAACCTATCGACTACCGAGGGCCGTGAGGCACCGGGCTCACGCATGCGAGGGGCGCAGCGAAGGGCGCGTGGCTAGGGCGCGACCGGCGTCTCGATGACCTCGCCGGTCTCGTCGTCGCCGGAGGGCAGCACGGCGCTCGCCGCCGCGCTGGCGGCCGCAGCGGCGGCCGCTGCCGCCGCGACGGCGCGCGCCTGGAGCCCGCGCACGCGCACGAGGAAGATCGATCCGCCGACCACGATCACGACCGCGCCGAGGCCGAACGCCGTCGGCACGCTCGTCGCGTCCACGAGCCGACCACCCCCGATGGCGCCGAGGAGGAACCCGGCCGCGAACGAGGTCGAGCCAAGGCTCGCGACGGTCGCCATGCCAAGGTCGCGGCCGGTGTCGACCTGGAGGGCCTGCGCGGAGACGTTCGCCAGCGCCGCGCCGAGGCCGGGACCCAGCATCATGCCGCCGAGGATGACGGGGTAGGAGTCGGTCCACGTGACGGTGGACATGCCGGCCGCCATGACGGCGGTCCCTACGAACACGAGCCATGAGCGCGGGAAGCGGTCGGCGAGACGTCCGAGCAGGGGCTGGGAGAGTCCTCCGACGATCTGCTGCGCGGCGAAGACGAGCCCGACCATCGTCGCCGTGGCGGCGACGGACTGCTCGAGGTGCACGGCCAGGAACGCCATCGAGATTCCCGTGGCCAGCGCGAAGCAGACGCGCAGGAACATCAGGGCCTGCATCGTCGGGTGGCGGAAGATCCGTCCCCACGGCGCGGTGATCTGCGGCGAGCCGAGGTGGAGTCGCACGGGCCGGCTCGGCAGCAGCAGTCCGATCAGCACGAACACCACCGCGTAGAGGGCCGCCATCGACAGGAACACCTGCCCGAGGCCGGCGTGGTCCCGGATCAGCCCGGCGAAGAGTGGTCCGAGCCCGAAGCCGAGGAAGTCGGCGACGCCGAAGGCGCCCATGTAGCGGCCCTCGGCGCCCGGCGGGGCGAGGTCGCCCACGTACGCCTGAGCGTTCGAGAAGATCAGCGCCGACCCGAGGCCGGAGAGTGCGCGGAACGCGATCAGCATCGCCAGCGTGTCCGCCGCCCACCAGCCGATCGCCGACGCGCAGTAGGCGGCCGCACCGAGCAGCAAGAACGGCTTGCGTCCGAAGCGATCGGCGAGCCGGCCGATGAACGGGCTCACCATCAGCTGCGGGATCGCGAATGCGGACACCGTCAGGCCGATGGTGGCGCCACTCGCGCCGAAGCTCTTCGCGTAGACCGGGAGCAGCGGGAGGACCATCCCGAGGCCCATCGTCGCGGTGAACATCGACAGCGCAATGATGAGGAAGGGACGGCTCAGCATCGGCGGATATTACGGTCGTTGAGGCCTGTGACCTAGGGCCGAACGCCCTTGTACGAACTTGTACCCATCTACCGTCTCGTGAACGCTGTGATACGGCGCTCAACACGGGTATGATTCCGCGATTCGCAGCCAAGTGGGCCCACGAGGGGTGCACCGTGCCGGGTCGTCGGCTGTTCCACGGGTGGTGGATCGTGCTGACCGGGGCCGTCCTGCAACTGCTGCAGGGCTCGCTCCTGGGCCAGGCATATGGCTCCTACGTGGTCGTGCTCAGCAACGACTTCGGATGGAGTCGCACGGTGCTCTCGGGGGCCTCGGCGCTCCGGGAGGCCGAGGGCGGCATCGTCGGCCCCGCGCAGGGCTGGCTGGTCGACCGGTTCGGCCCCCGCCGCGTGGCGCGCATCGGCGTCGTGATCCTCGCGCTGGGGTTCTTCCTCTTCAGCCGGATCAACTCGCCCTGGACGTTCTACGGCGCGTTCCTCGTGATGGCCGTCGGCGCGAGCCTCATGGGCTACCTCACGATCACCACGGCCGTCGTGCAGTGGTTCGAGCGACGGCGCTCGACGGCGCTGAGCCTCACCAGCGTCGGTGGCGCCCTCGGTGGCGTGATCGTCCCGCTCACCGTCCTTTCGCTCGAGGGCATCGGCTGGCGCAGCACGGCCATGGTCTCGGGCATCCTCGTGCTGGTCGTCGGCCTGCCCATCACGTCGCTCCTCGTCCGGAGCCCCGCGGAACTGGGCCTGGAGCCCGACGGCGATTCGCCCGAGGCGGCCGCGATGGCGCGCACCGTCCGCTCCGCGCGCGGCGCCGACTTCACCCTGCGCGAGGCGCTGCGGGAGCCGTCGTTCTGGTGGCTGTCGCTGGGGCACGGGGCGGCGCTGTTCGTCGTCGGTGCGGTGAACGTCCACATGGTGTCGCACCTGAACGAGTCGCTCGGCTACTCGCTCGGCGCCGCGGCCGGCGTGTACTCGGCGCTGACGCTCGTCTTCATGTTCGGCACGCTGGCCGGCGGCTGGATCGGCGACCACTCCAGCAAACGCTTCATGGCGTTCTGCTGCATGGGGATGCACGCGGTCGGCATGATCCTCCTCGCGCACGCGACGCATGCGCTGATGATCGCCGCCTTCGTCGTGATCCACGGGAGCGCCTGGGGCATGCGCGGGCCGCAGATGGCGGCGCTCCGAGCCGACTACTTCGGGCGGACCTCATTCGGCGCGATCATGGGCATCTCGAACATGGTCGTGATCCTCGGTGCGATCTTCGGGCCGCTGATCGCCGGATACATCTACGACCAGACGGGCTCGTACCGCCTCGGGTTCGACGTGCTCGCAGGCCTCGCGGCAGCCGGTTCGGTGTTCTTCGCGCTCGCTCGCCGGCCCGCGCCGAGGGCGACTCCCGAGCCGCTGCCGGAGAGCGATCCGGTGCTCACGCCGCCGCAGGCGGCCGCCTGAGGGCGGTCTCGCGCAGCGCCTAATCGGCCGCGACGACGTGCAGGTCCTCGGGCGGGAGCTCCAGCGTCCAGCGCTTCCGCGACGCGACATCAAGCACCTCGTACGGTCGCGAGGGGAGGTCCACCTCGAGCTCCGGCCCGTCGCCGAGCGGGCGGAACCAGAGCGTGTGGCCGGCGCCGTACGCGTGCTCGTCGCGGATCTCCGCAGCGACGACGTTCGGCATCGCCTCCTCGACGCGGCGGAGGTTGATGCGCTCCGCGCGGATCATCACCTCGACGCGTTGTCCGACGCCAATCGCCTCGGAGGTGCGGGCATGCAGGCGCAGCCCGCTCACGTCGACCTGGATGTGCTCGTCGTTGCGAGCGACGACCACGCCGGGGAGGACGTTGGCCACGCCGGTCAGCTCCGCCACGCGACGAGACACGGGGCGTCGGAAGACCTCTTCGCGCGGCCCGAACTGCAGAATGCGTCCCTGGTCGAAGATGGCCAGCCGGTCGGCGAGCAGGTGGGCCTCGCGGAGGTCGTGTGTCACGAAGAGCACGGTGAGACCGAACTCTCGCCGCACACGGAGCAGCTCGGAGCGCAGCGTGCGACGCAGCGAGTCGTCGAGTGCCGAGAACGGCTCGTCGAGGAGCAGCAGGGGCACCTCGCGCCCGAGCGCCCGAGCGAGCGCGACGCGCTGGCGCTGACCACCGGAGAGGGAGCGCGGCGCGCGGTCCTCGAACCCCCCGAGGTCGAACCGCTCGAGGAGGGCGCTCGCCCGTCGCTGCCGCTCCGAGCGTGGCCCGTCCATGCCGAACATGACGTTCTCGGCCACCGAGAGGTGAGGGAAGAGGGCGAGCTCCTGCACGACATAACCGACGTGTCGATCCTGCGGGCGGAGGTTCGTGCTCGAGGCGGAGTCGAAGAAGACGCGGCCGTCGTTGGCGATGCGTCCGGTATCCGGGCGCAGCAGGCCGGCGATGAGCTGGAGCGTGACGCTCTTGCCGGCACCCGAGTGACCGAAGAGCACGACGATCTCGTCGTCGGCATCGAACGCAGCTTCGTAATCGAAGCCGCCGAGGTGGAGCCGGGCGTCGAAGCTCAGCGCCACGCGCTGCCCCGGTCATCGGGCGTCACGGCGCGGAAGAACACGAGGACGACCGCGGCCACCACGAGCAGGATGATCGACAGGCTGACCGCGCCGGAGAGGCCGAGCGAGGTGCGCTCGAACGCATCGACGATCGCGAGCGGCATCGTCCGCGTCTTGCCCTCGAGGCTGCCGGCGAAGATCAGCGTGGCGCCCAGCTCGCCCATGGCCCGCGCCCAGCAGAGCACGATCCCCGCCGTGAGCGCCGCCCGCGCCTGCGGGAGCGTGATCCGCACGAAGGTCTCGACGCGCGATGCGCCGAGCGTGTACGCGACCCGCTCGAGTTGCGGGTCCACCGAGGTGAACCCGGCGCGAGCTGCGCGGACGTAGAACGGCGCGGCGACGAGGAGCTGTGCCATCACGACGGCCGTGCTGGTGAAGGTGAACCGGATCCCGGTGAGCTCATCGAGTGGTTCGCCGACGAGCCCGCGCGTCCCGAACGCTGTGAGCAGGGCCACGCCGGCGACGGTCGGCGGCAGCACGATCGGGAGGTCAATGAGCGCATCGACGATCGAGCGTCCCGGGAACGAGGAGCGTGAGAGCCAGTAGGCGATGGGCGTTCCGAGCACGATCGCGAGCAGCGTCGCCAGCACACTCGTCCAGAGCGAGAGCACGAGCGCCGCGCGGACCTCGCTGCTGCGCGTCAGCTCCCAGACGCGACCGTCCGAGATCGCGCGCTCGCCCAGGCCGGCAAACGGCAGGATGAAGTAGACCGCGAAGATCCCACCGAGGCCGACGAGCAACGCCAGCGCGACGATGTCGGCCCGGGGGGAACGCAGTTGCATCGACGTCCTAGGGAGCGCTGAACCCGTACTTGGCGAGGATGGCCTGGCCCTCCGGCGACAGGACGTACGCGACGAACGCCCGGGCCACCTCGGACGGATCCTCGCCCACCGTGGCGATGGGGTACACCGCCGGCGAGACGTACTCCGAGGGGATGGGGATGACGCGGACCGCGTCGCCACTGATCGCGGCGTCGGTCTCATAGACGACGCCCGCGTCGGCCTCGCCCAGCTCCACCTTCGTGAGGACCGCGCGGACGTTGGCCTCCTCGCTCACGAGGTTCGCGAGAGCGGCCTCCTCGAAGCCGGGCTCCGCTGCGTCGGCCGCCGCGATCGCCTGCCGGGCGTAGTCGCCGACGGGCACCTCGGCGCCCGCGAGGACGAGGCGCACGCCATCGGCGGCGATGTCGGCGAACGTCTGCACGGTCTCGTTGTCGGCGGGGGTCACGACCACGATCCGGTTCTGCGCGAATACCCGGGGATCGTTCGCGAGCCCCGCGTCGGCCACCACCTGCATCTGCGCCTGGTTCGCGGAGGCAAAGACGCCCGCAGGAGCGCCCTCGACGATCTGTGATGCGAGCGAGGACGACGATCCGAAGTTCAGCTCGATGCTGACGCCTTCGTGTATGCCCTCGAAGGTCTCGGCGAGCTCGGTGAACGCGTCCGTGAGGGACGACGCGGCAGAGACGACGACGTTCCCGGCGAGCGCGCCCTCGTTCGCGTCGCTGCTCCCATCGTCGCCACAGGAGACCACGGCAACCGAGAGCAGGCCGACGACGAGGGCCAGCGAGTGCCGTCGCAGACGCATCATGACGCAGCCTTCCGACGGGGAGTCTTCTTCGACTCACGGGGGAGCAGGGCTTGGAGCCACGCCAGCACGCCCGCCGCGGCGGTCCGCTTGGAATCCCACACGAGGTGCTCGAACCCCTCGGCTGTCGCGAGGTGGGCGTCTGCGTCGGCGAGGTAACGCCGGCAGACCTCGACCTGGTCGCGCAGCAGGCGAGGCTCGCGCGATGGGTCGATCAGGCGGAGGACGTAGATCTTGAGCAGGAGATCGAGGCGCACCTCGCGCATCCGCGAGACGGGGGCCGTCATCCATGCATTGAGGACGGACCAGCCGTCCTCGCTCAGCGTGAAGATGCGTCGAGGTGGACGGTTGCCGACGCGGATCTCCTCCCAGTCGAGGTAGCCACGACGTTCCAGCGTGCGGAGGTAGCCGTACAGCACGCTCTGTTCGAGCGGGAGCACCTCGGCCAGCGCGGAGTTCTGCCAGTGCCGTGAGACGTCGTATCCGTGCCTCGGCTCGGCGCCGAGGAGTCCCAGGACGGCGTACTCGCCGGGCAGGAGAGGACGGTCATCGCTCACGGCGGCGATGATACTTGCGGACAAAGTATTTGCAAGCCAAGTGACGCGCTTGGGCTAACTCCCGAGGGCCCAGACGAGGACCCCCGCCGCCGCGAGGTAGGGGCCGAAGGCGATCGTGTCCTCGTGGTGCGCCCCGCGCGCGAGGGCAATCGCAGCCGCGATCGCACCGAGGGCGCTGGCCAGCGCGAGGACCGCCACGACATTGCCGGCCCCGAGCGCCGCGCCGAGGAATGCGCTGAGCTTCACGTCACCCATCCCGAACGCGCCTCGTGCGACCAGGTAGAGCGCACCGCTGAGGAGCGTCGCCAGGCCCAGTCCGCCGATCGCGCCACCCCAGCTCAGCACTCCCGCGAGGGGGACGAGGACGACCGCGAGCGTCGCGCCCGGCAGGGTGAGCGTGTTCGGGATGCGACGCGTCCGGAGGTCGACGAGAGCCGCCGCGACGAGCGCCGCGACGAAGGGCAGCGTGAGGAGCGCGCGGGGGAGGGAAGCGCCCTCGGCTGCCACGAGCACGGTCGCGATGGTGCCGGCGGCGATGCTCAGGAAGGCGTCACGACCCGCAGCCGATCGCCTGCTGCGAGACCCATCCGCGCGATCTCGCCGGCGCGTAGTTCGAGGATGTCCTGCGTGTGGTTCCGCGCGAACCTCAGCCGCCACGGCGGCACGTCCCTGGACAGCCATGTGACCTCCATCTCGGCGTCGTCGAGCCGACGCAGTCCCACCACGTCGAGCGGGCCCGGCATGAAGCAGGTGTGCACGGAGCTGCATCGGCGCAGCAGCAGGCCGTGGCCGGGACCCGGCAACGCGCGTCCGAGCAGGCCACGTCCGCGCGTCAGGAACGAGTCCGCGACTGAAGCCGTGACGAGCGCGTCGCTCCCCTCGAGGCTGATCTCGCGCATCGCTACTGCGCCATCACCTCGGCGGCGTTGAGCGCCACCGGTGTCAGCAACAGGAGGAAGAACGTGGGGAAGATGAAGAACACGACGGGGATCGTCATCTTCACCGGGACCTTGTTGGCCTGTTCGCGGGCCGTCAGCCGACGGCGCTCACGCATCTCCGTGGCGCGCGCCCGCAGCAGCTGCGCGATCGAGATCCCGGAGCGCTCGGCCTGCGCAATCGCGCGGGCCACGGCCTGCACGTCGTCCGAGCCGGTGCGCTCCGCCATCGCCATCAGCGCTTCGCCGCGAGGGACGCCGACGCTGATCTCCGCGGTCGCGCGTGCGAACTCTTCGCCGATCGGCCCCTCGACCTTCTGAGCGACCACGAGCAGCGCGGCCTGCAGGCCGAGGCCGCCCTCGATATTCGTCACGATCAGGTCCAGCGCCTGGGGCAGCCCACGGCTGATCTGGCGGACGCGTCGATCCGCGCGCCGGCGCAGGAGGTACCACGGCAGCACGGCGACGATTGCGATCACGACGAGCGCCGCGAGTCCTCGACGCGAGGAGGGCTCACCGGCGCCGTACCACCAGGCGACGGCGCAGCCTGCGACGACGGCGACCGTCGCCCATGCCGCGATCACGCGTTCCGCGTGCCAGTGAAGCCCGCCGCGCGCGATGAGGTCGGCGAGGCGATCTCTGACTGCGTGCGGAGCGAGACGCCCGAGGCGATCGGCCAGGTGGGCGACGGCGTCGTCCTCCTCGGGAGCGGTCTCGACGGGCAGGCCGAACCGCGTCTCGTCGCGCAACGAGGCGACGCGCTCCCGTGTCCGCCGGTCGCCGGCGCCGGGCTTCAGCCCGATCACGAGGAACGCCACGGCGAGTGCGGCCGAGGCCGCCAGCATCGCTTCCATCTCACACCTCCAGCGTCGCGAGCCGGCGCGCGACGACGTATCCGAGCGCATCGAGCCCGAGCGCGATGCCGAGCACGATCTGGCCAACCGAATCGGTGAAGAGCCGTCCGAAGACCTCGGGCATGATCAGCGTGAGGACGCTGACCAGGCCGAGCGGGAAGGCGGCGACGATGACCGCCGAGAACCGTTCCCGCGAAGTAAGCGCGCGGAGTTCACGCTGGAACGTCTGGCGGTCGCGGATCGTGATCGCGACGCCGTCGAGGATCTCCGCGAGGTTGCCGCCCGTCCGCCGTTGCACCTCGAGCGCCGTCGCGACGACCTCGAAGTCGTCGCTCTGTAGGCGTTCGCGCACCTCGCCCAGGGCGACCTCGAAGTCCGCGCCGAGGCTCACCGCGTCGAGGAACCGCGTCACCTCTTCGCCCAGCGGGCCGCCGACCTGGGTGGCGGCCTCGCGGAGTGCCTGCATGTAGCCGAAGCCGGCGGTGAGCATCGAGGCCATCACCTCGCACAACTCGACGAGCTGGCCCTCGACGCGCCGTCCACGGCGCGCCGTCCGCCAGCGCAGGACGACGACGGGGGCGAGGTATCCGACCACGGCACCGGCGAGGATCCCGGCCGGCGGCGCGATCTGCATCGTGTCTGCCGCCACCGCACCGGCGGTGGCCATCACCGCGATCAGCGCGAGGCGCGCCAGTGCGAACTGGGCGGAGGTCATCCTCACGCCGGCGCGGTCGAGCTGGGGCCGTGCGCCCGGGACCCGGGGCACCAGGCTGCGCAGCGCGGCATGCCGGTCGGTGTTCATCCGAGAGGCGTTCGTCTCGGTCACCGAGGTGAGGCCGGCGAGCCGCTCGCCGACCGCGAGATCGTGCGCGAGCAGCCTGCGGGCCACCGCGAGCGAGGCGAAGCCCGCCGCCGCGGCGGCGGCGAAGGCGAGCAGCATGACGTGGAGTTCCATCGTGGCACCGCCTACCGCTGCGCCGGGAGGCTCGGCCGGTCGCCGAACTTGTCCGCGAACTGGGGACGGACGCCCGTCGCCACGAGCGTGGTCTGGACGTGCCCCTCGGGGCCGAAGCCGCGTTCCAGGCGGAACACGTCCTGGAGGCCGATGACGGTGCCCTCGAGGCTCGTCACCTCGGAGATGGCGGTGACGCAGCGCTTCCCATCCGGGAGGCGGCTGACCTGGATCACGAGCGAGAGCGCCGAGGCGATCTGCTCCCGAATGGCGGTGACGGGCAGGTCGAACCCGGCCATCATCACCATGTTCTCGACGCGCGACAGGGCGTCCCGAGGGGTGTTCGCGTGCACGGTGCTGAGCGAACCCTCGTGTCCCGTGTTCATCGCCTGCATCATGTCGAAGGCCTCGGCGCCCCGGACCTCGCCGATGATGATGCGGTCGGGCCGCATGCGGAGGGCGTTCCGCACGAGATCGCGCTGCGTGACGGCGGACTTCGCGCTGGTGACAGCCGGGCGTGCCTCGAGCGTGACGACGTGGCGCTGGCGCAGCCGGATCTCGATCGGGTCCTCGATCGTCACGATGCGCTCGGTCTCCGGGATGGCTTCCGAGAGGGCGCTCAGGAGCGTGGTCTTGCCACTGCCGGTGCCGCCGGAGATCAGGATGCTCGTGCGGCATCGCACCGCCTCGCGGAGGAAGTCGGCCGCCTGCTCGCTGAGCGATCCGATGCGCACGAGGTCGTTCATGTCGAACCGGTCATGCCGGAACTTGCGGACGGTGATGGTCGGGCTGTTCACCGCGATCGGCGGCAGGACCACGTTGACGCGTGACCCATCCGGTAGGCGTGCGTCGACCATCGGCGAGGTCTCGTCGAGGCGGCGGCCGAGGGGCGCCACGATGCGGTCCGCGACGCGTCGGATGTGCTCGGCGTCCCGGAACCAGGCCTCGGCCTCGTGCAGCACGCCGTCACGTTCGAAGTAGACCTCGCGCGGGCCGTTGACCATGACCTCGCTGACATCGGGGTCATCGAGGAGCGCCTGGATCGGGCCGAGCCCGAGGACCTCCGCGGCGACCTGCTCCACGATCTGTCGCCGGGCGACACCGGCCGGGGCGCCGGGGAGCGAGTTGAGCGCGGCCCCGATCGACGCCTCGACCCGTCCGCGTCGGGCGTCGTCGGGCAGCTTCTCCAGCGAGCGGAGATCGAGCTCGCGGATCACCTGGTCGTGGATGCGTTCGACAAAGCCCTGGCGGATCGTGTCGCCGTCGCTCTCTCGTCGTGTGATGGGGGTGACCTCGGCGGTCATGTCGCTACCTCGTTTCGTTCGTGGCTACCGGAGGAAAGGCAGGCGCCGTCGCCGCGAGCCGGTGGTGACGCCGGCCAGCGAGCCGGCGAGGTCGGCGACGGCGCGCGGGAAGGTCCCGCCGCGGTGCTCCAGGTACACGGGGACGCCTCGCTGGACGCTGCGTCCAAGCTGGCGGTCGTGGGGAATGCTGGTCGCCACCGGCAGTCCGGTGGCCTCGGCGACGTCGTCCGGGGTGATCGCTGACGCCGACGTGCTGTCGTTGATCACGAGGCGGATCCGCCCGGAGTCCACGCCCAGCGAGCCGAGCACCCGGACGGCCGTCTTGGTGTCCTTGATGCTGGACATCTCGAGCGAGGTCACCAGCAGGATGACGTCCGCCTCGCAGAGCGCCGCGGCAACGACCTCGTTGATGGTGCCGGGCGTGTCGACGACGACGTACTCGTGCGTCTCCGCGAGGGCGCGCGCCAGGCGCGCCACCTGCTCGGGCCGCACCACGCGCCAGTCGTTCGGCTCGGGGAGTACCGCGAGGATGTCGATGCCGGACTCGTGGCGGATCAGCGACTCCGCCACCACGTCGCGCGAGAGCGTCACGCCCTCGCGGCCGAGGTAGGAGACGCAGCGGTCGTGAGGGGGCTCGACATCGAAGATGACGCCGATGTCGCCGAACTGCACGTCCGTGTCGAGGAGCGCCACGTCCTGCGACGTGATCTCTCGGAGCGCGACGGCGAGGTTGGCGGCGAGCGTGCTCTTGCCGATGCCGCCCTTCGCGCCGGCCACCGTGATCACGGTCCCGGTGCCTCGTTCGCGATTCCCGGGAGCCTCGCCGTCATCGCCCGGTCCGTCAGCCCGGAACGCGAGGGCCTCGGTGACGTCGCGCGCCGAGAGGGGCTTCGCGAGGAAGTCCCGCGCGCCGGCGCGCATCGCCTGGCGGAGCAGCTCCGGTGCGGCGCTGGAGGAGTAGACGACCACCGCGGCGTTCGCGTTCTGGCGGCGGATCGCCTCGATGGTGGCGATGCCGCGCATCGGTGGCTCCTCGAGCGCGACGAGGATGAGCGCGGGCGCTCGGTCGGCTTCGAGGAAGGTCGCCTCCGCGCCGTAGGGGGCTTCGCCCGCGAGCGGAAGTCCGGCCTGCTTCACGGCCGTCACGGCGTCCAGGCGGCTGTC
Organism: Dehalococcoidia bacterium; assembly: GCA_020634075.1. Classification (GTDB taxonomy): domain Bacteria; phylum Chloroflexota; class Dehalococcoidia; order UBA2979; family UBA2979; genus W-Chloroflexi-9. The sequence continues at coordinate 68,772 of JACKCJ010000001.1, read as the reverse complement.
GAGATTGGGGTCGACGACGAGCACCGAGGAGGCGCCGGCGGCGTCGACGTGGGTGCGTTCCTGGAGGCTGGTCATCGTGCGCTCACCTTCGGCTGGTCGTCCGCCGGAGCCACGTCGACGATGGGCGCCACGGTGGCGCTCGACGTGTCACCGAAGGAGCGGAGTGCGAGCCCGATCGAGCCCTCGGTCACGGCCATGAACAGCGCCTGGGCGTCCTCGGGTGAGACCGCGAGTGTCACCGAGACCGCCTTGGGGTCGGGGGTGGCGTCGTCCGCGCGCTGCGCACCGTCGTCGCGGGACACGGACGAGGTGTCACTGACGGACTGGCCCACCGCGAGGACGAGCGCGTTCTGCAGCACCGTGACGATCGCCGTGGGCGCCTCGCGCCGTGCGATGTCGGCCTCGGGTCCCTCGGTGGGGTAGTCGGCCCCGACGAGCAACGTCTCCGAGACCGCGGCGAGGACGTCGACGCGGTCACCGGGGACGATGAGGCCACCGGCGCCGGTGACCTCGGTCACCGGGACGGAGACAGCCCGCATGCCCTCGGGGACCACGAACGCGAGGCCGGTAGCCTCGGCGCGCTCCGCGCCGACGAACTTCGAGGCGAGGATCTGCTCGCCGGCCTCGACCGGGTAGCGGAGCACCTGGCCCTCGCCGTCCTCGATCCGTGTGAGCGCTCCCGTCGCGATGACGTCGGTGGGGACCTCCACGAGCGCGAGGCGAGAGCGGTCGAGGCGTTCGCCTGCGCTGAGGTCGTCGCGGGCGACGAGGACGGACCGCGTCTCGACGGTCGGCGTCGTGTCGCCATCCGACAACGTGGGTAGCCACGCGAGCGCGCCGATGAAGGTCGCTCCGCCCAGGAGGAGGGCGAGCAGGATCGGGACGTTCCGTCTTCCGACTAGGCGTGTGATGCGAGACATAATGCGCTCCGCTCGTGCGCTACCGCGTCAGCCGGGGCTGGGCGAGGTCTGCGATGGTCTGGAAGGCGCCCTGGAGGTCGGATGCCTCGGGGGCGTTGAGGTAGATGCCGCCGCCGATGGAGGCGATTCCCTGGAGGAAGTCGCCGTCGACGCCGTCACCGAGCCCGATGACGTAGATCAGGATTCCGTCGTCGGCCGCGAGCTGTGCCTGCGTCTCGGCGTACGTCTGACCGGTGGTGGTGTTGTCGGGCAGGTTGGGGACGCCATCGGTCAGCAGGACGAGGACGTGGGCAGCGTCGGACCGGGCGGCAGAGCCGGTGAGCTGCTGCCGCGCGAGGGAGATCGCGTCGCCGATGTTCGTGTAGCCGCCGGGATGCATCGCATCGACGGCATCTTCGAAGTCGCTCCCCGGACCGAACGAGTTGCCCAGCGGCTCGTCGACGGACGCCGTCGAGGAGTACGAGACGAGGGCCAGCTGGTCGTACGTCGGCGAGAAGTTGCCGGCGAAGCTCAGGGCCGCCGCCTGCACGGACGAGAACGGGTCCCACGCCGGGGGCGGGTCGGGGCAATAGAGCGTCATCCCGTGCGAGTCCTGGCACATCGACCCGGAGCGGTCGATCACCACCGCGATGTCTCGCCCGAATCCGCACGAGACCGCCGTCGCACTGACGTTCCAGTTGGTGAGCCCCAGCGCGCCGAGGAAGATCGACGGCGGTGTGCGGTCCACGGTGACCTGGATCCCCGTCGCCTGTCCGTCGTCGCCGCCGGCACCGGAGAAGCACGTCCGCACCGTGGAGACCGTGAGCCCGGCGCCCGCGGGGACGCCGTTCTTCTCCGCCCAGGCGGTTGCCTTGGTGATCGCTGCCGCCTCGTCCGCCGCCTGCACGCTGGGATTCGCGGAAAGCGAGAGCTCGAGCGTGCCGGCGAGCGCTGCTCGGTCGGCGTCGGACTGCGCCTCGCGGCGAGCGTTGATGAGGAGGCCGACGTCGACGACGGCCGCCCCAAGCGCCCCGAACAGGAAGAGGAACAGGACCAGGAACAGCGTGGTCTGTCCGCCGGTCTGCCGGACCCGCACGGAGAGCTCGCGCGCGGCCGCGCGGAACGCGGCTAGCACGACGAGCCTCCATGCGAGACCGAGGGTGAGGGCGCCTGCTCGAGCCGCCCACTCGAGCAGGCGCTCAGGGTGAGGGTGTCGGGGAACCCGACAGCACCGATGAGCTGAAGCAGGCCGCCGAGGGGGGTCACGGCGGTGTACTCGTGGCTGATGTGGACCGCGACCTCGTCACCGCGGGTGGCACTTCCGACGCCGCCCGGGTAGGTGATCGTGATCTCGGAGCAGTCGAGCATCCCGCCACTCGCGCTCAGGGCGCGTCCTCGCGCGGTGTTGGCCGCGCAGGAGGCGTCGCCGGGCGGGGAACCCAGCGACCCGTAGCGAGCACCCTCGGACGCCGCGTTCTGCACGGTGAGACGTGCATTCAGCGCGACGCCGAACTCGACGATGGCGAAGACCAGCACGAGGACGAGCGGCAGGATGAGGACGAGCTCGACGACCGCCTGTCCCTGGTCTCGTCGAACCCGCTGAAGTGCGCGTCTCATGATGGTCCCCGCCAGCGTCCCGTGCGCCCTAGAGCGCGCTCGTGATGTTCGCGGCCGCGGCGGTCACGAACGTGCCGACGGCCGTCGCAAGCGGGGTCTGCGCCGCGACGACGACGGCGCCGACGATGAGGCCGGTGACCATGATGTACTCGACCGTCCCCTGGCCCTCCTCGCGAGGAGCAGCGGTGCGGACCTGGTCGATGAAGCGCTTGATGAACTGCATGTCGTTGTTTCCTTCCGATGGGCCGGTGTGCCCGGGTGATGAATGACTGAATGACGTTCCGTGGATGGCGCGAGGAACTGAGTCCACGCCGGAGATCTGTCGCGTACGTCTGTCGATGGCCGCCCCGCTTCCGCCGACTGCGCTACCTGTTGAGCCGTTGAGCGAGCGTTGAAGGTGTTGAGAGATCCACCACTGCTCAACGGCGATGCAGTCGACGTTGCGGAGACTGGACTTGCGCGATCGAGGAACGGTTGAGCGATCGTTGTGCCCGCCAGAAAGGTGGGCGCATTCAGCAGACAGTCAGAAAGCGCGCATGGGACGCGGTATCGAGGGAACCGTCCCTCGACCTGTACTGCCGCCATGGTTCGTTCTGAGGGAGCACTCCCGGGGAGCGCGAGCGTTCACGCCAATGCGTCCTGTGTGTTGGAGCACGCGCACACGAAACAGCCGCCGTGTGAACGGCGGCTGCGTTGGGCGACGCCTCGTCGCCTCAGATGCGGGGTAGTGGGCGGAGCGTCAGGTCCGGCACGCGTGCTCGTACTCAAGCGAGCACGCGTGCCTCTGAGGTCCTGGTTCGCTGGCCCTAGTCGAGGTCGAACCGATCGAGGTTCATCACCTTGTCCCAGGCGGCGACGAAGTCGTTCACGAACTTCTCCTTCGCGTCGCTGGAGGCGTACACCTCCGCGATCGCGCGGAGCACTGAGTTCGCCCCGAAGACGAGGTCGACCGAGGTCCCGGTCCACGTCTGCTTACCCGTCGCACGGTCGTAACCCTCGTACAGGAACGGCGTCGAGCCGGAGGGCTTCCACTCGGTGCGCATGTCCAAGAGGTTCACGAAGAAGTCGTTCGTGAGCTGTCCCGGGCGGTCGGTGAGGACCCCGTGCTCCGACTGGCCGGCGTTGATGTTGATCGCGCGCAGGCCGCCGAGGAGCACCGTCATCTCGGGCGCCGTCAGAGCGAGCATGTTGGCGCGGTCGAGGAGGAGGGTCTCCGGCGAGAGCTCGGCTCCGGCACGGACGTAGTTCCGGAACCCGTCGGCAACGGGCTCCAGCACCGCGAACGATTCGACATCCGTCTGCTCCGGCGACGCGTCCGTCCGGCCCGGCGTGAACGGGACGCGGACATCGTGCCCGGCAGCCTTCGCTGCCTGCTCCACGCCCGCGCATCCGCCGAGCACGATCACGTCGGCGAGCGACACGCGCTTGCCGCCGCTCTGCGCGGCGTTGAACGCCTGCTGGACGCCCTCGAGCGTCTCGAGGATGCCGCCCAGCTCGGACGGGTTGTTCACCGCCCAGTCGCGCTGCGGGGCGAGCCGGATCCGCGCGCCGTTCGCGCCACCGCGCTTGTCGGTGTCGCGGTAGCTCGCGGCGGCGGCCCACGCCGTCGATACGAGCTGCTGGACCGTCAGGCCGGACGCGAGGAGGCGTCCCTTGAGGTCGGAGATGTCGGACTCGTCGATCAGCGGGTGGTCGACCGCCGGCACCGGGTCCTGCCAGATTTGCGCTTCCGGCACCCACGGCCCGAGGTAGCGCGAGACGGGGCCCATGTCACGGTGCAGGAGCTTGTACCAGGCCTTCGCGAAGGCCGTGGCGAGCTCCTCGGGGTGCTCGTAGAAGCGCCGCGAGATCTGCTCGTACGCCGGGTCTTCCTTCAGCGCGAGGTCCGTCGTGAGCATCATCGGAGCGACGCGCTTGGACGGGTCATGCGCCGCGGGAGCGGCGGTCTGCGCCTCGGCGTTCGTGGGTCGCCACTGGTGCGCGCCGGCGGGGCTCGTTGAGAGCTCCCAGTCGTACTCGAAGAGGTTCTTGAGGAAGCCGTTGTCCCAGCGGATCGGGTCGTTCGTCCACGAGCCCTCGAGGCCGCTCGTGATGGTGTCGCCGCCCTTGCCGCTGCCGGCGGCGTTCTTCCACCCGAGGCCCTGCGCCTCGATCGGCGCGGCCTCCGGCTCCGGCCCCACGTTCTCCGCGCCGACGGCGCCGTGGCTCTTGCCGAAGGTGTGACCGCCGACGATCAGCGCGACGGTCTCCTCGTCGTTCATGGCCATGCGTGCGAACGTCTCGCGGATGTCGCGCGCCGCTGCGAGCGGGTCCGGCGTGCCGTTGGGGCCCTCCGGGTTCACATAGATGAGGCCCATCTGCACCGCGCCCAGCGGGCCGGAGAGCTCACGGTCGCCGCTGTAGCGCTCGTCCCCGAGCCACGTGTCCTCGGGGCCCCAGAAGATCTCCTCGGGCTCCCAGATGTCCGGGCGCCCGAAACCGAACCCGAACGTCTCGAAGCCCATCGACTCCATCGCGACGTTGCCGGCGAAGACCAGCAGGTCGGCCCAGGAGATCGACTGGCCGTACTTCTGCTTCAGCGGCCAGAGGAGCCGGCGTGCCTTGTCGAGGTTGGCGTTGTCCGGCCAGCTGTTCAGCGGAGCGAACCGCTGCGATCCGTCACCACCACCGCCGCGGCCGTCGGCGATGCGGTAGGTGCCGGCGGCATGCCAGCTCATGCGGATGAACAGCGGCCCGTAGTGGCCGTAGTCGGCGGGCCACCAGTCCTGCGAGGTCGTCATCAGCTCGACGAGGTCACGCTTCAGCGCCTCGACGTCGAGCTTCTTGAACTCCTCGGCGTAGTCGAAGCTGCCGCCGAGCGGGTTGGACTGGACCGGGTGCTGGTGCAGCACGGAGAGGGCGAGCTGGTTCGGCCACCAGTCGCGGTTCGACTGAGGCCGGTGCGCCATCTTCGGCGTCGGCGACGGGATCGCGGGATTTTCGCTCTCGCTGTTGCTCGAGGTCATCTCTTTGGGCTCGGCCATGTCCGTCTCTCCTCGTGTGCTTCCGGATGCGAGTCTGCCCGACCGACCACGGCAAGCGTGGTGGGCCGGCGGCGTCTGAGCGGTGCTCGCGCACCGACGGCTCGGGCTGATCGGGGCAGACGTGGAGTCGGGAGAGCTCGGGCGCGGCGCCGGTCGGCCAGGGCAGAAACCGGTGCGCACCTCGGGAGTTCCCCGCCCCCGCGCTGTCGAGGTGAAGCGTATCGCACCAGTCGCCGTGCACGCCGCATCGGCTGGCGTGCGAGGGCCCGGTTTCGCCATTCCGTTCGTTGTACCCCGGCGAGGTGCTCGGCGAGCCTGCCTCACCGCGTCTCGACTCCAACTCACGGGGGCCCCCGTAGAACTTCAGCGTCAATGACGGTGCAGAGGCACCGAGTTCGCTGCGGGTCCGGGAGGCACTATGGCCGTGCGCCGTTCGCCTGATGTCATCCATGAGGCCGTCGATGGGCGGGCGATGCTCGTCTCGCCGGATGGCTCCGAGCTCATCTCGCTGAATACGGTCGGGACGATGGTCTGGGAACTCCTCGACTCCGGCGCCGGCGCGCACGACCTGGCCACGCAGCTCCATCCTCGGTTCGACGACGTGACCATCGAGGACCTCGAACGCGACATCGACGCATTCCTCGAGAGCCTGCGCGAACAGGGACTCGTGCAGGAGACCGATGCTTGAGGTCGAGCACGTCTCGAAGCGCTTCGAACCACCGCCGAGGCTGTTGCGACTCCTGAGCCGCGTCGCGTCCCCGAGGACCGTCCAGGCGCTCACCGATGTCTCGCTCAGCGCCGGGCGCGGTGAGGTCGTCGGCCTCGTCGGGGCCAACGGGGCCGGCAAGACGACGCTCCTCCACATCATCGCCGGGCTCCTCGAGCCATCTTCGGGGAGCGTGCGCGTGGACGGCTTCGACGTCGTCGCGGAGTCGCTCGAGGCCCGCCGTCGCCTCGGCCTCGTCATCGCCGATGACCGCGGCTTCTACTGGCGGCTGACGGGGATGGAGAACCTCACGCTGTTCGGCGTGCTGGCCGGGCTGCCGCGGGAGGAGGCCCGGGCGCGGGCGGATGAGCTCATGCGCCAGGCTGACCTCGCACGGCGCGACCGCATGGTCTTCGGCTACTCATCGGGAATGATCACGCGTCTGCACGTCGCTCGCGCCCTGATCGCCAACCCCCCGCTGCTCCTGCTCGACGAGCCCACACGCAGCCTCGACCCGTTGGTCAGCCTCGAGGTCGGGCGCCTGGTGCGCCGTCTCGCGGACGAGGGGCACGCCGTGCTCCTCTCCAGCCACGACCTCGGAGAGGTCCTCAAGATCTGCGACCGGGTGGTCGTCGTGAACGAGGGCGAGGTGGTCCTCGCCGACACGGCCGCCGGGCTGCGGGCGCGCGAAGACGGTGTCTCCGGCCTGTTGCATGCGCTGGAAGGCGCCGCCCGATGAGCGCGCTGCCGGCACTCCGTTCATCGAACCGTGACCGTGTCGTCGCCCTCGGGCGGCGGGACCTGAAGATCGAGCTCTCGTACCACTTCGGGCAGCTCATGCAGTTGCTGTCGATCGTCTTCCCGGTCGCGACGTACTTCTACATCGCCCAGCTCGTGAACGGCTCACCGGAACTGAGCGGCTACGGCGGTGGCTATTTCGAGTTCGTGCTCGTGGGCCTCGTGGGCACCACGCTGGCGACGCTGGGCTCGCAGATGTTCAGCTCGATGATCTCCCGGGAGCAGTCGGAGGGGACGCTCGCCTCGATCCTGAGCACGCCGACTCCGCTCTGGGTGCTCCTGCTGGGCGCGTCGCTGTTTCCGATGGGCTTCGCCGTGGTCGAGGTGTTGATCTACCTCGCGCTTGGCGTCGGGCTCTTCGGCGCCGAGTTCTCCGCGACGGGGCTCCTGGTGGCGATCCCGGTCGCGGCGTTGGACGTCGCCGCATTCGCCGGCATCGGCATCCTGTCCGCCGCATTCATCGTGGTAACCAAGCGCGGCGAGCCCGTCACGCCGCTGATCCGCGCCGCGACCACGCTGTTCGCCGGCGCGGTGTTCCCCATCGCGCTGCTCCCGCTGCCTCTCCAGTTCGTGGGGAGGATGCTGCCGTCCTACTACGCCATCGAGGGTCTTCGCGCGGCGCTCCTGACGGACGATCCGCTGTCGGCCTGGGACGAGATGCTGGTGCTGGCCGTCATGGCGGCCGTCCTGCTGCCGCTCTCGATGTGGGCGCTGACCAAGGCGCTGCGGTGGGGCCGGATCTCCGGGACGCTCAGCAGCTTCTAAGTCGTGCCGGCCGCCAGGGGATGGCGGGGCTCACGCTGACTGCGGTCGAGCCGAAGGACGCCGGGGAGCGGTTAGCGGACCTCGGCGAACGGGTCGACGCCCATCGCCAGGATGCGCTCCAGCAGGGCGGGCGCCCGCTCTACACGCTGACCAGGATCGCGGCCCAGCCGTAGCTCACTGTGGGAAAGCCGACTCAGCTCCCCGGCGAGCGGCATGAACCGCCCCAGCGGCTCTCGTGAGCCCGAGGCCGGGAACGCGGCGATGATCTCGCGCAGCAGCCGCAGGCGGTCGACGGGCTCGACCTCGCCACCGAGGGAGTCCGCGTGGCGGACGGCGACGGCGCTCGAGAGCTGCCACCAGCCCGTCGCGATGACGTCGGCGGGGAGCTCCCAGCGGTCGCGCACGTCGTGCATCCGCCGCGCACCGTGGGGGAGGTCGGCCGCGACTTCGCCGGGCACGGAGAGCGGCTTCGGGATGCCGGTGACCTCGATGCCGCTGCTCCCGCGGCGGAGGACCACGTGGTCGTCGCCGAGCACGTCCCATCCCGCGCGGAGCGCCGCGTAGGTGGACGTGGACTTCCCGCTGCCGGTCTGGCCGAGCAGCACCAGCGCGCGTCCCTCGCGGCCGACCGCGCCGGCGTGGAGCAAGAACCGGTCGAAGGGGGCAAGGAGGTAGGCAAGGACGGGCTGGCAGATCCACCGGAGGACGAGCGCGAGGTCGGCTCCGTCGCCCCGGATCGTGGCGGTCCCATCGTGGACGCGCGCAGTCATTCCGGAGACGTGCTCCACGACCACGCCGCCAGGCTCATGCCAGCACTGCAGGTCGCCGAGGGATTCGTCGCACGGCCGGGCAGGCAGGTCGATGTGCCCGGGCGCGAAGTCAATGCGTGCCCACGGTGTCGCGTCCGTCGAGGGGAGCGCGGCGAACATCAGCTCCAACGCCCCCGCGTGGGCTTCGGTCGCGGCGATGAGCTCCGTCGGGACATCCGCGAGCAGCAGGACTCGTCCGTGCATGCGTCAGTGTCTCCGTCCGGTTGCGTGCATCAGCCGGGAGTCGGCAGGTCCCGGCTTCGGTAGAGGAGGGAGCCGGTCTCCCGAGGAAGACCGGCTCCCGCTGAATCAGGTGGCCCCGCGCTTAGCGGCGGCCGCCCCTCCGGCCGCCGCGCTTCGACTGGGTGTAGTTGCCACTGCCCAGGTTCAGCTGACCGACCACGCTGGTGCGGTCCACGATCTTCGGCTGCTCGTACGTCACTCGGATCTCCTGACGCCCTCCGACACCGCTGCGCGGATTCTCCCGAGATGCTGTCGAGAAAACGTGATGATTCGGGAGAAATGCGCGGCGGAACCGCAGTACGCCTCCGGGGCGGGCGTCGGGCCGGGGCGGCTATCTGCGCTGGATGAACGCCCTCGCGGAGTCACGCACGCGACGTAGCCCGAGACGGCGAGCGAGCGCGCGGGCGTTCCGGCGCAGCAGCAGCCGCAGGCCGCCCACGAGGCGATCACGTCCCCCCAGGGAGCGCTCACGGCCACCGGAGCGGACGCGGAGGACGCGGCCGACGAGCCAGGCACGAGGTACCGGTGGATCGGGCCAGTGGGCGTCGCCCTGGAAGTAGTACGCACCCTGCCGGCACCGCGCGAAGCGGTGGACCACCAGCACGCCTGCGGCGTTGCAGAAGGCCCAGACCTCTCCGAAGCGGGGCTCCTCCGCAGCTGCGACGAGCACGTCGCTCCCTCCGCGGATGGTGCGTCCCATCGATTCGCCCATGACCGGGAGCCACGTCGGCCGCAGCGCAACGCGTCGCTGGAGCAGGGGGGCCGCAGCCGGCGGGATCCCTGCCGACGCCTCTCTGACCACGGTCAGCTCGTCCCGCGGATCCAGGCGCTCATGCCCTCGATCGCGCGACCTCGCGCCATGACGGGGAGCCAGCGGCGGCGCCGGCGGATCCCCTTCCGCCCCTCGAGGCCCTGGAGCCGCACGCGCGGACTCCACAGGCGCTTCCAGAGCAGGGCCCGCCATCCACCGATCGGTGGATGCGCCGGCACGGTGATCCCGAGGCTCTGCGTGACGGCATCCAGCGACGCATACACCGGGACGTCGAGCCCCTCGCGCGCGACGAACTGGTGCACGTACTGCCAGTCGATCGGCTCGCGCCGCAGGAGGCGCGCCACGTCCGCGTACGCGATCAGGTATGCGAAGCGGTCGCGGTTCATGTGGAGCAGGAGGTGGACGAGCGCGACCTCCGCATCGAGCACCCGGACGGTCTCGCCCCCGTCGAGCTCGAAGAGATGCGTGTGTGCCCAGATCTCCTCGGCCTGCCGCCCGGGGATGCCGTACTTCAGCAGGTCCACGTGCAGATCGATCGTCACCGGCTGACCGGACCACGTTTGAGCGCCGAGGTCCGCCTCCAGGCGGACGTTCATCGCCTGGTCGCGGACGGCCCAATCCAGCAGCTCCTCCGGAGTGAGATCGCGCAGGAGGTCATTCGTCGGATTCAGCGCGCGGACGATCTCGGCGTAGCGCGCGCGGTCATGCGGAGCGACCAGCAGGTCCAGGTCCGACGTGGGGCGCTCCCCGGGGCGGTCGTACCAGCGGCGCGCGGCGGTGACGCCCTTGAACGTCACGAGCTCGATCCCGAGCCCTCGGGCCCGGCGCACCGCTTCGACGAGCGCGCGCTCGATCTGCTGCTCGCGGAGGCGGTTCGCCATGTCCACCACGGACAGACGCTGGCGTTCGTCCGGAGAGAGCACGACCTCGCCCCGCTCCACGGCGCTCCAGAGCAGCCCGGTCATGCGGTGCTCGACCGCCGAGTCGACCAGGCCTCGGCTATCACGCTCGCCGGTGACGGCGTGTCCCGCCGCGAGCGCCAGTAGCAGTGGATCGGGGTGAGCCATGCTCGCTCCTGCCAGTCGAATGACAGGCACCAGTGCCGCGGGAATCCGCAGCGATGGAATCCTCTCGATCGGGGGATGACCTTCCGTGGAGATCGGGTAGTGCCGAGGTGATCACGCCGGGACGGGCGGTCCGCGACGGCTGCGGGGTGGTCTCCATCCGCCGAGCGTGCTTCCATCGTCCGGCCCACGGCGCGCACAGCGCGGCCCGGGCACCCGCCGCCACGGCGGGCATCACTCAGGTCGGCTCTGTCGCGGGTGTCCATAGGCGTCCCGGCCGGTCGCGGAGAGTCCGATGCCGTCCCCAGCTGAGCCGCCGAAGCGCGGCAGGCTGCGAGGACCGCGTCAGGGACTCGGCAGGAGGGAACGCACGATGGAAGGTCTCTGGTCGCCGGACATGTGGGGAACGCCCGTTGGACTGGGCATCTTCATGTTCCTGCTCGGAAGCGGCATGGGCGTGTTCTTCTGGGGCGTGAGCAAGCTCCCCCGGGACAAGGACTAGCGCCGCTCGGGCGCAGTCGAGTCGCCCTCCCTCGGTCACGCACACGCGCGCTCCTCGGAGCGCTGTGTCCGCGCGCCCACGGGGCGCCGCGGCATCGGTGGTGGAGACGGGGGAGAATTGAACTCCCCGTCCAGAGCACGACTGATACGAACGTCTACGGGTGTAGCCACGACGGACTGTTCTCGCCGGCGCCCATCCGGTGGCGGTTGAGGGCTGACCCGGCCAGTCTCAGTTGGTCTTTCGTGCGGCGACCCTGAGACGCAGGTCCGCACGGCACCTCGACTTAACGTCGCGGCCGCAAACCCGTCGAGGTGGGGCCTACGGCCACGTCGCTACGTTAGTTACGCAGCGAGGGCAAGTTGACGGTTGCCAGTTATCCGTTTGCCGCCTGATTAGTGAGGGTGGCGGCACCTCAACCCGCGATCCGCACCGGAACGTACCTGTCGAATCCTGTCGTCCCCATGCGATGCAACGCCAGTATAGCGTGTTCCGAACACCGCTCCAAGTAGCGGCACGCGCAACCCTCGACGCGGTGGAGCAGGGGGGAGGCGCTCGCTAGCGCTGATTGTGGCGGAGGGCGCGCTGCATCGAGCGTTCGGCCTCGCGCTTGGCGATCGTCTGGCGCTTGTCGTAGGAGCGCTTGCCGCGCGCCAGGCCGATCTGGACCTTCGCCTTGCCACGCGTGAGGTACATCCGCATCGGCACGATTGTCGTGCGCGGCTGTGTCTCGAGGAGGTGTTCCCATTCCTCGATCTGCCGGCGGTGCATCAGGAGCTTCCGGGCGCGCCGCGGTTCGTGGTTCTCGCGGGCGGGGGCATAGGGCGGGATGTGCATGTTGAAGAGCCACATCTCGCCGTCGCGGATCCGCGCGTAGGCCTCGGCGATCGAGCCGGTGCCTTCGCGGAGCGACTTGATCTCCGTGCCGGTGAGGACGAGGCCGGCCTCGACCGACTCGATGATCTCGTAGTCGAAGCGCGCGCGACGGTTGACCGCGAGCGTGGCGCTCTGGTCCTGGTCCGACTTCTGGGCTGTCTTCGACTTCTTCGCCACGCTGCGGGGACACTCTCTCAACAAGACATAATCATACAGAGCTCGGCGCCGCGAAGGCGGGGCCGGGATCGGCAGGATAGGGGGCGCCCGCCGCGGGGTCGCGGCCGCGTGGCCCTCGCCTGATGGCCTCGGGCTACGGGACGGGCGTCGCGGTCGCGCTCTCGGTCGCCGTCGGGGTCTCGGTGGCGGGCGGAGGCTCCGGAAGCGGCTCGCCACGCAGGACGTTGACGGCCCGGAAGATCGCGACGTCGCGCTGGGCGTCGATGTCCTCGAGCGTCAGGGTGATCGGGACGTCCGGCGTGATGCCTCGGCCCTCGATCTGGTTGCCGTCGGGCGTGAGCCAGCGCGCGATCGAGACGTAGACCGCGCCGCCGTTCGAGAGCTCGACGGCGTGGTTCACCGTGCCCTTGCCGAAGGACCGTGTGCCGATGATCGTCGCGCGGCCGTGCTCCTGCATCGCGGCGGCGAAGAGCTCAGAGCCGGAGGCCGAGAACTCGTCCTGCAGGATGACCACGGGGAGATCGGTGAAGGTCCCGGCCGTGGCGGAGGCGGTCTGTTCGTTCCCGGCGCGGTCGACCTGCTTCATGATGATGCCGTCGTCCAGGAACATGTCGGCGATCTCGATGGTCTGCACGAGCAGTCCGCCGGGGTTGCTGCGCAGGTCGATGATGAGGCCCTGCGCGCCGTTGTCCTCGGCCTCCGAGATGGCGTCGCGGAGCTCCTGCGGCGTGTTCCGCGCGAACTGCAGGATGCGGATGTAGGCGAACTCGGTGACCGGGTCGCCGTTCTCGTCGACGAGCTCGCCGGTGGGCGGGGTCGTGACGACCGACGCGACCGGGATGTTGTCGCGCACGATGGTGAGCGTCTCCTCCGTGCCGTCGCCGTGGCGCACGGTGAGGTCGACCGAGGTGCCGCGAGGCCCGCGGATCCGGATGACCGCCTGCTCGACGCTCCAGTTCTCGGCATCCTCGCCGTCGACGGCGAGGATGATGTCGCCGGCCTGGAGGCCGGCCTGGGCGGCAGGGGTGTCCGGGATCGGCTGCACGATCACGACATAATTATCTTGCTTGGACACCGTCGCGCCGATGCCCTCGAAGGCGCCCTCGAAGTCGTCGTGGGAGAGGGCATAGGTCTGCGGGTCGATGTAGGTGGAGTGCGGGTCATTCAGGCTGTTGAACATGCCCTGGATGGCGCCGTCCTTGAGGAGGTCCGGATCCACGCGGGACTCGTCGACGAAGTCGCGGTTGAGGACGCCGGCGATCTCAGCGAGCAGGTCGCCATCGAACTCGCCATCGCTCTGGCTGGTCGTCGGGTTGCTGATGCCACCACTGGACGTCGACTGCGTGACCGAAGCCGGTTCGCTGTCAGGCTCGGTGACGACACGCGCGAGGAATCCGGACGCGACCAGCAGGACCGCGATGAGCGCGGACGCCAGACCGATCACGGCGTTGCGTGCGGTTGAACTCACGAGGCGTCACCTTCGGCGGATGCGTGGGTGGAGGGACGCTCAGTCTACATCCTCCCCGGTGCAGAGGCCCTCGGGGACGCGCCCCATGCGTGGCAACACATAACGGAGATAGTGCGAAGTTCCGTCGCACTCCCGAGGGGAGGTCCGAAGTCCTCCCCTGTGCCGCATCGACGCTGCGGCCGGCGCTGCCTGCAGTCGCCGAGATCAGCGCGCGGCATGGTCGGCCCCGCGTCGGCTCCGTGCGTGGGGCGCGTTCGCCCGTGTCCAGAGAGCGCCCCGCGAACCTGGGAGCGCGGCCGCGCAGCTCGCTGCCTCGAGGCTTCGTCATCGCTGCAAGCGACGCCCCGCGGTCGACGTCAGCCCTGCCGTGGACGCTGCCCCCTTCGGGCTCCGTCGCCGAGGTTGAGCCTCGCGCAGCTCAACCGCCGACCCGGTTAGATCCATGCCCAAGGCCCTCGTGCGGGACCTCGCTCCAAGGTGCCGGCCCTTGGGAACTCGCACGGCGTCGCAGCGCGCTGGTGTGCCGGGGCTTGCGTCGTATACCCCGTATGGGTATATTCCACATACCCCAATGGGGTATGGAGGAGTAACAACAAATGACCATCGCTCTGACCTACCGCGGCGAGCTCCGCTGCTTCTCGTGTGGGCGCTACCTGGGCGAGTTCGAGTCCCACCCCGAGCAGCACGGCCAGGACGACATCCACTTCCTGAAGCCCGAGGGCGGACAGGTGATCGTCCAGCCAGTCCAGACGGCCCGCGGCCTTCGCTGCCCCGCCTGCCAGGGCCGGGTCGTGGCTTCCGAGGTGGACCGCATCGCCGCCTAGCCCGAGCTGTTCGCCCGATGACGAGGGGAGGACGTCTTATGACCGTCCTCCCCTATTTGTCACACTGGTAGATTCATTGTTCGCGAGTTATGTCGTTACGATGGCAATCGTAGTTCCGCCGCCTGAAACCTAACTGACACGGTCTGATCGCGTCGTGGATCAGGCCAGCGCCTTCAGGACGTGGTCTGCGTGACCGTCCGCCTGAACGCGCTTCCAGACCTTGGTGAGCCTCCCGTCCGGGCCGATGATGAACGTCGAGCGCGTCATCCCGATGACCGTCTTGCCGTACAGCACCTTCTCGCCCCACGCCCCGTACTTCGTGGCGACCTTGGCGCCCTCGTCGACGAGGAGCGGGAACGGCAGGTCGTACTTCGCGCGGAACTTCTGGTGCGAGGAGGCGTCGTCGGCGGAGACTCCGAGGACCACCGCGCCCGCCTCCTCGATCGCGCCGAAGTTGTCGCGGAAGGAGCACGCCTCCTTGGTACAGCCCGGGGTGTCGTCCTTCGGGTAGAAGTAGAGGACGACCGTCTGGCCGGCGTAGTCCTTCAGGCTGTGCGTCTTCCCGTCCTGGTCTTTCAGTGTGAACGCCGGTGCCTTGTCCCCTGCCTCGAGCGTGATCGCCATTCCATCCTCCTGTGGCGCCGCTGCCCATCGAGCGGCGGTGGCTACCGCGGTCCCGTCTTGTGTCGCTGGCCGGAGGATACCGAGCGTCGGATCCCACGGCGCGACGCGTGCGCTATCTTCCGCAGGCCGCGGACGGGCCGGGGGCGCAGTCGTGCGCCGCGAGCCCGCCGCCAGCCTGGAGGAGCAGTCATGACGACCCGCGTCGAGCCGAAGCACGAGACGGTCAGCATCAACGGGCTGACGCTGCATTATGTCGATTACGGAGCGCCCTTCGCGGACGCGCCGACGATGGTCATTCTCCACGGGCTGACGTCGGCCTGGGGCACGCTGCGGCGCGTGGCTGAGCACTTCGCGCCGTCGTTCCGCGTGATCGCGCTGGACCAGCGAGGCCACGGCGGCTCCGAGTGGGGGCCGGCCGACAAGTACGACACCGACACGTACCTCTCCGACCTCGAGCAGTTCGTCGACGGCCTCGGGCTGGACCGGTTCGTGCTCGTGGGCCAGTCCATGGGTGGTCACCACACCATCGCCTACACGGCACGACACCCCGAGCGGATCATCGCGTCCATCGCGAACGACATCCCCCCTGCCCTCGAGCTGAACCGCGAGAACATGGCGCTCCCCTTCCCGGACGGAAAGCACAAGCGCTTCGCCTCCACTGGTGAGTGGCTGGCCCCGCGCCGCGAGCAGAACCCACTCACGCCGGACTGGGCGCACGCCCTCGCCGCCGAGGAGCTCCTGAAGCAGGTCGACGGCGGCTACGAGCCGAAGCACGACCCGAACGCGCCGATGAAGTGGGAGCCGAAGGACCTCTGGGACGAGGCGAAGACGATCACGCGGCCGATCCTCTTTATCCGCGGCGGCCGCTCGCAGGTGCTCGCCGCGCAGGTGCTGCAGGACATGGACATGGCGATCCCCGGCGCGCGGTCCGTGACGCTCGAGAAGGCCGGACACAACACCTACTGGGACATGGAGCACGAGTGGCTCACCGTCGCCACCGCCTTCCTGGACGCGCACCGCTGAGTCGCGTCCAGCTCCCGGACGGCCGTCGATGACGGCGTCCGGGCGACCCGGCGTTCCGGGTGCCGGCGACACCACCGAGGTGGCCGCCCGTTGGGGCGCGCTCTCGTTCCCGCAGTTCCGCCGCTACTGGCTGGCGCAGATCTTCCGGGTGCTGGGGCTCCAGTTCCGGATCATCGCCGTGCCGTGGCTCGTGTCGGTCGAGCTGGACCGCTCGCCGATCTGGCTCGGAATTGTCGCGGTCGCGGCCGCGCTTCCGACGATCATCTTCAGCGTCCCGGCCGGGGTGCTGGCCGACCGGTTCAACGACCAGAAGGTGCTGGTCGTCTCCCAGGGCGCCTACGCGGTCGCGGCGCTCGCGCTGCCGATCCTGATCCTGGCCGGGCTCGCCAACATCTGGATCGTGATCGCCTGGTCGATCGTGACCGGGATGTTCGCCGCGCTCGGGAACCCGTCGATGCAGTCGGTCATGCCGCGGCTGATCGACATGCGCGTGATGCCGAGCGCCGTCGCGCTGAACTCGATGGTGTGGTCCGGCGTCCGCATCGTGGGGCCGGCGGTGGCCGGCGTGCTCCTCGCGGCGATCGGGACCGGCGATGCGTTCTTCGTGACCGCGGTCGCGATCGGCATCGCGACGGTGCTGTTCGCGTCGCTCTCACCGCGGCCGCGCGTGCCCTCGGCCGCCGCGTCCGAGCACGGCGACGACATGTGGACGGGGGCGCGCTACATCATGCGCACGCCGATCTTCCTCGCGACGATCGGGCTCTCGTTCTTCACGTCAGTGTTCGGGATGTCGTACCAGTTCCTGCTGCCGGTGTTCGCGGAGGACATCCTGCAGGTCGGTGCGAAGGGGTTCGGCGCGCTCGAGGCGTTCACGGGCATCGGCTCCGTGCTCGGGACGCTGGCGATCATCAAGGTCGGCGCCGGCCGTCACGCCGGCTCGGCGATGGTCATCTTCGCGGCGATCTTCGGGCTGCTCATCGCCGGGTTCGCCGCCAGCCGCTCGATGCCGCTCTCGATGGCGCTGCTCTTCCTCGCGGGCTTCTCGTCCGCGCTCTACCTGAACATCGGCATGACCACGCTGCAGGTGATGGTCCCGGACGAACTGCGTGGCCGCGTCATGGGCATCTGGTCCATGACGTGGTTCCTCGCCTCGATTGGCGCCCTTCCGGCGGGAGCACTCGCCGAAGTGCTGGGCGCGCCGCTCTCGGTCGCCCTCGGCGGCCTCGCGGTGAGCGCCTTCGCGGTGTTCGTCTGGATCAGCGCCCCGAGGCTGCGGCACGTCGACCTCGTCGACGAGTCCGACGAAGCGGAGGCGGCGGCGTCGGGCGCCTAGCCTCGGCGCAAGCAGTCTGGTGAGCTAGCTGGGGAACGCGACGAGCGAGGTCGTGGAGTGGATGCCCGGCAGGCTGCGGATCTGCTCCTGGAGGATCCCCGGGATCTCCTGCAGGCTGTCCGCCCGGATCTCCGCGACGATGTCGTACGGGCCCATGACCTCGTGGACCTCGTGGACGAGGTCGAGCTCGCGGATGGTCTCGACGAGGCGCCGCGTCGCTCCCGGCTCGGTGACGATCAGGACGTAGGCCTTCACCATGAGGAGCTCTCCTTCACGAGCGGGCGCCTCGACGTCGAGACGGACGCGAGGCAACGGCTGAAGAGCGACCGATATTACGGTGCAGGACTCTTACAGACTGCGTGATCGGTCGATCTCTCCATCGCAATGCGGGCTCGGCGTGACTATCATCGCGCTCAGAAGGCACGTGCGGCGTCCGGCCCTCCGGGAGGGTTTGTGTCTACCGCCGGACGGTGCCGATAATGGCGAATAAGCGCGTGAGCGCCACAATGAGCGTTGCGTGCGGATGGTCATCACGAATGCCTCCACGGGGAATTGGAGGCGCCCAGCGGTAACTCGGTCCAGGGATCGGACCTCACCGCTCCCTGTATCCGTGCCCAACGGGTGGATGCTTCGTCCGCAGATGCGGCGGGCAGGGGAACAGGCTTCGCATGAGCAAGAATCTGGTGGTCCGCTTCGCAGGTGAAGGCGGACAGGGTGTGGTCGGTGGTGCCGAACTCATGGCATCGGCGGCTGCGTCCGGCGGTTATCACGTCCTGACGTTCTCGACCTTCCCGTCGCAGATCAAGGGTGGCCCCGCCTGGGGCCAGGCCCGGATCTCGTCTGAGCCGATCCTGACGCCGGGTGACTACCTGGACGTGCTGGTGGCTCAGAACCAGTACGCGTACGACCACAACCTGGAGGACCTCCGCGAGGGCGGCCTCGTGGTCTACAACTCCGAGGAGTTCGAGGTCGCGGATAACGCCCGTGCCCTCGGGATCCCCGCGGACCGCATGGCCCGCGAAGCCGGCAACCCCCTTGCCTCCACCATCATCCTCATCGGCGCCGTCGCGAAGATGGCCGGCGTCTCCATCGAGGCCCTCGAAGCCTTCATCACCAAGCGCTGGTCGCGTGGCCGCCCGGGTGACGAGGCGATCGTCGAGGGCAACATCAACGCCCTCCGCATGGGCGTCGAGGTCGCCGAGAAGGCCGGCCTGTCGCTCGAGGACCTGGACCCGGCCCCGGCGCACGCCGAGCCGCGCGTCCTGATCCGCGGCTACGAGGCCGCCGCCCTCGGCGCGATGGCCGGTGGCGTCGACTCCTTCATCGGCTACCCGATCTCCCCGGCGACGACGATGCTCGTCTACATGGAGTCGAACCTCGTCGGCAAGGACAAGTTCGTCGGCCAGGCGTCGTCCGAGATCGAGGCGATCAACGCCCTCGTCGGTACGGGCTTCGCCGGCAAGAAGGTCATGACCTCCACCGCCGGCCCCGGCGTCTCCCTGATGGGTGAGGGCCTCGGCCTGGCGTGGATGGCGGAGATTCCGCTGGTCGTCGTGGACGTCCAGCGCGGTGGCCCGGCCACCGGCCTCCCGACCAAGACCGAGCAGTCCGACCTCACGATGGCGATGAACCCCGGCCACGGCGACATGAGCACCCCGGTCATCGCGTGTGGCTCCACCGAGGAGGCCTTCTGGGGCGCGATGCACGCGCTCAACTGGGCCGAGCGGTACCAGGGCCCGGTGCTCTTCCTCTCGGAGGCATCGATCGCCGAGCGCGCCCAGGACATCCCGATGCCGGACCTCTCGCAGGTCGTGGACGAGCGTCGGGTCGTCTCGAAGGGCGAGCAGGGCAACCGGCGCTACGCCGGTGACGGCGTGAGCCCGTTCCCGGTCCCGGGTGGCCCGGGCGCCTACGTCGCCAACGCTTCCGAGCACGACGAGCAGGGCGACACGACCCACCTGCCGGACATCCACGTCACGATGACGGAGCGCCGCTTCAAGAAGCTCGAGCTCCTCAACGACGGCACCTACGAGGCCGAGAACACGGACGCCGACACCGTCGTGCTGACGTGGGGCGGCTCGAAGGGCTCCGCTCTCGCCGCCTGGCGCGAGCTGGACGCCGAGGGCGTGAAGGTCGGCTGGTACTACACGATGTTCCTGAACCCGCTCCCGGCGAAGATGCTCGAGGAGCTCAAGGGCAAGCGCATCCTGGTGCCGGAGCTGAACTACATGGGTCAGTTCGCCGCGTACCTGCGCTCGAAGGGCCTCAACGCGGAGGCCATCACCCAGTACACCGGTCTCCCCTTCAAGGTCGCTGACCTCAAGGCCGAGATTAAGCGCCGGGTTCAGGCGTAGAAGGGCCTAGGATCTAGACATGGCTAAGCGAAACCCGCTCTACGACTTCAAGTGGTGCCCCGGCTGCGGCGACTTCGGTGTGAAGGTCGCGCTGGAGCAGGCCCTGGCCGGCCGCATGGCCGAGAAGAACCAGTCCATCGAGAACACCGTCGTGGTGGCCGGCATCGGCTGCTCCGGCAACATGGTGCACATGATGGAGGGCCCGCAGCCCTTCGGCATCCACGGCATCCACGGTCGCGCGCTGCCGATCGCTTACGGCATCAAGTCCGCCCGCCCCGACCTCAACGTCGTGGTGGTCTGCGGCGACGGTGACTTCCTCTCGATCGGCAACGAGCACATCGCGCCGCAGGCGCGTCGCAACCTCGACATCACCGCGGTGATCATGGACAACGGCATCTACGGCCTCACCAAGGGCCAGGCGTCGCCGACCACCGAGCTGAACGTCGTGACGTCGACGACCCGCTGGGGCAAGCTCGAGGAGAAGATGAACCCGTTCCTCTTCTACCTCGGCGCCGGTGTCCCCTACATCACCTCGCAGATGTCCTCCCGCGTGAAGGAACTCGCGGGCGACATCCGCGCCGCGATGGACTACCCGGGCTTCTCGATCGTGCACGTGCAGTCGCCGTGCACGACGTACAACGACACGTACTCGCTCCTCAAGGGTGACGAGAAGAAGGGCATCGAGCCCCTCGCCTTCCCGATCGAAGACAGCCACGACGTCACCGACATCACCGCTGCGGCGGACCTGGTCCGCGGTCGGCGCATCCCGATCGGCCTCCTCTACAAGAAGGCCGGCGAGAGCGTCCCGCTGCACCAGCGGCTGGCCGAGGCAAAGGCCAAGGGCAACATCGAGCAGGCGTCCGTCGAGAAGCTGCTCCAGTCGATGGTCATCGCCTAGGAGCCCCGGGCTCCAATCGGTTCGAACACCGCGAGGGCGGCCCACGAGGCCGCCCTCGTCGTCTGTCAGGCGCCCGGTCGGCACGGGCTCGGAGGATCATCATGAGCGTCCAGCGACACGTCACCGTCGAACGCGTGCGGCTGAAGTTCGCCGCCGCCCACATGGCCACCCTCGGTGACGAGCTCGAGCCGCTCCACGGCCACAACTACCTCGTGCGCTGCCGTGTCGAGGGTGAACTCACGGACGACCGCTGGGTGATCGACTTCTCGGCGCTCAAGCGCTACGCGCGGGACGTGTGTGACGAGCTGGACCACCATTTCCTGCTGCAGCGGAACTCGCCCCTGCTCCAGGTCGAGGAAGGCGACACCTCCTGGTCCGTGCGCTTTGGCGAGCGCGCCTACTCGTTCCCAAAGAGCGACGTCGTGGCGCTGCCGATCGAGAACACCACGGCGGAGCTGCTCGCGGAGTTCATCGCGGAGCGCGTCGTGCAGCAGCTCCAGGCGAACGGGCATGCGAATATCGGCCGCATCGAGGTCGACGTGGAGGAGATGCCCGGACAGGCCGGCGGCTACGCGAGGACGTTCGAGGACTAGTGGGCCTGTGAAGCTCGGCGGCGCGGTCGTCCCGCAAGATCTCGCATACGCGGTCCTGGCGGGAGCGCTCTGGGGCGTCGCCTGCTGGTGGGGCGACGGCGCGAACCTGGCCGCCGTCCGCGTCCTGACGAACGTCGCCGGTCCGTGGCTGCTGCTCGCCTTCGCGCTCGGGACGAGGTCGCGGGCGGCGCTACCCGGCGCGGTGCTGGGCGCCGTCGCACTGCTGGCGGCGATCCTCGGCTACTACCTGGCGATCGAGTTGCTCGACGCGGAGCAGGCGCCCAATCGGCTCTCGCTGGACGCGGGTTCCGCCTGGGCGGTCGCGGCCGTACCGGTCGGCGCGTTCTTCGGCCTCTGCGGCGCCGCCTGGCGCGCGAACGTCGCGGTACCGCTGGCGCTTGGCTTGCTCGGTGGAGCGTTGTTTGGCGAGGGACTGATCCTGCTCAATGACGGGATCGGCCCGTCGTTCGACTACCTCGCCGTGCCCGTGGCGGAGGTCGCCGCGGCGTTCGCGCTCCCCACGTTGCTCATGGCCCAGCGCGCCGCGGCATGGACGATCGTCGTCGTTGCCGCAGTCGGCCCGATCGCCGCCTTCGTCGAGCGAGGGCTGTTCGAGTCGGTCCGGGGCGTCATCGGCTGATGCTGCCCCGCCCCTGGCGTCGCGGTCAGTGGCTTCACGCCCTGTTCGTTTGACAGCCAAACCGCCAGCACTACGATCGATCTCGTCCAGCGAGGGAGGTCTCGGAGAAGTGCAAATCGACTGGGAAGAGACCATCAACAAGATCTTCGGGGACGTCCTCTCGTGCCCCCGCTGTGGTCACGATTACGAGGCCCTCGTGATCGGCTACTCCCGAAAGCCCACCCTCAACGAGTACGCCCCGCGTCACCGCAACTGCCCGCGTGGTGACGAGTGCGACGCCCGCAAGCTCATCTCGCTCTGCGAGGCGTGCGCGCGCTCCGAGGGCCTCCACGGCTCCGAGGTGGACGCGACGACCGCCCTCGAGTCCTACATGCTCGATTGCCGCCGCGACCTCGAAGAGTCACTCGACTACCTCGCCGAGTACTGGCGCGACGACTACGAGCTGACGCCCGAGGAGATCGACCTCAACCTCGAGGAGGTCGACCCAGACGTATTCCGCGAGGAGACCGCCTGGCGCCAGCGTCTCGAGGAAGAGTACGTCCGCTACCACCGCGAGTTCCGCGAGCGGAAGCGGCGCGTCCCCGCCCCGGGCTGGCGCTCCGAGTACGTCGAGGAAATCCGTGCCCTCGGCTACGACACCCTCCTCGGCGACTAACATCCCGGCATGAGCCGTCGCCTTCGCGCGTCCGCCCTCCCGGTCGCGCTCTTCCTCGCGTTGTTCGTCCTTGCCGGTGTCATCGGTTATGTCTACTCGCATGAGCCGGCGCGGGACACGCTCGTCGTCGACTTCGAAGGCACTCCCCCGCCCGCCCCTCGCTACGTCATCGGCGCCGTCTCCGGCATCGACGGCGACTCCGTGCGTTTGAACGTCGGTGGTGGCGGCTCTCGCGACGTCGCTGTGGGCGCCGCTCCCGTCGAGGACCTCCAGCGCCTGGAGGCGATCCCTGCCGACGGCACGCGCGTCAACGTCGGCGTCGACGACACCGCGTTCGGGCAGGTGCTCACGGGCGTCGTGGCGTTCGAGGAGCTGCGCTGATGTCCTCCGCCGCGCGCTCCGGCCTCTTCGCGGTCGCGCTGCTCGCAGTCGCCGTCGGCGGCTTCTTCGCCGGCTCGAAGCTGGCCGACCGCGCGAGCGAGCCCGGCACGCGGACGCTCACGCTCGACCGGCCCTCCGCGGCCGCTCCACGCGATGTCGCGCTGCGCTCCGCGGGCGGGTTCACCGGCTTCGAGGAAGGCGCACTGGGCGGCCAGGTGACGCGCTCGGGCGCGACGGCCGACGTCGAGGATGCTGCGTTCGCCGTCGAGGGAGGCGGTGCACGCCTGCAGCTGCGCGTCACGTCGCCCGCGCGGCTCTACCGCATCGCGCCGGCATCGACGCCGCTGACGATCGGGGACGTGGTCGTGATCCGCGTGGATGCCGACGGTGCCGCGGAGGCGGTCCTGAGGGTGCCGGCTGACCTGCGGGAGGGCGACTCCCGCTAGCGGGTCACTCGCGTTCCTCGGACGCCCGCTACTGCGTGACGCGCAGCTCGATGGTCGGCGAGCGCCGCATCGAGAAGAGCCACGCGGCGAGGAGGCTCCCGGCGACCGCCCCGGCCAGCACGCCGAGACCGAGCCCGAGCGTCGTCCACGACGTCTCGAGGACGAACGGCGGCAAGACCTTCGACCCGGTCTCGGTCACGTTCAGGAAGCGCATCATGATGCGCGCCACCTCGCGACCGACGAAGCCGCCGACGGTGGTCCCGACGACCAGCACGACGCCCCACTCGAGCACGAGCGCGCGAAGGATCTCCGGCTTCCCGACGCCGACGGCGCGCAGCACCGCGAACTCGGTCGCCCGCCCGCGCGCACCGAGGACCATGGTCGCGATGAAGCCGACGGTGCAGAGTCCGATCACCGCCACGAACGCGACGGCGAGGATGCCGGAGCCGGCGGCTTGCAGCGTCGGGTCGGACTGCGCCGTCCGGACTGCCTCGTCCTGGACGATCCAGTCGGGGCTGATGCGAGGTTCCTGGCCGCCCTCGAGCGCTTCCGCGAGCGCGACCTGCTGGTCGCTGCTGACGCCATCCGCGAAGTCGACCCACAGCTCGGTTGGGTACGCGAACTTCGGGAAGTCGAGGAGCCCGGCGATCTCCTGCAACTGATCGATGTTCACGATCACGTTGCCGACGCCGGGATCGAGGGTTGGGAAGTAGTCGACGATCGCGCGGACCTGGACCGGCACCGCGATCCCCTCGAAGTCCGCGAGGACGATGCTCCCGACGTCCGCACGGAAGGCGCCGGCCCCGGCGCGGTCCATGACCGCCGCCAGCGGCAGCGTCGGGTCGAACGGGGCGAGCAACCGCGTGCGCGGGCCGATGAGTGGCTGCCACGTCCAGCGGAGCGACTGGACGCCGTCGTGGGCCGCGGTGTTGTCGACGGCGAAGCTCTCCTGCGTGTCGGCCGCGCCGAGCATCATCCAGCGCTGAACGCCTTCGAAGTCATCGAGGGCCACTTCGACGCCACCGGCCGTGATCGCCGAGAGATCGTCGAGGAGCAGCGAACCCTGGAGCCGGAGGCTGCCGTCCTGGCGGTCCCCCACGAGCATCCCGGCGAAGACGATCTCGCCCTCGTGCTTCGGGACGGCGACCCGCCACGGCGCCCACTGGTCAGGCTGGGCGGTCGGTGACTCGAAGAAGGCCTGGACGTAACTTCCGTCCTCCAGGCGGAACCGCGCGCGCGGGACGAAGCGCGTGGGCGAGGGTGTGTTCACCCAGATCTGGACACTCTCAGCCCCATCGGGGAGCACGTACCCGCCCCCCGGAGGCACCACGCTCTGAAGCCGGCGCATGAGCGTGTCGAGTGATTCCGAGGCCAGGTCGTCGCGCCACCAGAGCGCCTCCTGCGCGACCTCCGGATCGAGGGCCAGGATCGGGACGGCGACGTTGCCGGCCGCGGTGATCGAGCCGCGATGAACGCCGATGACGTGGGCGATGCCGTCCTGGGCGCCCAGGGTCGCAACCTTCTCATCGAAGTGCTCGTCGGTCTGGTCGCTCAGACGCCCGCGCAGGTCGACGCCGGCGTCGTAGCGTGCGCGCTCCTCGTACGAGCGGTCGACGGTCGGGCCGTAGGACGCAGCGAACGTGCCCACGGCGATGGCGAGGATGACGAGCAGCGTGACGCGGGCGTACGAGGCGGGCGCGCGGCCGGCTCGGCGCAGCCCGATCGCCGCGGCCGTGCCCTTGAACAACAGCAGGACGCGCGCCGCGATGCGGATCAGCGGCGGGTAGAACCGCAGCATCATCAACGACACGGCAGCAGTGATGGCGAGCGGCGCCGCGAGGAGCACCGGGTCGCTCGACCAGCCGCCCACGGAGGATGGGTCGAACACGGATCCGCGCTGGTCGAGCTGCCACAGCAGCAGCGCGGCCAGCGCGACCACGCCGAAGTCGAGGAAGTACCGCTGGAGGAAGCTCCGCTGCGCGGGACGTGCCTCCTCGCGCTTCACGTCCACGATGCCGCGCCGCACGACGATGAACGCCGGCAGGAGGATGGCGAAGAGCGACAGCGCGCCCCCGGCGACCGCGAGCAGGTACGCCTCGGGGCTGACGGTCGACGGCAGCGCCGCCCCGCCGGTGACGGCGTCGAACGTCGGCGTCCGGCCGAGCCATGCGACCACCTGCGACGCGAGCCACGGCGCGACGAGGAGCGCTGGAATCGCGAGTACGAGGCCCTCGACGAACGACAGGCCGACGAGCTGGCCCGTGGTGGCGCCCCGGCTGCGGTAGACGCCGATCTCCTCCTGCTGCCGCTCGAGGAGCATCGCCATCACCATGACCACGTAGTAGACGACGATGCCGACCACCTGCAGCAGCATGATCAGCAGCGGCACGGACGTGAACGACTGCGAGTTTCGGTAGCGCTGCAGCGTCTCGAGGACATCGAGGTTGCCGAAGCCGTCGAGGCTCAGTCTTGTCTGCACCTCCTGGCGCCAGGTGGTGAGGTCGGAGATCGCGTAGTCGACTTCGTTGAGCCCGATGCGGGAGGTGTCGACGACGACGCCGGCGCGGTGGAGGTGGCTGAGCTCCGGGATGAGGTTGCGGAATACGCCGTCCCATTGCTCGCGGGTGGTGAGCAGGGGCATCTGGCCCTCGCCCCGCGCCACCTGGGCGCGGCGTGGGTCCGTGGGCAGCGCGTCCGCGAGGCGGGGCAGCAGCGGGCTGTCCGGCGCGACCCACTGCCCGAGGAAGAGCGACCATCGCGGGTCTTCGAGGTCGTCGGGACGCACGAACCCAACGACCGTGACCGCGACGCTGATCGAGGCGAACGCCGTCGGCTCGCACTGGATCTCCTCGGCGGCCTGCTGAGGGTCGTCGGAGGGTGGGAGGTTCGGGCAGTCGTCGAAGCCGCCGCCCCGGAGCTGGATGACGTCGCCGATCGCCGCGTGCCGCTGGAAGCCCCACGGCAGCACGACCTCGGCGGCATCGGTGCCGGAGGGGAGGCGTCCCTCCACGACCTCGACGTGGCCCTCGAAGTCGCCGAGCTGGAACAGGTACCCGCCCCACGGCTGACGGACGGGCTCATCGGTCCCGTCGGGGACCTCGACGGGCTCCGAGGGCATCTCGTAGTCGGGGAACGTGACGTCGAACCGCTGCGAGCGGTCCTCGGTGAGCGTCGCGTCGCCGAGCCAGCCGATCCGTTCGCGCGTGATCGCGTCCATCGCCTCGAGGGCGCGCTGACTCGTGGGATCGCCGAAGCGGTTGCCCTCGGCGGAGAGGTAGGTCAGTCGCTCCTCGGTCGTCGGCAGCTCCCGACCGAGGCGGAACGAGAGCCCGAGGTCGGACATCGCGGAGGCGTAGATGGGCGTGATCGCGAGGAGTGTCGCGGCGACGAGGACGCCGACGGCGGCGACGAGCATGAACCGCCACCCGGCGCGCAGCCTGCGTAGAGCGAAGCGCCAGCCGGCGAGGAAGTCCGTCATGCGCGGCGAGTGTAGCGGTTGGCCGTGTCCGCGGAACGACCCAGCCTCCCGTGCCGGCGGGCGTCAGCGAGCAGACTGCCGCTGACCTCGCTCTGCCCTAGTCTGGGGACAGAACGGAGCCGCCGGTGTTCCCCAGGGCCTCCCTCAAGTTCGCCCTGCTCGCCGCTCTCGCGGGGAGCGTCGTCGCGTTCATTCGCCACCGTGGCGAGCGACGCGTCCGATCGCTGGCCGTGCTCCAGGGGCTCGAGTGGTTCCTCTCGGCGGGTGGCGCCTCGCTCCTGACGGGCGCGATCCGGCGCACGCTGGAAGACGCCGACCTCGAGGTCACCGAGCGCCTGACGAGGGTCGAGCAGACCGTGGTGGATCACGCTCCGGAGCTGTAACGGCCGGTAGCCGCCAACCCGCCCCGCTGCTACGTTGGGCGCCGCCGTCGCGTCAGGCGGCCCAGATGCACACCCGCGGATTTCCGCGCTGACGATAGGAGCCCAGATGCCGGCAAAGTGGGACCAGTACGCCGAGGTCGTGGAGCACATCTTCCGCGTCGCCCCCGAGGCCAAGCCGACTCGCTCGGACTTCCTCGACATCTGCTACGCCAACGACATCAGCGACGACGTCATTGACGGCTTCGACTCGCTCCGCGAGGGCGTGATGTTCAACAACCCCGACGAGGTGAAGGTCGCCCTCGAGGCAAACGGCCAGATCGCCTAGTCCCGCGGGGATCACCTCCCCGCTCTCACCGAGGTACCGATGACCAGCGACCCCGCCGACGCCCTGCGGGAGCAGGCGCGCGAGTGGGGTCGCGCGTTGCTCTCCGGAACCCCCTGGAGCACCGTCTCCGATCGCGTGACGCTGCTCCTGGTGGAGCCGCCCGCGAAGTTCCCGGCGACCTCGTCCGTCGCGTTCTGGCTGACGATCGACACGCCCTCGGCGCGGAACCTCCCGGAACCCTACGGCCCGGCGATCTCCGCCGACCGCGCGGTGGTCGAGCACCCGCGCGCCGAAGGGCTGCGCGTCACGCTCAGCGTGATGAGCGACGACGCCCTGCATCGCTTCCTCTCCGGCACGACCCCCGCCGCCATCGAGGCGCGCTGGCAGGCGCGGCACACCGAGGCCGTCTCTGACCGGCTGCGGCGCGGCGAGCAGTACGCCCTCCGAGCCAATCTCCTCCCGGACGACGCCCCTGAGCGGATCTCCCGCACGCTGTTCCTCGACCTCGTGTCTTCGGTGCGCGCGCTCCGATCGCTCGAGGTCAGCCCGGCGCCGGGCCTCGCGGCTGCGGGTGGCGCGAGCGCGGCCGCCTGCCGTCTCGCGTGCTTCGACGACGAAGGCTCGTACCCGCCGCTCGAACACCTGCGCACCGTCGCCTCCGAGACACGCCTGGGCCGGCGGATCGGCACCTGGCTCGACGACCTCGTGAAGGCCGTCGGTGGCGACGACGCCGCGGCTCGGCGCGCTGCTTCGGCCGCCGACCAGGTCGTCGAGGAGGCTCGCGTGATCCTGGGCGAGCTCTACCGCGATCGTCCGTGGCTCCGTACGCCGGAAGCGTTCGCCCTCCGCGCCCCCCGCTAGGCGCGGTTCCCCCCTCGATAGATGGCCCTCGATGCCGACGCCGTCCGCTGGCTCCGCACTCCGGAGGGAGCTGCGGCCGCGCGAGACGCCGTCGCGGCGCTCGCCGCCGGCACCCCGCTGCTGAAGCTGATCGACACGCTGCGCCGCACCCACACCGCCGAGGAGGCCCGCTGGGCAGTCACCCTCGCCGAGGGCCGCACGACGGCCGCTGCGAAGTTCACGGATGCCTCGGAGCTGTTCTTCGACCGTGAGGCCGCCGAGCAGGCCACCAGCGATGTGGTGTCCCGCTACACGGCCCGGCGCTTCGCGGGAGCGAGTCGCATCGTCGACCTCGGTTGCGGCGCCGGAGCGGACGCGCTCGCGCTGTCCGGGCATGCGCCGGTCGTGGCCATCGACCTCGACGAGGGCCGTGTCGCGATGACGGAGGCGAACGCCCACGTCCGCGGAGCCGACATCGAGGCGCGGGTTGGCGACGCCCTGGAGGCCGACCTCGATGGGTTCGATGCCGCCTGGCTCGATCCGGCGCGACGCGACGGCTCCGGCCGCGTCCTCGACCCGGAGCGATGGAGTCCACCGCTCTCCGCCGCGATCCGAGTCGCGCGGCGCGTTCGGAGCGCCGGGATCAAGGTTGCGCCGGGGATTGAGCTCGCAGCCGTGCCCGGAGACGCGGAGATCGAGTTCATCTCACTCGACGGCCGCCTCGTGGAGGCCGTCATCTGGCTCGGAGACGCCGTCACCGCCCCGCGCCGTGCCTCGGTGCTTCCGAGCGGCGAGAGCCTTCACGGTGCGCCCGAGGAGGCCGCTCCGACGCTGGGCGAGCCGGGGACCTACCTCTATGACCTCGACCCGGGCGTGGGCCGTGCGGGCCTCGTGGTAGCGCTGGCGGAGCGCCTCGGCGCGTGGCACCTCAGCGAGGGCGTTGCCTACCTCAGCTCGGACGAGCCCCGAGAGACGCCCTTCGCGCGCCGGTTCCGCGTTCGGCAATGGTTCGCGTTCTCGGAGCGGCGCATCCTCGAGGCGTGTCAGGCTGCCGGCGCGAGCCGCGTCGAGGTGATGCGGCGAGCCTCGCCGGTCGAGACGAACGAACTCGAGACGCGGCTGAACCGCGACCTCCCCGGCGGCGCCGGGCTCGTCCTGACGGTCGTGCTCACGCGGCTCGTCGAGGAGCACGTGGCGATCGTCTGCGAGCGCGAGCGCTAGTCGCCGTCCGCGCCGCGAGGGCGCACGAGCGACTCCAGTGCCCGGTCCTGCCGCTCGGCGCGGCTGCTGCGAGCGTCCGCGTTGGTCGGCTCGTCGCCTCGTTGCCGCTCCTCGGACCGCGCCTCGGATGTGCGCGCGTCCACGAGATAGTTGACCTCGGCGCCCACGATGAGGAGGAGCGACGAGAGGTACAGCCACGTCATGAGGATGATCACGGCGCCGAGGCTGCCGTAGGTCGCGTTGTATGACGCGAAGTTCGCCACGTAGAAGCCGAAGGCGATCGTCGCGACTACCCAGGCGACCACGAAGAGCGCGGCGCCCCAGCTGGTCCATTTGAAGGGGAGTCCCGCGTTGGGTGCGGACCAGTAGACGAGGCCGACGGCGATCGCGATCAGGACGAGGACCACGGGGATCCGCCCGTACGTGACGGCGACTGCCCACGCGTTTCCGAGGCCGATCGCTTCCGCGATCTGCTGCCCGAGCGCCTGTCCCACGACAAGGATGATCGCGCCGGCGAGGAAGACCAGGCCACCGATGATCGTGAGGCCAACGCCGACCACCTGCTTCTTCAGGAACGGGCGGGTCTCGTCCACCTCGTAGACCTGGTTCAGCGTCTTCATGACGGTCTTGGTGCCGGTCGAAGCGGCCCAGATCGCGGTGACGGCGGTGACGGTGATCAGTCCGGGATTGCGGTTCCCGAAGATCTCCCGGAGCTGTGGCTCGAGGACGCCCTGGACGTCCGAGGGCAGACGGTCACCCGCCTGCGTGAGGATCTCCTCGGTGGGGTTGTCGATCCCCAGCCAGCGCGCGATGTACGCGCTCAGGGCAGCGAGGAACACGAGCAGCGGGAACAACGCGAACATGAACCGGAACGCCATCTCGGCGGCCGATCCCATGGCGTCGTCCCGGCTGAACTTCCGGTAGAACGCGATGCCCCAGTCTTTGGCGGTCTCCATGCGGGCCTCCTGCACCCCACCCTACGGGGGGCGAGGTTGCATCCGCATCGCACCGACGGCGCCGACCGATGCGAGTCGGGAGCCCTGCTCCGGCTAGCCGGCGAGGGGCTCCGCGGGCTCCGGATCGCCCTCGACGATTCCGAGCGCCGCCGGAGTCGGCTCGTCGCTCGCGTCTTCGTCGAACTCGAACACCAGGTCGTCGCCGAGCGTGCCGAAGAACTCGTACAGGAGCCGCTCGCGGAGCGCGTCGATGCCGAGGCCCGATACGGCGGAGGTGAACGCCACCTCGCCGGACACGCCGGGGTCGTACTCCGTCGCGAGGATCGCGAGGTCCTCCTCGGTCTCGACCGGCGAGCCGTCCTCCAGGGTGAGTCCGTCTGCCTTGTTGAACACCGTGAGCACCGGCATGTCGTCCAGGCCGAGGTCGTGCAGCGTCTCCAGCACGGTGCGGATCTGGGCGTCCCGCGTCGAAGCCGTGGCGTCGACGACGTGCAGCAGGAGGTCGGCTTCGCCGAGCTCCTCGAGCGTCGCTCGGAACGCGGACACGAGCTGCGTCGGGAGCTTTTGCATGAAGCCCACGGTGTCGGTCAGGAGGAACGCCTCGCCCGTGCCGGCGCCGATCCGACGCGTGACGGGGTCGAGGGTCGCGAAGACAGCGTCGGCGACGAGCACCTTCGCCCCCGCGAGCGCCCGCATCAGCGACGACTTGCCGGCGTTCGTGTAGCCGACGAGGGCGACCGTCGGCAGCCCCTGCCGCTGCCGGCGGGAGCGCTGGAGGTCGCGCTGGCGCTTCACCTGCTCGATCTGCTTCTTCAGCCGCGCGATGCGTGTGCCGATCAGGCGGCGGTCGGTCTCGAGCTGGGTCTCACCCGGGCCGCGGGTACCGATGGCGCCCTCGGTGCGCTCGAGGTGCTGCCACTGCCCGCGCAGGCGTGGGAGCAGGTACTCGTGCTGCGCCAGCTCCACCTGGAGGCGCGCTTCCCGGGTGCGGGCGCGGCTGGCGAAGATGTCCAGGATCAGCGCGGAGCGGTCCAGCACCTTCACGCCGAGCATCCGCTCGAGGTTGAACTGCTGCGACGGCGACAGCTGGTCGTCGAAGACGACCATGCTGTAGTCGAGCTCCTCGCGGCGCTCGGTGATCTCCTCGAGCTTGCCGCTGCCGATGTAATGCGCGGGGTCCGGGTGGGGGCGGCGCTGCGTGGCGCTACCGACGACCCAGCCGCCGGCGGTGCGGACGAGACGCCCGAGCTCGCGCATGGACTCCTCGGTCGACATCTGTCCGGGCTCGTGCCCGGAGTCGACGGCGACGAGGAACGCGCGTTCCTGCTTTGGCTTGGTGGTGTGTTTCGCGCTGCTCTGACGCGGCCCGTTGGGACGCGGAGTGGTCGCGGGGTGTGGTCGCTTGCGGGGAATAGTCAGCGTTCTCCTCTGAATGTCATCACATTCAGTGTAGAGGCAACGCTGCCCGCTGCGAGCAAGGCCCGGTGACGAACGCGCCCGACGTGCGGCCTCAGAGGACCTGCTCGCCGCGCGCGAACTTCGCCAGCCGGTCCAGCGCCTCGTTCAGCCGGTCGTCCGGGGTGGTGAGCGAGATGCGGATGTAGCCCTCGCCCGCCTCGCCGTACGACATGCCGGGGGTCACGACGACGCCGGTCTGGTCGATGAGGCGTCCCGCGAAGTCCGCCGAGGAGCGCTCGCCCTCGGGCAGGCGCGCCCAGATGTAGAGCGACGCCTTCGGCGGCTCGACACGCAGCCCCAGCTCACGCAGCACCTCGATCGCGCGGTCGCGACGACGCGTGTAGATCGCGTTGTGCTCCTCGACGGAGTCGAGCGGTCCATCGAGCGCGGCCATCGCCATGGCCTGGATCGCCTGCGGAATGCCGGAGTCCATGTTCGTCTTCACACGGGTGAGGGCGTTGATCAGCTCGGCGTTGCCGACGGCCATGCCGACGCGCCATCCCGTCATGTTGAACGCCTTGGAGAGCGAGTTGAACTCGATGGCGACGTCGCGGGCGCCGTCCACCTCGAGGATGCTCTGGGGCCGGTAGCCGTCGTACGAGACGTCCGCGTAGGCGAGGTCGTGGGCGATGGCGACGTCGTGGGCCTTCGCCCACGCGACCGCCTTCTCGAAGAACGCGAGGTCGGCGATCGCGCCGGTCGGGTTATTCGGGTAGTTCAGCCAGAGGATCTTCGCGCGCGCCGCGACGTCTGCGGGGATCTCGTCGAGGCGGGGGAGCCAGCCGTCCTCCTCGGACAACGGGAGCTTCACGGTCTCGCCGCCCGCGAACATCGTGGCCACCTCGTACACGGGGTAGCCGGGGTCCGTGATCAGGGACACGTCGCCGGGGTTGATCAGGCACAGCGGGAAGTGGGCGATGCCCTCCTTCGAGCCGATGAGCGGGACCACCTCGCGGTCAGGGTCGAGGGTGACGCCGTGGCGCTTCTGGTACCAGTTCGCGATCGAGCGCCGGAACTCCGGGAGGCCGTCCGACTCCGGGTAGCGGTGGTTCGCCGGCACGTCCGTGGCCGCCTTGAGCGCGTCGAGGATGTGCGGGGGCGTGGGGAGATCGGGGTCGCCGATGCCCAGCGAGATCACGTCGACGCCGGCCGCCCGCTTTTCGGCGATGAGTTGCGAGATGCGGGCGAAGAGGTACGGCGGCAACTGCTGCACGCGCTGGGCGAGCTCCACGATCGGTCCTTCCCGTGAGGGGTGTTGCTGGTGACTGGTGAGGGCTAGCGCCAGCCGCCGAAGCGAGCCTTCACGCCGGCCTTGCGGCGCTCCTCGCGACGTTCGCGGATGGCGTCCTCGTCCACGTCGCGGCGGAACTCGAGGCCGGCCGCCTGGTGGCGGTAGCCAAGGTCGGCACAGGTGCGCAGCGCCTGCTTGATGTCCGGTCGGACGCGGATCGTGGCCTTCACCGCACCGGCGGCTGAGAGCTGGTAGGTGGCGGCGCCAAGCACGAGCCTGCCGTAGCCGTTCCCCCACGCCTCCGGCGCGACGGCAGCCGCGAGGATGCGTCCCTCGCCACGCTCGACCTCGCTGGTCATCGCGAACGCGACGATCTCGCCATCCTCGTCCTCGAGGCAACCGGCCCATTCGGCCTCGTCGGTCAGCCAGTCGAAGGTCGCCGGACCGTCACCGTACTCGCCGTACGCCTCGGTCCAGATCGCGTAGAAGCGCTGGAGGTCGTCCTCGTCCGCCTTGCGCATCCGGACGCCCTCGGGGAACTCAGGCACCTCGGCGCTGGCGATGTCCGGGTTGGCCATGTCCATCCACTCCGCGAAGAACGCGAAGTCCGCGTCCTGGAGGAGCGGGTCGAGCCAGGTGCGCGTCGGCAGGCCGGCGATGTCCATCGTGATGTAGTCGACGTGGTCTCGGTCGACCTGCTTCAGCACCTCGGGCCACATCTGGGGGAAGTCGGTGCGCATGTCCTCGACGGAGCGGAAGCCCCACCAGACCTGCTGCTGGCCGCGCTCATAGGCGAGGATCACCTCGCCGTTCTCGCTCTCGATCGAATACGTGGTGTCGCGCTCGAGGAGATCGCGACGCTGTCGAGGGCGCAGCGGAGCGTTCTTCAGCTCGTACGGCTGATCGGTCTCAAGGGCCGGGCGTGAGTTCATCGCGTCCACTCCGATTCGAACACCTTCTGCGCGGGGCCGGTCAGCGTAACAGCACCCTGCCCCGGCCACTCGATGCGCAGCGTCCCACCGGGCAGGCGGACGTCGACGGCATCGTCGACGAGGCCCTGGACGTGCGCGGCGACCATCACGGCGCAGGCGCCTGACCCGCAGGCCATCGTCTCGCCGACGCCACGCTCCCAGACGCGCATCTCCATGTGGGTGCGGTCGAGGACGCGCGTGACCTCGTAGTTCGTGCGGTGCTGGAAGAGCGGGTGGTGCTCCATCAGCGGGCCGATGCGGTGGAGGTCGTACTCCTCCGGAGCCTCGTCGATGAACTGGATCGCGTGGGGATTCCCCATCGAGACGAGCGCGACGCGCTGTTCCGAGTCGCCCCGGGCGTCCGAGGTCGTTACCGGCAGCTCGAGCACGGGCGCCGGCTGCTCGATGGCAACGCCGGAGGCGGCGGGATCGAGGTTCGGGACGGCGGCGGTCACCTGGACGCGCTCGACCTTCCCGTCCGCTCCGAACGTCGCGATGCAGTGCATCGGCCCCGGGCCGGTCTCGACGACCATCGCCCCGTCCGCGTTCGTCACGAGGCGGCGGTCGAAGCAGTACTTCACGAAGCAGCGGATGCCGTTCACGCACATCTCGCCGTCGGAGCCGTCCGCGTTGAAGATGCGCATCTTCCGGTCGGCCGTCGTCGATGGCTGCACGAGGATGAGCCCGTCCGCCCCGACGCCGAAGTGGCGGTCGCAGACCTCGATGGCCAGCTGGCCCCACTCCTCGTCAGTTACGTCAAGTTGCGGCGTCTCGGCGACGACGAAGTCGTTGCCGGCGCCGTGCATCTTCCAGAACGGGAGCGGTGACGGGATGTTGCTCATGGGCTAACGATCCTACGG
Source organism: Dehalococcoidia bacterium (assembly GCA_020634075.1). GTDB lineage: Bacteria > Chloroflexota > Dehalococcoidia > UBA2979 > UBA2979 > W-Chloroflexi-9. The sequence goes on along the minus strand of JACKCJ010000001.1, from coordinate 33,562 downwards.
GGCCGCATCACCGCCCACAACCGCACCCGCCGCGCGGACGACCGCCTCGACGGCGCCCTCGAGGTCAGCGCCGTCCACCCACTCGATGCGCGGATCGTCCTCGCGGAACCAGTTCGCCTGCATGCGGATCAGGCGATGGGTCTCGATCTGCGTCTGCCGGATCGCGTCCTCGACCGACATCGAGCCGTCGAGGACGGCGAGCGCCTCGCGGTAGCCGATGCTGCGCAGCGCATCGAAGGCGCGCCCGTGGCGCTCGACGAGCGACCGCACTTCGTCGACGAGTCCCGCCTCGAACATCGCGACGACGCGGCGATCCGCCCGTTCATGGATCGCCTCGCGCGACCAGCGGACGCCTACGACGTGCCAGTCGAACCCGGGGTCACGGGGTGTGAGGGGCGGCACCGGCTTCCCCGTCGCGTGCACAATCTCGAGCGCTCGGATCACGCGGCGGGAATTCCGAGGATCGATCCGTTCCGCCGAGGCAGGGTCGACCTCGCGGAGTTCCTCGTACAACGCGGGGCCCTCGCCGGCCGCCGCTCGGGCCTCCAGGCGCCCACGAAACTCAGGCTGTGGGGGCACCGCGGGCACATCCCAGCCTTCAAGGAGCGCCCAGGCGTACTGGCCCGTGCCACCAACGATGAGCGGCAGGGCCCCGCGCTCCGAGATCTCCGAGATCAGCGGCCGGGCGCGGTCGAGCCATGCGGTCAGGTTCCAGGTGGCGTCCGGGGCGACCACGCCCACGAGGTGGTGCGGGACGGCGGCTTGCTCCTCCGCGGTGGGTGCGGCGGTGCCGATCACCATCTCGCGACGCACCTGCCGGGAGTCGGCGGAGATCACCTCGGCCCGGACGCGGCGTGCGACCTCGACGGCTATCCCGGTCTTGCCGGAGGCCGTCGGTCCGACGACGGCCACGACGCGGGGTCGAGCCGGGCTCACGAGGACACGCTCAGGAGGCGGCAGCCGCCCGGCAGATCGCGGTGAACGCGTCCGCGTCCAGCGATGCGCCGCCCACGAGGGCGCCGTCGATGTCGGGCTGGGCAAAGAAGGAGGCGGCGTTGTCGGCGTTCACGGAGCCGCCGTACTGGATGCGGACGGCGTCACCGGCGGCAGCATCGAACCGCTCAGCCACCAGCGTCCGGAGGAAGGCGCAGCGGGCCTGCGCGTCCTCGGGCGTCGCGGCCTCGCCGGTGCCGATCGCCCAGACGGGCTCGTACGCGACGACGAAGCCGTCCGGCATTGCCTCGACGGTGCGGAGCGCCTCGATGAGCTGTCGACGCAGGCCGTCCTCGGTGCGCCCGGCGCGGCGGTCGGAGAAGGGTTCGCCCACGGCGAGGACCGGCGTGAGGCCGGCAGCGCAGACGGCGCCCATCTTCCGGCCGGTCTCCCAGACGGTCTCACCGAACTGGATGCGTCGCTCGGAGTGGCCGACGAGGACGTGTGAGGCCGTGCCCTGCAGCATGGCCGGTCCGATCTCACCCGTGTACGCGCCCTTCTGCTCCCAGTAGGCGTTCTGCGCGCCCACGCGGAGGCGTGAGCCGTCGAGGACGTCGTGAGCGTCACCGAGCCACGGCGCCGGCGGGAAGACCAGCACTTCGACGCCGTCGACGTCACCGAGGCGCTCGCGGAGGCCGGACAGGAGCTCGCGGGCCGCAGGCCTCGCGAGGTTCATCTTCCAGTTCCCCCCGACGACGGGGACGCGGGCCATGCTCTACGCCCCGTACTTCGCGAGGCGCCCGGCGTGGGCAAAGGCGATGGGCAGCGTCTCCTTGGCCGGGAACGTCCCCAGCTCGCCGATCACGCAGGAGGGCTCGGAGAACTGGTGCGAGTTGTCGGACCGCACGAGGTCGCCCCAGAGCAGCAGCGGGACCGGGTGGAACGAGTGCGCGGCCATGACCGCCGGCGTCGAGTGGTCCCCGGTCACGACGAGCACGTTCGGCTCGAGGTTCAGCAGCTTCGGCAGGGCGGCGTCGAACTGGTTGATCGCTTCCACCTTGCGGCGGAAGTCGCCGTCCTCGCCGGCGCTGTCCGTGTACTTGAAGTGGACGAAGAAGAAGTCGAACTCGTCCCAGTGCTGCTTCACCAGGTCGAGCTGTTCGTCGAAGGAGTGGGCGCCCTCGATCGAGGTCATGCCGCAGAGCTTCGCGACGCCCCGGTACATCGGGTAGACGGTCACGGCCGCCGCGCGCAGCTTCCAGAGCTCCGGGAATGGCGGCATCTCGGGCCGCTTCGACCAGCCGCGCAGCAGCACGCCGTTGCCGCGCTCGCGGCCGCCGAGGATCTCGCGCGCCTTCGAAATCCACTCGCGGACGAGTCCTGCGGTGCGCTCGCCCTCGGGCGACGTGTGCGTCGCCTCGATCGGCGGGACGCCCTCGCGCTGGGGGTCGGTCTCGGCGATTGCCTCGCTCAACCCCTCGCCGCGGAGGACGAGGACGAAGCGCTGGTCCTGCACCGGCTCGACGAAGACCTCAACGCCGGGGAACTGGATTGCGCGGAGCTGCTCGCAGAGCTTCGTGGTCTCCTCGGTGGGCAGGCGGCCGGCCCGACGGTCGGTGACGCGGCCCTCGGCGTCGATGTCGCAGAGGTTGCCGCGCGCGGCGACGTCGTTCGGCCCGAGGTCGAACCCGATCCCGGTCGCCTCGAGGGCGCCGCGACCGATCTCGTAGGTCAGCGGGTCATAGCCGAAGAGCGCGATGTGGCCCGGGCCAGATCCCGGCGTGACGCCGTATCCGACCGGCAGCGTGCGACCGAGGCACCCAGCCTCCGCGAGCCGGTCCAGGTTCACGAGGTTCGCTTCCTCGAGCTCCGTCCGACCTCGCGGGCCCTGGATGCCTCCGAGGCCGTCGAGGACGCACAGGACGACCTTCGTGTCGGCCGGCTGTGAGAGTCGTCGGATCAGGTCGAGTTCCATGCGTGCCCTCTCGCGCGTGCGTTCGGCTACTTGTCCCGGAGGATCTCGACGCCCGGCAGCATGATCCCCTGGAGCATCTCCAGGGACGCGCCACCGCCGGTGGAGACGTGCGAGATGTGCTGTGCGACGCCGGCCTTCGCCACCGCCGCCGCCGTCTCGCCACCGCCGACAACCGTCATCGCGCCGACGAGGTCCGCGAGCATCCGCGCGACCTCGATCGACCCGCGGTCGAACGGTTCACGCTCGAAGAAGCCGACGGGGCCGTTCCACACGACGGTCTTCATCGGCGCGAGCGCCTCGCGCATGTCCTCGAGCGTGCGGCGCCCGAGGTCGAGGATGCGGAATCCAGGCGGGATGCGGTTCACCGAGACGGTGTTGATGCGCGTGCCGGCAGCGTCCGCGATCACGACGTCGGTGGGCATCAGGAGACGGAGATCGTTCCGCGAGGATGCGAGGCGCATCACCTCGTACGCGTCCTGGATGCGGTCCGCCTCGTACAGCGAGGCGCCGACATCGATGCCCTGTGCGCGGAGGAAGGTGTTCGCGATGCCGCCGCCGACGCAGATCAGCGCGGCGCGGTCCACGAGGTTCTTGAGGATGGCCAGCTTGTCGGAGACCTTCGCCCCGCCCAGGATCACCGCGAGCGGCTTCTCGCCGTCCGTGGCGACGCGGCCGACGTACTCGAGTTCGCGCTCCATCAGGAAGCCCGCGACGGCCGGCAGGTAGTAGCCGACACCGACGACCGAGGCGTGTGCGCGGTGCGCCGTGCCGAACGCGTCCGACACGAACACGTCGGCCAGCGCCGCCAGCTGCTTCGCAAACTGCGGGTCGTTCGCCTCCTCGCCCGCGTAGAAGCGGACGTTCTCGAGGAGCAGCAGGTCACCGGGCTGCATCGCCGCGACTGCTGCGTCGACCTCCGGGCCGACGCAGTCGGTGACCGACTTCACCTCGCGGCCGATGAGCGTCGCGAGGTGCTTGGCGACCGGTTCGTTGCGGAGCTCCTCCACGACCTTCCCGCCGGGGCGGCCGCGGTGCGCGCAGATGATGGTCTTCGCGCCCTGCTCGATCAGGTACTCGAGCGTCGGGATCGACTCCCGGAGGCGGTAGTCGTCGAGGATCTCGCCCTCGTCGAACTGGACGTTGTAGTCGACACGCAGGAAGACACGCTTCCCGGCCACATCGATGTCGCGGACCGTCTTCTTGTTCACCGGCACCCTCCGACCCGCGCGACAGGAGACCCGTGCGTGGGCTGCTCACCTCGGTCGACGATGGCGTCGTATGGACAGTGGGTTCGATCTCGGGGCTGCGGACGGGCGTCGGGGAAGACACGCGCGACCCGGCTCGATGATACGAAGTCGCTCTGAGCTCGGGCAATCTGGCGGGTTCGGGAGCGGATAGCGTGGCGGGTTCGCATACGGACCAAATCCCGGCTCCTACCTAGGACACTCGACCGACCGCCGCCTCAGCGTACTCGGCGAGCACCTCGATGGCGTCGGGCGCAAGTCCCGATCCGGTGAGGGCGTCCATCGCTTGTCGCAGCTCCTCGCGCGCCTTCGCCTCGGTCGCCGCGCGCGCGCCCGTCGCCTCCACCCACCCCGCCATCGCGTCGATGCGGTCATCCGGCCCCGGTGACGACGCATACGCACGACGCAGGGAGTCTCCGGCTTCCTCGGTCGATTCGAGGGCGAGGATCACCGGGTAGGTCATCTTGCGCGACGACAGGTCGTCGCCGACCGGCTTGCCCGTGACCGCCGGATCGCCCCAGATGCCGAGCACATCGTCCACCATCTGGAAGGACAGCCCGACGTGTCGCCCGTAGGCGCGGAGCGCTGCCACCGTCGCCTCCGATGCGCCCGCGAGGATGGCGCCGATCGCGAATGGGGCCGCGAACATCGCCGCGGTCTTCCCACCGGCCATCTGGAGGTACTCGTCCAGCGTCACGTCGTGGCGGGTCTCGAACGACATGTCGAGGTACTGCCCCTCGACCAGTCGCATGCAGGCCTCGTCCAGTTCGCGCATGACCTCGATCGCACGCGCCGGGTCCGCCCCGGCGTCCAGCATCCGGTACTCCGCGAGGCGGGAGACGACGAACATGCCGTCGCCCGTGTTGATCGCCTGCGGGGCCCCCGCGAAGGTCCAGAGGTTCCGGCGTCCGCGCCTGAACTCGCTGGCGTCCTCCACGTCGTCGTGGAGCAGCGAGAAGTTGTGGACGAGCTCGACCGCCGCCGCCGCCGGGAGGGCGTGCTCGACCGTGCCACCGAGGAGCTCCGTGGCAAGCAGCACCGCGACCGGGCGCATCAGCTTGCCGGGGGACGCCTCGACGCCCTGTCCGTCGCGATCCTCCCAGCCGAGGTGGTAGCGCATCCATGCGTAGAGCTGCTCAGGACGGTCGCTGACGGCCGCGCGCATCTCGCGCTGGATGGCCGGGCGGTAGGAGGCGGCTCGGTCAGCCAGGGTGGACATCGGTGGACTCCCCGCTCGCGCGCTCGAGGATCAGCGTGGCCTCGGTGGCCGCGCGGATCGCGAGCTCGTTGAACAGCAACGGACGGTACGCCCCTGCCACGTATTCATCGATGCAGTCGTCGTAGCGCGGATGCCCCGGGATGCCGGATGCGCCGGTCGGGTGCATGAACACGGAGGCGTCCCAGTCCGAGAGGTCCAGCACCTGGCGATAGCCGGGCGCGATCCGCACGGAGTTGTGGGTACGCCAGGCTGAGCCCTGCGCCTGCACGATCGTGTTCAGGTCGCCGCCGAACGGCCTCGTCCCCCGCGACCACTGGGCACCGGCGCCGGGGACGTCGTGGAGGGCATGCGCGAACGGGATGGTCTGCAGGTCGCCGATCGACCAGTCCTCCATCGCTCCGGAGGACTGCTGGAGGATTCCCGCCGCCCGGCCGACGGCGCCCCGCACACGCCGATCGCGGTCCTCGGGCCCCTCGTACCAGGGAGCCAGCGCCTCCTCGGCGGCTCGCACGAGCATCCCCTGGGAGCGGTACGCGAACGCCGAGTTCACCGGGATCCCATCGATCGAGGCGCCCATCGAGACGCGTCCGAGGCCGCCGGAGACGCGCTCCGCGACCTCGACGCCCAGCGTGCGGTAGGTCGCGTGCACGAGCGCGGCGGCAGGGTCGCCGGAGTCGAGACGCCCGTTCCACCCGCGGAGCAGGTCCACGATGGACTCCGAGCCCGGCGTGCCTTCGATCGCGTCGAGCATGACGGCGCGTAGCCGCACGAGGTTCGCGGAGTAGCGGTCCAGCTGGATCTCACAGAACGACGCCACCGTGTGACGTTCCCGCTCGCGCAGCCGGGAGGTGATCCGCTCCCAGCGCGCCGGCTCGCACCACTCCTCGCCCAGCTCATGCGGCCCGCCGGGCGCGTTGTTCGCCGAGGCGACGACGCCGTCGGGCGGATCGATGAGTCGAGGCAAGTCGTGGGGCGCGAGGAACGGCGGTGGCCCGTCAGAGGTCGCACCACGCTGGGGGAACAGCCCCACGCCCGCGTCGCGCGCGGGCACCTGCCCGGCGAAGCGGTAGCCGATGTGCCCGTCCGTGCTCGCGAGGATGAAGTTGAACGTCGTGCTCGCCCAGCCGTCGACGGCGCGCTCGGCTTGCCCGAAGCTCGCCGCTCGGGACAGCGCGATGAATGGCGTCGCGATGTCCTCGCCCGTGACGACGGAGCTGTTGAGCGCGATCGCTCGCGATTCCCCGCGCAGCGCCGGGCTCACGACCGGCCCGTGGCGCGTGACGGCGATGTGCTCCTCGACCGCCTCCCGTCCGAGGACGTTGATGCGCTCGGTCAGCGTGGACGCTTCCGCCCAGCCCTGGGGCGTGCGGTAGCGGAGCGACGTCGGGGACTCGAACTCCTCGATGTAGCAGTCGGAGACATCGGCCATCCCGGCGGTGATGCCCCACGCCACCTGTCGGTTATGTCCAATAGCCACGCCTGGGATCCCGGGAATCCCCGCCCCCACGAGGTCCAGGGTTCCGCCCCGGACATGGGCGACGTGGAACAAACCCGGGAGGGCCACGTCCACGTGCGGATCAGACGCGAGCAGTGGCTGCCCGCTCTCGGTGCGCGCGCCGGAGACCGCCCACGCGTTCGAGGAGAGGGTCGTGAAGCCCCCGGTGCCGAACGCGTCCGTGTAGGTCCGCAGCAGCGCATCGGCGGCGCGGGTGTATCCCTCGCCCGTCACGGTCGAGGTCGGCGGATGCACCGGGTCGATCGCAGCCGCGAGCTCCGGGCCGAGCGAAGCCGCCAGCCGCTCCCGGACGAGCTCGGTGTTCCAGTTGCCGGCGAAGCCGAACATCACGAGCCGCCCGACGAGCATCGTGTCTTCGATGCTCCACGGCTCGACCTGGTCGCCGAGGAGGGCGAACTCGGGCGGGAGCGCCGGAAGCAGGCGGACGCCCTCGTTCACGCCTCGCGCGTAGGCCTCCAGGAGCTGGCGGTCGCTGCCCGCGATCTGCTCGGCGTCGGCGCGCGCGGCGCGGTTGAGTCCAACCCGGCGCACGAGCCGGTCGCTGGCGAGCGTCGACGGCCCGGCGATCTCGGAGAGTCGGCCGGCGGCGGTGCGTCGCGCGCCCTCCATCTGGAAGAGCCGGTCCTGCGCGTGGACGAAGCCGTGGCCGAAAAACGCATCGGCGGGAGTCGAGGCGAGCACGTGCGGCACGCCCCAGCGGTCGCGCACGATCTCGATGCGGTCGTCGGTGCCTCGCACCTCGAGGCGGCCCTCAGCGGGCGGGAACGACGAGTGGTCGAGGGTGCGCTTGATCGCCTTCGCGAGTCCCGTCGCCTGGCGTGCGCCGCTGCGGACGCGCCCGGCGAGGTTGGCAGGCGCCACGAGCGCTAAGCGTCCGTGCCGGCAGCGGCGCGCATCTCGTCGTCGACCGCCTTCACCTTGTTCAGGCGCCGCTCGTGGCGGCCGCCCTCGAAGGAGGCGGAGCGGAAGGCGCGCATGACCTCGGAGGCCGCACCGCGCCCGATCGCCCACGCGCCGAGGCAGAGCACGTTCACGTCCGTGTGCTCGCGGGCGCGCTTGCTCGAGAAGGTGTCGTGGCAGACGGCCGCCCGTACGCCGTGGATCTTGTTCGCGACGACCGATGGGCCGACGCCGTTGGAGCAGATGAGGATGCCGAAGTCGTGCTCGCCCGCGGCGACCGCCTTCGCGAGCGGGACGGCGATGTCGGGGTAGTCGCACGACTCGAGCGAGTCCGTCCCGTAGTCGGTGACGTCGTCGCCCAGCTCGGCGAGCTCCGCGCGGAGGATCTCCTTCAGCTCGAACCCGGCGTGGTCAGAACCGATCGCAACGCGCATGAGACCTCCTGAAGGCTCATGCTACCTCAGTCTCTCGGACAGCCGCAGCCGGTGCCGCCTTGCACGCGCGCAGCAGCGCGAGCGTTCCGCGCTCCTCGGACGACAGCCAGCGCGACGGCCGCATCGACGGCATTCGATCGCCCTGCTCGTACGCCTCGATGACGGCGGGATGGACGTACGACTTGCGACAGACGGCAGGCGTGTTCCCGAGGACGCCCGCCACGTGCTTGATCGCCTGGGCGACCTCGCGCTTCGCCCGCGTCGCGGACGCCGGCTCCTCCGCCTCGGCGAGCGCCGTCGCGCCGAGCACGGTGCCCCACCAGGTCCGGAAGTCCTTGGCGGTGAAGTGCGAGCCGGTGGCCTCGCGGATGTAGTCGTTCACGTCCTGCGAACTCACCGTCCGGCGGTCGCCGTCCTCGTCGACGTACTGGAAGAGCTCGTAGCCCGGGATCTCCTTGCACTGCCGAACGATGCGGGCGAGGCGTCGGTCCTTGACGCTGATCGTCCGCTCGACGCCGCTCTTGCCTCGGAACGAGAACACGACCCCGGTGGACTTCACCTTCGCGTGCTTGTTCCGGAGCGTCGTCAGCCCGTAAGACTCGTTCTCCTTCGCGTACTGCAGGTTCCCGACGCGGATGCCCGTCACGTCGAGCAGCCGCACGACGGTGGCGATGACCTTCTCGCGAGGTGTCCCGCGGCGGCCGAGGTCCTCTTCCACGCGGCGCCGGAGGCGTGGGAGTGCCTCACCGAACGCGACCATGTTCCCGAACTTGGTCTCGGCCCGGGAGGCGCGCCACAGCTCGTGGTAGCGGTACTGCTTCCGCCCTCGGGCGTCGCGGCCGGTTGCCTGGAGGTGGCCGCGCGGGTCACGGCAGATCCACACGTCCTCCCACGCCGGGGGGATCACCAGCGAACGGATGCGCTCCAGCGTCGCGTCGTCCTCGACACGTTCGCCGTCCGGGTCGACGTACTCGAAGGAGTTCCCACGCCGGATGCGGCGATAGCCGGGATCGGCATCGCTGACGTGGTGGAGCGTCGAGCGGTTCGAGGGCGAAACCATGCGCGCGAGGATCGGGTGACGACGGTCACGAGCGCGTGCGCTTCGCAGTCCCCGGGGTTGCGAACGAGCGACAGGTCCGGGCGGAGTGCTACGGCTGGAGGACCTGGCTGCGCCAGGGGCGGCCCACGGCGGAGCGGGAATACTCGAGCCGCTGGTGGTAGCGGTTGTCCTCGTGCTGCCAGAGCTCGATCCGGAGCGGCACGATGCGGAAGCCGCCCCAGTGCGCCGGGCGCGGAATGTCGTCGACGCCCTCGTAGCGCTCCTCGACCAGGTCCCGCTTCGCGAGCAGCGCATCGCGGGACTCGATCGGCTCGGACTGGTCGGAGGCGATCGCGCTGATGCGGCTGCCGCGCGGGCGGCTCGCCCAGTAGGCGTCGGACTCGGCGGCGCTCATCGCCTCCGTGAAGCCCTCGATGCGCACCTGTCGCCCGAGGGGCTTCCAGTGGAACGTCAGCGCTGCCTTCGGCTCGTCGCCGAGTTCGTGCGCCTTCCTCGACCGGAGGTTCGTGAACACCTCGAACCCGCGCGTGTCCCACAGCCGGACGAGCACGAGCCGGTTCGCAGGCTGGCCGTCGGCGCCGACGGTGGCGAGCGCGGCAGCCTCGGGCTGGGGATCCTCGCGTCGGGCTGCCGCGAACCACTCCTCGAGGTGGAGGAACGGGTTCGGCCGAGGCGTCACGACCCGATCCCGAGGTCGGCGGCGGTGATCGGCCCTTCGCGGAGGATCCGCGGCGCATCCCCAGATGCATCGACGACGGTCGACGCGACGCCACCGTCACGGCTTCCGCCGTCGAGGACGATGAGCCCCGGCCCGAACTCGGCGGCGACCGCCTCCGCGCTCGTGCATGGCGCCTGGCCGTGCCGGTTCGCACTGGTGACGGCGAGCACGCCTCCGCAGCCGCGGATGACGGCCCGGGCGATGCGGTCGTCGGGCTTGCGGACGCCCACCGTGCCCTCGGCGGTCACGACCGGCGGCAGGAGGCCGCCCGGCTGCGCCTTCACGATCACCGTGAGCGCGCCCGGCCAGAAGGACACGTAGGGGTCGAGCGCGTTGGGTACGACGAGGAACTTGATGATGTCCGCGACCGAGTCGATCAGCGCGGCGATCGGCTGGTCGCGCTCCCGGCCCTTGAGGTCCGCCAGCGCGCCCAGGGCGCCCTCGTGCGTGGGAAGGCACGCCAGGCCGTACACGGTGTCGGTCGGGATCGCGACGATCCCACCGGAGTTGAGGCGTTCGATGACGTCGTCGATGGCGTCGGGGCCGATGATGGGCAGAATGGCCCTCCCGGGTCTCCAGGCGCCGCCAGGCGCTGCTCAACGCCTGTAATGACGCGCGATCGTCGCTGTTTCGTTGACCCGCAATCTAGCCCTCTGTACGATCCCCGCCTAGTCGCCCACCCTCCCCGGGCAAGGACTCCCAACCAACTCATGGCGGACGAACCCCAGGCTCCGGCTCCTGCGCAAGACAGGTCCGGTCGCATCCGTACTTCCGGCGACAGCGAAGTCGCGACGTACCTCGAGATCGCCGAGGCGCGCGAGCCCGGCAACGTCCTCACGCCGGCGCCGAACGCGCCCGAGGCCGTGGTGGTGCTCGACTACGGCTCGCAGTTCTCGATGCTCATCGCGCGACGCATCCGCGAGGCGAACGTCTACTGCGAGATGCTCCCGTGGGACACGCCCGCGGAGAGGCTGAACCACCTGAAGGTGAAGGCGTTCGTCCTCTCCGGCGGACCGGCCTCGGTCTACGAGCCCGGCGCGCCGACGCTTCCGCCGTACGTCCTCGGCTCCGGCGTCCCCGTGCTCGGCATCTGCTACGGCATGCAGCTGCTCGCGCACGCCCTCGGCGGCAAGGTGGACCCGGCGCCCGCGCGCGAGTACGGCCACGCCGTCATGCGCGTCGCCGAGGCCGAGCACCCGCTCTTCAAGGACCTCCCGGCCGACCTCGCCGTCTGGATGTCGCACGGCGACCACGTGGTGCAGCTCCCCTCCGGCTTCCGCGTGATCGGCCAGTCCGAGAACGCGCCGATGGCCGCGATGGCGGACAGCGCCGGGCGCGTCGCGATCCAGTTCCACCCGGAGGTGGTGCACACGCCGCAGGGCCAGGAGCTGATCGCGAACTTCCTGTTCGGCGTCGCCGGCTGTGCCGGGACGTGGACGGCCGGGAACTTCGTCGAGGAGTCCGTCGAGTCCATCAAGAAGGCCGTCGGCGACGGCCAGGTCATCTGCGCGCTCTCGGGCGGCGTCGACTCCGCCGTCGCGGCCGCCCTCGTGCATCGCGCCATTGGCGACCAGCTCACGTGCATCTTCGTGGACAACGGTCTGCTGAGGATGGGCGAGGCCGAGAACGTGGTGCGGACCTTCCGCAGCCACATGAACATCAAGCTGAACCACGTCCAGGCGACCGACCGCTTCCTCGAGCAGCTCGCCGAAGTCACCGATCCGGAGACGAAGCGCAAGCGCATCGGGGAGACGTTCATCCGCCTCTTCGAGGACGAGACGCGCGCCCTCGGGCAGGTCGACTTCCTGGTGCAGGGCACGACCTACCCCGACGTGATCGAGTCGGCGAGCACGGGCAACAACGCGGCGGTGAAGATCAAGAGCCACCACAACGTCGGCGGCCTGCCGAAGGACATGAAGCTCACGCTGATCGAGCCGCTGCGGAACCTGTTCAAGGACGAGGTGCGTCGCGTCGGCAAGGAGCTGGGGCTCCCGGACGAGATGGTCTTCCGCCAGCCGTTCCCCGGCCCCGGTCTCGCGATCCGCGTGATCGGCGAGGTGACTCCCGAGCGCCTCGAGGTGCTCCGCCACGCCGACTACATCGTCATGGACGAAATCCGGAAGGCGAAGGTCTACTACGACCTCTGGCAGGCCTTCGCGGTCCTCACCAACACGCAGTCCGTCGGCGTGCAGGGCGACTTCCGCACCTACGGCCACACGCTCGCGATCCGCTGCGTGACCGCCGAGGACGCGATGACCGCCGACTGGGCACGCCTCCCGTACGACCTCCTCGCGAAGATCTCGAACCGCATCACCAACGAGGTCCGCGCGATCAACCGCGTCGTCTACGACATCACGTCGAAGCCGCCGGGCACGATCGAGTGGGAGTAGCGGTCTCGTGGGGATGAACGTCCTGCTCCTCGGGTCTGGCGGTCGCGAGCACGCGATCGCCTGGCGTGTCTCGCAGTCGCCGCTGCTCTCGAAGCTCTGGATCGCGCCCGGCAACGCCGGGACGCTCGACCTCGGCGAGAACGTCACTGACCTCAAGCCGACCGACGTCGAGTCGGTCCGCCGCTTCGCCGAGGAGATCCGCGCCGACCTCGTCGTCGTTGCGCCCGAGGATCCCCTCGCCGCTGGCGTCGTCGACGCCCTGGCGGCAGCCGGCATCCCCGCGTTCGGACCGACGCAGGCAGCCGCCGAGATCGAGTCGTCGAAGTCGTTCGCGAAGGACCTCATGGCACAGGCCGGGATCGCCACCTCCGCGTCCCGTGCCTTCGAGGATGCCGATGCCGCGACCGAGTACGTCCGGTCGCTCGGAGGGCCGTGCGTCGTGAAGGCGGACGGGCTGGCGACCGGCAAAGGTGTGACCGTCTGCGATGACGCTGACCAGGCCGTCGCTGCCATCGACGCCGCCATGCGCGAAGGCGTCTTTGGCGCGAGTGGTGCGCGCGTGGTGATCGAGGAACGGATGTACGGCCGAGAGACGTCGGCGCACGCCTTCACCGACGGCGTCACCGTCCGGCACATGCCCTTCTCGTGCGACCACAAGCCGGTCTTCGATGACGACCAGGGGCCGAACACCGGCGGGATGGGCGTCTACTCCCCGCCCGGTTGGCTCTCAGATGCAGACGCCGAGGCCATTCGGATCGGCGTGACCGAGCGTGCGGTCGCGCAGATGGCGGCGCAGGGGCGGCCGTACCGGGGCGTCCTCTATCCGGGCATGATGCTGACCGCGGACGGCCCGAAGGTCGTCGAGTTCAACTGCCGCTTCGGCGACCCGGAGACCGAGGTCCTCCTCCCCAAGCTGCGCTCCGACCTGCTTCCGATCCTCGAGGCCTGCGCGAAGGGGACGCTCGCCTCCGTCGACGTCGAGTGGGATGACGTCGCGACCGTCGGCGTGATGATGGCTTCGGGCGGGTATCCCGCGAAGTACGAGACCGGGAAGCCGATCGAGGGCGTGGGCGATGTCGACGACGACGTGCAGGTCTTCATCGCCGGCGCCCAACGCCGCGATGGGCGCCTCGTGACCGCGGGCGGCCGCGTCCTGTGCGTCGTCGCGCGAGGCGCCACGATGGAGGACGCCCGCGCGCGTGCCTACGACAACGTGCGCCGCATCAGCTTCGAGGGCGCGCACTACCGCACGGACATCGGCGCGAAGGCGTCGCTCCCCCTCGAGTTCGCCCGCTAGCCGACCCGCGCCCGCTACTCGGACTGGCCCGGCGCGCTACCCACCGACAGGAACGCGTCGCGCACGACCTCGCTTTGAGCCCCGCCGGGCTCGGTGAGCACGAGCACGAGGTTGGCGTTGAAGTAGTTGAAGCCGGTCGGCGGGGCACAGTCCTCGACCTGCGGGGCGAGCTGTCCGTCCTCCAGTACCCACTCGGACTCGCGGGCCGCGCTGTCCGGGTACACCCAGAGCGCCCAGCTCGATCCACCTGCATCGAACGCGGTCTCAGGCACGGAGGTGTCCGCGCAGAGCGGCTCGCGCTCGTCGTCCACCTCGAACCCGACGTCCGCGGCCTCCATCGCTGCCCGCACGTCCGAGGTCGAGTACGGCACGCCCGAGGCGTCACCGGCCGACGTGCCGCCACTGCTGCTCGCCGGGGTCGCGGTGGGAGTCGGGGTTTCGCTTGGCTCCGGGGTGGCGGTCTCGCCGGCCGGTGGCGTCGCCCCTGCCGGCGTCGCACCCTCGGTCCCGGCGTTCGCGGTGGCCGTGACCGTCGCGGTGGCCGTGGCGGAACCGACGTCGATGGTGCTGCCGTCCTGACCGGCGATGGTGACGCCGTCGCCCTGGTCCTCGCACCCCGCGAGGAACGCGAACGCGAGCGCGCCGACCAGCAAGAGCGTTCGAGGATGCTTCATCGCGCAGTCCGTCCCGTTGCGCGACCCCATTCCACCCTACCGCAGGCGGTCGTTGCGGCAGGCCACGCCTACACTCGCTGCATGGCCACTGTCCGTTGTCCCATGCCCGAATGCCGCCGCCGCGTCGACCTCGCGGACTACGACGCGATCCCGATCCCGCCCCAGCAACCGCCGGCAGAGATCTGTCTCCACTTCATCGCGGCCTGGGGCGGCCGGCGCGGCCCGCTCGCCGAGTCTGTGCTCCACGCCCTGACCGGCAACCGCGAGTTCCTCCACCGCAACCTGCGGCCGACGAACGTCGACCCCCATCGCATCGACGAGGTGCGGGATGAACTCGATCGCGTCGCTCGCGAGGGCGCGCACGAGGTGCGCCCGGTGGACGACGGCAGCGACGAGGCGGCGCTGTTCGGAGATCGCCACGAGGCGAACCAGGTGGCGCGCGAGTTCGCGCACTACATCATCGGTCCCGACCCGGTACTCGGCGGCGGCTACCGCTAGGGCGGTCCGTTCGTCCTAGCATGACCCGGACCTGTGGCGGGGTCGCCGGCGACGCTCGACGTGCATCCTGAGGGATAGGTCGGCGTCAGAAGGGATCCTGTCATGAGGAAGGTTCGGTTCGTCGTGGGCCTGATTGGCGGCCTGGTGCTCGCATCGGCGCTGGCGACCGCCGGTGCGCAGACGCCCGGCAATGGTCCGGGAAACGGGGCGGGCTACGGGCCCGGTCCGTTCCGCGCGGAGCCCCCGGTCAGTGGTGGTGTCGGGATCATGGTCATGGACCGCGACCGGGATCGCGATCAGCTGATGCTTGACCTGCGCCTCCGTGACTGTGAGCCGCAGTACCTCGCCGTCACCGTGGGTGGCGCCTGGCGGATCTACCGCCCCGAGTCCCCGGCGTTCGTGAACCAGGCCTTCCCGACGCAGTTCCGGGCCGGTGACGCGTTCCTCGTCGGCTGCACGGACGCCCGGCCCGACGTCCGTCTCGATGAGACCGACAGCGGCGGCACCGTGACGCTGGCAGCCGGCGACCGAGTGCGAGTGGTCCTCGAGTCGAATGCGTCGACGGGGTACACGTGGACGGTGACCGACTCGCCGAACACGGCGATCCTCGTCCCGCTGGGCGAGCCGTTCTACGTCGCGCCGACCACCGACGTCGTCGGCGCTCCCGGCTACCAGGTGTTCGACTTCCTCGCTGTGAGCCCCGGCACCACGTCCGTGACGCTCAGCTACGCGCGCCCGACGACCTCGGAGCCGCCGGCGAGCGTGTGGTCGTCGACCGTCACGGTCCAGTAGCGCCGCGCCCGTCGCCTCCTCGTGGTACTGATCGGTCGGCAACGATCCGGCACGCCACGAGGAGGCGACGTTGGCTGACATCCGAGTCCGACCGTTCGGCGAGACCAATCCCATCGAGATGGTGCCCGGCGTGATCCGGCGCACGCTCGTCTCGGGCGACGGCCACACCCTCGTGCGCTTCGAGCTGGCCGCGGGCGGCGAGGTGCCGGAGCACACGCATCCGCACGAGCAGGCCGGCACCGTGATCACCGGCCGCGTGCGCTTCCGCATCGGCGACCGCGAGGCCGAGGTCGTGCCCGGTGACTCCTACCTCATCCCGGGCGACGTGCCGCACTCGGCGGTCGCGCTGGAGGACTCGCTGCTGGTCGAGGTGTTCGCGCCGGTCCGCGAGGAGTTCGCCAACGACTAGTCCTGCCCCCTAGCCGCTCCGGCTGCGGGCGGAGACACTGCGCCCTCTTCGGAGGGCGCATGCGCATCGGCGGACGTCGGTTCTTCTACGGGTGGGTGATCGTCGCCGGGCTCCTGGCCTCGGGCTCGGTCATCACCGCCATGGGCGGCGTGAACTCCGGTCAGTTCATCAAGCCGATGACCGAGGAGCTGGGCATCGGCCAGACGTGGTTTGGCTGGGCACAGACCGCACGCCTGATCGGCTTCGCCGGCTCCTCGTACTTCATCGGCCGCATCATCGACGCCCGCGGCGCGAGGCTTCCCATGCTCGCCGCCGGCCTGATCATGGGCGGTGTGCTGGTAGGCCTGTCGCAGGTGCACCACGGCTGGCAGATCGTGGTGCTGTTCGCCTTCGCCGGCCTCACCGGCCTCCAGGGCCAGGGCGGCAACCTCTACAACAGCGTCACGATCTCGCGCTGGTTCCGGTTCCGGCGAGGGCGCGCGCTGTCCGTCGCCTTCCTCGGTACACCCATCGGCATCTTCATCTTCGCGCCGACGACCCAGTGGCTGATCGACACCTACGGCTGGCGGCAGGCCTGGCTCACGCTCGCCATCCTCGGGCCGGCGGTGATCGGGCTCGTGGCGCTCGTCATCGTGCGGCGGTCACCGGAGGACGTCGGCGCGCTCCCGGATGGCTTCACTCCCGACGAGATCGCCGCCGCCGCGGCCGCCGATGCTCGTGCGCGAGGCGAGACCGCGGACGACGCGGTCGAGTACTCGTTCACTCGCCCCGAAGCGATGCGAACGCCGACGTTCTGGCGGCTCGCCGCCGTCGACGGCCTGAGGCAGGTCGCAGTGACAACGCTCGGCCTCTTCCGAATCCCCTTCTACGTGGACCAGGGCATCGACCCCGGGATCGTGGCGCTCGCCCTCTCAGCCGAGGCGGCGGTTGGATCCGTGATCACGATCCCCACCGGCTGGCTCGTGGATCGCGTCGAGCCGAAGTGGGTCTCCGCCTTCGCGACGGCGTTCATGATCGGCACGTTCGGCGTCACCATCATGGTGAGCGAACCCTGGCATGTGTTCGTCGCGACGATCATGTACGGAATCGGCGCCGTCTCGTTCAACCTCAGCCAGCAGACGATCTGGCCGCGCTACTTCGGGCCGCTGCACATCGGTCAGATCCGGGGTATCTCGATGATCCTCGGGATCTCCGTCGCCTCGCTCGGCGCGCCCGCGACGGGGATGTCGCAGGACTACCTGGGCTCGTTCCTCCCCGCGTGGATCGTCGCGATGGTGCTCCTCGGCGTCGCGACCGTGACGCTGATCACGCTCCCGCGCCCGAGCCGGCAGGACCGTGCGCAGGTCGAGGCTGATGCGGCGGACTGACTGCGAACGGGCTCACTCGAACTGCTAACGCCTGTGCCTAATCCACACATCCGAACTTTCCCGTTGCCCCACCCGACCTCGATCCGTAGACTTCATTCGTGAACACACCTGCCACTCGGCATCGCCTGCGCCGCCTCCGTGCGGCGCTTCGCGATCTAGAGGGGTTCGAGGTATCCCCACCTCGTCCGATGCCCTCACGAACGAGCCGACCAACGACCTAGTCCGAGGCCCGCATGATTCCTCGCTACGCCCGCCCCGAGATGACTGCCGTCTGGTCCGACGAGCGCAAGTTCGAGCTGTGGCTGAAGGTCGAGATCGCGGTCGTGCAGGCGTGGGGCGACGAGGGCGTCGTCCCGGCCGAGGACGTGCGCCTCGTCGAGCAGAACGCGCGCGTGAACGTCCCGGACGTCATGCGGTACATCGAGGAGACCCACCACGACGTCACCGCCTTCCTGCGGTCCGTCGCGGACTCCCTCGGCCCTGAGTCGCGCTGGATTCACTACGGCCTCACGAGCAACGACGTCTGGGACACCGCCACGTGCCTCCAGATGGTCGAGGCGCTCGATCTCCTCGACGCGCAGGTGAAGCAGCTCCGCGAGGTGATCGCGCGTCGCGCCGTCGAACACAAGGACACGATCTGCATCGGCCGTACGCACGGCGTCCACGCGGAGCCCACGACGTTCGGCATGAAGATCGCCGTGTGGGTCGAGGAGCTTCGGCGCCACGAAGAGCGGATCGCGCTCGCGCGGCAGCAGGTCGCCGTCGGCCAGATGTCCGGCCCGGTCGGCACGCACGCCTCGGTGCCCCCCTCGGTCGAGGAGAACGCCTGCAAGCGCCTGGGCCTCGAGGTCGCGAAGATCACGACGCAGGTCATCCAGCGCGACCGCCACGCGTTCTATCTCAGCGTGATCGCCGGCATCGGCGCGTCGCTGGAGAAGTTCGCCACCGAGATCCGCGGCCTGCAGCGCACCGACATCCTCGAGGCGGAGGAGCCGTTCGACGAGGGCGGCCAGACCGGCTCGTCCTCGATGCCGCACAAGCGGAACCCCGAGCTCTGCGAGCGCGTGTGTGGCATCGCCCGCACGCTCCGCGGCTACGGCACGACCGGCCTCGAGAACGTCGCGCTCTGGCACGAGCGAGACATCTCGCACTCCTCGGCCGAGCGGATCATCCTGCCCGACGCGACCGGGCTGCTGAACTACGCCCTGCACATCTTCACCGGCGTCATGGACGGCCTCGTGGTCTACCCGGAGCGGATGCTCCGCAACCTCGAGCGGACGCAGGGCCTGATCTACTCCTCGAAGGTGCTGAACGCCCTCATCGAGAGCGGGATGCAGCGCGAGGCGGCCTACGCCATCGTGAAGAAGAACTCGATGCGCGCCTGGCGCGAGGAGGTGCCGTATCGCGGCCTCCTCGAACAGGACCCCGAGGCCTCATCCCGACTGCCGAAGGCGAAGCTGGACGAGATCTTCGATCCACGCGCCTTCCTCACCCACACCGACGAGACGTTCCGGCGCCTCGGCCTCATCTGAATCGACGGACCGCCAGTGGCTCACCCGGCACCGATCCTCACGACTGACCTCGACCTTCCGAAGCTGCACCAGGGCAAGGTGCGCGACGTCTACGAGCTCCCCGGCGACCGGCTGCTGCTCGTCGCCTCGGACCGCGTCTCCGCCTTCGACGTGGTGATGGGCGAGGGCATCCCCCGCAAGGGCGAGGTGCTCACCCGCATCTCCAAGTTCTGGTACGAGAAGACCGGCGACGTCGTGCCCAACGGCTTCATCGCCGTCCTCGACGAGACCAACGCCGAGGAGTACGGCATCACCGACCGGCGGTACTTCGGACGCTCAATGGTCATGAAGCGCGCCGAGATCCTGAAGGTCGAGTGCGTCGTCCGCGGGTACCTCGCCGGTTCCGGCTGGAAGGACTACCAGCGCACGATGGCCGTCTCCGGTGTGCCGCTGCCGATCGGGCTGCAGATGGCGTCCCGGCTCGACGAGCCGGTCTTCACGCCGTCGTCGAAGGCCGAGCCGCCGGCGCACGACGAGCCGATCTCGTACGCGCAGGTCGAGGAGCTCGTCGGCGTTGAGTACGCGAACGCGATCAAGGTGCGCTCGATGGCCCTCTACGGCTTCGGGGCGCAGCAGTGCCGGCAGCGTGGGATCATCGTCGCGGACACGAAGTTCGAGTTCGGTCTGATCGACGGCGAGCCGTGCCTCGTGGACGAGGTGCTCACCCCGGACTCCTCGCGCTTCTGGCCGGCCGACCAGTACGAGCCGGGACGCGACCAGCCGTCCTTCGACAAGCAGCCGCTGCGCGACTACCTGGAGTCGCTGCCGTGGGACAAGACTGCCCCGGCCCCGATGCTGCCGCAGCAGATCGTGGACGAGACGAGCGCGCGTTACCAGGAGGCGTACCGTCTCATCACCGGCGAGGAACTCCCTCCGCCGGCTGCCTGAACCAGACCGCTTCGACGACTCCCCGTCCGAGAGGAAGCCCCGTGGCCACCTTCATCGCCCACGTCAACGTGATGCTCCGCCCGGTCATCAACGACCCGCAGGGCCTCGCCGTGAAGGACGGGCTCCACAGCCTGGGCTTCGAGGGCGTCACCGCCGTCCGCGTCGGCAAGCGGATCGACATCACGGTCGACGCGGAGTCCGCAGCGGCCGCCGAGACCCAGGTCCGTGAGATGTGCCGCCAGTTGCTGGCCAACCCGGTCATCGAGGACTTCGAGGTCGGAGTGATGGAAGTCACGTCCGCGTAACGAACCCACCCTAGCCTCCACTGGTCGGATCACGATCCGCCCAGTGGAACGCGAGGGACGGTGCAGCTCAGCGTCGCACCTGTTCGGCGGATCGCCGAGCCCTTCGCCGCCTCCGGATACCCCGCCCTCTGGCTCGGCGCGGTCCTCACCGCGACGGCGATGTGGATCGAACGCGTCGCCATCGGCTGGTACATCTTCGACGAGACCGACTCCGCCTTCCTGACCTCGGCAGCGGTCTCCGCGCAGATGGGCGCGGGCTTCTTCTTCGGCCCTCTGGGCGGCGCGATCGCCGACCGAGCCTCCCGCCCCCGCGTGCTCTCCCTCGCGATCGGCGGGAGGGCGCTGACCATCCTTGGGCTTGCCGTGCTCACGGCTGTCGCGTCCGGCTCGATGCTCGCCGTGTTCGCCCTCCTCGCCGGTGGCGGCATCGCCCAGACACTGCACTTCTCGTCCCTCCAGACGCTGTCCGCCGACCTCGTCGGCCACGAGCGCCGAGCCGGCGCGATCAGTCTCGTCTCCATCGGGCAGCGTGCCGTCTCGGCCGCCGGAGCGCTGGGCAGCGGCTTCATGGTCACGGCCCTCGGCCCGACGTTCGCGCTCGCGATCGCTGCGACCTGCACCGGGCTCGGCGCGCTGGCGTACCAGCGCATTCGCGAGCCGCGCGAGCGGCACCGGGTTGCGGACGTGTCGCTGCTGAAGGACACCGTCGAGGGGCTGCGGCTCGTGGGGCGCGTCCCGCTCGTCGCTCTGCTGCTCGGCCTGATGCTCGTGATCGAGGTGTTCGGGTACGCGTTCTTTGCCCTCACTCCCGCGATCGCCGACCGCGTGCTCCACGTCGGTGTTGAGGGCCTCGGCGGCCTGAACGCTGCCACCCCGATTGGCGGCGTATTCGCGCTCGCGTTCCTCGCTGCCTACTCGTCACGGCTCCGCCTCGGCGTCGCCTTCCTCGTCGTCTACTTCTGGTTCGGCGCGATGGTGATGCTGGTCGGGGCGGCGCCCTGGTACGTGGTCTCGCTCCTCGCCGCCGGCGGCATCGGCGCATGTGCCGCGCTTGTGGACGCGCTGCAGTGGATCATGCTCCAGGGCAGCGTCGACGAGCGGCTGCGGGGGCGGGCGCTGGGCGCGTGGAACCTCACGATCGGCATCGGCTGGATCGTCGGCCCGCTGACGATGGGCGCCTTCGCGGACGCGGCCTCGGTGACCGTCGCCTTCGCCACCGCGGGCTCGATCGTGATGGCGACCGCGCTCCTCAGTCTGCTGGTATCCCGCCGGCTGAGGGCGGCCTGAGGTGTCGGAGCGGATCCATCCAAGGCCCTAGACTCGACGGACGCTGAAGTCGCGCGGCAATCGGACGGAAAGGGCACGCGGTGCTCGGGCAGGTCGCTTCTCCGCTCGGGCGCATCCGGGAGCTCTTCGCGCTGCCGGGGTACCGTCCGCTGTGGTTCGGCGCGGTGATGTTCGCCTTCGGCGCCTGGACCGAGCGCGTCGCCATCGGCTGGTACGTCTTCGACAAGACGGACTCGGCGTTCATCACGGCGATGGCGAGCGCCGCCTTCATTGCGCCGGGCCTGATCGTCGGGCCGATTGCCGGGGCGCTCTCGGACAGTGTCCCGCGTCCCCGCATCCTCGCGAGTGCCGCGGCGCTCAAGATGACGGCCGTCCTGTGCATCGCCGTGTTCGCCCGCAACCCCGAGGCGTCCCTGCCGCTGATCCTCGGGCTCGTGCTGCTCTCGGGCGTCGGGTTGTCGCTGAACATCTCCTCGCTCCACACGCTCTCCGGCGACCTGGTCGGCTCGGCGCGTCGCGCGAGGGCGATCTCGGTCGTCTCAACCGGCCAGCGCGCCGTGTCGGCGGTCGGCGCGCTCGGCGCCGGCGCGCTCATCAGCGAGTTCGGCGCGACGCCCTCGTTCCTCCTCGCCGCCACGGCGATGCTGGGAGCGTCGCTCTCCTACCGCTCGATCAGCGAGCCCGCGGTGCGACGGACCGCGCGGGCGAGCGCCTTCCTCGCCGACACGCTTTCCGGCCTGAAGCTCGTCACGCGCGTCCCGCTCGTCGCGCTGCTCCTGGCGCTGACGGTCATCATCGAGGTGTTCGGGTTCGCGTTCATGGCCCTCTTCCCGGCGCTCGTGGACCGCATCCTCGAGATGGACGCGGGCGGCCTCGGCGCGCTCACGGGCGCTGCCTCCGTGGGTGGCGTCATCGGGACGCTGCTTCTCGCCTCGCTCTCCGATCGAGGACGGCTGGGCGTGGTCTTCCTCGTCGTGATCGCGGCCTTCGGCGCGGCGATGCTCACGATCGGGTTGTCCCAGTGGTTCGTCGTCTCGTTGTTCCTCGCGGCCGGCATCGGCTGCTGCGCCGCGATGTTCGACGCGCTGCAGTGGATCCTCCTGCAGGCGGGCGTCGACGACGCGCTCCGGGGGCGGGCGCTCGGTGCGTGGAACGTGGCGATCGGGTTTGGATGGCTCGGCCCGCTGATCCTCGGAGCCATCGCCGACGCGGTGAGCGTGACCGCCGCGTTCGCCGTCGCGGGAACCGTGCTGCTCGCGACGGCTGCCGTAGTCAGTCTCGGGGCGCGTCAGCTCCGCACCCTGTCGTCGTAGCCGCGGCTAGCATCCGCGTCATGGAACGCATCGAGCTGCTCGCGCGCGCCGAGGGCATGGCGGTCGCCGCCGGGTACGTGCAGACGACGACGGCGGCGGAGTATCGCATCTACCCGGTCGCGGGGACGCGCGAGAAGTGGATCGGGCGCGCTCAGTTCGTGCGGTTCGCGGACGGTCGCGAGGTCGCCCTCGTGGTCACCGAGCATCGAACGCGCCCGGTGAGGTGGCTCGTCGCACGCGAGCGCTAGCGGAGGCTAGGCGCGGAGCAGTCCGAGCAGTTCGTTGTGCACCCGGCCGTTCGAGGACACCGCGTGCCCGGCGTCGATCACCGCGCGGCCCTGGTCGTCGGTGAGGCGGCCGCCCGCCTCCTCGAGGATCACGATCAGCGCGGCGAGGTCCCACGGGTTGGGGCCGTTCTCGAACATCGCTTCCGCCGCGCCCTCCGCGACGAGGCAGTGGGCCCAGAAGTCGCCATAGCCACGTTCGCGCCAGGCGAGGTCGTTCACCGCCTGCGCGTTCGGCCAGCGCTGCAGCGCGTACTTCATGCTGCCATTGAGGACGTGCGACTCGGAGATGTGGCTGATCTCGGAGACGTGGATGCGCTGACCGGCGTGCCCCGAAGCGCCGGTGTCGCCTCGATACGCACCGAGGCCGCGCGCCGCCCACCAGCGCGTGCCGAGGGCAGGACCCGACGCGACCCCGAGCTGGACGACGCCCCCGGCCTCGTACGCGATGAGCGTGCCCCAGATGGGGAGCCCGCGCGCGAAGCCGTGCGTGCCGTCGATCGGGTCGAGGATCCAGCGACCGGCGCCCGCGGCGCCCTCCGTGTAGCCCTGCTCTTCGCCGAGGATCGCGTGGTCGGGGTACCGCTGGCCCAGCATCTCGCGGAGGCGCGCCTCGACGGCCTTGTCGGCGAGTGTCACCAGCGTGCCGTCCGCCTTCTCAGTCGTGCCGAGCTCGCCCCGGTAGTAGCCGAGCGCGATCCGGTCGGCCTCGTCGGCCATGTCGAGGGCGAACGAGAGCAGTTCGCGGAGGTCGAGAGCAGCGGTGGAGGTCATGGCCCGAGTCTAGAATGCGGGCGAGACACGCGCTCTGGAGACTCGATGCCGCTCACTCGCCTGGCGTCACTCCGAGGCTAGACCGCGACTGCTCGCTCGTGGACGTACGTCCCGGGTGCCGGTGCGATCACGGGAAGCCCTCCGGTCCCCGGCTCTCGTGCCGGTACGAGGTCGCCCGAGAACTCCCGGTTCCACGCGGACCAGTCCGGCCACCACGAGCCCGGCGTGAGCTCGGCCGAGGCGTACCAGTGCTCGGCGTCCGCCGAGTCGTCGGCGCTGTCGCTGGTCCGGTAGTCGTACTTGTTCGCGGCCGGAGGATTGATCGGGCCGGCGACGTGACCCGAGCCGGAGAGCACGAACCTCCTCGCGCCTCCATGACCCTGCATGCCGCGGTACACGGACCGCCAGGGCGCGATGTGGTCCTCGTGCGAGGCGAGGAAGTACGAGGGCGTGGCGATCTGCCGGAGGTCGATGGCGGTGCCGTCGAGGGCGATGCCGCCGGGGACGATGAGCCGGTTCTCCAGGTACATCGCCCGGAGGTACTCGCTCTGCATCGCGTGCGGCATGCGCGTGGAGTCGACGTTCCAGAAGAGGATGTCGAAGGGCGCCGGTTCCTCTCCCATCAGGTACCCGTTCACCCAGTACCGCCACACGAGGTCATTCGGACGGAGTGCGTTGAACGTGTCCTGCATCATCCACGCCGGCAGGTAGCCCGAGCTCGCCATGACCTCGTCGAGCGCCTCGACCGATCGCTCGTTGATGAACACGCTGACGTCACCGACATCCGTGAAGTCCAGCAGCGTGGCGAGGTAGGCCGCCGCCTGGATGCGCTGATCGCCGTGCGCGGCCAGGTAGGCGCGCGCGGTCGCGAGCAGCGTGCCGCCGATGCAGAACCCCATCGCCGTGACATCGCGCTCGCCGGTTGCCCGTTCGACCGCGTCGAGCGGTTCGAGGATCCCGAGGCGGAGGTAGTCGGCAAACGTGGTCTGTGACTGGTCGCGCCCGGGGTTCCGCCACGACACGACGAACACCGTGTACCCCTCCGCCACGGCCCACCGGACGAACGAGTTCTCGGGGCGCAGGTCGAGGATGTAGAACTTGTTGATCCACGGGGGAACCACGAAGAGCGGACGCCGGTATGCCTGCTCGGTCGTCGGTGCGTACTGGAGCAGCTCGACGAGCTCGTTGCGGAAGACCACGGCGCCCGGCGTGGTGGCGAGGTTCCGGCCGACCTCGAACGCCTCGTAGTCGGTCTGCTGCACAGCCACGCGGCCGTCGCCGCGCTCGATGTCACTCAGCAGGAGCTCGAAGCCGCGGCGGAGGCTCTCACCGCGCGACTCGACGGCACGCTCGATGACGTCCGGATTCAGCCACGGGAAGTTCGTGGGGGCGACTGCCTCCAGCCACTGCTGAGCCCAGAACGATGCGATGCGGGTGGCATCGGTCCCCGCGTCGAGGGCGGCGATCGCATCCCGCATCCAGCGGGCGGTGAGCAGGTACGTCTGCTTCAGCGAGTCGTACGCCGCGTCAGAGGACCACTGCGGGCTGCGAAAGCGTCGGTCGGAGCTTGCCGGCTCGATCACGGGCGGAACCGCCTGGCCCTGGGCCTGCGCGACCGCCCGCTCGTGGACCTTCCAGAGGTCTGACCAGTACTGCCCCGTCGCATCCGCGAGGCGGTATGGCTCACGGGCCGCGGTCTCGCCCAGCTCGGCGAGCGCGTCGGCCGCCTGCTGGAGGATGACCGTGAAGAGCGGCGCGTTTGCCGACTGGAACGACGCGAGTCGTTGGGTGGCTCGCACCGTCCGCTGTGCCAACTCCGCGGCCGGATCGAGGGGCGGCGTCGGTTCTTCCTGGACCATGGTGAGACGTCCTCGGCGCGGCCCGGCTAGTCCTCGGCGGTGGTGTTGTTCGCCGAGCCAGCCGTGGCTCCCGTCCCGAACGGGTTCGCGGCGCTCCATTCCTGCGTCTCGTGCACGGCGGTCTCCGCGAAGCGCATGGAGGCGCGGACCAGCTCCTGGATGGACTCGCGGGCCTCCACGTAGGCGCCCATGCTCTCCTCCTGCAGCGTCTGGTAGAGCTTCAGCGCGCTGGTCTGAGCCGCGACCGTCGATTCGAGCATGCGGGGATAGAGGCTGCGGAGCTCTTCGCCCGCCGCCGCGCGACGCCCCACATCGGCCATCTCCTGCTGCCGCTCGGCGACCTCGTCCATCAGTTCGCGGGAGATGCGCATCCCTCGCTCGGTCGCCCGAGCGGCGGTCGCCTGCATCGCGTCGTAGTAGTCCCGCAGAACCTCGAAGTAGCCCTTCATGCTCTCGTCGCGCGCCATCTGATGCTCCTCGTCCTCGTGCTCGTCTCGCCGCGATGCGGGCCTGATGCTGCCCCTCCAAGGTTGGACGCCTGCCTGCGGCGCGACCTCAAGGCCGTGTTTGAACTCTGTAACGACCTCGTTTCGGAGTCCCGAAAAGGTCCCGAGACTTCGGTCCACCGGCCTTACAGCGAGCTCGGACGGCCCGCACGCGTTAATCCTCATAACCTCTGACGAGGCCGGAGACCGGAGGATGGCGGTCGGCAGTCGGCAGGATCGAGGGAAGGACGCCAGATGCGGGTGATGACTCCGGCGGAAGCGCTCGCGCCGGTCTCCAGCGGCCAGCGAATCTTCCTCCACGGCGGCGCGGCGACGCCGACCCCGCTGCTCGAGGCACTCGCCGAGCGCGGCCGTGACCTCGAGGGTGTCGAGACGGTGTCGCTGCACCTCGAAGGCCCCGCCCCGCACGTCGACCCCGCGCTCGACGGGCACATCCGGCACAACGCGCTCTTCATCGGTGCGAATGTGCGCCAGGCCGTGCAGGAGGGCCGCGCGGACTTCACCCCCGTCTTCCTCTCGGACATCGAGCGGCTCTTCATGGATGGGACGCTCCCCCTCGATGTCGCGCTCATCCAGGTCTCTCCCCCCGACGAACACGGGTACTGCTCCTTCGGGGTCTCGGTGGACGTCGCCCGTCCCGCGGCCGGGCTGGCGAAGTACGTCGTGGCCGAGGTGAACCGGCAGATGCCGCGGACGCTCGGTGAGTCAACGATCCACGTGTCCGAGATCGACGCTGCGATCGAGACGGACCGCTGGATCTACCAGCACCCGCGCAAGGCGCCGAACGAGGTTCAGCAGCGCATCGGTGCCCACGTCGCGACGCTGGTCGACGATGGCGCCACCCTGCAGCTCGGGATCGGGGGCGTCGCGGATGCGGTGCTCTCGTCGCTCACGCAACATCGCGACCTCGGCATCCACACCGAGATGTTCTCGGACGGCGTCCTCGACCTCGTGGAGGCGGGAGTCGTCACGGGGGCGCAGAAGAAGTACCAGCCCGGCCTCATCGTCGCGTCGTTCGTGATGGGGAGTCAGCGGCTCTACGACTTCGTGGACGACAACCCGATGGTGGCCCTCTACCCCTCCTCGTACACGAACGACCCGTTCGTGATCGCCCGCCACGAGGAGATGACCGCGATCAACTCCGCGATCGAGGTGGACCTCACCGGCCAGGTCTGCGCCGACTCGCTGGGCCCGAAGCTCTGGAGCGGCATCGGCGGCCAGGTCGACTTCATCCGCGGCGCCGCCCGCGCCGTCCGAGGAGTGCCGATCATCGCGTTGCCCTCGACCGCCCTCGACGGGAAACAGTCGCGGATCGTGCCGCTGCTCCGCCCCGGGGCCGGCGTCGTGACCAGCCGTGGCGATGTGTATTATGTCGTGACTGAGTACGGCGTCGCCGCCCTGCACGGTCGCTCGGTCCGGGCGCGTGCCCAGGCGCTCGTCGACATCGCGCACCCGGACTTCCGCGAACAGCTCGCGCGCGAGGCCTTTGAGACGTTTGGCTTCCGGCTGACGACGTAGGCGCGAGCCGGGCAGTTATGTCCGGCTGGTATGCTCCCCGTCCAGCGCCGGAGGTGTCAGATGGCCCTGTACCTGTCTTCACGAGGCGCACCAGGCCTGGAGCGGTTCCTCGAGTACCGCGCCGCCGGGACGCGCACCTGCCTGATTCCGACCGCCGCGAACGCCCTCGACGACCCGGAGCTCCGCGAGTCGCAGTTCGCCCAGGCGCTCGATGCGCTGCAGGAGGCCGGCCTCGATGTCGAGATCATCGACCTCGACGAGCCCGAGGCGGCCGATGTCCGCTTCGATGACTTCCACGTGGTCGCCCTGGGTCCCGGGGACCCGTTCTACCTGCTCCAGCAGGCGCGCGCCCACAACCTCGAGTACCGCCTGCGGCAGGCCGCAGCGCACGGCACGGTGATCGTCGGGATCGGCGCCGGGGCCATGGTGCTTGGGCCGACGCTCGACCCGGTGGTGGAGGCGAGCCGCTACGCGCCCGAGGACGGCGCCTACCTCGAGGGGCTGTACCTGACCGAGACGCTGGTCCTGCCGCACCACAACGTGGAGCGGCGCGCGCACGCGCACGCCGAGATCATCGAGCGCTTCGGGAGCCAGTTCCCCGTGGTCCCGCTGTATGACGGCCAGGCGATCGTGGTCAGCTCGGACGGCACGACGCTCATCGGCGAGCCGGCGGTCGCCTGAGCGACACGTCTCGGCCCGCCCTGGGTGTTCGGCGCGCGAAGCCCTAGAGCGTCAGCGTTTCCTTGGTCGACGGCACCTGGCCCGCGATGCGCGGGTCGTAGCGGGTGGCAGCGTCGAGGGCGCGGCCGAGCGCCTTCATCGTCGCTTCCGCGATGTGGTGATCGTTCGAGCCCGCGAGCTGGCGGACGTGCAGCGTGATCTTCGCGGTCGTCGCGAACGACCGGAGGACGTGGCTCACCATCTGCGTCGGGGCGTCACCGACCATCTCGCCGACGAAGTCCAGCGAGACGGCCGCGAACGGCCGCCCGGAGATGTCGATCACTGCCTGCACGAGCGCCTCGTCCAGCGGCACGAGGGCGTCCCCCATGCGCGTGATGCCCTCGCGGCCGCGGAGCGCCTCGTCGACGGCCTGGCCGATCACCAGCGCGATGTCTTCCATCGTGTGGTGCTGGTCGATGTGGAGATCGCCGGTCGCCTGCACCGTGAGGTCCAGCCGCCCGTGGCGGGCGAACGCCGTGAGCATGTGGTCATAGAACCCGACGCCCGTCGAGATCTGCGCCTGCCCGGTGCCGTCGATGTTCAGCTCGACGCGGACGTGCGTCTCGGCGGTCTTGCGCTCCACCTTCGCGGTACGCGGCTGTTCGACCTCGTTAGGCACGTCCGATCTCCTGTCCGATGGCGCGGAACGCCTCCATGATGCGGTCGTTCTGCTCCGGCAACCCGATCGAGATACGCAGGTGGTCCTGGAGTCGGGGCGAGTCCATGTAGCGCGTGAAGATGCCGCGCTGGCGCAGGCGGTCACGCAGGTCGCGCCCGGTGATGCCCTCCAGCCGCATCAGGATGAACACGGCGTCGCTCGGGTACGGGAAGACCCAGCCGAGCGCCCCGAGCTCCTCGATGAGCCGGTCACGTTCGCCCGCGAGGGTGCACGCGCGTTCGTCCAGCGTCTCGACGTCCTCCAGCGACGCGAGCGCGGCAGCCTCCGCGGCCGCGTTCACGTTGTAGGGGTCCTTGGTCTGCATCAGGATCATGGCCGTCTCGGGGTGCATCACCCCGTAGCCGATACGCAGCCCCGCCAGCCCGCCCCACTTCGAGAAGGTCCGCAGCACGATGAGGCCAGGCGTCTCCGCCGCCCGCTGAGCAAGCGACGGCGTCTGCGAGAACTCGATGTACGCCTCGTCGATGACCAGGAGCGTCCCGGTCTCGATCAGCCGGTCGATCACCGAATCGGGGATCTCGTTCCCCGTGGGATTGTTGGGGCGTGGGATGAAGGTGATCTTCGACTGCAGCGCCGCGTCGACGAGCCCCTCGGTGTCGAACTGCCAGTCGGCCAGCAACGGCACGTCGACGATCTCCGCGGCGGCGACCTGGGCGTTGAAGGCGTACATCCCGAACGTGGGCGAAGCCGTGACGATGCGGTCGCCTTCCTCCACGAACAGGCGGAACAGCATCTCGATCAGCTCGTCCGAGCCGGCGCCGCAGACGATGGCGTCGGCGTGCACCCCGAGGTGTGCGCTGAGCGCGCCGCGTAGCGCCTTCTGGTCGGCGTCCCCGTACTGGTGAACCGGATAGGCGACGCGCGCGAGGACCTCCAGCGCCTTCGGTGACGGGCCGTACGGGTTCTCGTTCCCGTCGACCTTCACGATCTCCTCGGGCTTGATGCCGAAGCGAGCGGCGAGCTCGTTCGTGTCCTCGAGCGCGGCGTACTCGGGCAACGCCGGGAGGGCGCGGCGCAGCGCCGCTCGTGGGTTGAACGTCGGCATCCGACTGCCCTCCTACCGGCCCTCGAGCCGGCGTTCGATGCTGCGCGCGTGGGCGGTCAGGCCCTCGGCGCGTGCGAGTTCCGCCGCGTACGGCCCGAGGCGCGCGAGGTCTTCCTCGCTGAGCGCCACAACCGACATCACCTTCAGGAAATCGAGGACCGAGAGCGGCGACGCGAATCGCGCGGAGCCGCCGGTCGGCATCACGTGGCTCGGCCCGGCCGTGTAGTCGCCGAGCACCTCCGGCGAGGACTCGCCGAGGAAGACGCCCCCCGCGGCGCGGACGAGCGGCAGCACGTCCTCCGGCTTCTCGACGAGGACGCAGAGGTGCTCCGGTGCGAACTCGTTCGCCAGCTCCACGGCCTCCTGGATGCTCGAAGCGACGACGGCACCGCCGCGCTCGACGGCGGCCCGCGCGATCGCCTCGCGCTCCAGCGTCGCGAGCTGCGTGTCCACCTCGGCGGCCACGGCCTCCGCCATGCGGCGCGAGGTGGTGATGAGCACCGGCGTGGCGAGGACGTCGTGCTCGGCCTGCGCGAGCAGATCGGCAGCGGCGAGGTCAGGCTTCGCCGTGTCGTCCGCGAGGACGAGCGTCTCCGTGGGGCCGTAGATCGCGTCGATCCCGACGCGGCCGAAGAGCTGCTGCTTGGCGAGCGTCACGAAGATGCCGCCCGGGCCGAAGATCTTGTCGACGCGCGGGATGGTCTCGGTGCCGAACGCGAGGGCGGCGACCGCCTGCGCACCCGAGGCTCGGAAGATCCGCTGGACGCCGGACAGCCGCGCCGCCACGAGCTTGAGCGGGTTCACCGTGCCGTCGGCACGCGCCGCCGTGACGCCGAAGATCTCGTCGACGCCCGCGACGACGGCGGGGACGGCCGTGTGGATCACCGAGGACGGCAGCGCTGCCTCGTTGCCGGTCATGTAGATGCCGGCGCGCCGCAGCGGACGCACCACCATCCCCGTGCCCCGTTCGGTGAACGAGGTCGGCGCGTGCTGCATCTGCGTGGCGTGGTAGCTCCTGACGCGCTGCACCGCGAACGCGATCGCATCGTGCTGCGCCTGGGTGATCTGGCCGAAGGCCTCAGCGATCTCATCGCCGGAGACCTCGATCGCGTCGTACTCGGAGCGGTCGAACTGCTGGCTGAAGCGCTTCACCGCGGCGTCGCCCTCGGCCTCCACGGCCGCGAGGATCTTGCGGACGTGCTCCGCCGGAGAGGTCGGCGCGCCCCACAGCTCGTCGATCGATGCCTGCACCGGCGGCGCCAGCACCGGTTCGCCGAGCGGAGCACGCTTGAGGATGGTCGCGCGGGCGTCGGCGATGTCCTCGACGATCCGCAGCGAGGAGGTCGTGGTCATCGGAGGTACTCCCTCACGCGTTCGGTCATCGCCTCGTCGGCCTCGCGCCAGAAGCGCTGGATGCGCTCCTCGGACACGATGCCGAAGGCTTCCTCGACGAGCTCGCCGGGCCGTTCGCACGCGTCGTCGATCGTGGATTCGTCGTACCCCGCCATCGCGAGATGGCGGGACATCATGCGCCGGAAGCGGCTGTAGTCCGCCGGCTGGGCCGCGACGTCCGCCGACACCGTCACCCACTCGACGAGGTACTCATCCTCGATGAACGGGATGTCGCGGACCGGACCGGACTGCACCAGCGACTCGCGGATCCGCTCCATCGCGTCGGACGCCTCGCGGTCGCGGCGGTCCAACTCGTACTGGAGCGCGCGGTCGAGGACGTTCGACTTCGGGTCCTCGTCGATCGGCGAGAACGCGCCGAAGTTCGGCCGGTAGATCTCGCGGATGAACGTCTCGTCCAGGACGAGGTGCGTCAGGTACCCCGCGATGAACGCCGTCGTCGCCGCGTCGAGGCCCGAGGGCATCGCGAGGCTCGGGTTCTCGCGGAACATCCGCGCCACCGAGTCCTGGTCCGCCAGATCGTCCAGCCGGAAGAAGTGCGTGTCCTCGCGGTCGCGCCGCGTGATCACGCGGATGTCCGGCGCCGTCGCCCCCAGCAGGAAGGCACCACGGTCGGCCTCGATCTCGGGGAGACCGAGGCGTTCCGCAACCCGGTACGCCCGGAGGAGGTGCGATCCCAGCGAGGGCATCGGGCGCTCCGCTAGTCGACCGCCGCGGCTTCCGCGGCGCGCGCCATGCGCGCCACGAAGTCGTCCCGCAGCTCGCCGCGCTTTCCGGCGGGCCGTTCAACGGCCCCGATCGCGCAGTTCGTGGATTCCATGATCACGTCGATCATAGTCAGCCGGTTCGCCCGCAGCGTCGTCCCGGTCTCGGTGCCCTCGATGAGGATCTCGGCATCCGCGGGGACGAACCCCTCGGAGGCGCCGGAGATCGGGATCACCTGGTAGCGCCCGAGGTGGCGAGAGCGCGCGTACTCGTCGGCGAGGCTCACGTACTCCGAGGCGACACGGATCGGCTTCTCCGGGTCGTCCCTCCGCCAGTACGCGATGGCTTCCTCGATCGTCTCGACCGGGAGGTCCTCCGTGACGACCGCTCCGAGGCGGTACTTCGACCGCTTGAGGTCGCACAGCTCGACGACCGGCGCGCCGGGGAACGTCGCGATGAACGCGCGCAGCCAGTCGCGCCCGGTGAGCGCGAGGTCGACCTGGCCGAGGGCGACGGCACGCGGCATGTCCTGCGGCCGCATCACCTTGATCTGCACGTCGTCGCGGCCGGAGTCCGGGTAGCGCGAGGCGCTGTCGGCCTCGTAGCCGGGGAACGAGATGCCGGCATCGGCGAGCGCGGCAACCGTGTGGCGCTGGGCGTGGCCGTCCGGGACGGCGATGCGGAACACCTCGCGCTCGGCGGGCTGCTCCACGGCGCGCTTCCGCGCCGTGATCTCCAGCGGTCGAGGCTGCACGATGCCACGCGACTCGGTCGCTCGCGGGATGCGGAGCAGCGGCTCGAGCGCGGCCGAGAGGTCGCGGTTCGCGAGTGACTCGCGGTTCGCGATCAGCCACACCCCGCCGAGGTGCACCTCGCCGAGCACCTCGAGGCCTTCCTTCTCGACGGCCGGGCGCGGCGCGATCGCCAGCTCGGCGTCCTGGGGCGGCCAGGCCTCGGCCTGCGCCCAGACCTCGAAGAGCCGGTAGTCCGGCACGCGGGCGTTGGCGAGGTAGTGCGCGGCGAGGTTCGGGTACTCCGTGGCAACACGGACGACGCCCTGCGCGAGCGAGTCGAGGGTCACGCCCGCGCCGCCGGCGACGACCAGCTCGGCCGTCGGAACGTCGATCTGCCGCAGCGGCACGACGGAGTCCAGCCGGTGCCGGACGAGGAGCTCGTCCACCCACGTGCGGCTCGCGATGCCGAGGTCGTAGTTGCCGAGCGCGACCTGGATCGGGATGTCGGCGTCCGAGAACACCCGGACGGCGATCCCGG